>CBDICS010000066.1:0-61787 GCA_965277415.1 Saprospiraceae bacterium
ATTCAAGTGAAAGCCTGTTGGCATTGAGGGATGCTCATAGCATAGTGAAAAGTGCTGTTGATAATGGAGTATTGCCAGATAGATTTGTTTTAGATAGGGAACTCACAATAGGATTAGTGAATTACTTGATTGATGGAAGTCTTCCAAAAGAGAATAAAGAACTAATAGAGACGGTGGGTTTAGCTTTATTTAAGTATAGAGATGATGTTAAAAGTGGACAATTTACTTTTAATGAAACAATGAAAAGGATTTGTATTGGCTGTGATACAGATCATCCTGTATATATTGATGTTATTGATGTTATTGATGATATAGGAAGAACAACTGATGAGGTTTTTAAAGCTGCTAAAGAAATATTAGAAAAGTATATTGATCGTACTAAAGATAAACCTACAGAAAGTAGGGAAAAAGTAAAGGAGTTTTGATTATGAAGAAATTATTATTTGTAGTCAATATATATGCACTATTTTCTTTTCAATGCTGTGAAGAAAAGAATCAGTGTGGAAAAGTCTATTATAGGAACACTCCGATTTCGGATACATTGAGACAAGAGTTCATTAAGAATAATTTTACAAATGTAATAGATTCGCTGGAGTTAAATTTTCAAGAAGAATCGGAGTATTACTTTTTAAGTAAAATTGCTAAAGAAGAATTAAAGCTTAAAAAGAATAGAATGGATTCTTGTTTTAATTTGTTAATATCTATAGATTCTAGACAAGGAAATAAATTATGTGAAATAAAAGAATTTATACCTGAATTATTATACATTTTTACTAATAATTTTAATGATTATACATTAAATGAGTATATAGATGAAAGAGTGCTTGGAAAAATTAGTAAAGTATTTGATGATTTAAAAATACTTAAACCTATAGGCATCGCATTTAAAAGAGAGTCAGAAAGGCATAAGAAATATAAAGATTACTCGGAGATATATGATATAGGAAGATTTGTTTATGAAGATGATGAACTAAAAGATGTGTTGTATAATCATTGGGTGAAATGGGGGCTTGCATATCATCAGTATTTAAATGATAAGGATTTTTTGACTTATGAATCGAAACTTTCGGATTTGGCAGGATATAGTTTTATGTCTAAATTAATGGATCAACATATTATGCAAAAAAAGAAGAATGAATTTTTTAGCAGTTTTGATCGTTCAAAAAAAGATAGCATAGAACTAGAAAATATGTTCCACGACTTTGATAGTACTTATTCTGATCAATGCAATATATCTAAGATTCAATTTAATCTTTATTATAAAGAACTTACTCCTGATCTGGTTGATGAAATAACTTTATGTATAAAGTCATTAAACCCTATTGATTCAATAATAGCAACTAGCTGTTTGGCTCAATATTATTTGTATGAAAATGAGATAGAGAAAGCGATGGAGATAATCAATACTTATAAACCACTTCATGACTTTAAGTTTTTTTACCAAGAACAAGAATATGGTATTATAAAAAGTGTTGAATTAGAAATAGCCTTCCAGAAAAAGGACTACGACAGATTTAAAAGGATTATGATAAATTTAAAAGAAAATCCGGAAATTAATTATTACGAAAATAGATCTAGAGCGTTTATTGTGGAGTTTATATTTAGAAAATACTATAAATACTTTCCTTCTAAAAGCGATAATGAAATCTATGATATGTATGAAAAAGAATTTGCAAGTTTTGTGGCTAATCATTGTATCTATGATTGATAGAGATATCCTCTTCTGTCTTCACTATAGGAACTGTATCACTTATGCTTTTTAGCAATCACTGAAAAAAAATGAAAAGAGTTACGCCCATTGGTGTGGCTCTTTTGATAATATTAGGCTAAGTTAATAGCGCTAGTAAGAGCGTCTTTGAGTTTTTTCTTAGAGACAAAAGCATCGAGGATTTTAAAAATGGTGAGTTGTTCTTCCTGATCGAGTTCTTCGATGAGTTTTACTTTTTCCATCAAAGTTTTATCACTGGAATTAATATCAATAGACTGATTGTCATCAGCAAAGAGTTCAGCAAGAGTTACTCCGAGAGCTTTAGCTATTTTCTTTAGAGTAGAGACACTAGGGTCTGTTTTCCCATTTTCAATGCGACTATACTGTGCTGCTCCCATATCAATGGCAGCGATGACTTCTTTCTGAGAAAGCATTTTACTTGCTCTAATTTGCTTTATACGCTCTGCTAGATTCATTTTGTAATATTATTTATCAACAAAGGTACTTAATTATGCTGTTTTAGTCAATTTTATAAAAATAAGCAGACATCATACTTGCTTAATAAGGCAATAATTTATAATTTTGTGTTATTGCCTAATAAGTCAAAATAAATATTTTAGATTTTTCTTTCAATTGAAACCCAAAAAAGATGCAAACAAGAAGACAACTAAAAGTCCGAGAATACTGGCGACAATTAAAATATGGAGAGAAGTTAGTACCCCAAATACAATTATCAGGAAATTGGCTAGAGGAAGCCGGATTTACTATAAACGACTTTGTTACGATAGAAGTGGATCAAGATCAGCTGATCATAAAAAAGATTAAGCATGACGATCCAGCAGATTAAGGAGCGTTTGAATATCCGGACGGTCTTGTCCCACTACAGCTTAAGCCCAAACAAAAACGGGATGCTCAACTGTCCATTCCATGAAGACAAAAAAGCGAGCATGCGGATATATGAAGGAACGAATACGGCGTATTGTTTTGCTGGAAGTTGTAAAGTAGAGAGTCTCGATGTGATTGACTTTATATTAAATATGGAAAGACTAACAAAACGAGAAGCGATCCTAAAGGCGAAGAGTTTATGTAGTTCCCTTTCAATTAAAAGCCCACCAAACTTATCTCAAATGAAAAAAGAAAACCCACAGACAAGTTTTAAACGCTATCATAAAAGTTTACACAATCACAAGCCAGCTCAGGAGTATTGCGAAGCTCGTTGTTTGGATTGGCGACTATTAGAGATTGGTTATAAGTCAAGACAGACGAGTACAAAATGGGGTCGAGGTTGTATAATTTTTCCATTGTTAAATGAGAGTGGGAGTATAGTAGATTTATATGGTCGCTCGATAGTTGGTGGCGGTCATTATTACAGTAGTGGAAGAAAAGGTTTGTATCCTGAGTATCCATCGAAGACAAGTAAGCATTTGATTTTATGCGAAAGCATCATAGATACGGCTACGCTTCAAACACTGGATTTGGACTTAGAAGATTATGCATTGCTTTCACTTTATGGAACAAATGGTTTGACAGAAGAACACTTGTTGGCAATCAGTAGGCTAGTGAATTTAGAAGAGATCATTTTTGGACTAGATGAAGATAAGGCAGGAAGTGAAGCGGTGGAGTCTCATACCAGGACCTTAAGCCGTTTACATCCTGCAGTAAGAATTAGTCGGATAAAATTAGGACATGGTTTTGATATAAATAGTGTAGCTGAGAATCATACAGAGTATAAAACAATCTTCAAAGACCTGATCAAAAACCGAGTAGTAATAAAAGAAGGCGCTACACCTACACTGCCAGATCTCCGCGCTCAAGAAAAGGAGAATCATTTGGATACGAGTGATCCATACAATTTGATATATACAACTGCAGTAGCGCAGTATTATATCAAAGGTGGTGTACGGTGTAGTGCAAAAGACTTGGGTAGTATGAAAGTAACATTGGTTGTTGTAAATAAAAGCGGAAAGAAAAGTAGAAATGGACTGGATTTATATGAGGATCGCCAGATCGAGCGAACAGCGCAGGCATATAGGAGATCGCTTGGATTTACGAGCGGATTTAGTGGAACTGGACTTACATGCTTTGACGGATGAATTAGAGCTTTATAGAAAAGTAGATTCAAACAGAATCTGGAAAAAGTAAAGAAAAAGTAGTACCAGCGAGTGCAGAGGAAATGGAGTCATATGTAAAGTTTTGGAAAGGTAAAGACTTGATGGTCTCAATAGATAAGATACTGGATCAATATGGAATTATTGGAGAGTATGAGAATCGGAAGTTAGGATTTTGTATAGCATCATCAAGTCCCAAATGTTAGAGCCTCTGCATGGTCTGATCCAAGGTTCAAGCGGAAGTGGGAAGACACATTTATTGACCAAAGCTCTGTGATTTAATACCAGAGGAATCTTACATAGGAATCACGAGAGCGACAGACAATAGTTTTTATAATTATGGAAAATATGATTTAAAGAATAAGCTGATCAGTATAGAGGATAAAGACTCAATGAGTGAGGAAGCGAATCTGGCATTTAGAGAATTGCAGAGCAAAGGTAAAGTATCTTTGAGTACAACAGGTCAAGATGAAAAAGGTCATAATCAGGCTTATATAAAAACAGTTTACGGACCAATTGCAAGTCTTGCGTGTACGACGAAAGGGGAGCTGTATCTAGATGATATGAACCGTTGTTTTTTACTGGCAGTAGATGAGAGTGAAGCACAAACAAAAAGAATATTGATTCATCAAAAGTCAGCTGCGGCAGGTCAGACAGGAGATCGGAATAAAGAGCTAATCCAAAACTTTATGCAAGGTGCATTGAGACAGCTTCAAGCTTACGAAGTAGTGATCCCCCAAGCGACAGAGATTAGTTTACCGGAGACTGTAAAAGACAAGCGGCGCTTAAATAGTCTGTACTTAAGCCTGGTCAAACAGGTCACTTTATTACACCAATATCAGAGAAGTAAAAACGAATCTGGCCAGCTGGTTGCAACAAAGCAAGACTTAAAAATAGCGAATGAGATAATGTTTGAAGCGATTGTATTGAAGGTGGATGATTTGCATGGGAGTCTGCGGAGTTTTTATGAAAAGTTGAAAGCGTATTTAAAAAGGGTAGGAGGGGAACAAGCAGAGCGTTATGGTTTTAAGCAGCGAGAAATACGTCAAAGTTTAAGATTGGGAAAGACGACGATATCTGACAATGTGAGAATATTAGTAGAAATGGAGTATGTAAAAATAACAGGGGGTAGTGATCGGCGAGGTTTACAATATGAGATAAGTTACTGGGATGATAATGAGTTAATGCGTTCGCGGATAAAAAGTTATCTGGAGAGTCAGATAGAAAAGTTATAAAAGAGTGGACGGGAGTGTCCGAAAAAAAAGCGGTCACTGAATGGTCTGAGAACCAGTAAGTTACAAATCAGTGTCCGAAAGGCTTCCGGTCACTGAATCTTCTGATAGTCAAGGACTTAAGTTAAGTGTCCGGAAAAACCTCGAAAAGTGCGCGCCCCCCCTTCAAAAAAATCAGATCAAAAAATTAAATCCAAGATGAAAGAAAGAAGATATTACCGGCTGCTACAGCTGACAAGTTTGCTATACGAATTACAAAGTCAGGATCGAGTACGTCATGATTATAAACAAGAAATAGCGTCTCGATTGCAGAGTAGAAGTTATACAGAATTATTAGATTTATTAATCCGTCAAATGACTTTGTTGAATCGAGTATATCGACAGAAAGAAAATGGTGTATATAAAAGTGAACGATCAGATTTAGTAATGGCGATCCAGTTATTGGAAAGCGATCTAAAAGGACAGACTCTAATTAATCCTGTAATCCATTTATGCTATGAGCGAATCAAGAAGCGCTTAGGAAGTAATCGCATATTTACCAGACGAGATATAGAAAAGCTAACGGGTTATAAACGAACAAGAAGTCTACAAATATTAAGGACGCTAGAGTCAAGTGAAAAAATAGAGCGGAAAGGGGGAAATAGAAGAACGGGTTATTATTATCAATTGGTAGATTAATCCTTCCCACGAAACAGCACCCCGCACAAATCCAACTACAACCTCGGAGCAGGACAAGAAGGCGTTCGTCACGACAGCCGGCATCATTTACCGCGCCAGTGAGGCTGCGCCGTCACTGTCACGGTAGCTGCTTTGCCGCCTGAGTTCCTCACAGTAGTTCCCAGTATGGCGACTGATCTTAAGTTGCTCAGGAATAAGACTCAGGAATCAAAAGCGGTCGCCATCCTTCCACTACAATTATATGCGGCCTGCGTGCCGCTCTCAGCTGCGGGCGCTAAAAATAGTACACCCACCTCTGGTGGGAAAAGAAAATAAGGCAGCCCTTGGTGGGATGATCGCCACTAAGAAAATAAAAGGAGTGGCGGCGATCCCCCACGACTGGCAGCTCCAGCCCTTAAAACTTATCTAAGAAATAACCAATCGGTCTTCTCACTGCCAGCCTTCGAGCGTCTTCCACATTAAGGCCGCTCGGGGTTTTGACTCAGAGTCATTCGCTGTTTAGTGAGTCCCAATATTGTACTACCTTACCTATGTTATAAGGCACAGGTTGAAAGCCCAGGGAAATTAATCAAGAGGAGTTTTTATGCTTGACCTGCCGCCCGTTGGTTGGCTCCTCATTTTTTGTAGATAAAAGACTCCGTTGCACTGCGCTATTTACCTACAAAAAATCGAGGTCAAAAAACTACGTGGCCCAAAACGTTTAACAGGGATGTAGTTTTTTTCTTTTAATTGATCTGCGTTATTAGAGAAATTATTAGAGAAAAAGTAAAAAGGCTATCTTGTGTTATAGATTAAGTTATATAATAGCAAAAGAGCTGTTGTGCGTGATAGATTATTATGCGTTTGGAGCGTCGATGCCTGGTCGGAATCAAGAGAGTGTTTTATATCGTTATGGTTTTAACGGCATGGAGAAAGATGCGAATGGAGAGTTCGGTTCGCAGTTGATTCAGGATTATGGCTTTAGGATGTATAACCCAGCCATTGGGAAATTTTTATCTGTTGATCCATTGACACAAAGTTATCCAGAATTGCCCCCCTATCAGTTTGCTAGTAATACACCTGTATGGGCAATAGATTTAGATGGATTAGAAGCTTTACTTGCATCTGATTATAAATCATTAGAAGAACTAAAAACAGATATAACTATTGTTTATTCTTGGGAGGTTATAGATGGGGTAGAATCACGCATGGTTGTTTTAGGCCACAAGTATGGAGATCAAGAAGTACTTAGTTTTTTAAGAGAAGGAATTACACAAGACGATTTAAAAGATATACAAGGAGCTCCTTTTTTGGATCAAGTTAAATTCATTTTTTCTGATCCTTATGCTTTGAACGCTGCTATTAATAGAAATGAGTTAAAAGGAGTTCTTTACTTAGCAAGAAGGAAGAATAAAGCTTTTGGAGTAGTAGATGTAGCTTTCTTTGATCTTGCAAAGCTAATGTCTGGAAATATTATTAAGGAGGATTTAGCGAGAATGACGAATAGAGAGAAATCTGAGAAGGGCTATTTAAATACATTTAATCATTTTATCGGCCAAGCGATAATAACGAGTATATACTCAGAGCATATTGCAGATCTTACAGCGGATTTACATGAGCGGGGTCAAATGCCTGAACTAATAACGGGTAACTTTTCTGAAGCCCAGTTAAATGATTTGGAGAATGGTCCATTGGATAATTATGTAGATATGATAAATAATGAGTGGGGTCAGGAATTGGGAAAAAAATTGAAAGATAAATACAATATAAATTCGGATACTAAGTGGACGCCCGAACTGTTAGCAGATTATTTAAATGATGTAGGGGGGTATTTTGAAAATACGTTTGATATTAAGATAGATGATTTTACTCCTAGTGATGAGGCTGTAAAGAATTTTACAAAAAAATTAAATAATATAAATAGAGTTTATGTATATCAAATTTCTATGTTCATGCGCGCACGTATACGGGAGACGCCGTTAGCATAATTTATTTTTCTTCTGGTGAGCCTAAGATTGTGTAAACCACAGGCCACCAAAAAGATTTGATTTCTAAAAGTAGAATCAAAGTAGCGTAATTTTTCTTTGAGGATTCTGCACCTTTTAATTCCACAAATTGCATGTTCGGAACAAATTCGAATGGAGCTAATCCACTGATTAAAACGTTTTTGCCAAGCCTTTAAAGGATGTCCTCTTTTGGCTTTAAAAGGCTCTAAAAAATTAACTCCCGAAGGTTGATAACCTTGATAAGCTTTGTCTTTGCTAAACCAAAGTTCAAATTTTTTCAAGAGGCTTAAATCAGGGACTTCATCGACTGCCATAGTCTTGTCATGAATAGCACCCCGATGGGTAAAACCTGCAAAATGTACAAATTGAAACTCATCAGAAATGATTGAATTTTTCAAGGTATGTCCTCCTTTTTTGCCACTGTAATCAAACTTTTGAGCTTCTTGGTCGATGTTTCGTTCTATCAGTCGCTCCGTAGCGTCTAAGTGTAAAGACTCTGGTTTTTCGCTACCACTTAAATTATCAAGCCTTTGGCGATTTCGAAAAAGTCGAACTAAATCGTCCATTGTTTGAGCAGGCTGCAAATGGAGGTCGACAATACTCTGTTCTAGAACAGGAGAAAGTATTTTTGTCCAGCGACTTACCTGTCCTTGCGTCATATCAAATTGAAGGCCTAGAGATTGCTGGAGATGATTATTTTTAAAAAAGTACAGAATGAAAAACAACTTTTCTACCATCGTTGTAAGTTTACTTGTCGAATGCTCTAACTGCCGAGCAGTCAGGGGTTTTCTTCTTCGTTTGCCAGTTATACTTCGATACTTAAAATACTTTTTCCAACGATCTGAAAATGGAATTAATAGTTCATCAAATTCTGTATCATACAAACTCGTTAGAGATAAAAATTGAGTTTGATTCTCTTTTATTTTTTGAATATCCATATGCAGAATATAACGAAAATAATTAATTCACTGAATTCTCCCTCGCGTGTACATGCGCATACGCACGCGCACGCGGTCGGAATTCTCTAGTCATAATATCTAATGAAGATAGATAATAGTATTTTTCTTGTTTGTGCTATCTTGTTTATTATTGTGTTCTTTTCGAACTGCAATGATTATGTTACCTATAAATGCTGTGTATTTTCAAATTATGAAGTATCAGCGCCAATAGATAATTTTATATGTCATATAGAGAATAAAGATATCGGATTAGGATCACTCCAACCTGAAGTGCTAAGTTTATATCGTGGATTTCAAGTAAGGGATATCACATACCCCCCAAGTCAGATAGATACTACGATATGTCCAGCTGATCGATATTTTAGTATAAAATCAGATAGGATTTCAAAAGGATATGATATTAGGGTTTTTGAAAGCTTAAACTTTTGTTCTGGTTATCTGAAAGAGTACATAGGTCGGCATAAGTTAAAGGGAACTATGAGCTTTGAAGAGGCGAAGAGTATATTTAAGTATAATGATAATTGTATCTGGAATGATATATTAGATGCTTTACAAGTTACAGCTAATAAAAGCACAATCAATAAGGAAAACTACAGAGCTTCTTTTGTACTGCATAAAATAAAAACTAGTGGAAGAGATACTGGCTGGGAATTACAAATTGTATATGAATTACAAAAACAGTAAAGCCCCCTGATTCACCCAAGGCTAGTACTCCTGTACTAGAAGAGCCAAAATTTTGGTCTACAGGTTTTAACCCGGATGAACCAATTAAAGAGAAACCATGCAGAGCTATGTGTTTTTTTTATTTGGCGAAAGCCTGTTTAGTTTTGAAGTTTTGAACGAGATTATCAATGAGGAAGAATAATTTACTTTGGGTATCATTATCGAGTTGCTGAATATCTTCGATCCGTTTAATGACATCTTTGTCGTATTGAGAGGTTTTATCATCCCCGATTAGAAAATCAATAGAAACATCTAAGACTTTAGCAATCTTGGCAATCTTGGAGGAGGAGCACCTTCCGACCATCCTGCCGAGAAAGCTAAATTTGGTAAAACATCTTTAGAATTAGCAAAAGGACGAAGGGATAAGATGGTTAAAGAAATAAGGAAAAGAGCTAAGAAGAAAGGAATAGATTCAAATAGAATTAAGGGTGCGATAGGGAAGAAAAAAGTACTATTATTACAATTAAAGAAAAACAAGGATAATGAGTATGAAGTTTTTTTCATTAATGATTATTGGAATTTTAGTTTCAAGTCGTTTTCTTTTAACTTCTTCAAATATAAATGGAGAAAAGGAAGTTAAGGTATTTCGAGATACTTGTATTGGTTCTTTTCTTATGGAGGAAAGAGAAGGGTTATGGCAATGTTGGCAAGATCAAAAGTATTATGAATATACTTATCATAAAGGGAGACTTAATGGAGTGACTAGGGTGTATAAAGATTCGTCAAAAATAAATTTACTTTTTTTGGAATCATATGTAAATGGTAAAAGAGAAGGGGTAAGTGTTTCATTTCATAATAATGGGATGCCATCTTATGTTACAAGTTATAATCAAGATCGATACGAGTACGATATAAGATATAATAAGGAAGGACTAATTGCTTATGAAGGAGGTTATGTTCTAGACTCTATTGAAGAAGAAGTAGTCATATTTGATTCTCAAACTTTGGACGTGAAAGAGAGTAAGAAAGAGTTTTCACTTAGCGAGGTAAAAGATGGTGTATGGAAGTTTTATGATAATAAAGGGAGGGTTAATAAGAAGTATTATTATACTAAAGGAGATTTAGTTGACTCATTATTAGTTAAGAATTAAAGAGAAAACAGGATTGGTAATTATTACTAAATCTTTTCGAAATCAACAAAGTGTCTTTGATTGTCGAGGTTAATCCGAGCAGTGAAATCATGGTTAGGGATTAGACGTTAGTTCTGCCTACGTCGTTTATATAAATAAGAAAAAAAGAGAGTCAAATCTACGCGAGTAGGTTTGGCTTCTTTGATCTAGGTAATTAAGAAGCAATAAAAGCTAAGAAAGGATAAGGAGATATGCTGATAGGTATAGTTATTATTAGATAATAGGTTGACCTTTCCTTTTAGTGACAAAAAGATCAAGTTGAGTATTATTTTTCTCCTGAAGGATTTAAATATTTGAAGTATATTAAATGAAAAACTAAAATAAATGACTAGTACGTATCAATATAGATTATTAGGCAAGGCAAATTGGGGCATAGCTATTGGTATCCAAATTAATGTCAATGATTTATTGGCAGAAGAATTGAAAAAGGATAGGGTATATGAAATAAAAAGTAATATATTGATTGACTTTAGTAAAGTACTATATTTAAATGATAAACAACAAACAACTATAGTTAATGGGTTAAAATGGTATTTAAAAGATAAGGGAAAATTAGATGATTCTCTTATATCAATAGTTGAAATCAAAATTAATTACCTTGATTATCAAGATGAAGGTTTGTTCTTTGCTTTTGCTGAATGGGCAAGTGAGTACTTTGATTTAGAGAAACCTAAATATGATTTCACCTTTAATAAGAAATTAAACAGATATGAATTTCCTTTGTTAACTATAATTAATCAGGAAAACCAAAAATAAGGCAAAGTGAAAAAATCAAATAAAGGAGAAAAGATCAAAACATGAAGTCAAAAGATGATTTCATAGTCCCGTCATGAAGCCGCCAAGCCATTTTTAAAAATATTCGAAGAATATTAGAACTATCGAACCAAGTAAGCCACTTTTTTGTACTATCTTTGCGTTTAGAAATGTGTAATGGGATTGTCTTTACAATCTTGAAATTTTTCTTCAAATATTTTTTCACACAAGTAGTGATTTAAAAGAAAAATTTATACATTTGCATTCGCTTATGGGAAATTAGTCATTTCATTGATTGTATATTCTGTATAGCGAGATTAAAAAAGAGTGTAACTCTTTAATAATCAACACTTTGACTTGGTAGCTCAGTTGGTAGAGCATTTGACTTTTAATCAAAGGGTCCCGGGTTCGAGCCCCGGCCAGGTCACTTAAAAGCTCAGCATTCGCTGAGCTTTTTTTGTTTATACTATTTCCTTCCTTTATCCTGAAGAAAGAATACTTGAGTAGTTTGTAGGACAATAGAACAATTCCTAGAATGCTAAATTTGAAAATCAATAGTCATTTCTTACCTTAATAGAAACATAATGGCTATTTTCAACAGATTGATAATCAGTGTTTTATTTTCCTGTGGCCAATAAAATCTAAATCCCAGCATATTTTTAGCATCTGTACAAAGCAATGAACAGAATGGATTCATTGCTTTGAGCATATTAAATTTGATTTGATAACCAAAAACATACACTATGAATAAATGCTCCCTACTGCTTAGTCTAACAATTATATTATCTATTCCTTCTTTTGCTCAAATCTCTTTTTCAGATGAAACTTCAACATTTCTATCAGAATTAGCTGTCTCTAGCGGTTGTGCTATGGGCATCGCTGATATGAATGGTGATTCTCTGGATGATATTATTCGTTTGAAAAGTGCCCAAACATTATATATTGAATATCAACAAGCAGATGGTAGTACCTTTGAACATTATAATTATGGCAATATGGGGTCTGGCTCTCAGTGGAGCCTGTGCATTGCTGATGTAGATGCTAATGGTTATAATGATCTCCTTTGTGGAGGTGCTTATAATAACCTTAAACTCCTGGAGGCTAATGCAACAGGTGATGCTTATGCATTGACTACATTGACTAATCCATCTATTTTTTTACAAGGCTCTAATTTTGCGGATATTGATAATAATGGTACAACAGACATTTTCGCTTGCCATGATGATGGCCTTTCTGCACCTTTTAATAATGATGGTAGTGGTAATTTTACGCATGATATTAACTTAATTGATGCTTCTTCAACAGTACCTTCTGATAATTCTGGAAATTATGGTTCTGTTTGGATAGACTATGATAATGATGGAGATTTGGATATGTATCTTTCTAAATGTCGTTTAGGTGTTTCTAACCCTATGGATGGCCGTAGGATAAATATGTTGTTTCAAAATGATGGTAATAATAACTATTCGGATGTAGCAGAGGCTGCGGGGCTTAGGCCGCTAGCTCAGTCTTGGGCGGCAGATTTTGCGGACATAGATAATGATGGAGACCTCGATTGTTTTATTGCTAATCATGATATTGATAGCCAGTTATATGAAAATAATGGAGATGGAACTTTTACTGATATTACGGCTTCCAGTGGAATGAGTTCAGATCTTGCGGCTGTACCGAGTGGCATTCAATGTATCTTTGATGATTTCGATAATGATGGATTTGTTGATCTTTTATATACTAGTCGTAATAATCAACATCGATTGTTTAAAAATAATGGAGATTTAACTTTTACCACGGTTACGGATCCTTTCCCAAGTAGTGGTTGGGGAATTCATAGTGCAGTAGTAGGCGATTTGAATAATGATGGTTACCTTGATGTTTATGCGGGTTTTGCCTCAGGGTATAATAGTCCTAATAATAGCCGCAGAGATAAATTATTTATTAATGATGAAACTGGAAATAATTATCTAAAACTTTTATTAGAGGGAAGTACCAGCAATATTAATGCTATAGGTGCAAGAGCTGAAATATATGGAGATTGGGGTGTTCAGGTTAGGGAAGTTCGATCTGGGGAAAGTTATGGAATCATGACTTCGATGGTACTCCATTTTGGTATAGGAGATGCTACGGAGGTAGATAGTCTGCGGATCAGATGGCCAAATGGTGCAGTTGAAACAATGTGTGGTATTGGAGTAAATCAAACATTATTCTTGACAGAAGCTAATTTACCAAGCTTGCTAAATAGCAATTTTACTTTAGTTGAAAACGATTTAGAGCTTAGTTTTACGGATATATCAGAAGGCCTTCCTGATGAGTGGAATTGGAATTTTGGAGACGGGAATAATTCTACAGAACAAAATCCAGTTCATACTTATTCTGATGCGGGTTCTTATACGATTACTTTGACTATTAGTAATAATTGCGAAACTTCTGTTCATTCTATAATCTGGGAGTTTGGACCATTACCTTTAGACTTGATTTCTTTTTCGGTTAAATTGACGGATCAAGACCATGTTAAGCTTCATTGGCTTACACAAAATGAAGTGGATTTTAGTCATTTCGAATTGGAAAGAAGTAGAGATTTAAGTATAATTGAAACTATCGCAAATGTACCTGCAAGAAACGAAATATTTGAAAACCATTATGATTGGACAGATCGTTTTCCTGCAATTGGAGAAAATTATTATCGCTTAAAATTAATCGACTCTGATGGTGCTTATACTTACACGGAATGGGAAAATGTAAAAATTGAATTTGTAAATAGCAAGATTCACGTTTTCCCTAATCCCGCTAAGAAAAAACTCTTAGTATCGACACCTTTTGATGCTTCTGAATCTGTATTTGTTTTCTCTGCAACTGGTCGGCTGCTTATTGAACAATACAATTTAGCTTCAAATTTCGAGATTGACCTGTCTATTTTAGAAAGTGGCATTTATTATTTACAAATTAATACAAAGGAAGGCAGCCAATTTGTTCGGTTTAGTAAACTCTGATGTAAATTACTTCTGTCAATAAAATGCTACAACAAGATAATAAGGATTTGTATCTTTAATTTTTAAAAATATCCTCTAGAAATTAATGATACAAATCAAAAATATGAAAAAGCATATTATCTTCTTTCTTCTAATTTTAACGGTGAGTATGCTTTCCGCTCAGCAAAAAGAACTCAGCCTTGAAGATGCTATTATCGGCCGATTTACAAATTTAAGAGCGGAAGGTCTAGTCAATTTGCAATGGGTAGCCAATACTTCTTCTGTTTCTTTTCAGTCTAAAGAACGAGACAAATTAGTGATTCGAAAGCCTGGAACAAGAGCACCTTTAATTGAAATTCCAGTGACAGCTATTAACACGGCTCTTAATTTGGACATGAAAAGAATGCCGTTTATCAATTGGCTTTCTGATAATGAATTTTCATTTAGAAATAAAAATAATTTTTATACTTATAATCATGCTTCTAAATCTGGGATAAAAAAACTTAGCCTTCCGGAAGGTGCAGCAGATGTAGATCATCATCTTAAAAGTAACCGTGCTGCTTTTACCCGTGGACATAATCTTTTGATAATTGATCCCACTGGAAAAGAGACAGCCGTGACCGATTTTGATGATGCTAATATTGTGAGTGGACAAGCAATCGCCAGACAAGAATTTGGGATTTATAAAGGAACTTTCTGGTCACCAGATGGAATTTTTTTAGCTTTTTATCAAAAAGATGAAAAGGATGTTGCTGACTATCCTCTTTTAGATATTACTACCACACCGGGGAGCTTGACAACAATAAAATACCCGATGGCTGGACAAAAAAGTGAATATGGGAAAGTAGGAATTTACAATGTGAAAAATGATAAAACAATTTATCTAAAAGTGGACGGACCTAAAGATCAATACTTGACAAATCTTGCTTGGGGGCCAGATGAATCATATGTTTATATTGCTATTGTCAATCGAGACCAAAATCATATGTGGCTAAACAAATATGATGTATCTAATGGACAGCTAGTAAAAACATTGTTTGAGGAGACACATCCTAAATATGTGGAACCTGAAAATCCTGTTTGGTTTTTACCAAATAATCCTAATGAATTTCTTTGGCTTAGTGAGCGAGATGGATATATGCATGTGTATCATTATAATACTGATGGCCAGTTTTTAGGACAAATTTCGAAAGGGGAGTGGGTGGTTAAAGAAATATTAGGGCTTGAAAAAAATGGAAAGAAATTACTTGTAAAAGGTACAGATGAAAGCGGTTTAAATATAAATGCTTACTGTGTGAATTTTAAAAATGGAAAGTTTGAACGGATTTCTAAAAATAAGGGCGTCCATAATTATAGACTAAATAAGGAAGGAGATGCGCTGATTGATACTTGGTCAAACTTGACAACACCTAATGTCGCGGAAGTAATTAACCTAAAAGGAAAAATAATAGAAAACCTCTTGACCGCAACGAATCCTTTGACTGAACATCAAATAGCTACTACAGAAATATTAGATATAAAAGCCCCCGATGGAACCATTTTGCATGCACGAATGATTAAGCCAAGTAGTTTTGATCCTTCTAAGAAATATAAGGTTTTGGTCTATGTTTATGGTGGACCACATGCGCAAATGGTTAGCAATCGATGGTTAGCGGGAGCTCCTTTGTGGATGCATTATATGGCTGAAAAAGGATATATTATTTTTACTTTAGATAATCGAGGTTCCTCCAATCGAGGATTTGAATTTGAAAATGCCATTTACCGAAATCTCGGAGATATAGAAATGGAAGATCAAATGACAGGAGTGGAATATTTGAAGTCATTACCTTATGTAGATGCGGATAAAATGGCGGTACATGGTTGGAGTTATGGTGGCTTTATGACGACTTCTTTGATGTTGAGAAAGCCGGGTACATTTCAGGTTGGTGTAGCTGGAGGGCCAGTCACTGACTGGAAATACTATGAAGCAATGTATGGTGAACGATATATGGATCGGCCTGAAGAAAACCCGGAAGGATATAAAAAAGCCAATGTATTGAATTATGTCAAGAACCTGAAAGGGGAGCTCTTATTGATTCATGGTACAGTAGATCCTACCGTTGTAATGCAACATAACCTTGCACTTGTCAAAGAATTTGTAGATGAGGGGATTCAAGTAGATTTCTTTCCATATCCTATGCACCCACATAATGTTCGGGGCAAAGACCGTATCCATTTGATGGATAAAGTATTGGAGTATGTTGAAGATAAATTGAAATGATTACTAGTCATTGGACAAGTTTTTTAATAATAAACTATATGGATAATAATGATGTTTTACGAAGGCTTCGATATGCCTTTAATTTTAATGATTCCAAAATGATAGCACTGTTTGCTGCTGCTGACCATGAGGTATCTAGGGCTCAAATAAGTAGTTGGCTGAAAAAAGAAGATGATCCTCAATTTCAAAAAATATATGACAAGGATTTAGCTATTTTCCTAAATGGTCTGATCAATGATAAACGTGGAAAGCGAGAAGGGCCACAAGCTAAACCAGAAAAATCTTTAACCAATAATATTGTTTTCAGAAAATTAAAGATTGCACTAAATCTAAGAGATGATGATATTCTAGAAATATTTGATCTTGCAGAATTACGAGTAAGTAAACATGAGATTAGTGCCATATTCCGTAAACCCGGGCAAAACCAGTTCCGTCAATGTAAGGATCAATTTTTACGCAATTTTTTATATGGTTTGCAGTTGAAGTATCGGATAGAGTAGGGATAATTTTAAAGAAACGCTATACTTTTTTAACACAACTTCATTATTTTAATATAAATATGGACAATCAAATATTAGATGAGGGGTTTAATCAGAATGAAGAATATTATGAGATGGACCCGGAACAGTTGAAGAGGATTAATTTGGAAAAAATAGAATTAAATGCAAATATAAAAGATGTTAAAAATGCCCGAGTCGCCTTAATCGTATTAACTTGTTTTGCTTTTCTGGGGGCTATAATCAATTTGGGAACCAATCCATATAATGTACCTGTAGCAGAAATTCTTATTGAAAGCGCGATTATTTTCTTAATATATTTAGCATGCGCAATTGGTGTACGGTATAATCCAAGAGTTGCAATTACTACTGGAATAGCGTTCTATTTATTGGTGATCATGCTATCGGCTTTTGTTGAAGCTTCATCAATATTATCTGGAATTATAGTTAAATTGATTATTATTTATTATCTGGGAAAAGGGGTTCAAGCTGCTTTTAGTTTTAATAAAAATATTGATAAATTATTCAGAATGGGCGTGCCAACCAGAGAGCTAGATCGAGCTAAAGAATTGATAGAACTACGTAGAAGATAAAACTTGCTATGAGATAATCTCTTTGCTTCTAGTAGTCATACTAAATTCTGATAATTGCTCATTGTTAATTGTTAATTGTTAATTGTTCATTGCTCATTGCTCATTGTTCATTGCTCATTGATAATTGCTCATTGCTCATTGCTCATTGCTCATTGATAATTGTTCATTGCTCATTGATAATTGCTCATTGCTCATTGCTCATTGCTCATTGATAATTGATAATTGATTGTGTAGAGTTTTCTCAATTTATCAGATTGGTTGATTTATTAGGTTTGAAAGGAAATAAGTTTGCAGAGCTTATTATTGGAACAAGTTTTAGTTGGTCAAATATGTTGGCGTATACGCTTGGTATTGGCTTTGTTTATTTTCTTGATTCGTAGCCATTTTAAACTTTCAAAGTTTAGTACATTGTGTAAAAAGTTTGTTGCCGTTTTGAACCAACAGATTTTTATCTATATCAAGGCGCGGCGGAGCCTAATCCCCTTAGGGATTAAGGCGAGTACGCAACGATGAGATAGGAAAAAAGATGTCTTCAAAATGGTAGATAACTTATTACCCAGTGTATTTAGAGCGTTTTCAGCCTAAAGTTTCCTATCTTGAAGGCCAATTTAAAATGTACAATATGAAGATTCGAATGCTTGGTAACTCTATTAGATTACGTTTGTCACAAAGTGATTTAGATGTTTTGTCGAAGCATGGAAAAGTAACAGAGTCCGTGAATTTTCCAAATGGACAAACGTTGACTTATGCGCTTAGTAAGCAAGAAGTAACTAATATCACTGTTGAATTTAGAGGCGCAGAAATTGAAACGTTTATACCTATAGATTATATGGAAACTTGGCTCAATACAAATAGAGTAGGGTTTGATCAATCTCTGGAATTACCTAATGGTTCCATCTTTAAAATACTAATAGAAAAGGATTTTAAATGTTTAACAGATCGAGAAGAAGATGAAAGTGACCTTTTTCCGCATCCACAAGAAAAGGATTTAAACTGCTAATGGAAGATAAATCTTGTAAAACATCAAGGTGGCGTATTTTAAAATCACAACTTAATAATTTAAGCCCACAAGATTTTAAAAAACAAAGCAATGCTTTCGAAAATGCTTTGATTGTTGATGTCCGGACTTCTGATGAATTTGCTCAAGGGCATATCAAAGGAGCTATCAATATCGATTATCTATCTGATTGTTTTTGGGATAAGGTAGAACAATTAGATGCTACTGCCTCCATATTTGTTTATTGCCGTACTGGACGAAGAAGTATTCGAACCTGCACATTAATGAGTAATGGAGGTTTTGATAAAAAGAAGATTTTTAATCTCGAAGGAGGCTATGCTTTATGGCTTAAGTGTATAGCATGAAATAAATTATTTCATTTTCATAAATTGTTGACTATAATGCCGTCCACCTTCTTCTTGATAGTGGATGAAGTAAACACCTGGCTTTTTAATATTCAAACTAGGAACTGATAAATGTATTTGTCCATTAAAATTCTGATGATAATTTGAATAAATACAATGGCCAGTTAAATCAACTATCTTAACAAAAACTTCCTGCTTACTTAGTGCTTTATTGTAAACATTGAGTTGATCTTGTACCGGATTAGGATATACGGTAGGTGCTTCATCCTGTTCATTAATAAAGACATTAATCAATTTAGTAAAACTCATAATGTCATCTTGATCAACTTGTTGAATTCGGTAATAATTATTTCCTATATTAGGTCTCTTATCTATTCCACCATAAAATTGAATGGTATTACTGTTTTGAACAGATTGCACTCTTTCTATTTCGTGGAAAACTGAACCGTCTGTAGATTTCTCAATAATAAAGTGAGCGCTATTCTCTTCTGAAGCTGTTGTCCATTCAAGGAATACTTTTGAATTATTTTGATTCTTATACGCAGTGAAATTGATAAATTCGACAGGTAATGGAGATGTGTTTTTACTAGCATCTATTGAACCAATACCAAAACGAGTAGCTAATGTCGGTGGCGGGCAACCAATGTCATTCTTGACAGAGCCACTTACTCCTGAACCTATATCCCCCTTTATAGTTTCCTTTCCTAAACTATGCCATCCAGTTGCAGGAAGGTAATAACTGACCACTAATGAATTTGTATCTGTAATTCCAACGATATCTGCATCCGTCCAGTGAAGTGAAATATTTCCTACTGATGCATTATCACTTCTTTCAATAGCCCAATAGCCCGTATTATTGACATGCTGTAGAGGTGCATTGACTAAGTTTAATGTTGGTGGTGGACAGCCAATGTATTCGACAGTGTATTCTAATGTTGAATTCGAGATGGGATCAATCGTAATAGGTGCGTATACCCCATTTCCTCCAACCGGAAATGTAAACTCATCTCCACCTGTAGAACCTCTCTTAATCATTGGGCCATCCACATATGAAGTACTATTTCCTGCATCTATACTTGCACCATTGTCCAAAACTAGCATAGCTGTTTCAGAAGTATGGATAATGCCATCATTTAAAATCATATGTCCAGACGATACTACATTGCCTTCAAAGATTAAACCATCAGGAGAAGTATTTGCAAAAATAGTATTCGTAAAATTGAAAGCATCTGTTCCTGCGTTTGACATTTGAGATGTAGGGATGGTCTGTTGTGAAGTGCCATCGAAATAAAATTTAGAAGTACTTCCCATACTTATATCACCATAACCATTAGAACTCGTACGGTCGATGTTTCCTGCTAAATAAAAATTTGAAGCACCAGTCATGGATATCCCTGTATCATTAGTATGAACAGCATGTAGTATAAGATCACCATTCTGATCAAATGTAGAGTTGTCATGGGTCAAATATAAAAATGCTCCAGCACCAGAGGCTGTAGAATTAAGTCTTGTTTTACCTGATACAGAAGCATTACCCCCATTACTTAGCGTGATACGAGAATCATTTGAGAGTGGAGCACTATTATTTATAGTTAGATCTTTATTTATTGCTAAATTAGCTGAGGAACCATTTACCTCAAAATTTGAGCTACCTGAGCTTGCATTTATGGTTAGACTGCCATTAAATATAATTTGGCCATTACTGTATATTACAATATTAAAATAGCGTCCTCCTAGTTGATTAATAGTTGATTCTCCATCTACAGTAAAAATTGCTGAACCATATACTTTAATTTTAGTATTAATGTCTTCACTTCCTGAATTTCTATAATTATACTCAAAGTTACCTGTTACATTTAATTTTCCAGATTCATAGATAACAAGGGACAATACTTCATTTTTAGTATTAGTACTAGTCCGTTCCATAATTAAATTTCCAGCAACATTGACGATAGAAGTAGAGCGTATGTATATATTTACCTCTTGAGCAATATCATAAGCCGTTGCCATTAAGTTTCCAGTAATAGTAAGTGTTATGTTCCCATTTACTATTAACTCGGATTTTGCAGATGAAGAAGAGGCACTGTTGATGATTTCAAGGTTTCCTATAGTAACATTAGCGTATAAAATACTTACTTCATGGCCATCGATGGTTACATCATCACCCGTACCCGGGATTGAGGAATCAGATGCTCCCCAGGTTGCTGGATCGTCCCATGTTCCATTCTGAACAGAAGTATATTGTGCTGAAAACCCTATAAAAGGGATAAGTAGACAAATAACAATAGCTATTAAATTGTTAAATTTAATCATAAGTCAAAACGGAGATTTATGGAGCGAATAATCTGGAGGGATAATACTATTGCTTTGGAGATTATTAATAGCGCAAAAATATTGCCAAAGAAAGATTCCTTAATATATAAATAAGCTTTTTACCCTAAGTAGTAGGATAAAATATTATAATCAAACTATGCCACTAGCAAGATTTTCTAATTATATAATAAAGTGAATATGAACTATCAGAATTTTGTGAGAATATCAAAAGCATGGCCTCACAAGCGAAGCGATCATAAGACCGAAGGTCAATCACAAGCAAAGCGATCACTACATACACATAGCAATTACAGCTTCATAAAACGTTGGCTATAGAATCGCCCGCCATCTTGATAATAATTGATGAAATAAATACCCGGTTTTTTAATATTCAAACTAGAGACGGATAAATGGATTTGTCCATCGAAATTCTGATGGTAATTGGAATAGATACAATTGCCAGATAGGTCGATTATTTTAACAAAGACTTCTTGTTGATTTAATGCTTTGTTAAAAACATTGAGTTGATCTTGAACAGGATTAGGATATACCGTAGGTTTTTCGTCTTGTTCTTTAATAAAAACATTGATTAATTTAGTAAAACTCATAATATCATCTTCATCAATTTGCTGGATTCGGTAATAGTTATTTCCTTTAGAAGGACGATTATCTATTCCGCTATAAAATTGGGTCGTATTACTATTTTGAGCAGATTGAACTCTATCTATTTCCTGAAATACCCCACCATCTGTTGATTTTTCAATTACAAAATGAGAGCTATTCTCTTCCCATGCTGTTTCCCATTCGAGGAAGACTTTTGAGTCATTATTATTTTTATAAGCAATAAAACTGATAAATTCGACAGGTAAAGGCATGGTGTTTACATTGGCATCAGTTGAACCCAAAGCGAATGTAGTTGCTAAAGTTGGAGGTGGACAACCAATATCATTTTTAATAGAGCCACTTACTCCCGCACCAATATTACCTTGTATAGATTGTTTACCCAAACTATGCCAACCGGTTGCAGGTAAAAGATAACTAATAACCAATGCATTTGTATCCGTGATACCAACCATATCGGCATCTGTCCAATGAAGAGATATATTTCCAACCGCAGCATTATCACTTCTTTCAACAGACCAGTAGCCCATGTTATTGACATGCTTTAATGGTGCATTCAATAAATTTAAAGTTGGTGGTGGGCAACCAATATATTTAGCAGTGTATTCTAATGTTGAACTAGAAATAGCCTCAATAGTAACTGGGGCAAAAACACCATTATCTCCAACTGGAAATGTAAATTCACTACCACCTGTAGAACCTCTTTTTACCATTGGCCCATCGATATATGAAGCACTACTCCCAGCGTCAATGCTTGCACCGTCATCCAGTACTAACATAGCTGATTCCGAAGTACGAATAATTCCATCTGTTAAATTCATATGTCCAGATGTCACAAAATTTCCTTCGAAGAGCAAACCATCTGATGAAGTATTCTGAAAAACAGTATTAGTTAAATTAAAAGCATCCGTACCTGCATAGGTCATTTCAGATTTTGGAACGGTCTGTTGTGCCACACCATCAAAATAAAATTTTGAGGTGCTTGCCATCGAAATAAAACCATAGCCATTAGCGCTTAATCGGTTGATATCTCCACCAAGACGAAAGTTAGAAGCATCGGTCATTGTAATCCCAACATCACTATCTCCAACTGCATTCATAGTAATCAAACTATCTTGATTGAAAGTAGAATTATTGTTGTTTAATATTATTTTAGCACCTGCTCCAGAGACGGACGAACTGAGGTTTAACATCTTTGCTACAGTAGCATTAGCGCCATTTGTAAGCTTAACATAAAGATCTGATGAACCTCCTGAATTAGTTAGGCTCAAATTTTTATTTACAGTAAGACTTGCTAAGCCATCTACTGTAAAAAACATTACAGCACCTCCTGACATATTCATAGAGAGACTTTCTTCAAATACGGCTTGTCCTTGACCATAAATAGAACCTGTAAATCCAGCACCTCCTGATTGATTAAAGGCTGAAGCCCCTTGTACATGAAGGTATCCTGTATCATATATTTTAACTTCATTGTTTAATTCTAAACCTGCTGAATTATTATAATTATATTGGAAAGCTCCCGTTACATTTAATCTTCCTGATTCATAGATTCTAAGCACTAGTTTTTCAACTCTTGTATTGTCGGAGGTTCTTTCCATTACTAAATTTCCTGCAACATTGACAATAGAAGTAGAACGAACATCTATACTTACTTTTTGAGCAATATTAGAAGCTGTTGCTGTTAGATTTCCAGTGATATTAAGTGTTATATTTCCATTTACTCGGAGATAGGACTCACTAGAGGATGAGCTCGCATTGTTGATTACTGTAATATTAGCTACAGTGACACTGGCAAATAAAATACTTACTTTATGGCCATTGATCGTAACATCATCACCTGTACTGGGGATAGCGGTGTCTTCTCCCCAAGTTGCTGCATCGCTCCAATTTCCATCTTTTACAGACGTAAACTGTGCTGAAAACCCTATTATAGGAATTAATAATAAGATAATTCCAGATATAAATCCTCTGATTTTGACCATAACTTTAACCTATTCGTTGAGCATTAATAGAACTTATTAAAGTTGGAGGGAAAAGTTGAGGGATAAGTATTTATTAAACCAGCAAAAATATTGCCAAAGTAGGTTCATAATGCAGCATATATTTATTTTATCATGGTGCTTTTATCAATTCCATAGAATAGGCCTGATCATTAGAAATAAAAGAAATAAAATAAATGCCAGGTTCTTTGATATTCAATTGTTGAGTGGACAAAATAAGTTGACCATTTTGAACTTGATGTATATTTCTATAAATAGATTGACCTGATTGGTTGAATATTAAAATAGGAATTTGATCATTATTTTGAAAAGATTTATTATATAATTTAAGTTGATCTTTGACAGGGTTTGGATAAATAACAGGCCCATTTTCATGATTAATATTTATAAAAATATTAATCAAATTAGAGAATGATATTACTTGATCTTGATCAACCTGTTGTAGCCGATAATAGTTATTTCCTTTTGCAGGATTATTGTCAAAGCTTCTATAGCGTTGAGTAATATTACTGTTTTGAGCAGCTGGTATTCTATCTATCTCATGGAAGGAAATTCCATCATATGATTTTTCAATAATAAAATAGTCACTATTTACTTCAGAAACAGTTTCCCATTCTATGTTCACTTTTAAATCATCATCATGTCTGAAAGCCCTAAAACTAGTCAACTCAACAGGAAGCACATTTTCATTTATATCCGTAGATCCTAATCCAAATATTGTCGTTAAAGTTGGCGGTGGACAACCAATATCGTTTTTAATAGAACCACTAGCACCTGTTCCAGCCTCTAAAATAGAATTACTACGACCAAGGCTATGCCAACCTGTAGCAGCAAGGTAATATGCAACAACTAATGAAGCGGTATCTGTAATCCCAATTACACTGGCATCATTCCAATGAAGAGATATATTTCCTACAGCCGCTGCATCATTTCTTTCCAAAGACCAAAATCCTTGTTGATTTATACTTTGTAGAGGGCTATTGAGCACAGCTAATGTTGGAGGGGGACAGCCCATATACAGAGCGGTATATTCTAAGTTTGCATCTGTTATCTCCTCTATAGTAATTGGCGCATATATTCCGTTGTTTCCAATAGGAAATGTGAACCTTGCATTGTTGGTGCTTCCTCTTTTGATTAATGGCCCATCAATATATGCAGATTTACTGCCGCCAGAAATTGTTGCATTATGATCGATAATAATTGGATTGGTCTCTGTTGATTTGATAATTGCTGAGTTTAATATTAATTCATCGGTAACTGTTAACAAGCCTTCAAGGGTAATTGGGCCTACGCTATTATCAATATATACATTAGCAAACTTAAAGAAATCAGTACCATTATTTATGTCTTCATCACCTGAAATCGTTTGTGCGCCATCTCCATTATAGTGCCAATTGGTATTAGCATCCATTTCAATTTTGCCATAATTATTAGTAGGGGAACGATTGATATTGCCACCTAAATATACGGAGCTATTAGTTTGAGTAAAGATCGTTGCATTACTCTGACTAATTGCCTGGAAATTAATATCATCCCTGATAATTAAACTTGAGGATGCTCCGCTAATAACTACGGCTACACCTCCAGTAGTACTTGTAGAGTGCAAATTTAAATCTCCTTTAATATCTAGCATACCTCCTGATGGACCAATATATACTATCTGAGGACTGGTAGAGGCATTTGTTAAAGAAAAGTCTCCATCTACAGTCATTGTTGGATTTCCATTTATTCGGAGAGAAAAGGAAAGTCCATTAGAATAATTTCCATAAAAGCCATTTTTAAAATTGATAATAGAATTACCCTCAGCCTCAAATAAAAAATGCTCTCCACCAGTTGCATTAAATGTAGTAATACCTTCGACGTTTAATTGGGCATTATCTATTATTTCAAATTCATTTTGAGCTTCGCTAGCTGCTGAACTATTATAATTATAGACTAAATCTCCTCCAATGGTTAGTTTAGAATCGGCAGACATTTTAAGACGAACCCGTTTAGTCGTTTCATTATCTGATTCTCTAGTAATAGTAAGTGTTCCTGCAATATAAATAGAATCAGTAGATTTGATCTCTAGATCAACATCATGGTTCTCCTTTGTACCAAGAATCGTCATATCGTTGGTTACATTTAGAATAACACCACCACCATCTACTTTTAATTGAGACTTAGCAGGCGTTGTATTGGAAATGCGTATTTCCGCTACTGTTGCTGAAACATCTAAAGTTACATTCTTGCCATTAATAATAACGGTATCTCCTAAAGCCGGAATCCGGTTGAGGTCCCATGTTGAGCTTAGCGACCAATTCGTATTGTTGATTGCCGTAATGGTTTGTGTATAAATAGAATTAGTAAAAAGGAAGAATACAAGGGTATATAGGTATATAAACCTTCCAGTCATAATACAATGTTTTCATAAGAGCGAAGAGGGGTTGTATGT
Organism: Saprospiraceae bacterium; assembly: GCA_965277415.1. Taxonomy (GTDB): domain Bacteria; phylum Bacteroidota; class Bacteroidia; order Chitinophagales; family Saprospiraceae; genus JAHDHW01. Next base: position 26,326 of record CBDICS010000066.1, read on the forward strand.
AATCTTCCAAATTTATTGCCAAAAAATAAATGCAATATTTACCTTGTCACACTAGATTGTTTATTTTTGAATAAATAATAAACTTTTGATGAAAGAAAAAAAGGTTCTATCTATTTTAAAAATAGAGACGGAAAGATTGATGCTTCGAGCGCTTAAGCAAGCAGATGCACCAGAAATCTTGAAGCTTAGAAGTGATGAACAGGTTCAAAAGTATTTAGACAGACCTAAAATGAATAATCTAAAGGAAGCAGAAAAATTTATAGATAAAATAAATACAGGCATAGCTGAAAATCAATGGCTTTATTGGGGGATTTGTCAAAAGAGTAGTAATAATATTATTGGAACTATATGTATTTGGCAATTTGTAAAACAACCTTTCAAAGCGGATATTGGTTACGAATTACTACCAGAATATCAAAGTTTGGGAATTATGAGCGAAGCATTAAAAGCTATAATTGACCATGGATTTAGGCTTGTAAAGTTAGAATATTTGGAAGGGTGTACTAATAAAAACAATTTAAGTTCTATTAAGCTTTTAGAAAAAAATAATTTTACTTTTGTAAAAGAACTATCTCATGAAGAAAAATTGGATCATGAACAAGATTCAACTTTAGTCCTTTATTCATACAAAAACGATTTATGAAAGATACAGATAAACTTATTGAAGCATTTGGTGAATTAGCTTATGTCGTAGCAATGGCCGATGGTCGTGTTCAAAAAGAAGAGATTGAAGCACTAGAAAAAAAATTGGCAAATCATAAATGGGGCGCAGACATTAAATGGTCTTTCGATTATGAAATGAAAAAAGAAAATGACCCGAAGGAATTATATAAAAAAGTAATGAATTATTGTGAAATGCATGGCCCTGATGCTGAATACCAATTCCTGATTGAATTATTAGAGGGTATTGCTAATGCTCATAATGGTATGGATGATAATGAAGAAAGCACAATCAGTAGTTTTGTCCAGGAATTGACAGATACCTTTAGACATGACATCGATCGAATTAATTCTAATCAATAATCAATCATTTGGAGTCGGGCGTATTTTTTAGGTAGAACCTATATCCCAAAGGACAATGATACTTACCATATTGGTTTCATTAAATTTTATCTTTATCTCTTATTCATTTTTAATATTTAAATCAAGATTTGCGTAAAAACCAAGATCTTGATCTTTAATACATTTTGTCCAAAAGGCGATTTGTCCAGTATGGTAGGAGAGGTGTTCGGCAACATGGATAATGATTCCAATCCCTGAAAAATTAAATCCCTGAACAGTATAGTTTTTCATCAATTTTTCTTCATCACAGTTGCGGATTACTTCGACAGATTCGACAATCACCTGATTAATCTTTTTCAGTAATGCCTCTTTTGTAAATCCTCCTTTTGTGGAAAACTCTAAATCTCTTTCTCTTAAGTCTTCTTTATTTCCTAAGGCCGAAAGAATATACTGTGTAATATTTCCGCAAAGATGCAATACCAGATTGCCAAGACTATTAGAGGATGCATTGGCTTGCTGCCATATTTGTTCTTCGCTTAATCTATCAAAACAATTTTTAATACGGGGCGGATTCTCTTCTATTCTAAAAATAGCCTGTTCAATAAACTCTTGAGTGATTGTCCTTTTCATTTTATAAATATACGGAACACTTATTCTATTTGACGCTGAAAGACGCTGATAATTATGATAAGACGCTGTTTTTATTAGTGCCGTAGGCACTAAGCGTCATAATAAATCATATAAATCAGCGTCTTTCAGCGTCAGAAATCACATTTTACAGACTTTCAAAAAATCGAAATAGCCGGTGTTGAATATTAATTACCATTTACAATAAATCGTTTAGTGATACGGCGTCCGTCTTTTAATTGCAATTGGACAAAATACATACCTTTCATCCATTTGTTTACATCAAAACGATAAAAGAAAGTTGCTTCCTGACCTTCAATTTGTAGCACTTGTTTTGTAGTTACATCAAATACCTTAAGCTGCTCAACCTCCATTTCTTCGGGAAGTAGTAAGGTAACTGCTCTTGTTGCAGGGTTTGGAAATAGCTTAACATTGGCTGGAGTTCCAATAAATGCAGAAGAAGAACCACCATTGATACTTCCTGGAATGATAATAGTATAATCTTCCACTTCTCCAAAACCAAATAATTCGCATGGCCCTGAGTAGTTATCTCGGTTCATTGATACCCGCATTCTAGTTGATCCTGCTGGTGCATTAGAAGGAATAGTGATTGAACCAACAACCGAAGCATTTTCAGTACCATTGCTAGGTGCTTCTAATATCTCGGAATAGACCAATTCCGCAGGCTCTTCAAAAACACCATTTTGATTATAATCAATCCAGACTTTCCAATATTCATCAAAAGTTGTCCAACTGTATCCGGTCGTTAGCGTAATATCATAAGTGGAACCAGATAATAAAGTCGTACTGATATTAGTATAATCGGAATAAGTGGTTTTTGAAGATACATTATTGATTGTATTTAGTTGAACGCCCTCAATCCAATCATGCCACGGAAATCCTGAACTGGATTCACAATAATCACCACCCATATTATCTGGTAAGATGGTGAAATTAAAAATACAAGTTTCCTCATTACCACAGTCGTCTGTAGCGCTATAGATGATTTGATAAGTTCCAATATCAAAGAAAGATCCATTTGGTGCACCACCAATCTGATTGATCTCTAAGCCACCATTCGGACAAGTCGTTGAGCCATTTGGTGTTGTCCAATTTACAGTAGCGCCATTCTGTCCGGATTCTGAAGGAATACTAAAATCACCTGGACAATTAGTAAGCGTGATTTCACTATTCCCTGGAAGAATGGTAAAGTTAAAAATACAAATCTCCTCATTACCACAATTATCCGTAGCTCTATAAACAATTTGATACGTTCCAACATTAAAGAAAGAGCCACTTGGTGCGCCACCAATTTGATTGATCTCTAAGCCACCATTGGGACAAGTTGTCGAACCACTCGGTGCTATCCAATTTACAGTAGCGCCATTTTGCCCCGGCTCTGCGACGATTTCAAAATCATCTGGACAATTGGTGAGTGTGATTTCACTGCTTCCTAAGAGAACGGTGAAATTAAAGATACAAGTTTCCTCATTACCACAGTCATCTGTAGCACTATAAACGATTTGATAAGTTCCAATATCAAAGAAAGATTCATTTGGTGCGCCACCAATTTGATTGATCTCTAAGCCACCATTGGGACAAGTTGTCGAACCACTCGGCGCTGTCCAATTTACAGTAGCGCCATTTTGCCCCGGCTCTGCGACGATTTCAAAATCATCTGGACAATTGGTGAGTGTGATTTCACTGCTTCCTAAGAGAACGGTGAAATTAAAGACACAAGTTTCCTCATTACCACAGTCATCTGTAGCACTATAAACGATTTGATAAGTTCCAATATCAAAGAAAGATCCATTTGGTGCGCCACCAATTTGATTGATATTGAATCCATCAATGGGGCAGGAGCTTGAACCATTTGGTGCTGTCCAATTTACAATAGCACCATTTTGCCCTGGCTCTGCGACGATTTCAAAATTATTCGGACAATTACTAAGTGTGATAGAACCATTATCCGGTGCATTAATGGTAATGGTAAAAGAACAAGTTTCTTGATTGCCACATTGATCAGAAATAGTGTAGGTAATTGTCGTCGTTGAACCTATATCAAAAGCACTTCCGTTAGATGGTCCCGAAACCTGATTAATATTTACAAGATCAGGTTCACAAGTAGAAGAAGCGGTAGGTGGAGCCCAATTGATGATTCGACTACTTTCTCCTATCTCGGCAGTTTGGACAATATTATTCGGACAATCGTTAACAGATAGAATAGCTCCATTTCCTTCGTTTATGATAATAGTATAATCTTCAACTTCGCCAAAAGGAAAGCTACCACAGGGTTCAGCATATCCTCCTTGTGCCATCGAAACCCTCATTCTAGTTGCTCCGGTCAAGGCATCCCCCGGAATATTAATACTGCCTGTTATCGAACCAGTTGGTGTACCATTAGGCACATTATTAAGTAGTCCAGTATAAGCAACTTCAGATGGGCTAAAAATAAAATCTTGATTATAATCTATCCAAACACTGAAATGTTCTGGATAAGTGGTCCAGCTATAGCCAGCTGTGAGCGTTATGTCATAAGTTTCACCTGCATCTAAAGTTGCAGTATTGATTGTAAAATCACTGTATTTATTTTTTCCAGAAGTATGATTCAAATCATTTAATTGTACACCTGCAATCCACTCATGCCAAGGAGCGCTTCCTTCTGCATCACAATAATCTCCGCCGCCAACCGGAGGTGTTGTTACATTAAAACTTTGAGTCACTGGCAGTGCTGGATTCCATGTACTGTTTCCTGCTTGACTGGCTTGTACCGTAACTGTCCCCGGAGTACCATTTAGTGTAATCGTATTTCCAGAAAGACTCGCAGGGCCAGAAAGGATAGTAAGGCTTACAGGCAATCCAGAGGTAGCACTTGGATTGATTTGGAAAGGTGGATTAGTCGTAAATTGATTAGGTATCGAAGGAAAATTAATGACTTGATTTTGTTGTCCAGTATTAGTTCCGTTTAATGCAGCAGGTGTAGCTGGAAGTGCTTCCCAACTGGCAGCTAATGTATTATCTAAATTAGGAGAGATCAATTGAAGTGTTGGACCGTTTCCATCTGCTTCTACAGGCCATGGAGCTTTATCATCATAATCTACTTCATCTACCAATACGCCATTAGCATTTTTTAAAGTGATTAATTCGCCGCCACCACTCAATCCAAATCCTCTTGGATCTCTTCCAAAGTCGCCAATGAAGTTGGTGATTAGTGGATAAATCGCAGAAAACTTAGAAGCGTTTTCAACTAGGACTAAATATCCATTTGCAGGAATAATAGTATTTGCTGGTAAGCCAAAGAAATTGCCACCTTCATCTTCAAAATACCATCCTGAGATATCAACTGAATTTGTATTAGGATTATATAATTCAATCCAGTCATCTGAGTTTAAAGCATCAGAGGAATTATAATTAATTTCATTAATAACAATTGGATCAGTCGCTGTAGAACCAAAACCAAAATTAGCAGTAATATTTGTAGTGCTATTAATATTGATTGTTTCAAATGGATTATTGCCGGATAGATCACCAGACCAATTTTGAAGGACATAACCTCTGTTAGGAAATGCAGAAACAGGAATATCTACCCCTCTGAAATAAGTACCTGTAAATGGAGCATTTTGATCATGAACAGCAATTGTACTTAATTCTACTTCACCTTGGCTAGCATTGTTCAGGTTTATCGTAATGTCAGCAATACCGTTGATCTCGTCTATCTCATCAATAAAATGATCCCTTACATTATCTGTACGACCATCAGCGAAGTCTCTTAATATTTGAACTTTTTCTTCCCATTGTAGGTAGCCCGTCCAACGATCAATATGCTGTTCAATTTCAGGAGCATACTCAGCTTGAAAATCATTAATGCGATTGGTAAGTCGATCATCATTATATAGTAGATTAAGTTGATCGGCCATGGTGTTGACAAACTCTGTTCTCCAGCCATCATTTTCCATGAGTCGCCTAAATAATAAAGTAGCATAAGATGGATTGGGCCAACTATTACTATTGGGTTCTAATAATCGACCTAGTGCATTAGCATTATTATAACCAGAGTTCCAGTCTTGCCCGTCTACAAATAAACCCAATGAAAAATCTAAATCATAAGTTAGATACCGCCATTTTGCGTCATCTGCTCTTTCTCTAAATCGACGGACATTATTACCTGGCCAGTCAGCATTGTCGATATATAAATTGAAAGCGATGTAATCAATATAATGATCAAGGTCAACCCGATCTTTTACAAATTGAAAATTATCGTCAGAACTTAAACTATTGTCTTCAAGAAAATCAGTTAGTTCATCCCAAGCAACTAAATCTCCTTCTTTTGCCTCATCTTTATTTTCAATATAATCGATTTCATTATCATCTAAATCAAAATGTACTTTGATATAACGTTTATCTATTCGTTCACGAATATTTAAGATACCCCAATATTCTCCATTGATATAAGAGACACTTGGACGATAGGCTTGACCGTAAACTTCTGGTTTTTCGATTGTTGGTTTTGCATTATTAATATCAGTGACATCCCAAAATAAACTGGTGGCTACTACATCTCGAAACTGAGTAATATTATTGTCTTGTCCAGAGTTTCTTATGATTAAACTTCGATACTTGTCTTCATCAGAAAGTGGAAATATTTGATAATCAATGGTTGCACTTCCAAGACTGCTTTTTGCTTTGAGGGCTAATGATTTTTGATCATTAGAAGCAGATCCTTTCCCATTTATTTCCGATTCAACTATTTGGTTAAATCCAGCAGTGCCATCCGATTCATACATTTCGACATTTACATTAATCTCAATATCGTCTTCATAGTTTGTATACATTCCAATAGAAGGATCAAACATTTCATCAGGATCTGCTGTATAAGCTATTACCGGAACCGTATGATCAATATCAAAAAGGTAAGTTTCTGTTTGAGTATCACTTGGGACAAGTGGATCTAAAAATGCCTTTATCCTCAAAGATGTATTTTCAGAAAAAGAAATGGGGGAATTATATTCAGTAGAATTCTCAGTAGGAATACTTCCATCTGTTGTATAATAAATATTAGCACCTGAGGTAGTTGTTGTCAAAGTGATCTGAACATTGCCCGTATAAAATCCTCCATTTATGGATGCAATGGGTTTAGCTACTTGCGGTGCGCCCGGAGGTGTATCATTACTTTCACCTGGGGTACTCATGGCAAAGAAATCCCAACTAGATCCACCATTGGGAATTCTTCCGAAAGAAACATCAGCAGTCTGAGTCGAAAAAGTATATTGGTCTTCAATCGTTATACCATCAGGCTGGACAAGCACGATATCTTCTCCACTTGAACCTAATTTTATATCAATGTGATTTTCCCCATCATCAGTATCTTTATCTGCCCATAAGAGTAAAAAGCCACCTGCGGGGACAGTGGTTAAACTGGCATTGCTCGTTGGGATTTGCCAGGCTAATGGATTGGCCAGATTATCAGAAATATAGTATCCTGCTAGATTTACATCTGAGTTGCCAGCATTATATATTTCAATCCAGTCTTCAAAATCTCCTGCTTCATCTGTAATGCCATTCGAGTTGGAAGCTAGAAACTCATTAATGTATAATTGCCCATTTGTAATACCTATACTTAAAAAGAGTATTACAAGCGTATAAAGCGCTTTGTTAAAGTGAGTTCTCATGTAGTTATGTTTAATCGAAATAAGTAAAATTATCGTTTTGCAAACAGCGTTTTAATAATCCGCATTAACAATTAAGCGTTTAGTAATCCGCCGACCATCTTTTAATTTCAGTTGGACGAAGTAAATTCCATTTAACCAATGTTTGATATTGAAATTATAAACTTGTTCATCTTCTATACCATCAATAAGCATTATAGTTTGAGATGTAAGATTGAATACGCGAATCTCTTCTACATCTAAATTGTCTTCTAAAATAATATTAATATTACTAGACGCTGGATTTGGAAATAATTTAAACTGGTTCTCGCCAAAATTTTGACCTGAATAAGCTTGCGGATTTCCTCCATTAGAGCTACCTGCAATATTTATCGTATAATCTTCCACTTCACCAAAAGGAAATACTTCACAAGGGCTTGGCGTGCCATCCCTTTTCATTGCAACCCTCATTCTGGTTGAGCCTGCAAGAGTATTAGCTGGTACATTGATAATACCATTTATGAAAGCAGACGGTGTTCCATTTGAGGGTGCTGGTAACACACCACTAAATGCAATTTCTGTCGGTTCTTCAAAAGTGCCATTTTGATTGTAATCAATCCAAACTTTCCAATATTCATCAAAAGTAGTCCAACTATAAGTTGCAGTCAGAATAATATCATATGTACCCGATGTATTTAATGAGGTACTGATATTTGTAAAATCAGAATAAGAAGCTTTTGAAGAAATATTATTAATAGTGTTAAGTTGTACACCAGAAATCCAATCATGCCAAGGAAAGTCTCCTTCAGATTCGCAATAGTCTCCGCCAGTATTATCTGGTAAGACAGTGATATTAAAAGAACAGGCTTCACTATTACCACAAGCATCGGTGGCAGAATAGAGAATCTCATAGGTGCCTACTGAGAAAAAAGAACCATTAGGTGCACCGCCTACCTGTACAATATTTAATCCGCCATTCGGACAAGTACTTGAACCCATTGCTTCATTCCAATTTACGTTTGTGCCGGATTGCCCCGGATTGGAGGGTAAGGTAAGGTCTGAAGGGCAACTTAAATTGATAGTGCCATTATCTGCCGGATTGACAATAATGACGAAAGAACAAAATTCCTGATTACCGCAATCGTCCGTAGCGATATAAGAAATAATATGGCTACCAATTTGGAAAAAATCACCATTGTTTGCCCCTCCATTTTGAACGAGCAATAATCCACCACTTGGACAAGTAGTAGAAGCAGAAGGTGTTGTCCAATTTACAGTCGCACCATCTTGCCCAAATTCGGCATCTATGGAAATATTGTCTGGACAGTTTAAACTTAGCGTTCCACTATCAGGCGCCTCAATTGTTATTGAAAAAGAGCAAGTTTCTTGATTGCCGCATTGATCTGTAGCAATATAAGTAATAGTAGTACTCGTACCAACATCAAAGGCACTTCCACTTGCTGGACCTTCTGTTTGATTAAGGTTTATGGTACTAGGATCACAAGTGGTAGAAACAGTAGGCAGAAGCCAATTTACGTTTACACTTGTCTGACCAATATTGCTTGTCACATTAAGATCATCGGGACAATTTTGAAGTGAAAGTACAGCACCATTACCTGCATTGATCACAACACTATAATCTTCTACCTCTCCTTCAGGGAAGTTACCACAAGGCGCAGCATAAGCACCTCTTTGCATACTTACCCGCATTCGTGTCGTACCAAGGAGTGCATTCGCAGGTATATTAATCAATCCAGTAATTGATGCATTCGGTGTACCATTCGGAATACCAGAAATAACACCAGAATAGGCAATTTCTTGAGGTTCATCAAAAACATTATTTTGATTATAATCAATCCAAACTCTAAAGTAATCGCTATAGGTCGTATAGCTATATGCGGCTGTTAGTGTGATTTCATGAGTTGATCCAGATTCTACTGTAGCAAAGAGATTAGTGAAATCTGAATATTGTGTTTTTGAAGAAGTATTATTTAAATCGTTTAATTGGACGCCGCTTATCCATTCATGCCAAGGTGCGTCTCCTTTAGCATCACAGTAATCGCCGCTTGGTGGAACAATCTCTCCTTGGCAAGTACAAGCATCTCCCTGGATTACATCATTAGTAGTCTGAGGATTGCCATCATCACAGGCTGTACCAGGAGTGGCTGGAAGATTGGAATTATTATCATCACAATCATCTTCCTCGCATATTCCATCTCCGTCAGCATCGGTACAATTGATATCACAAGCATCAGGAATGCCATTATTATTCAAATCAATTGTATCATCAAAACCGGGGCACTGATCTTCCGCATTACAAACGGTGTCATTATCATCGTCTGCAAAAACTCCAGCACAATTACAATCCTCATCATAAACATCATTGATTGTGCAGATATCCCCATCATTACAAGGGGTGCCTGCTGGAATATTATTACAATCTAATAATTCAAAAATTGGCGTTAAAGTAGCATTGGAAGAACTAGTATATTGAATCACTGGATTGGTTTCTCCTGTTTCTAACCAATATTGAAAAACATATCCTGGTTGGGCAATTGCTGTTAGCTGAAAGGGTACATTTTTAAAATAAGTCCCTACATAATTATAAGGAATTTCCATTTCATTGGTGTTGACAACAACGTCACCACCAGAAGTTTCATCAAAAGCAATGCTTAAGTCAAAGTAGCCATCCAGATTGTAAAAGTCATTCATATGTTGTCTGAAAAAATCAGGACGTTGGTCATAAAAATCTTTGTACAAATCAATCCACTCATTCCAAGAAGATTCACTACCGCCCATTGCATTATCATCACCCCATTTATTGAGATGTGCATTGATATTGGGTTGGTATAAAGCAACCATTTCATCAATAAATTGATTGGTGCGATTTTCATTATAAAGTAATTCCATTATACTACAAGCTCTTTGGATAAATTCGTCGCGAAATTCTTGACGATCCAAGGCTTTTCGAAGAAACAAAGTACTATTAGAATGATTGGGCCAATTCGAAATATTGGGATCATTGATCAATTCAAATTTATTAAAACTTGGTTCTGCATCTGAAGTTAGATTGTTTTGGGTACTCCCATCTGTATCGGCCATTCCATATCTCCATTTTGCACCTTCTGCTCGTTCTCTCCAGACTGTTAGATTATTGGCAGGCCAATCATAATTATTCATATAGGTCATCGTAATCCAATAGTTCATCATCTCATTGACATCAACCTGAGATTCGAAATAATCCCAGTCCGCATCATTGGACATATCACTATTTTGTACCACATCAAATAAAGCATTGTAAATATCATCTGTTCCTTGCTTTTCATCCCTCCAGGGAAGTCCTGGGCTTTTGATAATATCCAGGTCATTTTCGTTGACCCCATAAATAGCTTCAAAATACTCACCGGCATATTTTTCCCGAATATTATAAATCCCCCAAAATTCTCCATTTATATATAATAAAGAAGGCCGCCCTGCTTGAAGGTCGATATCTAGTTTTCCAGTAATCATGTTTTGGTTGACCATATCCCGAAAACCAAGGCGGATAAAATCCTGACCACTATTTCGTAGTTTTAGACGTTGATAATCTTCATGATCTCTTTCAGGAAATAAAGGATATTCTATCGCCTCATCGCCATATGTTTTCGCTCTTAAACTAATTCCAAGACTTTTCATAGCTAGATTTCGAGAGCAAGCGCCGTTAATTTCTACACCTGCTTCTACATCAAATGCTAATGAACCATCTGTTTCAAACATCTTTAAATTAATAGGACGTTCCCAATCTCTCGCCCAGTTAACAGGAGAGGTTGCGCAATAAGCAATAACTCCGTTTGTACCATCTACATAAATTCCAATTTCATCATCAAAAAAGTTATCGGGATCAGTAGTTATATATAAAAGCGGAATATTATGATTTTCGTTGATCAAATAAGTAGCATCAGAAGGCTGACTGTTCGTAAATCCAGGTTTTACAGCGAAAGCCCTTATACTTTGAGTTGCATTAATATTGATTGCGGCTCCGGTATATAGCGTAGAATTGACAGTAGGAAAATCCCCATTCGTGGTATAATAAATAGTTGATCCTGATTCTGGTGCGCTTATCGTAATGGATTGAGCACTATTATAAGAACCACTCGCAAGAGAGAATACAGGAGAAGGTAAATGAAGGTTAGCGCCATTATTTGTAGCATCAGGCGTAATTTGACCAAAATGTACCAAATTATTTGATCCATCAATTTCTCGTCCATAACTAGCCATAAAAGGCATCGCATCAAAAGAGATGGAATCTATAATCGTCAGGCCATTTGCGAGCAACTGTACAAGTGCTATCTCTTCGCCTCCGGCCTTAAGATTGAAATTGGTATGTAAAGGACCTTCCTCATCGTCTTTATCCGTAAAGAAAACAAGGTAGCCGCCAGCGGGTACAATCGTACCGGGGCTGATTTGCCATTTATCCAAGCTGCTATAATTATCAGTCAGGTAGAGGCCGCCGAGGTCAATATCCTGTGGATTAGGATTATAGATTTCAATCCAATCTTCCCGTGTACCACTTTCGTCTACATGGCTGGTCACATTGGCTGCTACTTCATTGATATATACGCTTGGTATTGGATTTGTTGGAAGTGGGATTTCTGCTTCGATGATTAATCGTGCAGCTCGCTCTGGATTTGAATCATAAGAATAAGTTGTTCTTGTTCCCGAACCTGTGAGTATAAAAACCATCGCATTACCTTCCTCCCATCCTGGGTTTGCAATGACTTCTTCAACGAGGCTTGTCAAATCAGGTGTTAATTGATCAGGGCCATTTGCTCCTATTATATTCCAGGGGGCTGGTGTCCATGAAGCAGCAGCAGCAGTTACTGTTCGACTGCTAATATTACCATTGCTTGATTGGAGGATAGCTGCATTGCCAGAATTTTCAGCATGAATAGTCAAATTGCTTGGCCCGACTTGAACTTCATCAGCAAAAAACTGTAAATGTGCACTATTAATAATGGCATCTGTAGGTAAGCCAATATTTGTAAATCTAAAAGCTGGCGTATAAGTAGACCCGCCATCTTGTACCATCTCAATATCAGAACTTAGGAGGGTGACGCCACCATTAGGAAACTCTTCTCCATCGTCATTTCCACTTTGAATAGGAATATTTAATGTAATGGTATAAGTTGGAGCATTATTATTAGCTATGTTTTCTGTTCCTGGTGTAGGGCTAGTGAAAAATTGAAAATTTGAATGACCATCCGTCTCTCTTCCATAGGAGATATCATCACTTTGTGGACCAAAAGTCAATTGGTCAATTATTGTTACACCGTCAGAATCTGTAAGAATGAGGTCTTCGCCTCCTGCTCCTAATTTAATATCAATATGGTTTGCACCGTCATCTGTATCTTTATCAGCCCATAAAATAAGATAACCTCCAGCAGGAACAGTTGTTAAACTCGGACTACCTGTTGGGATTTGCCAAATCAAAGGATCGGAGATATCATCAGAGATATAGTATCCTGCAATATCAACCGCAGTAGTACCAGCATTATAAATTTCAATCCAATCTTCATTATCGCCTGCTTCATCAGTAATACTTGTTTCGTTAGCTGCAAGAAATTCATTTATAAATAATTGAGCATCGGTCGAGGTACTTAAAAAAAGAAATAACAATAAATTCACTATAGCCGTACAATTCTTGTTCATTACGTGTAGTTATGGTATTAAATTAAATAATATAGAGACCCAATTTTAGTATATTGGATGATTAGAAAGGCGATTATATGGTAAGACTGTTAATAAGAATCTTTAATAATTTTGTCAAAAAGCTATTAAAGATAGGTTTTTTAATGCTAAAATTAAAACTGATTCAACTATCATAAGCATCAAATTTATATTCTTTTGTCAATAGTGTAAATAAGTCTACTCTTGACAATATTTTATTTTAAAACAGAAAACTTCCCGAAATAATAATTTCCATCTGCTGCCTGCATTCTAATAAAATAAATACCTTGGGGCAATAAATTTGCATTCATTATATATTGATGTTCATTTATATTCTGTTCATTTAAAACAGAACTGCCTGAACTACTATATACATGCAAGGATTGTATCCTCAAGGTTTCCATTTGTATAGTTAGCGTATTTCGAACAGGGTTAGGAAATAATTTTAGAGCTGCTTTTTTAGCTTCCGGTTCAGAGGCTGTATTAACAAAATCACAATCTAATTCATTCATCTCTCCATCTCCATTATTATCTGGGATCGTACCAAAACAGCCACAGTCTGCATCAAAAACATCATTTATTGTACAATCATCTCCATCATCACAAGCTTCTCCCGGCATACCAGCACAATCAAAAATCGGAGTCAATGTGCCATCAATACTAGCAATATAATCAATCTCAGCATCCGTTACACCTGTTTCTAACCAATGAGAAAATACTGCTCCTGGTTCAGGAATGGCTTTTATACGAAGGGGAACATCTTTAAAATATAGATTAGAGAAATTATAGGGTATTTCGAATTCATTGCTGTTTAGAACAACACGCCCTAATGTATTTTCATCAAAAAGAATCGTTAAATTATAAGTACTATTTAAATCAAAATAAGCATCTAGGTATTGACGAAAATAGGCTGGACGTTCCGTAAAGAATTCTTTGTAGGCATCAATCCATCCCTCCCAAGTACTTATATCTGCTGCCATATCTTGACCTAAGGCTCCTAAAGCACCTTGAGTACCCCATTTGATCAAATGTTCTTCAATATTAGGTTCATACAAGGCTTTGATGCTATCTGCAAAATGATGCGCTCTTTGTTCACTGTACACTAGTCCGATAAAACTACAAGATCGTTGCACAAATTCATCTCGGAAATCTTCTCTTTCTACTAATTTTCTAAGAAAAAGTGTGCTATTACTATGATTTGGCCAATCAACGCTATTGGATACCATGATAGAGTCGAAGGTATTGTATTCAGGCAAGGCAAGTTCTGATAGAAAGTTTTTAGTACTCCCATCTGTATCAGCGACACAATAGCGCCATTTTTTACCTTCTTTTTGTTCTTTCCATACCGTTAGATTATTAGCTGGCCAATCTGTATTTGCCAAATAAGTCATAGTAATCCAGTAGTTTAAAAAGGCATTGATATCCACATTCTCTTCAAAATACTGGTAATTGTCATTATCCAAAAGTGAATTATTCTGTACAAAATCGAAAAGGGTATTAAATTCACTTGCAGAACCTTGTTTGATTTCCATCCAGGGGAGTCCTGGACTTTTGAGGATATCAATTTTATTACCATTAGCACCATAATTATCTTCAAAAAACTCACTGGTATATTTTTCACGGATATTATGAATTCCCCAGAAGTTTCCATTTAAATATACCTTGACAGGGCGACCAGATTGATATTCAAGATCTTTGACTACATCGATAAGAAGCGCTTGGTTGACCATATCTCTAAACCCCATTCGGTTGTAATCTTGGCCACTATTTCTCAATTTAAATCTTAAATAATTATCATGATCTCTATTGTCAAAAAGCCGAAAACCTAATTCTCCATTTCCATAATCTTTTTCTCTTAAAGAAATTGCGAGGCTTTTCATAGCATTATTTCTGGAACAAACACCAGAGATTTTTACACCTGCATTGACATCTACAACTTCGGAACCGTCAGGCATAAATATTTTTAAATTGAGCGGTCTTTCCCAATCTTGGTTGAAATTAGCGGTATCAGGGCCACAAAGTGCTCTACCATTCTCACCAATGGTGTAAATGCCGATTTCAGGATCGAAAAAATTGTCATAGTCGGTAGTCAAATAAACGATTGGAATATTCGACTCAGCATTTATAAGGTATGCAGCATTTGCAATTTGGCTAGGTTCATATCCATTTTTATAAGCTATAGCTCGGATATTCTGAGAACCTAAAATAGGCAAACTTGTCGTGTATTCGAGATCACTATTATCTGGAATATTAGAAAGTGTTGAATAGTATATCGTAACATCAGCTAATTCATGAGTGATTTCTGTGACTTGTTGGGTATTATCATAAATACCACTAGCTAATGTAAAGACGGGGGGACTTAGATATCTGTTTGCGCCATTATTAGAAGTGTTGGGCGTGGGCGCTCCAAAATGAATCCACTCATTGGCACCATCCGTTTGCCTTCCAAAGGAAGACATAAAAGGTGCATCATCAAAGCTAATAGAATCGAGGATTACTAATTCAGTAGATAATTGCATGGCGAGCGCAAGTTCTTCACCTTTACTTCTGAGATTAAAATTGGTGTGGAGATTGCCATCCTCTTCATCATTATCAGCAAAAAAAGTTAAAAACCCATTAGCTGGAATAATTACACCATCAGGGATTTGATATTTGTCCAAATCTCCATAGTCATCAGTTAGGTAAAGACCACTTAAGTCTACATCAAAATTATTAGCATTATACAATTCAATCCAATCTTCATGATCTCCATTTGGGTCTTCATATTGCGTACCTGCTGCTGCAAGTTCATTGATTATAACATTGGCAATAGGCTCTGAAGGAAAAGGGATATTGGCTTCGATACATAGCTCTGGGCCAAAATTATTAATACTTACATTCCCTCCAAAAGCATTTCTGGTTCCTGTTCCTGTAATTATAAATACAATAGAATTACCAGATTGCCAGTCATTTTGATTTAATACTTCTTGAATTAAAGGAGCTAAATTAGGAGAACTATCATTTTCAAGGCCACCGCTCGTTCCAGTACTAGACCAAGCTGCAGGCGACCAATTGACACTGGCACTTGTTGTCATCCTATCAGAAACACTATAAGTACTAGTAGTGAATTCTGGAGCATCAGCAATTAATTGAGCTTTTATAGTCCAATCAGCAGGATTAAAATCTTCTCCTGCTGCTTTAAAGGTTAAAGAAGCATTCGTAAGGACAGCATCCTGTGGTAATTCTAATGGGATTCGAATGCCGGTAGTATTTAATCCACCACTAAAATCTTCTCCGATGCGTAAGCCAAATCCTTCTACCGTTACAGAGCCATCTTGACTTTCTACTGCATCTTCTAGATCGCTAGAGACTTTTATACAAAAATCAACTGGGAAGGTCAATCCAGTGCCTCCTCCATTATTACTGAGGCCAGGGCTAGGATTTGAAAATAATTGGAATTCAATATCACCATCTATAATTCTACCGTACGAAATATCTTCAGCTAAATTAGAAAAAGAGACCTGGTCAATCATTGTTGATCCATCAGGATGGGTCAATATCAATTCTTCTCCAGCTCCACTAAGCTTGATATCAAGGTGGTGAGGTCCTTGTTCGGGGTCTTTATCTGCCCATAAAATTAGAAAACCGCCCGCAGGAATATTGGTCAAAGTAGGATCATCAAGTGGAATCTGCCATTTTAAAGGTTCAGCAAGGTCATCAGAAAAGTAATAACCTGCAAGGTTGATAGCTTGACTTCCGGCATTATATATTTCAATCCAATCATCAAATTCCCCCGCATCATCAGCAAGAGTAGTTGTATTGGACGCCATGATTTCGTTAATGAATAATTGTGCGTTGGCCTCTAAGCTAAAAATTAAGCTTAATCCAAGTATAATGGATGTAATTTTAATCATAAGATTCTGGCTTTAAAATCAATTACAAAGTATAATAAAATATAGCTTTAACAACACTAGTAGGAGGGTAGCTAGTGGTGTAGAGGTAATTGATTAATACAGAGGGAACTGGTTATATAATGCTCTATTTTAAAATTGGTTGGGAAGTATCGGTTAAAATCTCAACAAAAGTACAAAATCTTATGCTTTCATGAAATACCCAAAAAACAGATTTTTGACATTAGATTTATAGATTAGATGTTTTTATTTCTAAATAGGCCTTATTGAGTTGATCAAAACACAGCATCATCGGCTATTTTGTAAGGTTAATGCCTAGTTTTTATACTTCGACTAAGTCATTCCGATGATACTGTTGGGATATCTCAATGACCAAGGTTTTAACATACGCTTTGCTATAATGAATGAAAAACACCTTTTTGTCAAACCTTTTCCATATTTAAATAGAATTATTTATTTATCTATTGTATTGTGTATTTTTGTAATGGTTCTAAATGAAATTGTTTAGTGGCGGTTTACTAAACTTGCTGAGCCATTTTATCTTGTTTAGTTTAGTAAACCTTTTCTTGCTTAATTTTTTTCGACCAAATGAAATCATCTAGCTCCTTTGTAGTAAGAACTATGAACAACTTCTATTAAAAACAAAATTTTTAAAGGCTCTAAAACAAGTTTCCATTGAATAAATATTATATAATTTTCCTTCTCTTAATTTTTTCTTGGATTCCTCTGCTTGCACAGAACGGCTGTTTTGAGATAGATTGGGAAGAAAATTATGGAGGGACACTAAGAGATTGGGGCAATACAGTGATCACGACAACTGATGGGGCATATGCAATGGCAGGCTATTCTCGATCGAATAATTTTGATGTAACTAGCAATAATGGCGATTGGGATTTTTGGATTATAAAAATGGCGGCTGATGGTAGTTTGATCTGGGAACGCAATTATGGAGGCAGCCAAAATGATGAAGCGACTTCAATGGAACAAACTATGGATGGTGGTTATATTGTTGTCGGATCTACCTTTTCCAGTGATGGCGATGTGAGCCAAAACAATGGCGATGAAGATTTCTGGATTATAAAACTAGATGCGAATGGAAATCTCCTTTGGGAGAAGACTTATGGAGGAACGGCAATAGATCGCGCAGAATCTGTAAGACAGACACCGGATGGAGGCTATATCGTAGCTGGTTTCTCCGATTCTCAAGATGGAGACATTGCTGATAATTATGGCAATTTTGACTTCTTACTCATGAAACTTGATGCAGCAGGAAATCTCCTTTGGGAAAATAATTATGGTGGAACCGCATCTGACTGGGCTTATGAACTTGAACTGACTTCAGATGGAGGGTATATTGTAGCCGGATCTACTATTTCCGTTGATATTGATGTAATAGAAAATAATGGCTTTTATGATTATTGGGTGATTAAGGTCGATGCTAATGGGACACTGGAATGGAGTAAGAATTATGGTGGATCAGGAGAAGATCGGGCTTATTTTATTAAGCAAATGCCAGATGGTAATTTCGTCATTAGCGGTTCTTCCTATTCTAATAATGGAGACGTGCCTGGTAATTATGGCAATTCTGACTTTTGGGTGATTAAGATTGATATAAGTGGAACAATGTTATGGGGCTATAATTTTGGTGGTCAGGGCTTTGAATGGGCTTGGGCCTTAGATATTACAGATGATGGAGGAATTGTTGTTACCGGAAGAACAAATACAGCCAATGCTACCGGAGATGTAAGCAGTAATAATGGCGGCACTGATTTTTGGCTAATCAAACTCTCTACTGATGGCGCATTAGAATGGGAAAATAATTTTGGAGGATCTAGTAAAGAAATACCTTATGCCGTAAAACAAACAGCGGATAGCGGTTTTATAATTGCTGGTTATTCAGAATCTTCTGATGGTGATGTATCAGAAAATAATGGAGATTGGGATTACTGGGCATTGAAAATAAAACCTAGAGAATTAGAATTGGATCTTGGTAATGATACAACACTATGTACAGGCGAAACTTTATGGTTAAATGCAAGTGTAGAAACTGGTAATACTTTTGAATGGCAAGATGGATCAATGGACTCTCTTTTCTTAGTGACGGAAGAGGGGCAATACCAAGTAGCTGTAATGGTTGGTGATTGCGTTTTGGAAGATTCAATTATGATTACTTATATAGATATTGAAACAGCAGATCTAGGAGTGGATACTTCATTTTGTTTTAATGAGAATGATCCATTTTTATTAGATGCTACCGTAGCAAATGCAAATAGTTATTTTTGGCAAAATGGCTCGACAGACTCTACACTTATTGTTCAGCAGAGTGGTCGTTTTTGGGTCGATGTAGATATTAATGGTTGTATCAGCTCGGATACAATTGATATCTCTTTTAATAATCCACAGCTTGATCTTGGTCGGGATACCTTTAAGTGTGAATTTGAGTCTTTGACATTAAATGCTTTTTATCCTGGAGCTAATTATTTATGGAATGATGGCTCTATGGAACGTAAATTAATCTTGGGAGATACAGGAACTTACTGGGTTACCTTGGATTTAAATGGCTGCTTCGAATCTGATACGATCTATGTCGGATTATGCGAAATAGTCCATGACCCTTGTCTTGAGTTTCCTAATGCTTTTACACCTAATGGAGATGGATTAAATGATACTTTTAGACCCCATGCTTTTTGTCGATTGGAATCATACAACCTTTCTATCTTTAACCGATGGGGAGAAGAACTCTATATAGCTACAAGTGTTGAAGATGGTTGGGATGGATTTTATAATAAAGAAAAACCGATGCAAGGCGTCTATGTTTATATTGCCGAATATGAATATCAATTAGATGGATTGCTATATAAGGAAACAGTTAAAGGGGTTTTTACCTTAGTTAACTAGACCCTTGTTAAGGTTATAGCCCTTAAAAACTAATCAGCTATGAAAAAAATCATTCCATTATTACTCGTTCTTCTATTATCTTCCTGCGCAAGGATTATAAATAAGCCTTATGTGAGGGTTGAAATAACAACAAATGAACCCGCTAAGATTGTTGTTGATACGGATACTTTTGAAACGCATCATGATATCGCTTTGATAAAGTTGAAAAGACAAAAAAAAGCACCACCAATAACAATCTATACCGATAGTTTGTCAAAAACGATTTCCTTAAAGTCTAAATATTCTTCAACTGTATTATTAAATTTTCTGCCACCCCTGTATGGCTTAGGTGTCTTAGGTGATGTAAACAAACCGAAAACATATACCTATTCGAAAAGTATTTATGTAGATATGACTGATGCCGAATCTGAGTATCTTATTTATAATTTCCCTAAAAAAGGGGATGTTCGGCTCATCTTTTCTATTCCATTTGTAAATAGTTATTTATTGCAACCAGAAATAGACCCGGGATTTAAATCAAGTAGTGGTTATTGGGGGATAAGTATTGGCGCTGATTTTCATTATTCAGACCATCGGTTTTTTAATTTATCAATAACTTCTACAAATGATACTGATTCTCCATTCGCTAATGATTATTCAGGTAGAGATCATTTTTATATGAAATCAGAATACGCAAGTATTACCAATAACCGTATAATTGATCGGTTTTCTTATGGCTATGGCATTTCTTTTGGAAGAAACTATTATCACCTTCCTTCTTGGGCAATTGTTAGTGGCCCTTTTCCTTTTCCTTTTAGATCTGAGTCAACTGAAAAAAGTGACTTCTTTGGGTTTGTATTTCCTGCTTATATTCATCTAATGAATAATTTTCACCTTGGGTTAATCTATAGACCAACTTTTATTCAATCGAATACTAATCTTTCAGTGAAGTATGAGCACCTCCTTAGCGTTGATCTTGCTTGGAAGTTTAGATCAAAAGGAAAAAATAATCGTTCACGCCCTTTAAGGAAAGCGGATTAATAGGTGTAGATGAACTTGTTTTATACTAAGTTGATCAGTCAAACGTCTCATCCACACCCAAAGTAGCAACTTTTACAAAATCTCTTTTTTTTTCGACAAGTTTATACTTAACTTATTGTCAAATGGAAAGAAATTTTTCTATACCCTTATATCGACTCCTTCTTATTGGTCTATTTTGGAGTGTGTACACGATGGCATTTTCACAAGTTGAAAGGCAGATTGCAAACCATTGGTATTTTGGTAATCAATATGGTATTAATTTCTCAGAAGGTGTGCCGCAGATAGATGATAATTCTGCGATGTTTACCTATGAGTCCTCCACCACGGTAAGCGATAAAGGGGGCAATTTGCTGTTTTATACAAATGGGGGAGGTCGAATAGATAGTTCAGTACTTGGTTATATTTGGAATCGAAACCATGAGGTAATGGAAGGTGGTGAATTAGGGGCTTATTTAGGAGGAGGCTATTCCGCAGCACAAGGAGCTATTTCAATTCTTCGACCCGGCACATCAGATCAATATTATCTTTTTACAATAGATGAGATTGAGACTATAAATACAGAAGGGAATCCATTTTCTGAAGGAAAAGGCCTTTCTTATTTTGAGATAGACATGTCTGCAAATGGAGGATTGGGCAAAGTTACCATCAGTAATGAAAAATTAATTACTCCAGCTTTTGAGCACCTTTCTATTACTAAGCATGGCAATTGTGAAGATTATTGGCTGTTGTCCAGAACAGGCCACAGTTTTATTGCTGATGATCCAAGTGCTCCAGATAGTTTTTATCTATTTAAAATAAGTGATTTAGGGATTGAAGATGCTTTGATAAGTCCTATTCCGTTTGGAGTAAGTACAGATATGTGGACAGATGGAATAATTAAATTTTCTCCAGATGGGCGTCATTTTATAAATGGAAGATTTTTATATGAATTTGATAAAAATACAGGAACAATTAGCAATGGTGTTGATCTACAAAGCAGTCTTGGAGTAGAGGCTCCTTTTCCAATCGCTTTTTCCCCAGATGGGCAAATCTTGTATTATTTTTCATTGTTTACCCAAGGAGGACCTGACTTTCCGGTTAAAAAATTTCAGAGCGTACAATATGATTTAGAGACAGAAGAAATTTTCTTCTCCTCAGCGATTACTTTTGACCAGGATGAGAACCCATTGTCGAATCTGATTGGAACGCCTCAGTTAGCACCTGATGGAAAAATGTATGTACCCTTGCATCATGGAATACCCGAAGATCCAACTCAAATCTATGTAGTAAATTTCCCAAATGAAAAAGGTGTCGAATCTCAATTTACAGGACCTGTGATAGAATTATCTTTACCTTTAAATGATCCTTTTTTACGGTTTGGAAATTTTACAGATCATATTTTTTATTACGATTCTATAGAAACTATTGAGTTAGATTTACCTGATGAGATCATTTTAAATTGTGAAGAAGTTGAACCTTTTACAGTAGAAGGCCCAGAAGGTTTTGAATGTATACTCTGGTCAACTGGCGATACCTCATCCGCAATTGAGATTAATGCAGAAGGGACTTATTGGCTGGAAGTCGCAGAGGGATGTGATATAGGTAGAGATAGCTTTGATGTTGTTTTTGTAAATGATTTATTTGATATTCAATTAGGGAATGATTCCAGTATCTGTGAAGGCGAAGAATTATTTTTGGTTGCTGAAATTGTACCGGATGCTACTTATACTTGGCAAGATAATTCGGCACTTCCTTTTTTGTATGCTGAAACGTCTGGGCTTTATTGGGTAGCGGTAGAGATGGGAGCTTGTTATGACCAAGATTCAATTTATCTTGAGGTTATGCCTTTGCCATCCCTTGATATTGGACTTGATACACTTATTTGCGAAGAGAGTGAATTGATACTAGATGCATATCATCCGAATAATCAAACCTATGAATGGCAAGATGGAAGTATGGATACAACTTTCCTTGTGCCAGGTATCGGAATTTATAGTGTGACAGTTACAAATGAATGCGGAATAACAGAAGATGAAATTTTTATAAATCTAATGGATTGTGAAGTTTGTGAAATCCAGTTCCCCAATTTATTTACGCCCAATGATGATGGAATAAGCGATGCCTTTTCTGTTGTCACTGATTGTGAATTCACTGATTTTACTTTGAGGATATTTAATCGTTGGGGAACACTTGTTTATCAAGGAAATGAAGCATCTGGAAAGTGGGATGGAAAAGTGAATGGAAAACCTTGTACTTCTGATGTATTCCTTTATCTACTGGAATATGAAACAATCGATCCCCTTGGTACTTTAAAACGAGGCATTCAACGAGGAGATGTGACTTTGATTAGATAACATCTTGCGATTGACATGCTGAAAGACACTGTTTTTATTAGTTCCAAGGCACTAATCGTCACATATAAACCAGCGTCTTTCAGCGTCAAATAAAAATAAGTTTTATATTATCCGGTGCTCTTACTTCAGCATCTCCAAAACCTGTAAGTCATCATTATTATTAGCGATTAAGTATAATTTTCGACCATCTGCTAATTCTATACTTTCGATATCACGAGCTTCTTTACTCGCCCATAATCCGATAGCTTTATTATTCGCTGGACTAAAGCCGCCTTTTCCGTCGCCAAGTAAAAGCACGCCATTGAATGCATCATAAACTCCAGTCTCTGGTTCTGCTCCATATTTATTTCCAATCAAGAGAATATCAGTGTGACCATCTTTATTGAAATCATCAGTGATCAAATTGGTGACAGGAGCCATTTGTGTTTCAGAAGGAAGTGCCTTTGAACTAAAATTACCTTTTCCATCATTTTCAAAATATGAAGTATGGAAGTTTTTAGCTTCTAATTTTTGAGCTTTTGATACTTCACTTTTTGTAAAAATATCTTCTACCGTTGCTGTTCCATATTTAGCATATCGAGGATAATTTTTCTTGATTTTTGAAATCTGTTTAGTAAGTGCATCTCTACCAGCAAATGGATAAAGTTGCCCATTTTTAGTATAAGCCAGAATAGGTTCAATAGCACCGTTATTATCAAAATCTCTGGCGATTATAGAAATTGGTTTAGTTTCTGATGCCTTGAGTCGAGTATTCTTTCCGAGGTTTCCACTTACGATATCTAAGTCGCCATCTTGATCGAAATCTTCAATCGCCAAACAATTCCACCAGCCATTAGAATTTGCAGTACCACTTTGTGAACTGATATTACTGAGTTTTTTTCCATCGTTTTTGAAGATAGTGATCGGCATCCATTCTCCAGAAACAATCATTTCTGCTTTTTTATCACCATCCAAATCTCCCCATTGAATATCAGTGATCATTCCTATGTTTTTAAAACTAGGAGCAACCTTTTCTGTAACATCCGTAAATTGACCTTTGTCATTTTGTAAAATATAACTCTGTGGAATTGTAGGATATCGACCGGGAACATGTCTCCCTCCGACAAAGAGATCAAGGTCTCCATCTCCATCATAATCATGCGCACTTACACAAGAACCACTTGCATCGAGCTTGGGTAATTTAGCTTTTGTAAAATCCCCTCCCTCATTGATATATAAACGATCTTGATAAACTTGATTGCCCGCTGCTTTAAACCCACCACCACTGACTACATATAAGTCGAGGTCTTTATCACCATCGGCATCAAAGAAAACAGCATCCATATCTTCACTAAATTTATCCTTATCCAATGCAGCTATTTCTTTTTTTGTAAAATTCCCATTTTCGTTTTGTGTGAAGATCGCGGCAGGATTACCCATCGAATTTCCTATAAAGAAATCTGATCGATTATCTCCATTGATATCTCCAACAGCGAGGTGAGGGCCCATCCTGGAAAGTTTATGTGGGATAAGACGCTCTCTGTTAAAATCTTGAAATTCGTTTTCCAAATGAGTAAATTGTACTTGTTCTCCAATTTTGAATAAGGGACTAGAAGTAGCATCGGCTGCTAATTTTGTATTGCTGGCATCTTTGTATTTTAAAATTAACTTCTGATTAATTGCAGGATTTTTGATTGCCTGTGTTTTTCCATCAAGCCATTGGACTTCTATAGATTCAATCGTACTTTTATCACCTAAACCAAAATGTAATATAGTTTGAGACGCAGAAAAGAATCCACGATTTGCAGTCATTTCCTGATATTGCTTACTGCCATCATTAAGCTTTAAAGTGACCTTTGTACCAATACCACTTTTATTATTCTTATGGCCTTCTAAACCGATCTGGAGATAATTATTTCCAGCAGTTTTATTTTCATAAACAAAAGCTGGATCACTAATATTATTAGTAACTAAGTCAAGGTCGCCATCATTATCTAAATCCCCAAAGGCTGTCCCATTGGAGAATGTTTTTTGAGTAAATCCCCAACTGTCAGAAACATTTTCAAAAGTCAAGTCACCATTATTACGGAACATATAGTTTTGTAATTTGGTACTAGGAATGACTTCTAAAAAGGAATTAATATTTGGAAAACGTTTTGCATTCACGCCGCCAGTTTTTTCAATAGAATCTCTTGTATAGGTCATATAATCCATATCAGTCACATCTCGCTTATATCCATTGCCTATAAAAACATCTTTCTGCCCATCATTATCAAAATCTGCAAAGAATGCTCCCCAACTCCAATCTGTATTGGAAACTCCAGCTAATTGGCCAACTTCACTAAACGTACCATTACCATTGTTTAGCTGAACGACATTTCGTGCTACCTGATGTCCATATCCATATTTGACAAGCGTTTCATAACGCTCTAATTGCATGATATTCATTAATTGTTTGTAGCGAATATCATCCTCTGCGATCATATCCAAAACTATAATATCCAGCAAACCATCATTATTGAAATCTGAAATATCAGAGCCCATACTGTTTTGACTGGAATGGCGGATGTATTCTGAATATTTATCTGTAAAAGTGCCATCACCATTATTGATATAGACATAATCTGGTTCGATATAATCATTAGCAACATAAACATCTGGATATCCATCATTATTGATATCAGAAATAGTTGCGCTAAGACCAAAAGCCGAATTCTCGATACCTGCTGCCAAGCTTACATCAGTGAATTTCCCATTGTCATTACGGTAGATTCGGTCTGATTCAAATGGTGTCATAGGTTTAGTCTGGCGACTAAGACTTCCATCTGGAGATTGAGCGAGCCGAAGGCGAACGGCATCTTTAAAGCCAAGTCGGTGATTAAGCAAATATAGGTCGAGATCACCATCTAGATCATAGTCAAAAAAGTTAGCATGATTGGAATTGGCATTGTCCTTCAAACCAAGCTTTGCAGCACTTTCAGTAAAAGTAACTAGCCCAGAATCGCCTGATAGGCCATTATTCAAATAAACATGATTATCTTTTTTCCCATCATCTGCTTTACTCGTTCGGCATACAAATATATCCAGCCATCCATCAGCATTGATATCTGCCATTGTTACACCAGTTTTAAAACCATCTTTTGATCCAACACCAGCAGATTCAGTAATATCTTCAAATTTTAGATTTCCTTTATTTAGATATAATTTATTAGAAACAAAAGTGCCACTAAAGTATATATCTTGTAATCCATCATTATTGATATCTCCAATCGCTACACCTCCGCCATTATATAAATATTCAAAAGTCAGAATGTTATAGGCATAATCTTCATTAATTTCATTGGAAAACGATATCCCGCTCTGTTCTGGACTAAGCAAGTCAAAAGAAGTATTCCCGGTAGCGGTCTTTATCGTTTCTTTTGGTGGACTTTCCTCTTTTTGATCTGTAGGACTCGATGACTTATTGTCCTGAGTACAAGAAAATGGACTGCATAGGAAAAAAATAAAAAAACAAGCTTTAACGACTTTTTGTAACATGCTCATAATGAATCGGTATTAATTGAAAGCGTAAAGGTAGAAAATTGAAAATAATAAAAATATCAATCCTATATTTACGGCCTAAAAATCTTTTTGTTTTAAGAATGACTAAACTATTTAAACGCTTCACGGTTTAAATTCAAAATAATAATAGATGAGTGATTTTAAAAGTATTTTTGATTTTACAGTAACTGATATTGATGACAAACAAATTTCCTTAGAACAATATCGAGGGAAAGTCCTATTGATTGTCAATACGGCTTCTAAATGTGGATTTACCCCACAGCTAGATGATATGGAAAAACTTTATAAGGAGTATAAAGATAGGGATTTTGAAATCCTAGCTTTTCCTTCCAATGATTTTGGTGGGCAGGAACCTTTGTCAGGTGAAGCTTTAAAACAGTTTTGTATGATTGATTATAAAGCAGAATATCCCATCTTCAAAAAGATTCATGTAAAAGGAGAAGCTGCTGATCCCTTATTTGAGTTTTTATCAAAAAAATCGCTGAATGGTAAAGTCAATTCTAGCCCTAAATGGAATTTTCATAAATATTTAGTAGATAAAGAGGGTAGAGTAGTGGATTATTATTATTCGATTACCTCTCCGACTAGTGCTAAGATAAAGCGTAAGATTGATAAACTTTTAAATGCTTGATTTAATATGAAAGTGGATATCCTTGCTATTGGTGTTCATCCTGATGATGTAGAACTTTCTTGTAGTGGTACATTGCTTAAAATGATTTCGGAAGGAAAAACCGTAGGTTTAGTAGACCTCACTCGCGGAGAATTAGGAACAAGAGGTAGTGGGGAATTGCGAACTATAGAAGCCGCCAATTCTGCAAAAAAGATGGGGGTTCTATTTCGAGAAAACCTGGATATGAGAGATGGCTTTTTTAAGTATACTGATGAGAATTTACTTAAAATAGCTAAAGTCATTAGAAAATATCGCCCAGAGATTGTATTGGCTAATGCAGTTAAGGATCGACATCCCGATCATGGCAGAGCGGCTAAATTAACTGCTGATGCTTGTTTCTTAGCGGGCTTAGTGAAAATCGAAATTTTGGATGAAGATGGAAAACCATTTGATCGTTGGCGGCCAAAAGCTATTTATCACTATATACAAGACCAACATATAGAACCTGACTTTATTATTGATATCACAGATTTCATGGATCAAAAAATGGAAGCTATTCTTTGCTTTAAATCACAATTCTATGATCCGAATTCGAATGAGCCAGAATCGCCAATTTCCAGTCTAAACTTTCTTGAGAGTGTAAAAGCTAAAAACAGGGTGTTTGGCCGGCCGCTTAATTATGATTTTGCTGAGGGGTTTACGGCGCAGCGGGTGATTGGAGTGGGGAGTTTTTTTGACTTGAGGTGAGGGAGGGTTTTCCTTCGGAAAAAGTGATGTTTTTTCTTGAGGAAAAAAGGGATTGTTTTCCTTTGGAAAAGGGATAGTCCTCCCTGCGGTCGGAAGTTATGTTGCCTTCGGCAAGTGGGGCGTTCACTTCTCGACCGAAGGGAGAGAATATCTCTTTTGCGCAGCAAACTATCCCTTGCCGAAGGCACCTACACTTTTGACGATAGTCAAACTATCTCTTTAAATTCAAAATTCTATTTTGAATTTAAATCAACAATCTGGAGATTTCGCCATTTCACCTTTATGCCACCACCATCATGAATTTGTAAAGCAATTTGCCCAACCGCTTTGCCTATTTTTTCATCTTTTAATGTTATCATTTGTTGACCATTCAGCCAAGTAGTAACTTGATCACCAACAACCCTGATTTTCATATCATTCCATTCTCCCATTTTGAGATGTTTATCTAAAGCCTTATCTGGTTTGATCAACCAACCTCTTCCATAAGATTCATAAATACCTCCAGTATCATGACCAGGAGGAGCAACTTCAGCCTGCCAGCCTGTAATTTTTGTCCCTTCTATGGAAGATCGAAAAAAGACACCAGAATTACCATTCGCTTCTTGTTGGAATTGTAAGCTTAGTTCAAAATCTTTAAATGATTTAGTAGTAGCAAGATATCCGTATTGTTTGTCTGGCCCACTTTCACAAAGTAATAAACCATCTTCGACATACCATTTTTCAGTACCATAGATTTCCCATCCTGAAAGGTCTTTACCATTGAAAAGGCTAACTGATTTTGCTTTTTGAGTGCTAGAACAAGAATAAAGTGTGGAGATAAGTAAGGAAAGTAATAATAAATAAGTGATCCTGATTTTCATTATGTTTTTTTTCAAAAGTAATGAAAGGAACTAGGATTTCAAAGAAAAAGAATTTGCTTCTTAGACATTATTATAATGACAACATTTTAAGTTTCAATAGAATATTAGGATTTAGGTCTCAGAAGCGAAGCGATCACCAAATCACAAGTTCAGCAGGAACAATCACGTTCTTACAAGTGAAGAATCAAATTAGCTTAAACAACTACCAGACAGGGACAATATAGTCCGTCTTTCCTTCTAGCATATCGACATATTGAACATCACCCAATCGAAATTTTACAGGAAACCTCGCTGCTTGTTCCATTTGGTATTCAATTTTACAAAAGAAAGGCATCGTATTGTGATTAAAATTATTGACTACTGCAATAACGGATAATACGTCATCAACTAATGGAGAATTAAAAGCAGCAGGTCTTGAAGGATCAAGGTAAAAAGACTTGTCTAGTACAAATGGCTTTTTTTCAAATGAAAAATGAGTCATATTAAAAGTAGGAGCAGGGATTGCTTTATAAGCAGGAAGTTTGAGCCCAATCTTAGATTGTGCATGAAGACTGCTCATCGCGAAAAGTATAGTGGCAAAGACTAGAATGCTATTTTTTAACTTTTTTTGAACCTGCATACATCTCAAACTTTAAAAATTTACATAATAAAGGACCATTGTGAAGGGTGATTTTCCGCGAAGGACGTAAGCCAATATTTTTAATGGCTTCCATATTAGAAGAAATCAACCAAGCTGTATATCCAGGAAAATGATGTTTTAACCTTTCTCCAATTACGGCATAGAGCTTGTCAATATCTCCAGTTTTAAGTCGCTCTTCATATGGAGGATTAGTCAAGATAAAACCTTTTTCGGAAGGAGGCTCTAATTTTTCAAACTTTTGTCGCTCGACGACTACTTTTCCTTCAAGATCAGTATCCATCAAATTGCGTTCCGTTACTCTAATTGCTTTAAAATCTTGATCGAATCCTAGAATCTTATGAGGGAAATCTGAAATCTTAGAATCTGCAGCTTGTTTTACCTCATCCCACAGTTCAGATTGATAATCTCGCCACTTTTGAAAGCCAAATTGATGTTTACAGTATTTTTGAGGAGGAATATTATGAGCAATCATGCCTGCTTCCACGAGTAAAGTACCAGAACCACACATTGGATCGATAAAGTCGCAATCCTTTTTCCAACCTGAAAGAAGAATCATTCCCGCTGCTAAGACCTCATTTATCGGCGCTTCAAGCGTTTCTCTACGATAACCCCGATGGTGAAGTGATTCTCCAGAAGCGTCTAAAGAGACGGTACATTGATCTTCGTTGATGTGAATGTGAATTCGAAGCCTTGGATCAAGGACGTTTACATTAGGACGCCGCCCATATTTATCTCTAAACTGATCAACGATAGCATCTTTAGATTTTAGGGCAACATATTTTGAATGATTAAAATATCTGGAATTGGTCACTCCATCAATAGCCAGGGTGTCGTTGACACTCATGTATTGGGACCAGTCGATTTTTTTGATTTTGGTATAAAGACCGCTTTCATGTCTTACTCTGAAGTGCTCAATGGGCATTAATACTCGAATAGCTGTTCTCAATTCGTAGCAAGCACGATAAATGAGTTTCTTATCACCTGTAAATTCTACCGCTCGTTTTTGAATATAAATATCCTTAGCGCCCAATGCACTAAGTTCGTCTGCGAGGACTTCTTCTAAACCTTGAGATGTTGTTGCTGTTAATTTCATTAATTTGGGTTTGTAAAAACCAATTTCTGGGCGGTAAGATACAAAAGCGATGGAACTCGCCTAGCACTCACACTGATTCTTTATTTTTTCGAAAGAAAATCCTTTTAACAAAGCGCTTTTCAAATGCCCAGAAAAATTGGAATTGACCAAATAATGAACCATATATCAAGAGTAGGATATTATAAATAGGAAGGATTAATACAAAATATATAAGGCTGTGTATCCACGTTTTGTCGCTTTCACCGATAATGAAATTTAAGATTGGTGCTTTTATAAATAATACAGTAGTTCCGGTTAGTGCAAAGACAATAAGAATAATAAAAACTCTTGTCGCGGAGACACCCCACCGTTCTTGCAATCTTTTTAGAAATCCTTGTTTTGTTTTTTGTTTTTCTTCCATCATTTTGAAAGTATTGGCTTATTTAATCATTTAATTCATTGTTATGTACAGCGTAAACTAAATATTGACTATTTCTGTCTATGCCTTTCTAGCCTACTCTTCGTCGCATCCTCACCTTGATAGCTAAGGCTATCAGGTTGCGGGGGCTTCTCGATTAGACTAAAAATTCATTAGCCATAAACCGGCCACTACTTAATTTACGCTGTACTATGTCTGTATAACACCTGGGTTAAATTTTTCTACAGGCGCATTATTTGCGGCTTCGATACCCATTGAAATTACTTTTCGGGTTTCTAATGGATCTATAATGGCATCTACCCAGAGCCGAGCTGCAGCATAATATGGAGAAGTTTGTGTATCGTATTTTTCCTTAGTTTTTTCAAATAAGGCTTGTTCCGCATCAAGATCGACCGTTTCGCCTTTTGCCTTTTGAGCAGAGACTTGAATTTGCGTAAGCACTTTGGCGGCTTGTGTTCCACCCATTACTGCTATTTTAGCACTAGGCCATGCTACAATCAATCTTGGATCATAAGCTTTGCCACACATCGCATAATTCCCTGCACCATAGCTATTCCCCATCACGATACTAAATTTAGGCACCGTGGAATTGGATACTGCATTAACCATTTTTGCACCATCTTTGATAATACCTCCATGTTCCGATCGTTTTCCAACCATAAACCCTGTTACATCATGAAGGAAAACCAGTGGAATTTTCTTTTGATTACAATTCATAATAAAACGGCTGGCTTTATCAGCAGAGTCAGAATAGATCACACCACCAAATTGTAATTCACCACTAGTTGTTTTAACTACCTGACGATTATTAGCGACAATCCCGACAGACCAACCATCAATACGGGCATAAGCACAAATGATTGTTTTTCCATAACCTTTTTTATATTCAGTCAATTTAGATTCATCGACTAATCGTTTGATTATTTCAATTGATGGATAAGGTTTTACGGAAGTTTCTGGAAAAATCTTATAAATTTCATTTGGATCTTTTTTGGGAGGTTTTGGATCTGTACGATCGAAACCAGCTTTTTCGAAATGCCCCATTTTGTCCATGAGTTCTTTTATAGTATCAAGACAAGTGGGGTCATCTGGCATTTTATAATCCGTGACACCTGAAATTTCAGATTGAGTAGTTGCTCCACCTAATGTTTCTTTATCTACAGATTCACCAATAGCCGCTTTGACAAGATATGGTCCTGCTAAAAAGATTGATCCAGTACCTTCAACGATTAAAGCTTCATCAGACATGATTGGAAGATAAGCCCCTCCAGCAACGCAAGAACCCATTATCGCAGATATCTGAGGTATCCCCATACTCGAAAGCTTAGCATTATTCCTGAAAATTCTACCAAAATGTTCTTTATCAGGAAAGATTTCATCTTGCATAGGAAGGAATACTCCAGCACTGTCCACAAGATAAATGATTGGTAGCCGATTCTCCATCGCAATCTCTTGGGCGCGAAGATTTTTTTTCCCAGTGATCGGAAACCAAGCTCCTGCTTTGACAGTAGCATCATTGGCTACAATAATACATTGACGAGCACTTACATACCCAATGACCACGACTACACCACCAGCTGGACACCCTCCATATTCGGCATACATTTCATAGCCAGCAAAAGCACCAATTTCAATTAAAGGTGTATCATCATCAACAAGATATTGTACCCGCTCCCGAGCAGTCATTTTGCCCTTATCATGTTGCTTATCTATTTTTTTCTGCCCACCACCCAGATGTATTTTTTTTAAACGGTGCTTAATCTTAGAAACTGCTAGTTTTAACGCGTCTTCATTTTTATTCTGTTCAAGCTCTTTTTGCTGCATGGTATGGTGTGGTTTAATTTTTTGCAAAATACAAAAAAGACCTGATAGCTATGATTGCTAACAGGTCTTTTCTATGAAGTAAAATTATCAAACGTTTATATTGGAAAAGCATAATAATACTCACCAGGATAATTCTCATAAACACCTTCAAGCATTACTTTTCCACTTGCATTCTTTAATAAATCTAAAAAATCCTCGACATTATCTACATCTACATCATTAACTTTGGTGATTATAAAGCCAGAATCCATATTAGTCCTTTCCATTTTGCTACCTTTTGTTATACTTATTACATATGCTCCTTTTACCTTTAGTTTGTTACTTTCTCTCTCCGTTAAATCCCGCAATTCAAAGCCAAGGTCTCGAATCATAGAGTTCTCTCCAACTAGAGCGGTAGTATTACTTTTATTTTTTAAAACAACATGAGTTTTGTATTTCTTTCCGCTGCGAATATATTCTACTTCTACTTTATTACCTGGGCGGTACCTGGCTACTTTTTCTTGTAATTCAGGAATCGTACCTGTTTTTAAATTATTAATACTGATGATTACATCACCCCTTTTCAGGCCAGCATCAAAAGCACCACTACCTTTGGTTACCCTGGTGACATGTACACCAGTTACAGAAGCTAAGCCAAGGTCTTTAGCTAATTCATCATTCACTTCATCGATTCCAATACCAAGTATTCCTCTTTGAACTGTTCCAAAATCTTTTAAGTCTCGGATAACTTTTCGGGCAAGATTAGCTGGAATTGCAAAAGAATAGCCTTCATAACGACCAGACCTGGTAATAATAGCAGTATTGATCCCTACTAGCTCCCCATTAGTATTAACTAAGGCACCTCCACTGTTGCCAGGATTTACGGCAGCATCCGTTTGAATAAAACTTTCTATTTTATATTCACCTTCCAAAATATCTATGCTTCTTCCTTTTGCACTTACAATTCCTGCGGTCACAGTAGACTCCAAATTAAAAGGATTCCCTACGGCAAGAACCCATTCGCCTACTCTAATACTATCAGAATTACCAAAAATAAGATAAGGTAGCCGATCCGTCTTGATTTTGATGAGTGCAAGATCGGTAGATGGATCCGTACCAATCAAAGTAGCCTCATATTTTCTTTTATCATTTAGGGTCACTTCAATTTCATTGCCCTCTTCAATAACATGATTATTCGTAACAATATATCCGTCAGGAGAGATAATAACACCAGAACCAGATGAGCCACCATAATTATTGCTCCACCAATCCAAATTTCCATTAGAAAACGCTTTTATATTAACGACGCCAGGAGTAACAATTTCTGCTGCTTTTGTAAAATTCGTAGGAGAAGCCGCAGCGAATGTTTGCTGGCGATTACCAGACAATAAATCATCCGTATAATTTGTATATCGCACGGGGGCTTGCTCACGTATGATAACCTCTTGAGGTTTTTCAAAATGCTTATAAACAGTTACGGAGATAAGCGCACTAAGTACTGAAACAATTGTTATGAGAACTAAATTTTTCATATATGGACTATTGTTCTTTTGAAAATTATAAAACTCTAAGTCTACTCTGCATAATTTATTCCTGAAAGTTACTGATCATCTGGAGAGGTGTATAAAGACAGTACTTTTGCTATTAATTTATTGTCTGTTCGCAAAATATACAAAGAACTAAAAGTTAAATTAAGACACTTAGACGAAAATATCAATTTTTTCTATGTATTTTGTGCATTATAAGTTTTTAACAGTTGTACCATACACTTGTTTAAAAAATTACCCATCTATAACGGTTGGTTGTACGACATTAGTGTAAAACCTTCCAGTCATAATACTTTAACCCTTAATCGTTTTGGATTAGAGCTTCGGCTTTTTTGTATCTTGATACAAGATTTAACACGATATTCCTTATACACTATTTTTAGATATGGACATTTTTGATATTGGACAAAATGATGAAGAGAAGGAATATCCTGGAAATATTTGGGGATGGAAATTTTCTTTTATTTCACTTGGCATAATTGTGGTATTGTTGATGTTAGCAATTTATAGATATTCTACTTTAGAACAATCAGCCCCTATCTTCCAAGAACAACCGATGATGCAAAGCGATTCGGCTGATCATCAAATACCTGTTAATAGATAATAAGAAATTGAATAGAAGTTCAGATAAGATAGTTCATAATTGAAAGGGTGTGGCTAATTGAAATGATTGAACTGCTTGTCTATAGCGTTTGCTACAAAACTGAAATTAATTAATAAAAACATAAATTATAGTTTGTTAACTTATTTTAAATCGGAGCATATGAGAAAAGTATATACTAAATTACCCTTGATCGCTTTAGCCTTTTTGTTTTTAAACAGCAGTACATTATTTGCTACAACACCTGTTTTTAATTTGAATGGGAAGAGTATTTGCAAAGATGCAACAGTAGATATTGATATCACTGTAGCAGATTTTACAGATATGATTAGTTTTCAATTTACAGTTGGCTGGGATATATCAATCATGCAAATTATGGATGTTCCTTATATCAATCCTGCTGTTTCTAATGATATTTTCTTTGGAGATTATGATTCCGGAAGTGAAGTTTTGACGGTTTCCTGGTTTGATAATGGACTCAT
>CBDICS010000067.1:0-33675 GCA_965277415.1 Saprospiraceae bacterium
TGTCAGCTAGCTTGCCCATTAGACCGACAGCACCGCCTCCATAAACAACGGAAATATCATTTTCGACTAAAATTTTTCCAATCTGTTTTGCAGCATCAAAATATTTTGGAGCAATCTTATCACTAGAAGCGCAATAAACGGTTACTTTTTTGATTTTTTCCATTAAACTCAAAATTTAAAATGCTTGGGATTTTCAGATAACAATAGGGTAACAAAGAAACATGTTTTGTGTTAGCGCGAAAATAGGAATTTCTAGGGAGAAAATAGTTTTAACTAGATCAACTATTACAGGGATTGCAAGAAAGATGTTTTAGCTGGATTTCATGAATGTAAAGATCGCTTTGCAAATAATTTAGTTTATACCTGATGCGAAGTACATTTATTTTCCCAAACCATTTCAATGTCAGTATAATCAATTATAAAACCCTGCCTTTTGTCAAATTGAAAAAAGTAAATGGATTCTAAGTATTTTTAAATGCTTCAAGTAATTTCTTAGTTTGGATTTTGTTTTTTTAGGATAGGTGAATAAATTTGTTGATAATCAATGACTTAGGATAGGGTAGTTGTAATGCCTCTTCAAGTATTGAGAGATTGCCTAAACTAGAATGAAATTTTCAGAAATGAAATTTGAACTATATCAAATTGATGCGTTTACAGACAAGGTATTTAAAGGAAACCCCGCATGTGTTGTACCATTGAAAAGCTGGCTGCCAGATGAAATATTATTCAAAATTACTCAAGAAAATGCAGTAGCTGAAACGGCTTTCTTTATAGATAGAGGTGATAAAATACATTTGAGATGGTTCACACCAGAAATTGAAATGGATTTATGCGGACATGCAACGCTCGCAACTGCTCATTGTCTTAAAACCATTCTAAAATATCCTAAGGACAAAATAGTATTCGAAACTTTAAGTGGTGACCTGACCGTCATAGCAGAACATGATTATTACCATTTAGATTTTCCATCACGAATGCCAATACCATCAGACTTACCAGTCGTAATAGAAAAAGCATTAAATATTCTACCAACAGAAGTGCTCAAATCAAGAGATTATGTATTGGTTTATGATACAGAAGAAGCAATAAAGGAGATCAAAATAAATAGGCAAATATTTGATCAAATTAACTTAGATCCAGGAGGTCTAATTGTAACAGCAAAAGGCAATCACCATGATTTTGTTTCAAGGTTTTTCACACCACAATCGACAATTTTAGAAGATCCTGTAACGGGTTCAGCTCATTGTTCTTTAATCCCGTTTTGGGCAAAAAGGCTTGGTAAAAGTAATCTTTCTGCAATGCAAATCTCAGAAAGAGGTGGAAAAATAAAAGGTGAAAACAGTGGTGATAGGGTAGTAATCAGCGGCCAGGCAAAGACTTATTCAATAGGGACATTTTGGATCTCCTGAAAGATAAAACCTTTGTGTCTTAGCGTCTTTGCGGCGAAAGATATACTGCCTAGATTTTTACAAACTCAATCCAAAATAATTCAGAAGGAAATGATATTACAAGTGTTTTTGGAGATGACTTTTGAAATAATCGGCACTCTCAGCTGCACTTTTCATAGAATTAATTGCAAAATTGCCACCTTGTTCCAAATAGTAATATTCCAGTCCGGACTGAGCTGGGTCAGGAAGTAATTCTAGATAGTTGATTGAGCCATTTCCTAATTCAGTATAATCTCTTGTCACTTTATCCATATCTTTAATATGCCACATTACATACCGTCCAGGTTGAGCATCAATCAATTCTTGTGGCGTATAATTGGATGAGTGCATTACCCAATACATATCCATTTCTAGTTTTACTAAATTAGGATCTGTGTCTTTCATAATAATATCAAAGCCATTCTCACCACTATGATCTTCGAATTCAAAACCATGATTGTGATAAGCAAAACCAAGATTGGCTTCGACGACTTGTTCTCCTATTATGTTCAATTGCTGAGCCATCAGCTTAAAGTTTTCAATGGTTCTTTGTTCTGGGGCAATCCAGGGCCATGTTATATATTTGCTATTCAATTTTTTTGCACCAAGGATACATCGATCAACAAAACGTTTCAGCTCCTCTTCAGATTTTTCTAAATAAGGAGAAAATCCGTAATGACCACTGGTGACAGATAAGTCTAAATCATCTAAGATTTGTTTGAATTCTGATGATTTAAATCCATAAAACATCCCTTGTTCATCATCAAAGCCATAAACTTCAAAGTCCTGATACCCCATTGCTTTAAGCGCTTTAAGTGTGGCAATTGGGTCTTTAGCCATTTCATCACGAATAGAGTATAGCTGATACCCCATTTTGTATTTTGCTTGTTTCATTGAAGGATAACATGATAGGGGTAAAACAGCGGAACTACCTATGATTCCAGCTTTCTTAATAAAGTCTCTTCGATCCATTTGATAAAAATACGGATAAAATTCTAATTTTATATGAATGCTCTGCCCCCTAGTATAAATATCTCTCAACATCAACGCCACATTTCAACAAGAATTTTAAACGATTGTCAGCGGTTTCTATTTCTTCTTTAGTTAGACTCTTTAAATTGGATTCATTTTCTATATTGTGAAAATAATATTTCAGTTTATCTTTTTGAGCAAAAGATTCTTTTAGTCTTTTGTTGATACTATTAGAGGCTTTTAAGTATTTACTTCGGTTAGAGAAATAGTTTTTATGTTCATTATTCCAATCTTCTATAAAGTATATATTTGTCTTTCCTTTCCTTGTGAAATTGCTAGGATATTCACTCAGAAAGACTGTTCTGTATTTATTATCTTTTGACCAAATTGCAAAATTTCTATTTGTGCTGAGAAAGTTGTTATAATCTTTTACAAATAGGACCTTGAATTCGTAATTTTCAGGGAACTCTTTAGCCAATTCAAAATTTTCAGAAACTATATCTCCATGTGATTTTATGTAATCTAAATCTGTTATTTGATCTTCATCGATCACATATATTCTGGTTACTGAGCCAGCATTATCCCTTTTTTCGAATCGATCCCTATGAGCATTTAAAAATCTATTGAAATCCTGCATTCCTTTCCAAAACTCAAGAACAGAAACGGTTTTATAATTGCAACCTTTTTCTAAAGTTTTAAGATACCATAAGTAAGCTGTAGAAATTCTTTGATTTTTATCTGTATGAGGAACTTCTAATTTTGAATAAACTATTCCCTTTAGCCTTTTTTCAAATTCCCTAACATGATACCTGAGATGCTCTATTCGGATGGAGTTTTTAGGTATTCTCTTAGAGTATTTGATAACGTTATTTAGTCTTTTATCAATGTCTGAATCAAAAGGGGTGAAAAATTTGTATTCTTTTAGGTCTTTAATGACTAAATTGGAGTTAGCCTCCTTTTCCCATGCATTTTTAAAATGCTTTTTAAACTCATTAATTGTCTCTTTGTCATAAGTGTAATAGACCATTTTTGTATCAATAACTTCTATATCATTATCTTCAACATAAGCATTTAAAATGAGCATGGATTCTCCATCAATTGTATCTATAATAAAGTAAGTATAAGCCAAGCATAGGTCGCCATAAAAAATAACCTTTAAATTATTCTTATTCTTTTCTACTAATTGAAAACAATTTTCAAGATGTGTTTTATATTTTCTTGACAAAGCTCTATTCGTAATTCTTCTATAAGTCAGCGGATGTTTTCCATCAAAATCGTGAGAACATCTTTCGATTAAAGCGTCATAATAATTGGATATACTTGAAATAGGTTCTTTATCAAATTTTTCTTGTCTTCCTTCACCTATTACCCTTATTGATTTGGCTACTTTTATATAAGTGCAAAGATCGGTCATCATTTTATTCGCACTGACTTTACTAAATAATCCTGGTTCTCCTTTTCTTTCTTTTATTGAAATTTTTTCTTTAAAATAATTTTTATAATCATTTAATATATTTAGAATTGATATTATTATTTTATTTTTTTGTATTGATATTTCTTCTGCAGTTTTAAGACTTAAATTTTGTTTCTTTCTATTTTCTTCGAAGGTAGAAGAGATTAGGACAACATTATTTCTTATTTCATTTAAAACATCATCATTTTCATTTTCAAGAGATTCATTTAGCTTTAAAAGCTTATCAATGGCTTGCTTCGTTTTTCCTGCTATTAATGAATTGGTAATAGAATCGAGGTTATTTTTCATAAGTATATTTTTTACTTCTTATAAATTGAGACCTTATCCCTAAACTTTATTCGCCTCAAATTTATTTCTTTTAATATACTATTATTCTGGACACTTACTAATACGCTGTCGCCTATTTTTTTTAGATGATAGAAAATCTCAATTTATTTTATGAATAGGTGGCTTGGCTTGTTCATTGCTTTTCTACAGCGCAGGCCATAATGACTACTTTGGGCTATTCTGTGGGGGGATTACAAAAATGAATTTTACGAAATTCATAAA
Source organism: Saprospiraceae bacterium (assembly GCA_965277415.1). Classification (GTDB taxonomy): domain Bacteria; phylum Bacteroidota; class Bacteroidia; order Chitinophagales; family Saprospiraceae; genus JAHDHW01. The sequence goes on from CBDICS010000067.1 coordinate 4,423, forward strand.
GACTTGATTTACACGTCTAAATCTTTCAACTTCTATTTTAATACAATTGCCCTATAATGCCGATAAGGTCCTTAAATCAATTTCCTTTTTGTCTTGAAACAAAAAGGAACAAAAAATTCAAGGCTGTTTACTTTTTTATACGAGGAAATCAATTCAAAAACCTAAATTCTAAAAACTCGCTTTTGAGGTTCTGTTCTTTTATGTAAAAAATAGATTATTTTAAAATCTGCTAACTCAAACAATTTATTTAGCTCAAACAGTTTAGAATTATTAACGGTTTTTGAACTGATTTCCTCTAAAAAGTAAAAGGCCGTTTTCCTAGCTTTTGGCAATGGAATCAAATTTAACAAAAAATAATTGCTCAACTCTGCCCCTGAGCTATTATTTGTCATTTAACCTGCTCAAATTTCACCCTTCCAAAGATCACAAAGGTAATTGCATTTTTATCTTTACTATCGAAAACTACGCTTGCTCCATCATCCGGATTGATGAATTTATCTTCCCCAACTGGATTTAATTTGTACCTATAGCCACCATCATTGCCAAATAATTCTCCATTGACTTCTTCAATCACAATTATCCAATCCCCATTTTGATTGGTTGCTTTGTATTTTCCCGCCAATAATTTTAAATGTTCTATTGGAATTTTCTTAATCAGAGAATTTGTATTGATGCCTAATCCTTTCAATATTTTAATACCGTTTTCATTATCTGGATTTAACTGAACCGATTTTTTATAATTTTCAATAGCCTGAATAGTATCTCCAAGAACCATAAGTGCTTCTCCATAACTGTCATAAGTATTAAATGAATTAGTAAATGCTTCAGTATTTAGTTTGAAGACAGAAGCTGCTGCTGCTGCTTTGCCCGACTGTAATAATTGATAACCTGATAAATTCATCTCATTTTCATTAAGGTGATAATCTCCTGATTCTTTCATTTCTTTATAATTTAAAAGTGCAGAAGAGATGCCATCATTTTCTATCACTTCTAATAGAGAAAAAGCCAAAGACCTTTTAGGAAGTGTATATGGTTTATCATAAAGAATACCAATAATAGCAGTAGTCATATCATAAAGAGGAGCACCTCCAGTATTATTTAATAATAGGATTAATGATTGCTCAGATGGGATTCTTGTAATCTTCGTATTAAAGCCATTTATGCTACCACCATGACCAATGGTTTTTAATTGCTCCTTAGTGTTTCCAATACTCATTTTACTGATTTCCCAGCCATAACCATAATGCTGTCCCCAAGCAGGCGTATGTTTTTTAAATAATAAATCCATATACTTTTGGGGCATCAATTGTTCCGTTTGCAAAGCTTGATCCCAGAGATAAAGGTCTTCAACGGTTGAATACAATGCTCCCGCAGCATAAGGCGTAGACATGTCAATATAGTTCGAATTTTCAAAAGAATTGGCCACCTTATTATAACCCGAAGCCCTATTTTTTAGAACGGTTTTATTCGTATCATAACCTGTGTTATTCATCTTGAGCGGTGAGAAGATCTTATCTCGTAGTACTTGCTTATATGATTTTCCAGTAATTTTTTCAATTAGGACACCTAATAAAACATAGCCTGAATTGCTATAAGCAAATTTTTCTCCCGGCGTAAATTCTAAGGGCTAAATCAGCGAAAGGAATTTACAATAGCCTGTGTGCTATGAGGAGTGCGCATCATATCTCTATAATTGGGAAATGAAGTGTAATTTGGAATCCCGGAAGTGTGAGTAAGTAAGGTGATGAATCGTTATGTTGTCTCCATTTGCTTTGGGATAATCTGGTAGATATTCCGTGATGGGGACATCCAGTTTTAGTTTGTTTTCAGCATGCCAATTGTACAATTAACATCGCAGTAAATTGTTTGGAGATAGAGGCTAAGCGGTGTTTTGTATTCGCTTTATTTGGAATATCCCATTCCATATTAGCCATTCCAAAGCCATTTTTGTAAATAATTTTACCTTTTTCTGCTATTAGAACAGATCCGTTGAATTTTCCATATTCAGCAGTGGCGTTTATAAGTTCATGAATTTTTTGGACTTTGGTTTCTTCGCAAGCTGCAATGGAAGCGGGAAGCTTAACGTCCGCTAGTTTTTGCCAGACAGGATGTCCAAATGCTTGTGGAGAAAACCGGAAGAGTAGTACAGATTTATTTTTCCTTGTTCACAATATAATTTTTTCGCTATAACATTTAAAGTCATCGGTTCTTTAGTGAAAAAAGCATCCTTGGTTTTGACCATTCCTGTATATCTGTGAGTATTATTCGCTCGCCTCTTTTTTAAGGATTTCAACACTAGTCTTTTGCCATCCTCATTAAACCATTAAAATATTTTTGCAAATTAGCTTCCACATTCGGCTTCTGTAATTTTTCCACTTTGTTCTATATTCCATGCAAAAGCATAAGACCAAAAATTAGGACTATCTTGTTTTTCCCAACCAACTGGAAACCTTGCATCTTCTACTCCTTGATAATGAATATCTGGGGCAAAACTAATAGGGAAGAGGAACATCTCTTTCCTCCAAGTACTATCCGTTTCTAAAAAGTATAAATGTTCTTTTTCTTGGCCTAATAATAAAACAGAATAGGAGAGGAGTAGGACAATCGTTAAAATATTTTTCATTATTAGTATTATTAGCTATGATTTGACTCGAAAGTGAAATAAGGAACGAATATAAATCCAATATGCTTATTGGAATTCCTGCTCAAAAGTAAGCTAAAAATTAGGATGATGTCATTTTCTAGAATCGTTTAACAGCTCAATAACATGTATTTAGATTAAATGAATATTAGAGGCGTTCTGTGGGGAAGTATATTCAAGAGTCCTCAGCTTATTTGTAATTCCTTGTCTTATATTTTATCATTAACTTGTGGTTCTTAAAAACATGCAAACATGATAATTACAAACAAAGAAGAATTACGAGACTTATATGGTTGGCCTAAAGGGCGAGCTAAAGTGAAAGTATTAGAACAATTAGAAAAACATTCAAAGAATTTCATTTTACATTCGCCATTCTTTGTGATGAGTACTTACGATCAAAATGGTCGATCAGATGCTTCACCGAGAGGCGGCAAACCAGGGTTTGTTAGAATTTTGGATGATCATACTTTACTTATTCCAGATTCAAAGGGTAATAATCGAGTAGATAGTTTGGTCAATATTGTTGAAACTGGTCATATCGGTTGCTTGTTTTTAATACCTGGAATTGATGAAAGTTTGCGGATCAATGGCACGGCTACCATTACGACTAATGCTGAATACATCGATATGTTTTTAGAAGAGCAGAATCCTCCAAAAGCTTGTATTGAAATATCAATTGATGAAGTGTTTTTACATTGTGCAAAAGCGCTAATGCGGTCAGAACTTTGGAAAAGCACTTATCGTGTAGAGAGACCAGGATTTCCCACTATTGGAACTATGTTGAATGAACAGTTAAGAACAGATACGCCATTAGAAAGTCAGGAAGATATGGTCAAACGTTATAAGAAAGATCTATAAAATTCGATACTTTGCTTAATTTTATCAGACGACTTAAGTGAATCGTAAACCAAAAAATAACAAATGAATTTTGATAAAAATGTAAACCTAGTTATTGCACAATATCATCAGCGAATGGAAGAGGAAGCATTCTATTGGAAAAACCTATCAATGGAAGAGATGATGGAAAGAGAAGATGAATGGCTACTGGCAGTTGGATACAATACTGGAACTTTTATTAATAATTTAGCTAAATCAGCCAAATCAAAAACTATTTTAGAACTAGGAACTTCTTACGGTTATTCAACCATTTTTCTCGCAGAAGCAGCAAGAGAAAATGATGGCAAAGTAATCACACTAGAAATTCACCCTGAAAAAGTTGATTATGCAAAACAAAAAATCAGTGAAGCAGGCTTATCGGATTTTGTTGACTTTAGACTAGGCGATGCTCTTCAAATCTTAGCGAATTCTGAGGAAAATTATGATTTCGTATTATTAGATATTTGGAAAAGGTTTTATTTACCTTCTTTTGAACTGTTCTATCCAAAATTGAATAAAGGAGCTTGGGTAATTGCAGATAACATGTTGTATCCTCCTGAATTTAAACCGGAAGCAACTGCTTACCGAAATCGAATACGGGAAACAAATTCATTTGATTCTGTTTTATTACCTTTAGGAAGCGGAATTGAAACCAGTATTTTTTTATAGTATTTACAATTTTTTTATAAAATTGAATACTAAAGCACCCAATAAATAAAGTCTATAGTCGCTCCAAGACAAGCCTTTGACCAAAATGTTGACAGAAACCAGCTACCTAGGCAATTAATTTTTACTTTAGAGATTAAATTTAGAGAATAATAATCTAGGATTATTCAGATAGTTGAAATAAACGAATGTTTTGTGGGGCTAACGTATATTTGGAGCGTTTAATTTTAAATAGACTTAATTCCTGAAATATGAAAAATATATTTATAGCCATATTGATCATCACAGCAGTTAGTTGTAATGTCTTATCAAAGGAGAGTTCGAAAGATTTAGATGATCTGACGTTAATCATTAATGAATTTGAAAATCAGCTAAAGAAAGATCTAAAGGATGATAATATTCATGGGAGTATCTCCGCAACTATAGTTAAGGGAAATAAAATTATTTGGTCAAAAGCTCTTGGAATTTCAGATATTAAAAACAACGTGGTTGCTGATACAAATACAATTTATAGAACAGGTTCAATATCAAAGTCGTTTACTGCATTTTTAATGATGCAGTTAGTGCAGGAAGGTATAATTGCCTTAGATGAACCTATAGAAAAATATCTACCTGAGATAAGTGGATTAAATGGCTATTCAGATTCAACAAAAATTACTTTCCTTCAATTAGCTAGTCATACATCGGGCTTAATTAGAGAACCCAATTTAGAGAATGCAGCTTCGGGGCCCATTAAGGAATGGGAAAGTAAAATATTACAATCTATTCCTGAAACATCATTTCAATCAAAACCGGGAAAGAAATATAGCTATTCGAATATTGGTTTTGGAATATTAGGCTTAGCGCTCTCACGAGCAGCAGAAAAGTCTTTTATCGATTTGGTTAAGGATAAAATATTTAACCCACTAAATATGAATAATAGCTATTTTATTGTACCCCGTGATAAATTTGGAAACCTAGCAAAAGGATTAGCAGGTGGTCCATCAGGCGACCTTGATCAAGAAACTCCTGAAAAAGAACATATTGGCCGTGGATATAAAGTACCTAACGGGGCTATCTATTCTACGCCAAATGATTTAGCCAAATTTATGATGGCTAATATGGGATATTCAGAAATACTGAGTAGAGATAATTTAGAGTTAATGCAAACAACAAAAACACTAAAGAGAGTATGGCGGGAAAGTTATGGATTAGGATTTTCATTGTATGAAGACGATCTAATTACAACAGTTGGTCATGGTGGTTCGGTTTCAGGCTACACCGCTAATTTTATATTTGAAAAGGATAGTCATTATGGAGTAATACTAATGCGAAATTATAATTGGGGTGCAACAAATCTTAATTCTCTATCTGTGACCTCACTAAAGAAATTAAACAAACTTGACACAAAATAAGTGAAGTAAAAAGAACATAACAAAATGTATATTGCGTATGCAACCTGCGGGATGTAAACGCAACGTACATTAGTCGTTATATACCATCGAAGTACATTGCACCCGCATTTTAAAAAACAAGCTAACCAACCCCTACCAAGAAGAAATGAAAAGAATACTATTGATACTCTCCATGCTAATTGCAGCTCTTACTGCTGAAGCCCAAACTAATCTCGACTCTCTCTACACCGTTTGGCAAGACGAGACACAATCCGACCTGGATCGTACGGATGCTATCAGGATCTTTATCTTTGATGGTTTTCTTTTCTCCAATCCTGATACCGCTCTTATTTTTGCACAAAGCATGCTTCGTTTTGGGAAAGAGCGGCCCTATGAAAAAGCAGAATTACAAGGTTACAACTTGATGGGTATTGCCCATGTCCTTAAATCAAACTATTCTACAGCGCTCGATAATTTTCAGAGTGGATTGAAGATTTCTGAAAGAATAGGAGCTACAAGACAGAGCACTGACTTCTTCAACAATATTGGGATTATCTACAAAGAACAAGGAGACTATTCTAAAGCCTTAGACTATTACCAGCGTAGCTTGAAAATTAATGAAGAAATGGGTGATAAAGAAAACATCGCTACTGCCATTATGAACATCGCTAGCATATACCATACTCAAGGGGATAACCTCAAAGCACTAGACTATAACCAGCGAAGTTTGAAGATTCTTGAAGAAATAGACAATAAAATGCTCATTTCCAATTCGGTACTAAATATTGGGAATATTTATAGAGAACAAGAGAACTACGCTAAGGCGCTGGAATATTATCAGCGGAGTATAATGACTTGTGAGGAAATTGAAAATAAACACGGTATAGCATTAGGTATGACCAATATTGGTGCTGTCTATGAAGGTAAAGAGGACAACCTCAAAGCGCTGGAATATTATCAGCGGAGTTTGAAGATCTTTGAAGAAATAGGAGATAAAAAGGGAGGCACTTTAGTAATTGCCTCAATTGGGCAAGTTTATGGAAAGCAAGGAGACCACCAAAAAGCGCTCAAATATTGTAAAAAGGCACAACTAATCCTTGAAGAAATTGGTGCTATTGATGAAGAAAAAGACGCCCTGCCAATGTCTCTACGATACCTATAAAGCCATGGGTAAAGGCAATGAGGCTTTGGTGTATTTGGAGAAAATGAATGTGATAACCGACAGTCTCAAGGCTGAAGAAACCTCCAAAAAACTCCAGCAAATGGAGTTTCGAAAAGAGGTGTTGGCAGATAGCATTGCCAATGCTGAAGAAGCGCGCTTAGTTGAAGAAGCCCACCAAGAAGAAGTGAGGCAAGGCGAAAAAATAAGGAACATCGCTTTAGGTAGCGGGCTGATACTTTTGATTCTAGCTGGCGGATTGTACGCCCGCATGCGCTACATCCGCAAATCAAAAGCTGTATTGCAAATCGAGAAAGATCGCTCGGAGAACCTGCTGCTCAACATTCTCCCCGCAGACATAGCCGCAGAGCTTAAAGAAAAAGGCAAAGCCGATGCTAGAGATTTTGAGTTGGTAAGTATACTTTTTACTGACTTTAAAGGCTTTACGGAAGCTTCAGCGAAACTGAGTGCGCAAGATTTGGTTTCAGAGATCAATACTTGTTTCGAAGCCTTTGATGGTATCATGACTAAGTACAACATCGAAAAAATCAAGACAATTGGAGATGCTTACATGGCTGCAGGCGGATTGCCGGTGCCAACAGATGATTCTGTGAAAAACACGGTTTTGGCTGCACTGGAAATGCAAGCCTTTATCATCAAACGAAAAACAGAACAAGACGATGCTGGAAAAAACCGCTTTTCAAATGCGTGTGGGGGTTCATACAGGACCTGTTGTGGCAGGTATTGTAGGCGTCAAGAAATTCCAATACGACATCTGGGGTGACACCGTGAATACTGCTAGTAGAATGGAAAGCTCCGGGGAAGTTGGCAAGGTCAACATTAGCCAGGCGACTTATGAGCTGCTTAAAGAAGATTTGAGCTTTACTTTTGAAAGTCGCGGTAAAATTGAAGCGAAGGGCAAGGGAGAAATTGAGATGTACTATGTGTCAAATATTTAAATGAAAAAGAAAAACGGCATACAATAAATAAGATCGAAAGTCGCCAACAAGGCAAGACTTTGACCTTAATGTTGAGCGAAACTAAGGACCAGGGAAATTAGTTTTTACTATGGGATTGAATTTTGAGAATGATAGTCTCGGATTGTTCGGGTAGTTGAAATAAACGAATGTTTTGTGGGGGGTAGTGTTTATCCGAATGTTAGCTGTCAGAAATTTGGTATGTACAAAATTGAGGAAGAAATTGGCAAACCTGCAAGTCTAGTAAGCTCTCCGAAGAGAGCACACTCCCCTTCAAAGCCTTTGTAAAAACGAACCTTTAAGAGATTGGTCCTATAGGTTTAATAAAACAACACCCTTTGAAATGTTCATATTTTATTCAAATTGTCTTCAATTTAGTTTCACTTCTTCAGAATTCTCAAAGGCACTAACAAGATCAAGGTCATCATTATTCGAAAACAATTTTACGATAATTAGATTTTTGACTGCTCTTGAGCAAGCAACATAAAAAAGTTTTAAACTATTTATATATTTAGGAGTAGTAGATTCTTCGTTTAAAAACAAATTGCTAAAATTGTATTTTGACCAGAAAAACTCATCTAATACAACCAACACATTTTCAATATCTGAGCCTTTTTGTCTTATGCATAGTAATATAACTTTCATCTTCATTTAGATATCTATAGTAGCTTAATATTTCATTAAACTTCAATCTTTCAGAAAAAAGTTCATTTGAGAATTTTTCTTTCTTAAGCAATTTCAATGACTCATCAAATTCCTCTTTAATCAAGTTATCTTTAACTTTACTCATTCTAGAGAAAGTGTTATAGCCATCATTATACAAACGCTTGAACTCTAAGAACACTTGATCTTTTTGTAATTCCTGAATAAAACTATCTTTCCTATGCATATAAGAATTAAAATATTCAGATTTTCTTATTAGATTATTTTCAAAGGCAAATATCAATGTTTTATATGCAGATAGATCGTTTTTCATTATTTGATCGAACAACTCCTTTACCTTGTTTTTATCTGTCGAATTCTTAAATAAAAATCCAGCCCTTTTTAATTCAGTTAAAACATGATTATATTCTTTTTTTTCATAAAAAACACAAAGCTTAGCAAGATCTAAAAAGTGTAATCTTTCTAAATCTCGTTCAACTTCTTCGTTTACTTCTAAATATCTATCGCTATAAATTTCGTACAAATACTTAAATTCAACCTCAATTGAAATTGATTTGTTAGTAAGCATTAATTTTTGAAAATTTTTATTATCTCCTTCAACAATATCTACTAACTTAATTAGGGCGTTAATATATTCGTCTTTTTCTTCAATAAGACTTCGTGAATGTGGTTTCGGTTTATAATATTGAGAATAATACAATTTCACTTTTCCTTGTCGTTCTTGTATACTTTTTTCGTCTTTTTTTAATGCAACTTCTTGCTCAATTTCATCATTCCTGATTTTATTGATAAACTGAACTACTTGTAAAGACGATCTATAGTTATCTTTTTTGATTATCTTCTTGATTACTCCTTGGTTTATATAATCATTTACATTACCAGCCCCATCATCATAAATCCCTTGCATCGAATCTCCAAATAGGCCAATTATTATTTTATTTTCGGATAATAGATTATTTAAAAAAAAATCAATGATCAACTTATTAGTATCTTGATATTCATCGATAAATATAAAATCAAATTTATCCGATATTATCTTTCCTAACAATGGAAACTTTTCAACGAGAAGATGAGCAATCTTTAATAAACTATCGTGACCATAAGTTAAATGCTCAAAATTATCAAATCTAGTCTCATTATATTTAATATTCGAAAAGGATTTTGAGCTAATAATTGTTGAAATTTCTGCATTTAAATTTTTAATATGATCATTCAATTCAATATTGAATTCTATTGGTGATTTATCATATTCACGTTTCCCAATTACTTTTGTGGATGGTTCATTTTTTACAGTATATTTCTTCTTGGCAAATCTTTCATAGATTCTTTTATATTTTTCATACTCTTTTTTCTTTTGTACTTTTTCATCTTCATATGAATCTAATTCTTCTCTAACAAGTTCCTCGATTTGAAAAACCTCAGGCATAACACTATGAATATTCTTTTTAAAATCTTTTATATGGCTATTCAAAAAAGAATGAATAGTACTTATTACATGATTAGTTCCAACTCTTGATGAAATTTCAGAAGCAGCTGAGTTAGTATGAGTTATGCATGCAGCTTTCTTTTCAGGGTATTGATTAGACAAAAACTCTAAGACTTGCTTAAGAGTCTCTGTTTTGCCACTTCCTGCTCCACCTTCAAGTACAAAACTCATTTTATTCTTGATAGAATCTTTTATTACATCAATTGGAGTTATTTCGATATCCATTTCAATCCTTCTTTTATATATAAAGGTATATTCCAATCAATTTGATCATCAGATAACGCTAAAAAAAGAAGAGATGAAGCAAATTCAGATTTCCCATTTTGCTTCATAACCTTTTCAGTTAGCGAATAAAAATCTGTAAAGTCATCAAATTGATCCTTGTTTTTAAGCCCTCCGATTTTTTCTCTACTTTCCTTTAATTTTTCAATATTAACACTAATAAATGCATCTTCAAAGCTTCTACCTTGATAATCATTTTCTTCAATTTGATAAGCAACTTTTACTGGAGATTCTTTTTGATCTAATTTATTCATTTTTAATTTATTGAACCACAACTCAAATTCCTTTTTATTTTCAACATCTGGTGCATTCAAATAATACTTAATTGTATAATTACTGGTATGAGTCGCTTTCGAAACAATAGAATTTGGATAAGTAATTTTACCCTTGTCGGTTATTTTCTTTATGGTTGTATCTAAATCTGTAATAATTAAGGTTTTGATTCCCAAGAACTCTAAAAAGTGTCTGAATGCTTTTGCATTTGCACCTACTTCTAATATTGAAATATTCTGTGAGGTTAAATTCTTATAGTCAGAATTATCTTTGTTTTGTAAATCGAATACTTTAATGAAGTAAGGCAAGAGGAGTTTTTCAGTTGTCCCTTCTATTAAAATTATTTTTTCCGCAAAAAATAATTCTGATGAAGCAATTGTTAAATATTGATTTAAAAATTTAAAATGAGCCTTCTCGGCTTTATCTAATTCGGGGTCTTCACTTGAATACTTATCCAGTAAGTCACTATAAAAGTTTTTAATTTCAATATTTATTTTATCAGAATTTAGTAAGAAATATCTTATATCCTCAAAATTACATCTTTTCACAATGTGAGCAGAATGGGTAGAAATTAATGTTTGCAAGCCTTCTAAATCCTCTAAAGATTTTTTGATCTTTTCAATAAACACATATTGCATTTGAGGATGAGTATGAGCTTCTGGTTCTTCGATAAAAAAAAGGTTAAGATCTCGTTTATTATTAATAAAATTGTTTTTCTTAATCTCTATATTCAGGAGTAAATATAGAATATTCATATAACCTAGACCATTTAAATATTCTGGCAAATAATTTTTATCTTTTCCATAAACAATTTTTGAATGATTTGAAAGTATTTCTTTTGATTGCAAATCAGAAATAACATGCAAATCATCCATGTTAAGAAATTCTTGAGCACTTTTTAAAAACGATGAAAAATAATTTTCATACTTTTCATCAAGTGTAGAATCCATATCAATAAATGAGGCATTAATTTCACTTAATTCGTCAAATGAAATTTCATTTTCTGAGTTATAATATTGAGTAGTCAAAGAAGAAAGCACTCTTTTATCTCTATCTCCAGATTCAGAACTAGCTACATTCCTTTTTGCATGTATAACTTGAAAATTAATTAGACTATCTACAGATTTCCAATCCTTTTTAATTAATTTATCTCGATTCAAAGGGTCAGCAAAAGAATAATCTTCTATTACAAATACATTGTATTCTAAGAATCTTGAAAAATTTTTCTTTATAAATTCTTTCCTTCTTTTCTTTATTGATACAAGTGCATTAACTAGTTTCTTTTTATTTGCAATGCATTCAAACAGCACATTTACAGAATCTTTCTCAGGGTCTAAGTCTGTAATAAATTCTGATAAATTCTCTAAAGAATCTTCTTTTGAATATTTAATTTGAAGAATCAATTTTATAGATAAGTCATGTTCATTTGTATGCGCGTCAAAATTTAATATTGACTCTCTTAAGCACATGGAAAAATCGTCATAGACAAAATTCTTCGACCTCAAAAACTTATCAAACAAAACTATAAATGATGTTTTTCCGCTGTTATTCCTTCCAATTAGTAAGGTTATTTCTTTTCCAGTCTTACTATCTAGATCGAGCTTTGATTCTTTTAATAATCTGAAATTATTAATAAATATTTTTTCTAAGTACATAAATATTTTTTAGCTTGTCATGAAATTCATGATTTCAATATTTAGGGAATAATCGCAAGTTAATATTTAATTATTTATTTATATGTATTAGTCTGTGAAGTATTTAAAAAATTATACTGCAGTTCAAATTCAAGCAATACCATGCCATGCATTTTGACCATTAACCGCAAAAGCTTACCCCTAAATCAATAAATGGTCAAAGAGCATATCAGCAATCCCAAATCCTTCAGTATGCCGAAAATCAAATCCGACAGTTAATCGAGTAGTGGCAACCGACGAGGCTAAATGATAGCCTCGTCGGAGAGCCCTCCCACCACGAAGCGTCAGACTGTTCAAAAATGTCCAACTCCCTATAATCTCCTCAAAAAGCTGTATTTTAAAGGATTCACAGAATCCTTTAATTCATGCGGGTAAAGAAATTATACGAGCGCCAGGAACTCTTTTTATTCCCTGGCGGCTTAGAAGAAAAAATAGCAGCGGATAATGAAGTACGCTTGATCGATACTTTTGTAGATGCACTTGATTTGGAAAGTGGAGATTTTACAATCCGTCATAAAGAAAAGTCTAATCCTGGTGCTCCGGAATACCATCCTGCGGATTTACTTAAAATTTATATCTACGGTTATCTAAATCGTACCCGTTCCTCTCGTCAACTAGAACGGTGTTGCAAAATTAATATTGAGATGATGTGGTTAATCAATGGTCTGACTCCGGGGCATGTAACAATAGCCAATTTCAGAAAAAATAATCCTAAAGCACTAAAGCAGGTTTTTCAGGTATATAATCGTTTTTTACAAGGGGAAGAATTGTTTGGTAAAAAGACCATTGCCATTGATGGTGCTAAAATTAGAGCTCAGAATTCCAAGCAGAATAATTTTAGCGATAAGAGTATAAAACGCCATCAAACCTATCTCGATAAAAAGATAAAGGAGTATCTAGTTTTGTTGGATCAAATTGATGAACAAGGAAATGAATTACTTTCAAAAAATGAAATTAATGAAAAGCTGGAGCGGTTGTCTGAAAGAAAAGCGCATTACAATAATTTAGAGGGACAACTTAATAAAGCAAAAGAGCAAGGAGAAAAGCAAATCTCTATTATTGATAAGGATGCTCGTCTTTTTACTTCAAAAGGAAGTAAAGGAGTGGTAGCTTTTAATCTACAAAGTGCGGTAGATGAGAAGCACAAACTGATTGTCCACAATGAGATTACAAACAAAGTGGATACCAATGCACTTTACGAAATAGCCAGTCAAGCTAAGCAGCTATTACAAATAGATCAGCTAAATGCACTCGCTGATACTGGTTATGATACTGGAGAAGAACTGAAGAAATGTGAAGAAGATAAGATTACTACTTTCGTTGCACCAAGGTTTCAAAATGCTGGTTCTAAAAATAATGGATTTGCTAAAAGTGATTTTAAATACGACAAACAGTCTGACACCTATACTTGCCCAGAAGGAGAAATACTAAAAACAAATAGTACGGTGTATACTAAACAAAGAAAAGATAGAAAGAATGCTCCATTCAAAGAATATAAAGCGGAATACACCATTTGTAGAAATTGTGTTAACAAGGAACATTGTGCGGACAAACGATTGAGAAGGAAACAAGGTAGAGTAATAGAACGATATTTGACGGCAGACTATACGGAAGCTAATCAACAACGAATAAAAGAGAATAAAGATTATTATCGACAAAGGCAGAGTATTGTCGAGCATCCTTTCGGTACGATAAAACGACAATGGGGATATTCATACACCTTACTCAAAGGAGGACTCGAAAAAGTCGGAGGAGAGTTCGATATCATCTGTTTATGTTACAACATGAGGAGATCTGTGTCTATACTTGGGGTAAAACAACTTCTCAAAGCCATAATGGCTCTAAAATCTGCCTTTTTTAGTTTTCTCAGCCTGTTTTTGGCTAATGACAGCCTGATTGAGATCCAAAAAACGAAAATTATTGATCTCAAAAATATCAACTTGAGTGTACGTTGTTATGAAACATGCACTTAGAGGATTAATGAACAGTCTGACGTACGGATCGAGTACTTCGCGGTTCACAGAACGACTATTTTCTTTTTCTGGATTTTGGTTTCGGGTTTTCGCTGTATTTGACTTTCAGATAATATTCCAAAAAAGGAATATAGCCTCGGAGTCTTAAATGATCTTCTGTTACTGTAGTACCCATTATAAAGCTACAAGCAGGTGTACTCAAGCACATTAAAAATACAGATGACACTCCTCTTGTAAAAGGTAAAAAAATTGCAGAACTTTCAAATTCAAAAGAAATTATTAATCAGACAGATAGCATAAAGCCATTCTCTTTAGAAGATATGCTAAAAGCTTCTGGATGTACATGACTTTGGAGAGTTAAAATTATATGACACTTGTTATTCAGATGTTAATTGAATTCAAAATAAGGTTTTAAGAGTAGACTTATTTTAAATTTAGCTATTTATCACCTTCCTAGTCTTTATTCAAATCAATGATCAAGCTAAATTTATTACCAGTCAGAATTTCTTTAAAATTTAGAGTATTAAGTTTTCATATCATACTCTTCTTAATTTTTAGTTCTTCCTGCAACTGGAATAATCAGTCGCATTTGCCTAAAGACAATTCCGATAGGGGAGATGAAGAGAAAATTACTAATAAAAAGATTGGGCTTATCAAATATGGTGCAGGAGATATTGTCACTAAAGGATATTTGGATAAATCAGGCAATATATGGTTTACAAGCACCAAAGAAGGGATATATAAATACAATGGTAAAACGTTCACAAATATTACCGTAAAAGATGGTCTTTGTTCTAATGAAATCTGGTCGGTAATTGAGGACAATAAAGGCCTTTTATGGTTTGCAACAGCCAAGGGACTGTGCAGTTATGATGGTAATAACTTCGTTAACTTAGCCCTCCCTCAAGAAGATACTCAAAGTGTATCGCCTGAAACTGGATTTCCGAGTAGTGGAACTGAAGTTGCTTTAACTGTAATTCAGGACAGTAAGGGGCATTTTTGGATTGGTACAAATGCTAGTGGAGCTTATCATTATGATGGAAAAAAATTCACTTCATTCTTAAAATACAAAGGGCGATTACATCCCGATAATAAAGTTTATAATAATTGCATAACAAGTATTATTGAAGATAGGAAAGGAAACATTTGGTTCACCTCGATTACTCATGGAGGCATAAACCGTTATGATGGAAAATCTATTACTCATTTTACAACAAAAGATGGGCTTCTTGGTGACATGACTAACTCTAGTTTTGAAGATAAAGCTGGAAATATTTGGTTTGGGAGTATCCAAAATTTAAATGGAGGTTTAATGCGTTTTGATGGAAATACCTTCAATAGTTATACTAAAGAAGATGGATTGTGTGATAGTAATGTTGCTTGCTTTTATGAAGATGAATTTGGAAAGATTTGGATAGGGACTGGTAATGGAGTTTGTTACTTTGACGGGAAAACCTTTACACCATTTAATAATGATGGTCAGACCTTGGGTGACATTAGATTTATTATTAAAGACAAAGAGAACAATATGTGGTTCGGGGGTAGATATGGTATTCTGTATAGATATGATGGGAATGAATTAAAAGATTTTACTCACGAAAAGAAAAATGAATAAAGAAGTCTAGCTAGTCATGTATATGGCCTTAATTGCTTACTGGAAGCCTTAATTGGGAAGAGATAAACCTTAAAACAAATAGAGGTAGAAATTGAAATAAAAAATAAAACCAGCTCTATTAATGTATAATACCTTAAAATAGGAGCAAAATTTGATAATGTTGTATATACAAAACCACTATGAAATCAATACTCTTAATGTACATAATTGTTCTGACTGCTAATTCATGTTCTAAGGGGCGTAGTTGCGATATGTGGCCAAAGAATAAAATAAAAATGTAGTGTGGAATGAGCATCTTTATGGTGCTTAAATCAAAAAAAATGAACGCCCACACTACATTACCAAAGATAGAGAAGTTTATTGAGAAAAAGCTGATAAAAGAGCTTGTGAAATGGCATGACATATTAAAAAGGGGTCAGTTATATGATTACGAAAAAGAAATACAAAAAACGCTTGTAAGCGTGTTTAATTATATAGGCGAGCAACTACTTCCGGAAGCAGCGAATGACTCATTATTGATTCAAAAAGGGGAATTAAAAGAATCTGGTTGTGGTAGATTAGAGCAACGTAAATTTAGATTACGCTTATCAACGGGTCATGAAATAAAAGTGAATAGCTATTATGCAAAACAGATTCCAGCGGACTGGATTGGCTCACGACATTCTATATCACGACATTGGAAGATAATAGGAAATGGGAGTCCTGGATTATATGATAGAGTCGGTTTTTGTTCGGCTCTAGGTCCTTCTTATGATGTTGGACATCAGGTACTTAGCAAATTTAATACAGAAATTTGTCTTAGTTCAGTTCGAGATATCAATAACCAATTAGCAGATCATTGCTTCACAGAGCAGGAAGAAGAATTGCTAGTTCTGCCCAATGAATCATTGGAAGACAAACGAGTTGTATTATCAATAGATGGAGGCCGAACAAGAACACGAACTTACACCGGACAAATAAATCAGGCAGGGAATCATAAATTTGATACAAATTGGAGAGAACCAAAATTGTTTGTAATAGATGTACTGAATGAATCAGGACAACCAGATGAAAATGCATTGCCAATTTATGGATGTCGATTTGGAGAACAAGATGTTTTTAAGTTATTGTCCAGATATTTAAAGAAATTAAAAGTAAATAAAGTAAAATCAATACAAATATTGGGAGATGGAGCGCCCTGGATTTGGAACCATACCAAAGAAACGTTATTAGAATTAGGAGTAGCAGAAAATAAAATAATTGAGACATTAGATTATTACCACGCCTCTTCTTATGTTCATGACCTGATAGAAAAGATGCCTAAAGTTATTGGTAAAGAAAAAAGAAAAATGCTATTAAAAGAATTTAAAGCAAAACTATGGCAAGGCAAATCCACAGAAATAGTAGCAAGATGTAGAGAAATATATAAGCGTCCAAGTAAAATAATTAAGCGGTGGTTAAATTATTTAGACAAGCATAACGAGAAAACACAATATACTGATTATCAAGGAGATAAATTAATGTGCGGTAGCGGAATAATTGAATCCGCAATTAGGAGAGTAATTAATTTGCGATTTAAAAATGCCTCCACTTTTTGGAATGAAAAAACAGTAGAGAAAATGTATTTTTTGCGAGGTGCTCTTTTATCTAAAAGATGGAATATTCTTATGAATAATTTGGTGAATTAATGGGGCACAAGTTGCAACTGCACCCTGTTCTAAGGAATTTGACCTTACAGATCACTATGATCCTACTCAATCATTTGAGCTTATCGACCAGGAAAAACCTAAGGATGGCAAGTCTAGTTGGGAAATTCAAGTCAATGACTTAAGGCATGATAAGCTATTGTCATGGTTAGAGTTAAATAATCAGAATTGGAAACCAACACATGATACTCATGCCGGGCTGGTCATAATTCAGCGGATGATAAATGATTCTTTCCATATAATTCATGTGACAAGGCCATATTTATAAGGAGTATAAACGCTTTATAACAAAATATTTTCAAATTAAGTCCAGTTTTTATTATATTGTGAGGTAGTACTTACACGCAGTTGTTCGGTCTTGATTTGAGTTTTTAATTATGCAGGATATATTTTTTAATCTATGAATGTTCAAAACAAATGCTATTGCTATTAGACTTGTAAATAATTATTAATACAATAGGTTTGAATGAATAGAGAATGATTTAGACTTGTTTAGATAGTTAATGTAAAGGAATATTTTGTGGTGTTTGGTGCTATATCCAGAGGTTAATTCTTTTGGAAATTAAAAAGAATCATAAAAAATAATTCTAATATAAATATGGCTGAATGTATCCAATGTAGTGATTTTACTAAATTTAGTGGAGGGCTTTGCATGAAGTGCTACAAAAAACAGAAATCTGAAAATCCTGAAAAAAGCACAGATGCAATACAAAAAAAAGAAACCACTGGTCTCTCAAATAAGGAAAGGAATTACAGATATAATATGATTAAAGGAAGAATTGCTGAAACTTTAATTCAAGAACTCTTTCTTAGCTTAGAATATAATGTATTTAGATATGGAATGGAAAACACTATCCCAGGTATAATGGAATTATTAAAAGGTGTTAGGTCGGACGTTGCTCAAGAAATCAGGAGAATGCCTGATTTTGTAATTCAAGACCCCAAAACTAAATCTGTATTTTTTATTGAGGTAAAATTTAGAGCAAGTGGTGAATTCAAATTTAACGACTTGCCAAAAGATTATCCATATGAAAATGCATATATCATCTTAGTTTCCAAAAAGCATATTAAATGTATAACTTTTCAGGAGTTAAAAGAAGGGAAAGAAATTTCTAAAACTTCGAGAAACTATTTAGGAAGCAGAAAGGAGTTTGATTTAAAAAAAGATATTATAATCGATTTTTGCAAATTTGCAGTGCAATTTTTTTCTGTAATTTAAAAAATGAGGGTGATAACTAAAGAAATACATTGAATTTGCAGTAGAATAGCATTTAGGATAAGTTTTATAAATTATCAATATTTTTAAGAAATAATTTTATATGACTGAAACAGAAATAACAAGGTTTACATATAAGTTTTTCGATAGAAATTCTAATACTTGGAAAAAAGATAAAAATGATTGGGTATTTAATAAGGTAATGAAATTCGAATTACCTGAATGCGATTCAGAATTTACATTAAACGATTTTAAAAAATACTTTTTTGATAAAAATGTTTTTTCTCAAGAATGGAAAAAGTTAAATAATGCCATAGAGAAATCAAAAGTAATTTATTTACATAGTTATGGTAAAAATGGCAAATCCACTTTTTTAAGATATTATCTTGAATCAAGAGAGTCAAGTGTTTCTAGGTTTGAAATAATAAATTTTTCTACATTAAATAAATATTGGGCACCGAATTTAAATTATAGACTTAGGGATCACTTGAAATCACTCTTCTATCAAATTTTAGTAAAGGACGATAAGCCTTACATTCTAAAATTTTTCAAAAGCCTGTTAGAAGATTTTAATATAAGAAGTCATATACCTTCATATAGATCGCCTAGAATAACGGAGTATATTGAATTGGTTTCATTGTTATTCAAAAAGAAAAACTTAAATACTTCCTATACTAATACTGAAAAGAAATTTGACTATCATCAATTTATCATTGATTTATTTCATGGGAATCATTTGCCAAATGAATTTTTACTATGCACTTTAATAAGTTATACATGCTTTAAACATGCTAAATATTTGGGGAGCAGCGAGTTAATTATTGCTTTAGACGACCTAGATGATGTGTTTACTTATTTACCTGAAAAAATCAATCAGGTACTTACAATGGTGGTTTTTCAATTTATTCATGAACTTCAAATTTCATTTACTTCAATATTTAAGTGCAAAGATGGACAGAAGTTAGATTTGAAGTTTCTATTTGTTTACAGAACATCAAATTTTCTCAGTTCTATTTATACAGATATAAGTAAAAATGAACAATCCCGACTTCAGTTTTATAAATCAAATGCTTCAAAAGTGAGGTTAAGCAGTGTGCAAGAGCCTTTTGGTATTTACAAGAAAAGAATTGATTTTTATTTGACTCTTTGTTCTATCAATAAAATAAGACCATCACAAAAGGCATATATCCTTCAAATTTTCTTAGAAATAGTTAGGGAGTTTGATTCTGATTATAAATATATTTATTTGCAAAGAATATTTAGGTTATGGAATGGGAATAAATTTAGGTTGACTGAATTTATTCTTGGATCAGATTTTACGGATAATGAATTAGAAATAATCCTTGAAAATGGAAAGAGAATTAATTCAAACATAAAAATTAATATTTTTTACAATAAAATAGTTAAATATTTTACTAGAGTCGAGACTGGTAATACTTTAACTGAATTTATGGAATATTCAATTCATAATTTTGAATCTGATCAGGAAAAAGGGCAGTGTTCTTTAGCAAGATTATTCTTTACTTTTGTTTATAATGAAAGAAATAAAAATAAATCTATCGAATCAATTCCCGATTCTTATCATAAAGGAATTTCGTTGTATTCCTTCATCAGTGAAATCGAAAAAATAAGAAAGAATGGCTCACCAGCATATAACCAAGATGAAATAATAGAACTTTTTACAAGCCTTTTTTCTTTTGAAATTGACAATTGGGGGAATTTCTTTTCTTGTGTAACAGCTACTGATATTAGGAACTTAAATCAGCCAATTGAATATTACAAGTTTACGAGGGAGTTAAGGAATATTTTGAAATCTGGGAAAAAATTAGAAAAAGTAAAGTTTTTTTACAATGATTCAGCACCTTATTTTATGTTTCAATTAAAAAGAAGTTTTGAGTATTTTTCAGTATGCGAAAATTATAACAATCCACTTTTATGTGATTTGAAGGTTTCAATTTTAAAAGATGGTAAATTTAATTCAAATTTTGAACAAACATTAAATAATGTATTTAGCCGAGTTAAAATATGTACAATCATAACTATTGAATTTTACCAAAATTGTTTCTCTCACCTAAGTATTCAAGAATACATCAATAGCAGCTTTACATACAATAACAAATTTTACTTTGACGATTTGATTTCAAAAATTATTACATATATCGAAAATGTTAGGTATTCTGCGGTATCTAATAAGATTAAAATTAAAGGAGATTATCCAAATTTAAATAGCGATGAGCAGAGTAAATGCAAACAATTTATTAATAAAACATTTATAACCAATATTGAAAAATATTTAAATCTATTTTTTAGTCTTTTTAATAAAATTGAAGAAATAAACGCTCAAAGCAAAAAAGATTCTACCTTAATTAAGAGTTTTGAAAGCATGGATATGTCTATTCCTCATTCACTACTTAAAACTAATACTGCATTTCAAAATCTCAAGAATCTAATTAAAGACCAAAAGGCAAAAAACTACAAAGATTTTATATCAAGAATAACAATTGATTAAATGATGAATTTGAGAGAATATTCTAATTCTAATTCTAATTGTGCTTTGATATTCATTCATGGAATTCTATCAGATGGTTTTGATGCTTGGTATGAAGAGAATGAGGGGGTGTTTTGGCCCAGACTAATCAATAATAGTCCAGCTCTTTCTAATATTGATATTTTCTCAGTTTCTTATCCTACTAATATTTTTCTTAGGGATTATGGACCGAATGAAATATGTACTGAGTTAAAAGTGAAATTGGAGACTAAGAAAATTTTTGAAAGAGACAAAATAATTTTTGTTTGTCACAGTATGGGAGGAATTATAGCAAGAAGGTTTTTGGTTAAATACTCAAGCGAATTTATAGACAGAGAAATTGTGACTGGACTTTTTCTTGTTGCATCTCCGTCTAATGGCTCTGGATATGCTAATTTCTTGGGATTGGGAATTAGACTACTTAAAATTGAACAAGGAGATATTTTAAGAAAGAATTCACCTTTTTTGAAAACATTGCACTCGGACTTCTTAAGTTTATATAAACAAGACGACTTCTACATCGTTGGACGAGAAATATTAGAGCAGAAATTCATATTCAAAATTCCTTTTTTAAAACCAATTGTAGAAAGAATATCTGGGGCTAATTATTTTGATGACCCAATTTTAATTCCTAAATCTGATCATTGTTCAATAGCAAAACCAATTTCAGAGAATGACACACAACATGAATCACTTATATTATTGATACATAAAGTTCTGGTTTTTAATCGGAGAAACGAAAATAAGATTAAAGCAAATCTTAGAAGATCTGAATTAATTCACTTGTTAAAGCATAAAGTTAAGCAGATGATTGAAGGTATGAAATTACTTACTTCTGCAAAAATTTCTTTTGATAAAGATAATCTTTTAAAGCTTTATAATAGTCATGTTGATAGTTGTAACGATATAAATTCATTGCTGGCAAATGTTGATCCGAATAATAAGCTATACCAAATGGTTTTTAATTTATTGGATTTAATAGATAATGCTTATCTTTTCTGTATTTCAGAAACACAAAGTCGACGAGACACTTTTTTGAAAAAGTTAAATTACGGTTGTCAAATAGATACTGTTGATTTTAATGAACTGAATATAGAATTTAATTTGGAAATTGATGACACTTCGACTTCTCTATTTTTTAAAAACTGGAATAGTTTAGTTAGCAATCTACTTCAAATTTGCAATGAGTGTGTTGAAAAAACGGCTGAATCTCCTGAAACGCTTTTCAATTCCTAAACTTAATAATTGGGGTTATTTTTAAATGTCAACAAACACTACAAAATCAACATAACATCCCCACTAGATTGACTCACCGCACCATCTAAATAAACAACTTCGGCTATCCAAACATAAACTCCGGGATTCATTAATTTTCCTTTGAAAAATCCATCCCAGCCAGATTGTCTATCGTTGGGAGGGAGATCTTTTCCTTCGTAAACTAAAGCACCCCAGCGATTGAAAATTTTCATAGACTTGATAGATGCAACAGATTTATTGGCATTAATATAAAAATAATCATTGAAGCCATCACCATTAGGAGAAAAAATATTGGGAACGAAGATATCTCTGATTTTTACAACATGTATAGAGATGCTATCTGAGGTAGAACAGGTATCAATGGAGGTAACCGTTACTAAATAGTCAGTATCTTCGAAGGGAAAGGCTCTCGGGCGTAAACAGGTATCACAATCGAGCGTCATTCCATTTGTCCATTGAATGTCGATTAAGTTTGTATTATTGGTGGAGGTGGGGATAAGAATGTCGCAACCTAAATTTACATCTAATTGATCATCAAGATAGAGAACAGGAATATCTGGAGTAATCAAATTGCTAGTGGTGTCTGTCAAACACTCATTGTCGTCCATGATATTGAAACTATAAGTTCCGCCCGGCAAATCTTGAAAATTAGAAATTAAATCGAAAGAATCATTGGATAAAGCATAACTGTATGGTGGTGTTCCACCCCATATAGAATCCAATTGAATTTGGCCTGTTTCAAAGCCATCACAATTTGGATCAATAAAATTGACTTCAAACTGAATTGGTGTAGGTTCGGTCAATACAATCGTATTGGATTGGATGCAGCCATTATCATCCGTAATGTTGACTTGGTAAAATCCAGCTTGGAGGTTAATAGCGGGATTACCAATTTGGCTGTCACTCCATTCAAAGAAGTAAGGAGGGATACCACCGTTTCCTGTCGCAATAGCTGTTCCGTCTGAACCACCATTGCAGCTTAAATTGAAGCCATCAATATCTAAAGCTTCTGGACTGACTGTCAATACTGTAGGTTCAGTCACTTCTTGGAAAAGTACAACATCATTTCCAAAATCATCCATTATATTGATTTCATAGGTTCCGGCAGGAACACCAGATATCATATTATTAGTGAATAGTATAGTAGAACCTACACCGCCAATATTGGGTTCTAAAATATTACTCCAATCATAAGTAAAAGGTGGGGTGCCATTTTCAACAGAAAAAATTAGAAATCCATTGGCATCACCATTACATATTGGAGATACAAAATCGGTAGATCCAATTATTTCGCATTCAATAATAAATAGATCCAAAGTTACAATACTATCACATTCCATCGCGGTTTGGATAGTGTCAACGAAAATGCCTGTAGTCGTATAGGGTTCTGTCCCAATAAAAAATGCTTCTCCTGAACATAAATTAATATCTATAGATTCTTGGGCCTGAGGTAAAATAAGCAGGTCGACAAATATTAAACTATCACAGCCATTTGCTAAGGTAATAACATATTCATAGCTACCGGTCTCACATAAAGTATCTCCGGCAACTAACAAACAATCATTATCACACAGCGTTTCATCCAGAATTAAGGTCTCTGGTGTCACCACATTAACCGTTGTACAAGTTGGTGGTGCCTGATCGCATACATTTGCTGCAATCACACAGACTTCATATGTGCCATCTGCCGGAAAACTAAGGTCTATTTCTTGCGCTAAACTATTTTGTGAAAGGCCATTTACAGTCCAAAAGAAAATAGCCGCTCCAACATCTCCGGTGGTAGAATAAGTAGTGGTCAAATCTGGACAAATTACTTCTTCTCCGCTAATTACTCCGGAGGTCGTCAAATCCAAAACAACCGTACTGCCTTCTAAAACATTAAAAGTCCAGTCACAAATGTCTCCAGCAGAACCGTCCATGATGATATAATAATGTTGACCAACGACAAGTGGCGAAGTATTGCTAAAAACGGCCGTACTATTGGGCGCAACATCTGTATTACAAGAGGTAACCGCTGTGAATGTCTCACAATCATTACTTTCGAAAATCCCGATTTCGAGTCCCCAGTTTATATTGCAATTCGTCACTTCCACTTCGATACTTAGATCAGTCGTACCGGCTATAAAGGAGATATAGGACATGTTGTGATACATCGTTGTACAGAAGCCAGGAAAGGTTTGTCCTTGTACAGTAAGATTATTGGTGCCTGTAAAACCGTCAATATCACAAATAACACAGGCATCCAGACAAGTAGAAGTCATTGCAGGTGTAGGGCCACATGGCTCTGGTTGAGCAATTATTTTTCCGAGGGATAAAAATAAGAGGAAACAAATCCCCAACAAGCGTTTATAGTTTTCTATTCTCATAATACAAATATAAACATTGAGAAAGTAAACTATTACTAGTTTGAGCAATAGTTCTGTCTATTGAAAAGCAAATATTTAATTTATCCCCAATATATGCTTCTTGAATCAGATTACTTTTTCTACAGAACTCAGGAGGGTAAACGTTCCAGTATTAAATGATGATAATCAATATCTAATTCATCAAGGTGATCTTTCAAGGTACTATTTACACCGATCAAAGCTCTACCGGGATTAGAATTAAATTTATAAGCAAATACGGTCTTTTCGAATGTTTTTGCGTTTTCAGATTTTATCAATAAGGCATCTCCTTCCTTTAGACTTAATAATTCAAATTCCAGATTACGAATAGTGACGACAGGTTTGCCCACGACTTTTTCAATTCGATCAAATTCTATAGGCAAAAGACTGATTAAGTCATGCTGCGTTATGGGGAGTTGTTGAATTGGACTTAGTTGAGCTTTTGTAATTTTTATATCCTTTACTAGGGGAGGGATGCCTTTAATATTTAGTAGATTTCGTACTGTTAGTGGGAATTTAATATCAACGGCAGTATTAGAATTTTTACTAAAAACTTTTACATACTCTTTTTTATCATTGACTTCTATTAGCGCCCATTCTCCATCTTTCATCCCCAAATATTCTACCTTCCGTTTAGAAAGGTGAATAAATCGTTGTTCATCAGCACCTGTTTTTTGTTCAGTTGTTTTTAATGCTCTAGCAGATAATTTACCAATTCTTATTGGCTTTTTGGCAATAAGCGTCTTGGAGTCTCTTGTCCATGCATTAAATTCAATTTCATCGATCAAATCATTAAGGAAAGCATTTTGATCGGACTTAATGATTACAAACCCCCGTTTTTCCCAAAGATTTATTTCTGCTTGTGTTGGGCTATACTGAACAGCAAAGAATCTACCTTTGATATTGGTGATTCCCAGCCTTTTTGAAATATCGAAAAAGAGGTGTTTTATATTGATATCAGAAAGCGAATAACCAATGAATAAACAGGTATGTGTCGTTAGCCAAGATTTTAGGATATCAACGAATAAATAAGAACTAAGCAAGAATTTTTCATAATAGTCTTTTTCAGAGATGATGATGTCATCACTTTTAGTATTGATGCACCCGTGAATTTTAAAGACTTTGATCGCAGATTTACTAAGATTGATTAAGTCGGTATCGCAAGTAATTGTCAAATGCTCTTTCCCGATTTCAGTCAATGCTTTTTCTATAAGGTCATCATAATTTGTAGTGACTACAATCTCAAATGGAAGCTCCGAAATGAGTCGGTGGGTATTGACTGGATGTTCAACCTTTTTTATGATCTCACTTATTTTATCTATTAAAGTTCTACGACCATATTTTCCTTCTAAAAATTCAGCAGCAGATTCGAAGGATAAGCCATCCGTTTCATCTTCTTCATAAAAAGCGCTTTTGAGTAAATTGTTTAATTTTTGACCAGAAGGAAGGCCAATTTCACCATCTTCTCCAATAGAAGCCCCTGCGCCAACAAAGACTAATAGATTATTATTAATAGCGGATTCTGTGAGTATGTTGAGAAAACCTTTCATTTTTCTTTACGGCTTTTTAGTAAAAAATCTGTAAATACTAAAGGAACTTTTACGGTCTCCTTTCTCAAAGATTTATAATAGTCTGCAGATTCGTTTAAAGAGATTAAATGATCTGCAATCACATTAAAAATCCATCGGGAAGGCTTTGAATTGCCTTCTATTATGATTGGGCCCTTATCTCTTGTACATAAGATATCGAATCCAATTTCAAGAAATTCACCGTATTCTTTTTTTAGCGCTTTACAACAATCAATACATATTTTTTTGATTTTGTTTTCTTCTACTTTGACACTAGTACCATATTTTTTATTAAAAAAAGACTCCAAATCACTTAGCGGAAGTGCAAGACCTCCGGCATTAAGGTTGGAAGTCATTGACTTTTTAATACCAATTCGTGCTCCTAAACCAGTAACTTTATAATCATCACCATAATTTTGAACGAGTACTCGAATATCAAATGGAGAATCTTTGTATCTATTGATTTGAGCTTCTAATTGGACAAAATATCGATCAGGTGTATCGATCAAACTTTTTAGTTTTTTTAGGAGCCAGGTATAGCTTTTATAGGTTTTTCCTTTTCCTATATTATCATAAAGGATATACTGCTCTCTTTGTTTTTCAATAACAAAAATACCTTCACCTTTAGAACCAAAAGTAGGTTTCACATAAAATCTATTAATAGGTGTCGAGTCAAAAAATGAAGGATTTTCAAGGACAGAAAAATCATAGCATTCTAATGTGGGAATGTTTTTATCCATTAGGAATTGATGAAATTTCACCTTATTGTTTAGAATACTTACTAGTCCAAAAGGATTTAAGATCGTTCTCTTAGATTTTGCAAGGAAATCTCTACAGTTTCCAATATGGGATTTTTGAAAATTGTCTTTCGAAAAGGCCCTGTCATATATTATATCAGGAATTTGTTCTTTTACTTTTACCCATTCTTTGCCTATTAATTTGTATCCACCCAGTTTTGATCGACCTTTTTGCCATTCGAGAGGAGAAAAGAAAAACACATCAAACTTCCTTCCTTTAAACGAATCCATCATATCTTCAAAAAAGAAAACTTGTTTTCCGAAAGGAAAATATTCCTCATTTTCAAGGGCCATGACCCCAAGTTCAGATTTTATTTTCATGGTATAAAAGTACTTAAAAATTGAAGATGTTAGACATAAAACTTATTTTCATTGATTAGTCTTAGTTAAGATAATTGATTCCCTTCCTCCTGAATTTATTTTTTCTTTACGATATACACTTAAAATTAAATGATTCGGGCCACTATAAGAGTCTATTATCCTTTCACTTCTAATTGTTTGTTCATGAAGAAAAAAGCCAACTTGAATTGCTTGTTTTACTATTTTTGAAATTTGATCTCCTAGAATTGTATCTATTTCCCATTCTACGTTTATATAAGACTCACATATTGTTAAATGGATAGTTGAACTGTCATTTGATTCCTTAGTTATCAGTCGATGTTGAAATTTTGATAGTTTGCAATTTACTAGATCCTGACTTGTATTCACTTCTCTATAATTGAGATTTTCTAATATGTTCTTTGGACTATCAGGTAGTTTGTTTAAAACTTCTATCAGGTTTTTTAAGTTGATCTCCTTTTCAATTTCTTCGATTAATATAAATTCTTCGCCTTCGGGCAAGCTAGGATAGGGAGGTTTTGGTCTTTTACAACTCAGTCCAAATATGAACAAGCATACTAGAAATATTAGAAAAATATTGATGTTATTAGGATTACATATTTGCTTTTTCAATTTTGCTTTTTTATGAATTAGAAGATTGTACATAGGTTATTTTATCTTCATATTGCTTATTATAACCCTAAATCCGTCAGGATCTTTAATCATAATCCCATTGTCATCCCAAAAAGGATTTTCTGACTTTATTTTTTTAATATGGTTTGATTCAATCCTTTCAATAATTTCATCAAATTCATCCTTTTTTTCCGGATAAAAGACCAACATGTCCTCGACATCAAATTTATGTTCAGCTTTATTTTTTGAACTTGTAAATTCTAAATGCCAATCATGACCAGCTTTACCTATAAATGCACCACTGTAGTCATTGTGATTTTCGAAAGAAAACAAAACCTTTAATCCGATAATGCTGGTGTAAAATTCAACTATGGATTTTAAATTATTTGTGTGTCTTGCGTTTCTTAATTCCATTTCTATTTCTGTTTTTTAAGATACTACCCATAAGGGCTTTTATATTCAGAAAGGCCTGATTCATTTATTGATATGTTAGTAGTTCGATTTTAGTATTTCCCCCGATTGCAATTCTTTTATTTTCTTTATCTAATGCGATAGGAGGGGTTTTGCTATTCCAGATTATTGATGAATTTTGTTCACCTGAATAAATATCTTCAAATGTAGCAATTACTTTTCCTTTATTCATATCAATTAATTTAGGAAATTGATACAAATCAATTACGTAATCTTCATTTAATGGAAGTAAAGAGCCTAGTTGTTGTTTTACTTCAATTTTTTTCATAAATGTTTTTTTCGAAATTGAGTACAATCCAATTTCGTCTGGATTAAGCAGTGATTTTTCTTCTTTTTCAGAATCGAGTTGTTCTTCGAAAGTTGAAGAGATATAAATTAGATCATCATTTAAGAATTCTGCTGAACAAATTTCTGAATTGATAGGTAATGCATTAAATGATTTATCAAAGATTGAAGCGTCATTAAATCCTTCATTTAGGTCATAAATTTGAAGGATGCCATATGGATGCCATACCCATCCTGAATTTATTAATTTTGTATTAGATGGATTTGTTCTTAATCTGGAGTGAAAACAGTCATCAGGATTCCTTGAAACTGTAGGTAGGATAGTTTGTCCTGTTTCAATATGTTCAATTTCGATTAAATTATATTCATTTGGACAATGAATAAGACCAAAGTCTCCATTTTTTAATCTTATAATGCAAACGGGGTATTCATAA
>CBDICS010000068.1:0-47617 GCA_965277415.1 Saprospiraceae bacterium
TTGACGAGCCTTGCATTGCCATCTAAATCTTCAGATTCAGCATTGTCGCTATTATTGCCTTTATCTATTGCGGGAGAACCAATCTGTAAGTGCAAGTCCCCAGTACCTGTATTTTCAAATAATGGATCTAAATTATATAGCATCCCCAAACCACAAATTACACTAGAACCTGTACCACTATTTAAAGCCGAACAGTCCGCAGCATCAACCAATGAGTATTTTATCGTCGGACTACTATTCACATTTCTAAAGACATTAGAACCAGAAGGTCCAATATTGCCATAGATGATGCAATTGCTAATGGTCGGATTAGCTGTTCCACTACTACCATTATTATAGATAGCTCCACCTGTCCCTGTATTGCCGGTAGCTTCATTTAAATAAAAGGTACAATTGGTAATAGTAGGGCTACAGTTTCCTCCATTCGCACCATTATTGTACAAACCACCAGCAGCAAAGCCTTTGTTCTCATAAAACCTGGAATTGATTATTATATGATTTGCCTGACCAGATGATGCGCCTACACTATAAATCGCACCTCCATTGCTTTCAGCAGTATTATTATCGAAATCACAATTTTTTATTGTAGCTGTTGCATTTCCGTTTTCTCCATTGAGAAATATTGCTCCACCAGATTTTACAGATAAATTATTTTTAAACGTACATTTTTCAAAAGTGGGTGTACAAGTCCCACTGATTATTCCAGAGAGATACAGTGCCCCTCCATCAGCGAAAGTATCATTATTATCAAATGTACAGTTTTCAAAAACTGGAGCAGCGACACTCGAACTACTGCCATCAACATACACTGCGCCACCATTTTCATGAGAATGATTATCCTTTATCGTACAGTTAATGATTTTAGGATCTGAATTAGTCCCACCTATGATATCAATGAATAGGGCAGCTCCTGATCGACCTTTGGTATTGATTCCATCTGCGAATCCATTTTTAATCGTAAACCCATCTAATATTGTAGTATTATCGACATTGAGGAAATATACAATAGTTCGAGTCGTATTCAATCCATCAAGAATGGTCTCATTTGCTGACCAATCTCTTAATGAGCGCATATTCTCTGTACCTAGGAAGCCACCATAAACTTCGACTCCTGAAGGAATATCAAAAGAATCATCAGCCGATCCAATGATAGAATAAGTTCCTTTTGCTACCCATATCTCATCTCCAATTCCATTATTGGCATCTGTAATCGCAGTTTGTAAATTCCGATAGGCATTTGCCCAGGTCGTTCCGTCTCCACCAGAAGGTGCATCAACGTTTACATAAATAATTTGTGCAGAAATGGAAATAGAAAACAGGCTAAGACAAAGCAAAGAAACTGCTTTTGATTAAAAGTTTTTTCATCTTGGTCTAAATTGTGTGTAAGCTTAAAAATCATCGTTCTTTTTCAAATCCTAGGTACAAGTCATAAAAAAGCCTTGACTTTATTTATAGATTACCAGAAAGATGGGGATTAAAAAAAGAATCAAAATTGTAAAAAAAGGGAAGGGAGTTTCAAATAGGGGTTTGTCTACTAAGGATATTCAAAGTTACGCAAATAACAATTTAGAAACCCTACCTTGAAAGAGGTATTTTACATATATAAATAAAAAGATACTTGAAGAAAGCGGGAGAGGATAGAATAATCATTGGTCATTCGTATTACTCGAATGACCAATGACACGTAAAAAAATTATTTTTGAGCTCGTATTAGAGCCATATATTTGACTAGTTCTTCTTTGACTTTTAGGTGCAAGAATGACCAAACCAATCATATTTGGAACCATCATCGCAAAAATCATCGCATCCGAGAAGGCAAGTACAGAACCCAAGGTCGAAGCAGCGCCTATTATTACAAATAAGCAAAATAGAATTTTATAGGTATACTCTGTTTTTTTAGTTCTACCAAATAAGTAGGACCAAGCCTGGAAACCATAATAAGACCAAGATATCATACTACTAAAAGCGAAGAGTACAACAGCAACTGTCAACACATAAGGGAACCAAGATATTACAGATCCAAAAGCTCCTGAAGTCAATAAAATGGCCTGAGCCTCATTTAATCCAGCATTTTCAGCGGTAACATTGCCTGTAATAATTAATACTAAAGCAGTCATTGTACAAACCACAACGGTATCAATAAAAGGCTCTAATAGAGCAACCATTCCTTCTGATGCAGGATGATTTGTTTTAACAGCTGAGTGAGCAATGGATGCAGAACCGATTCCTGCTTCATTTGAAAATGCAGCTCGTTTGAATCCCTGAACCAAAACACCAATCACACCTCCTGCAATTCCTGCTCCTGTAAAGGCGCCATCAAATATTTGTACAAATGCATCGCCGATCATATCATATTTTGAAATCAAAACAAATAGAGAGGCACATACATAAATTAAGACCATAAAAGGAACGACTTTATCCGTAACTTTTGCAATAGATTTGATTCCTCCTATGATTACAATACCAACTAGAATAGCCATGATGATTCCAAACAACCATCCTTTTTGATGAAAGAAGGATGCTTCACCACCTGTAATATTTTCAACTAGCTGAAAGGCTTGATTCACCTGAAACATATTGCCACCTCCAAATGATCCTCCAATACACATTACTGCAAAAACAACCGCTAAGACTTTTCCTAAAGTTTCAAACCCCTTTAGTTTTAGACCTTTGCTCAAATAATACATTGGACCACCATATACGGTCCCATCACTTTCAATATCTCTGTATTTTACACCTAATGTACATTCTACAAATTTAGAAGCCATACCTAAAAAACCGGCAATGATCATCCAAAAGGTCGCACCAGCACCACCGATCGAAACAGCAACTGCTACACCAGCAATATTTCCTAAGCCAACTGTTGCAGATAAGGCTGCTGTAAGTGCTTGAAAATGTGAAACTTCACCAGAATGTCCTTCTACTCTAACTGTATCTGGATTATCACCTTCAGTTGTATGTACTGCATCAGAGACATCTACTCGATTATCAGATTCAAGGTCGTCATACTTTCCTCTTACAATATTAACTGAAGTCATGAAACCAGAGAAATTGATAAACTTAAAGTATACCGTAAAGTATCCAGCCCCAAGAATCAAGGGAAATAGAACCCAAAAAACACTAACATTTTCTGAAAATTGAATTTGATAAAAAATGATATTGACAAACCAACCTGTCAAATAGCCAAACCAACTATCTATCATTTGATCTAAGGTTTGCGGGGCTTCTTCACTTTGGCAAAATGTGATAATTGGAATTAAAATAGTAGCTAATAAGAGTAGCAGTCTCCTTTTCATTTGATGTTTCGTTTAGTTTAAAATCATATTATAAGCCCGTTAAGGTATCTACTTATTTTTAGTTAGACAAAATTCGACTCATTAAAATTTGGATTTGTTTAAATTCATTAATGAAATCAATAGCTGGAATTCTAAGGACACTATATTTTTATATAACTTAAATGCTTGATAAATAGCAATTTAAATAAGCTCTTTTCGCTTTCTTAAGACCATTTTCTTAATTCAGCATTAGACTCAAACAACAAATCTACTTTTTTTGAAACTTCAGTATCTACAAGTAATGGCGGTGCATGATGTGGCTTGATTCGCGCATCTATAATCAAAGAACCCTCACAAGCCCAATGTTTATGCTCAATAAAACTTTTTACACCATAAATATCATGAGAAGGATTGGCTCTTGTAAAAGTGACCCAAACAAAGTTGTTTAAAGTCTCCGCAGTAA
Organism: Saprospiraceae bacterium; assembly: GCA_965277415.1. Classification (GTDB taxonomy): domain Bacteria; phylum Bacteroidota; class Bacteroidia; order Chitinophagales; family Saprospiraceae; genus JAHDHW01. The sequence goes on from CBDICS010000068.1 coordinate 3,739, forward strand.
ATGTGCTATCATCAACAATTATAATTAATGGTAATTCGTCCATATCAAATAGCTCTAAGTGTTTTGCCAGATTTTCTATTTCTGTTCCAGCGTTTTTTTGATTCTCAAATGCAGGCCCTTCGATAGCAAGTATACCTTTTAGTGGGAAACTAGGTTTTGAAAAACCATTAGGTAATTGAAAACCTTTTGGTAAGTCAGTACTAAGCTTTCTTAAAACATCTCCACAGCAAGCGATAATAACTTTCGAGCCGGCATTCCATCCCGCACCACTATAATCTAATGTATCTATGGTTGTTTTCGTTTGAAAATGCAAATCTCTTTTCCAATCCACTCTTTGTAAAAGATGTTCGAAAAAGATGGGGATATCATGACAGTTCAGTGTCGGATCATCATTTTGTGCGGCAATAAATAAAAACTTGGCAAGAGAAGTCTGGCCTGTACCTAAAATATTATTGGCTTGAGTTAGTATTTCTTCTGGACGCTTTTCTCGAAAAGGCATATATCTTTCGCTTCCAATTGCTAAAAGGAGTGGATGGACACCAGCTGCATCTACTGCATTGATTTCTTTAATGCCTGGAAATACCTGTGGCGCTAATTTTTCAACTATTTTATGGATAAGGTATCCAAAACTGGAATCTTCTTGCGGCGGTCGACCAACTACCGTGAAATGCCAGATGGCATCTTTTCTATGATAGACTTTATCTACTTTTAAAACTGGAAAATCATGTGTTAAACTATAATAGCCCAAATGATCTCCAAATGGACCTTCCGGTTTTTTTAAATCTCTGACAATTGTTCCAGTAATTACAAAATCTGCATCGGCAGATAAATAATGCCCCTCTTTAGTCGCATATCGGAACCTGCGACCAGCTAACATACCAGCAAATGTCAATTCAGAAATACCTTCGGGTAATGGCATGATAGCAGCAAAAGCATGGGAAGGTGGCCCTCCTATAAATACGGAACACCGAAATGGCTCATCTGTATTATTATATGCTGTATGGTGTACGCCTATACCTCGATGTAATTGATAATGCAAACCGATTTCCTCATTTTGAATATAATCGTTGCCTGATAATTGTATACGATACATGCCTATATTCGATTGCATGATTTTTTTATCGCCAGGAGGTAAAGTAAATACTTGAGGTAAAGTTACAAAAGCGCCTCCGTCCATTGGCCAACTAACAATTTGTGGCAATTGATCAATAGTGGTTTCTTTATAGGTAACAGGAATACCAAGCCTACTCTTCATAGGCAGAGCTGTCAAAGCCGTAAGTGGCGTCTTTAAATATCGGAATGGATTTTTGAGAAAATTACTAGGATCAGCTTTGAGTTCTATAACTTTTTGAACATTGTCAATTGTTTTTCTAAAAAGAAAAGCTGTCCGTTCAAAAGTTCCATAGATATTAGAGACAGCAGGGAAGGGGCTACCTTTTACTTTTTCGAAAAGAATAGCCGGGCCTTTTGCATCAAAAATCCTTCGATGGATTTCAGCCATTTCTAAATTAGGATCAACTTCTTCTTTAATTCTAATAAGGTGACCATGTTTTTCCAGATCTTTTACACAGTCTTGCATGCTTTTATAAGCCATATCTATGATTTTATTTTTGAACAACTTCTAAAAAATGAAGTTGTTCAGAACGAATATACTGGTATCCAAAAATAAACGAAGGAATGTTTTAATAATCTTTTGAACAATATATAATTTGAATTAGTTTTGCTAAATTAGATTGAGCACCCTTATTCCATGCCCCAAGGGACGAAATAAAATAGCTTATTATTAATTCCGTCTATTAACTTACTTATAATTATGCGTCAATATCACGAATTGCTTCAACATATTTTAGATAATGGACTTGAAAAAGATGATCGTACTGGTACAGGAACGATTTCAGTTTTTTGGTTATCAAATGCGTTTTGATCTAAGCAAAGGATTTCCGATGGTAACCACTAAAAAATTGCACCTCAAATCTATTATTTATGAATTGCTGTGGTTTTTTGAAAGGGGATACTAATGTTAAATATCTACAAGATCATGGGGTACGAATCTGGAATGAATGGGCCAATGAAAATGGAGATTTAGGTCCTGTCTATGGAAAGCAATGGAGAAGTTGGGAGCGACGAGATGGCTCAACTGTCGACCAAATCGTAAGAGCTATTGATTTAATTAAAAACAATCCTAACTCTAGACGAATATTGGTCAATGCATGGAATGTAGGGGAACTGGATGAAATGGCTTTGACACCTTGTCCACTGCTTGTTCCAGTTTTATGTTGCTGATGGCAAGCTTTCTTGTCAGTTATATCAAAGATCGGCGGATTGTTTTTTAGGAGTTCCTTTTTAATATAGGCTCATATGCATTATTGACGATGATGATGGCACAGGTTTGTGATCTTGAACCTGGTGATTTCATTCACACGTTTGGTGATACACATTTATACCTCAATCATTTGGAACAGACGAATCTTCAATTGTCAAGAAACGCCACGGGATCTGCCGACAATGAAGATCAATCCAAATGTGAAATCAATTTTTGATTTCAAGTTTGAAGATTTCGAACTTTTGGACTATGATCCATATCCCCATATAAAAGCTAAGGTATCTGTATAAACTCAAAAATTACTTTTGAATTTATTGAATTTTATAATTTTTTATTATTTTTGCATCACACCCATCAAAAGTATTGATTGTTATTTTCCCAGATCGATTTCATTAGATTTAATAATCAATTTAAAAAATTGACCTATTATGATTGAAATCATTGCTGTTGTCCTTTTGGTATGGGTTTTATCTGATCAGAATGAAAATCTTGTTATAAACTCATAAGAGCATGTTGGTGTTTGTAGGCCGAAGCCTAAATCCCCAACATGCTCTAAAACGAAAACTCAACATAATCATTAAAACGTCTGCCATCCTAATTGTATTAGGGTGGCTTTTCTGTTTTAAATCGTTCATTTAAACATCTTGAAGGATATTGTTTGTCAATAAGGTTTAGCTGTTCAACCTCAGTGACTTATGGCAATTAACCAACATCTCCCAGAATGCCGTCTATTTATCAAAAAGTGTTAAACGTTATAATTCATAAAAAAAAAAGCGGACATTCAACGTTTCTAATTCGTTAGATTTATATTAGTTGACAATTTCATGCAACAGTTTTGAACCTTGCTGGTGTATGATAGCTTAGATTTTTTTAATAATTTGCCTTGGCAAAAGCAACTTTAAGAGTATTGATACTTTTAAAGTAATAGTATTATTATAAAAAATAAGCTCAAAAACATATTTAAAAATATGAACCTACAGGAAAGCGTAATTAATGTGGTAAGTTGGGCCGCTAAAATCAATCCCAAACAAATCTGTTTGACTACCAGCCTTCAAGATGATCTACTTCTTGATGAAATTGATAAAATGACAATTATTCTCGAATTTGAAAAATGGTTTAATATTGAACTAACTAAGGAAGATGTTGACCAGATTGAAACAATCAAAGATCTAAACGATTGTGTAGTCAGATATCAAAAGAATTATGCAGCTTAAATGTATTGCCACTAGCCTTTGATCATATGTATATTTAATATTACTATGATCGAAGGCTAGTGACAATGTATTTTTAAGAGACTGTATACTTAATTTTATTCCCTTTGTTGCGCCTCTTTTTATCCTTTCTTGCATAAGCTAAATCTTATAGCTTATTTAGAAACTGTCTAAATAGAAATCACTACATAAATTATATTGGTAATATTGACATCGAATTGTATTTTTGCGCTGACAAAAATATGACATAAAGTTTTTATGTCTTTTTTAATGAATTATACTATATTTTAAAGTCAATTTAGAATGATATACAAATCATTGATTTCCAGACTTTTCTTACTCATAAGTTTAACATTTCTTACCTTTAATTACGCCTTAGCAGACGAAATCGTCGATCAAGGAAAAGCACTTTTCAAAGCTAACTGTGGTTCGTGTCATAATAAAAGTATGATCGATGATATGACAGGACCTGCTTTGGGTGGTATAAATGAAAGATGGGAAGGAAGAGAAGATGTACTTTATCAGTGGATTCGAAACTCAGCAGCAGTTATCGCTTCTGGAGATTCTTATGCCAATAGCATATATAATGAATGGAAAAAATCGCCAATGACCGGTTTTCCAAATCTTACTGATGAAGAAATCAACGCCTTACTGACTTATATTCAATGTACTTATGATGGTTCTTGTGCTCCAGTACGATTGACTCAAGTTGGCGGAGAAACTTCAGGTGAACCCAAAAGCGATAATACTTTCCTTTTTATTACCCTTTTTATCATACTTGGAATTCTTGCTTTAGTCTTAGCTCGAATTATTTCCAATCTTAACCGGATGTCGGATATTAAAGATGGAAAAGAACTTACTGAGAAAAAATCATTTTTGCAGTCCGTTTCAAATTCAGGTGTAGTTGGATTTATTCTTTTTGCTTTGATTATTTTTGGAGGCTATACTACTATTAATAATGCAATCGCTCTAGGGCGTCAACAAGGATACCAACCAACACAGCCAATCAAATTTTCTCATACTACACATGCAGGAATGAATAAGATTGATTGCCAGTATTGTCATGATGGAGCTAGAAGAAGTAAGCACTCTATAATACCAGCTGCTAATACTTGTATGAATTGCCACTCAGCAATTGATAAAGGCTCAACGTATGGAACTGCAGAGATTTCTAAGATTTATGCATCTATAGGATATAATCCAACAACTAAAGAATATATAGAGAATTATGACCAAATGTCTGAATCTGAAATTGAAGATGTCTTTAAAGAATGGATTGGAGCTAACTATAAGAAAGACAATAACTTAAGTGCATTAAACAAAGCTGGCAACAGAGAAGTTGAAAAGCAATGGAATGGTATAAAAACTTCATTGACTAATGATGGGAAAAAACAAATTCAAGGACCAATTGAATGGATAAGAATCCACAATTTACCTGATCATGTTTATTTCAATCATGCTCAACATGTTAGTATAGGAGAAATCGAATGTCAAGAATGTCATGGACCAGTAGAGAAAATGGAAGTAGTAGAACAACATGCTCCTTTATCTATGGGCTGGTGTGTTAATTGTCACCGAACAACAGAAGTGAAATTTGGAGATAATCCTTATTATGAGTCCTATCAGAAATACCACGATCAGATGAAAGAAGGAAAACGAAGTGCTGTTACAGTAGAAGAGATAGGAGGATTGGAATGTCAAAAGTGTCATTACTAAGAACGGACTACTCACGTAAATTTAAAACAGAACCTTTATAATATTTATATCACAAATTAGATATGAAGAATAATAATCAAGATGTTTGGGTTGGAATAGAGGATAAGAATAATGATCCTTCTTTTCTTGAAAACGTAAACAGCGAATTCAAAGAATTACCAATTATCGAAACATTGGCTGAAGAACAGTCATTGGAAATTGGAGCTTCAAGAAGAGATTTCCTAAAATACTTAGGTTTTGGAATTGGCGCAGCTACGCTTGCTGCTAGTTGCGAAATTCCTGTTAAAAGAGCCATTCCTTATGTTACAAAACCAGATGCAATTGTACCTGGTGTTGCTACATATTATGCTTCTTCTTTTGTAAAAGGAGGAGATTATTGTGCTGTTTTAGTTAAAACCCGAGAAGGAAGACCGATTAAAATAGAAGGCAATTCTATGTCTCCTGTTACAGGTGGAGGAACTAGTGCTAGAGTTCAGGCTTCTGTTTTAGATCTATATGATACGAATCGCCTTCAAGGGCCTCGTAGTATTGGAGCAAGCGGAATGAGTGCCATCTCTTGGGGAGATTTAGATAAAGCAGTGCAGGATAAACTTTCTTCAGGATCTAGAGTACGGATTATTTCTAATACTATTCTTAGTCCTACCTCTAAACGTGCAATCGCGGATTTCACGGCTAGCTATAGTAATACAAAATTAGTTACTTATGATGCTGTATCCAGCTCGGCTATATTAGAAGCAAATGCTTCTAGTTTCGGTGATAAAGTAATTCCTAATTATAGTTTTGATAAGGCAGATGTAATCGTAAGCCTTGGAGCTGATTTCTTAGGAACTTGGATTTCTCCTATTGAATATGCTGCTCAATATGCAAAAAACAGAAAAATTAAATCTGTAAAAGGAGCAAGCATGTCTCGCCACATTCAAGTTGAGAGTGGTATGTCAATGACTGGATCTAATGCAGATAACCGTATATTAATTAAACCTTCAGAGCAAGGAGCAGCTATCGCTACATTATATAATGCAGTAGCTGGATTGACTGGAGGTTCTAAAGTAAGTGCGCCAAACTTAAATTCTAAGGCTGCTAAAGGTTTAGCTAAAGTTGCCCAGGAATTGGCATCGAAAAAAGGTAAATCACTGGTAGTATCTGGTTCTAATAATGTTGGCGAACAATTATTAGTCAATAAAATTAATGATCTCTTAGGTAATTACGGTTCTACAATCAGTTTTACAAATGCTTCTCTTCAACGACAAGGTGTAGATAAAGAAGTGCAGAACCTGATTAAAGAAATGGAGAATGGTTCAGTTGATGCACTGATTGTAATGGATGCTTGTAATCCTGTTTTTGATTTACCAAATGGGGATAAGTTTGCTGCGGCCATGTCAAAAGTCGGCTTAAAAGTTTCTTGTTCTGGCTTGAATGATGATACAACGAATCTTTGTAATTATGTAGCTCCGACTCATAATTATTTAGAATCTTGGGGAGATGCAGAACCAAAAAGAGGGCAGTATAGCTTGATCCAACCTACAATATCACCATTATTTGATACTAGAAATGCTGAAGTTAGTTTATTGACTTGGGCGAATAGTTCAAACTTAAATAAAACAGCTGATCAACCATATTACGAATATGTAAAAGCTTCATGGCAAGCTGGTGTCTTTGCTCAGCAATCTTCGTTTGCGACATTCCAAGGATTTTGGGATACAGCACTACATGATGGCGTTCTTCAATCAAGCAGTGCTGCTGAAAGTACTAGTTCTTGTAATGTTGATGTAAATAGAGCGGCAGGTTTGATCAATAAACCATCTGGAAGTGAATTAGAACTTTCTTTCTATGAGTCTATTACTATAGGTGCAGGCCAATATGCTAATAACCCTTGGTTGCAAGAGGTTCCGGATCCTGTGACTCGGACTACTTGGGGTAATTATTTGAGTGTTCCTGTATTATGGGATGGAAGTGATTATAGTGGATACATGGGCATTGGTCGTCGACAAGCAAAAGGTAAAGCAGAGATTGTAGATTTCTCAGTTGGAGGCTCTACTAATCGAATTACTGCGCTTCCACAGTTTGGACAAATGCCAGGTACTTGTTCTGTCGCACTTGGATATGGAAGAGGTGTTGTAGGTCTCGCTGGAAAATCTGTAGGAACGAATGTTCAACCTTGGCTTTCTTTGGATGCTAATGGGAATACAAAATACTACGCCGATTTAGAATCAATAAATATTGTTGCAGAAGATGGAGAATTTGCCTGTGTGCAATATCACCATACGATGGGAATTACTGGAAAGGATGCATCTGGAGAGTATTTAAAAAATAATGATGATGCAGAGAAAAGATTAAACGTTGATGAGCAAAAATTAGCTTTTCAAGGTTCATTAGTTGATCGATCCGTAATTTTTAATTCAAATCTTAAAGATTTAGAAGAAAAAACAACAACACTTCAAGCTAAGCGTCTGCATTGGAAAGAAGGATGGAATGAGGAAACCTTATATGGTGGTCACCAAGATTTATATAAAAATGGTCATCACTGGGGTATGTTTGTCGATTTAAATGCTTGTACAGGTTGTAATGCTTGTTCTGTAGCATGTATGGCTGAAAATAATGTACCTGTAGTTGGTAAAAAAGAGGTTTCTCGCCATCATGAAATGACATGGTTAAGAATCGATCGCTATTATTATGGAGATGTTGAAAGCCCTAATGTTGTTTATCAACCGATGATGTGCCAGCATTGTGATAATGCTCCATGTGAAAATGTTTGTCCAGTAGCAGCAACAAACCATAGCTCTGAAGGATTGAATCAAATGACTTATAACAGATGTATTGGTACTAGATATTGTGCGAATAACTGCCCTTATAAAGTACGTCGATTCAACTGGTATGATTATACAACAGCAGATCTTTTCCCTGGTAATCAATATTCTATTAATGGGGAAGAAGTGCCATATGGTGCGGACAACCTAACTAGAATGGTTTTGAATCCAGATGTAACCGTTCGTTCAAGAGGTGTTATCGAAAAATGTAGTTTCTGTGTACAAAGAATTCAGGAAGGTAAACTTACTGCTAAGCAAGAAGGAAGAAAATTAATGGATTCTGATGTACGAACAGCTTGCCAAACAGCTTGTCCAACTGGCGCGATAGTATTTGGTGATGATAATAATGCAAAAGGAGATTTGGCTAAAACATTAACTGAAAAGAAAGACTTAATCTACAGAGTAATTGAAGAAACCAATACTGATTCATCTGTTAAATACTCTATGAAAGTGGTTAATAGAGATGAAGAATTAGATAAAATTACTTCGTAGGACAATACTTTAAATTACGCTTGCTAATCTTATAAAGTTAGTAATCGAAATTTAGACTAGAAAAAATAACAAAGAACTCAATAATATATAGAATATGAGCGCAGTTGTTTCTCCCATCAGGGAACCCTTAATTACCGGTAGTAAAACTTACCACCAGATAACGGAGGATATTGTAAGCCCAACGGAACGTGTTCCGAGTCGTCCATGGGTTATTGCTTTCATCGTCTCCGTCTCCGTCCTTGCTTTTGGACTCTTTAGCATTGGCTGGACTATTTGGATGGGAATTGGATCTTGGGATCTTAACCGTACAATTGGATGGGGTTGGGATATTACCAATTTCGTTTGGTGGATTGGGATTGGACATGCAGGAACTTTGATTTCTGCGATTTTACTTCTTTTTCGGCAGAAATGGCGTACTGGAGTAAACCGTGCAGCGGAAGCGATGACCATTTTTGCAGTAATGTGTGCTGCGCTTTTCCCAGGGATTCATATGGGGAGAATCTGGTTGGCTTTTTTCATCTTTCCTTACCCAAATACAAGAGGACCTTTATGGGTGAATTTTAACTCTCCACTACTTTGGGATGTATTTGCAATCTCTACGTATTTTACTGTATCCCTATTATTCTGGTATACTGGTTTAGTTCCTGATTTTGCAACAGTAAGAGATAGAGCAAAAGGAATTAGAAAAAAAGTGTATAACTTTTTAGCATTTGGATGGACAGGTAAGGCAAAGCACTGGCAAAGATGGGAAGCACTTTCTCTAGTACTAGCTGGTTTAGCTACACCATTGGTACTTTCTGTTCACACGATTGTAAGTTTTGATTTCGCCACTTCAGTAATACCTGGTTGGCATACAACGATATTCCCTCCTTATTTCGTAGCAGGAGCAATTTTCTCTGGTTTTGCAATGGTATTGACCTTGATGATAATGACCAGAAAAATTCTTAAGCTTGAAGATTATATTACGATTAACCATATAGAGTCCATGAACAAGGTAATCTTGTTGACTGGAACAATAGTAGGAACAGCATACCTTACTGAGCTTTTTATCGCTTGGTACTCTGGTTATATATATGAGCAATTTGCTTTCTTTAACAGAGCCCTTGGTGTGTACTGGTGGTCTTATTTTGGGATGATGGCATGTAATGTATTATCTCCGCAGATTTTCTGGGTGAAAAAATACCGTCGAAGTATATTCATCACATTCTTCATGTCCATATTTGTAAACATTGGGATGTGGTTTGAACGATTCGTAATTATTGCAACTACATTGGCAAGAGATTATTTGCCTTCAAGTTGGAGTTATTACGTACCGACCTGGGTGGAGATTGGAATCTTTATCGGAACGATAGGATTGTTCTTTACACTATACTTGATCTTTGTAAGAGTCGCTCCTGTAGTTGCAATTGCGGAAGTAAAAGCAATATTGAAATCATCTGGTGACCAATACTCAGGGGAAGCCGCTCGTGCAAATTATGATAAAATGTTGCATGAAAAACCTCATCATGAGGAAGAACACGCACATTAAATAATTTGTAAAAAATAATTTGAAAAATATTAATCATTATAAAAAATGAAAGAATACCAAGAAGTTTTATATGGTTTGTATGATGATGAAACTGAGCTATTAAGCGCAGTGAGACAAGCCAATGCAGACCACCTTGATATCATGGATGTGTATTCTCCTTTTCCAGTTCACGGTCTTGATCCTTTATTAGGATTATCTGAATCTAGATTACACATTGCTGGATTTGTATATGGTGCGATTGGTACTTTAACGGCTTTCTTATTTATGACTTGGGTTTTTACTCGGGACTGGCCAATTATATTTGGAGGTAAGCCTTATTTTTCTGCACCTGCTTTTATTCCGATTACCTTTGAGCTTACGGTCTTATTTGCTTCTATAGGTATGGTTGTTACTTTTTATACGGTTTGTGGTTTAGGACCTGGTGTAACGAATCCAACATTAGATGATAGAATCACAGATGATAAATTCTGTATTGCATTTGATACCAATGGATACTCTAATGAAGAAATTAATAAACTAAAAGGTTTCTTTACCGAGACAGGAGCTTCAGAGGTAAATACAAAAACCATTTAAAGATTTTTTGATAAGGATGATGATTGTTTCGTCCCTAATTATTTAAAAATGAGTCAATTCAAAAATATATTAATCCTATTTATTGCGCTTGCTACCTTGGCAACATTTAATGCCTGTTCTGGCCCTTCTGGAAATAATCCAGGAAGAGAATATATGCCAGACATGGGGCATTCAGTTGCTTATGAAGCGAATGTTTTTAATTATTACTATTTAAATACTTGGGATAGTGCAAGTGTGAAAACACTGAAAGAACTTTCTATGCCTCGTAATCCTGTAGCAGGAACAATTCCAAGAGGTTATGCTGGAACAAGTGTGAAAGGCAATCAGACTTCAATCTCTGTTCCTGTTAATGGTAGTGTTCCTTATTATTATACAAATACAGATGATGAACGGGCACGCGCAATGAATGAAATCATTGATAATCCTTTTCCAATTACAGATGCTGGTCTTGCAAAAGCTAAAGACTTATACAATATCTATTGTGGAATCTGTCATGGAGAAAAAGGGGATGGAAATGGTTGGATCGTAGATGAGGCTAATCCAAATGCGAAATATCCTGCTGTACCTGCTAATTTCTTGCAGGATACTTTTTACAATTCTTCTAATGGAAGATACTATCATGCAATTATGTATGGTAAAGGTGTGATGGGAGGATATTCTGATAAAATATCTTACGAAGAAAGATGGCAGATTATTCATTATATTCATGCTCTTCAGGCTAAAGAAAGAAAGATGATTTATAACGAATCTGCAAATACCATGACATCTAATACAGCTGATGTTCCTGGATCTAGTATGCCTCAAATAGCAGAAGATCATAATGAGCATCATAATAGTGACGAAGATCATAGCCATGGTGATCATGACGGAGGGCATGGATCTGAAGGCCATGATGCTGGAGATGGTCATAGTCATGATGAAGATGGTGGACATTAATATAAATAAAAACTAAATTAACTCCCATTTTCGGGAATTGAAATAGAATCAATAAAACAAAGTATTATAATGAATCAATTTACGTTCGAAGGAAGAGAAAAGAGTGTTCTGATTGGTGGTATGTTACTTGGTGTTGTTTGTCTTGCTCTTTCTTTTTTCATGGATGGATCTCCTAACGCAGAGCATATCCATAGCAGATTCTGGACAAATTTCTTACACAATTCTGTTTTCTTTACAGGGATAGCATTTGTATCACTCTTTGCTATTTGTGCAGCAATTAGTGCTTATGCAGGTTGGTATGCTGTGATCAAAAGAATTTGGGAAGCCTATGCACAGTTCTTATTGGTAGGACTTATACTAATGAGTATTATAGTTGCAGGTATTTGGTTCCATTGGCATCATTTATACCATTGGGCTGATGCCGATGCAGTTGCGGCCGATCCGGTATTGACTGGAAAATCTGGTTTTTTGAACCCAACATTCTATACTATTGCTACTTTGGGTTTTCTTGCGCTTTGGTACTTTGTTTTTGCAAGACGTTTAAGAGGCTTATCTATTCATGAAGATAAAGCAGGAACAGCAGACTATGCGATTCACAGAAAAATAAAATTATATGCAGCGGCCTTCCTTCCGATTGCAGCATTCTCTTCTTGTGCCTTGATTTGGTTATGGACGATGTCGATTGAGCCACACTGGTATAGTACAATGTATGCTTGGTATACCACAGCAAGTTGGTTAGTCTCTGCTTTGGCTTTGACTTTATTGACAATAATATATTTAAAGTCTAGAGGTTTTTTAGAAGATGTAACTCAAGAACATGTTCACGATTTAGGTAAATTGCTATTTGCTTTTAGTGTGTTTTGGACTTACTTATGGTTCTCTCAATTCATGTTGATTTGGTATGCGAATGTAGGGGAAGAGACAACCTATTTTAAAACTAGAAGAGACGAATATCCTGTGCTGTTTTTCGGTAATTTAATCATGAATTTTGGACTTCCATTCTTGATTTTGATGAGAAATGATACCAAACGAAAATTTGGTTCAGTTGGATTTGTTGCAGCTTTAGTATTGTTTGGCCACTGGTGGGATTTCTTTTATATGATCAAGCCAGGTGTACTAAAAGAATTGTCTCATGCAGAAGGCTTACATGGAGCTTTACCTTCAGTTACAGGATTTGACTATCCGCATCTATTAGAACTGGGTATTTTCGTCGGATTCTTATCGTTCTTCTTTTATTTTGTTTTTAATCAATTGACAAAAGCGTCATTGCGACCAGAACGAGATCCGTATTATGCGGAAAGTATTCATCATCATTCTTAGAAAAGCTGAATTGGCAAAGCATTGTATTTTGAAATAAGTGACGGGACAAAATTAATGATAAGCTATTTTGACATACTGAAATTTCATAAACAATAGACTAAAAGGAGATTGTGTTGAACATTTTAGGATGGCTTAATAAAAAATAGATTATTATTAAATCCGTCTAATAACTTAATAATATTTAAAATAATTCTAATGACAGGTTTAATTGCATTTATTTGTGTTGTTCTGATTGCTCTAGTCATTGTGCAAATCGGAAAAGTAACAGAGCTAGCGAATAAAATCCGAGGAGAAGAAGAAGCGCAGGAGGAAACTAATAATTGGAATGCCCTATTTTCCATGATTTTCCTTGTAGTATTTCTAGCAGGCTGTATCATTTCTGCGATTTACTATGCACCTTTTATGTTAGGATATGGACCTCATGTGGCTGCATCAGCACATGGTCCGGAACTTGACTATTTATTTAATTTGACACTGTTTTTTACAGGGATAGTTTTTGTAATAACACATATTTACCTATTCTGGTTTGCTTATAAGTATAGAGGTAGAAAGGGTAGAGTAGCACTCTATTTTCCTCATAGTAACAAACTGGAAATTATTTGGACGGCAGTACCTGCTGTTGTCATGACCTTTTTAGTAGTTGGTGGATTAGATGCTTGGAATGAAGTAATGGCTGATGTCGGTGAAAATGAAGAGCATATTGAAATAGAAGCTACTGGAATGCAGTTTGCTTGGATCATGAGATATCCTGGACCTGATGGTGCATTAGGTACCAAATATTTCAAAAACATTACTGCTTCCAATTCATTGGGAATGGATTTCAATGATGAGAAATGTTGGGATGATATTGTTTCTTCGGCTCCAGGTGAGGTCATTAAATTGCCAGTTGGAAAAAAAGTTAGGGTACGAATTACTGCTAGGGATGTACTTCACAATTTTGATATCCCACATTTCCGTGTAAAGATGGATGCTGTACCCGGACTGCCAACTTATTTCGTATTTACACCTACAATTACTACTGAAGAGTATAGAGAAAACTTATCAGTCTTAAAAAAAGACGGCACACCAATGTATCCTGAATGGTACGAATTGAGTGATCCAGAAGATCCGGAAAGTAACAAACGTTATGAGGATTTTCAATATGAATTGGCTTGTGCTGAGCTTTGTGGAAAAGGTCACTATAGTATGCGTCGTATTATTGAAGTAGTTTCTGAAGAAGAATGGAGAGAATGGATGGCAGGTCAAACATCTTACTATTTTAGTACAATAAGAGGTACAGATGAAGATCCACATTTAGGAAAATTACTCGAACCTGAAATCAAAGAAAGAAGGTTGAATTTTAATACTGCGGTTGAAAGAGCACTTGCTGCAGAGGATATTAATGAAAAAATTATCCGATTGAATCATGTCAATTTTGAAACGGGTAAATCTAATTTAACAAGTTTATCTCGATACGAATTGGATAACTTTTTTGAAGTGCTTAATAAAAATAAAAATATGACCGTAGAAATTTCTGGTCATACGGATAATACAGGAACATCAGAATCCAATTTAGAATTATCAGATCAACGGGCAAAAGCAGTATATGATTATTTGATTAATAAAGGTGTTGCTGCAGATAGATTGATTTCTGTTGGTTATGGTGAAACCCTTCCAGTGGCAGATAATGCTACAGAAGCTGGAAGAAAAGAGAATAGAAGAACGGAGTTCAAAATATTAACTCAATAGAATAAATAACAAAACTCAATTTGATTTATAGTCCTATTTTGGACTTTATTTATAAATATTTTACGAATGGCTACTGATTTAGTAACTACATACGATCCGGATTTAATTATCGAAGAGCAAGGGTATGATGACCATTTTCACGATCATCATCATGGAGATAAATATCAATCGAATTTTATCACGCATTATGTTTTTAGTCAGGATCATAAGATTATTGCTAAGCAATTCCTTATTACAGGGATTTTTTGGGCGATCATCGGTGCAGGAATGTCCATCATTTTTAGATTACAGCTTGGTTTTCCAGAAGATAGTTTAACATGGATTAAGCCGCTTCTTGGAAAATGGATTGCTGTTAATGAAGCTGGAATTGGAAAATTAGATCCTCAGTTTTATTATGCGCTGGTCACGATGCACGGGACTATACTGGTCTTCTTTGTATTAACGGCTGGACTGAGTGGTACATTTAGTAATTTATTGATTCCACTTCAAGTTGGAGCTCGGGATATGGCATCTCCTTTATTAAATATGTTTTCCTATTGGTTCTTCTTCTTAGCTGGAGTGGTCATGTTTTCCTCATTATTCCTGAGTACTGGACCATTCTCTGGAGGATGGACGGCTTATCCCCCTCTGAGTGAATTACCACAGGCCTCCTCTGGATCGGGAGCAGGAATGACCCTTTGGACAGTGAGTTTGGTTTTATTCGTGGTCTCCGTATTACTTGGAGGTATCAATTATATTACAACCGTATTAAATCTTAGAACTAAAGGAATGACTATGTGGCGTTTGCCATTAACGATTTGGGCATTCTTTGTAACAGCGATTATAGGTCTACTATCTTTCCCAGTATTGGCATCAGCATTTTTCTTAGTAATGTTTGATCGAGAATTAGGAACGAGTTTTTTCCTGAGTGATATTTATGTAGGAGGTGAAGCTTTGGATAGAGTAGGAGGTAGTCCTGTTTTATATCAGCATTTGTTCTGGTTTTTAGGACACCCAGAGGTATATATTATCATATTGCCTGCGATGGGACTGGTCTCAGAAGTTCTTTCGGTGCATGCAAGGAAACCAATCTTTGGATATAAAGCGATGGTTTATTCAATCTTAGCAATTGCCTTTCTTTCGTTTATCGTTTGGGCGCATCACATGTTTATGTCAGGAGTGAATCCATTTATTTCAAATATATTCGTAATCTTCACGCTTATCATTGCTGTTCCATCAGCCGTAAAGGTATTTAACTGGATTACTACTTTATATGGTGGTAATATACGATTCAACTCAGCGATGCTATTTGCGATTGGATTTGTATCTATGTTTATCTCTGGTGGTTTGACTGGAATTTTCTTAGGAAACTCAGCCATTGATATTCAAATGCACGATACTTATTTCGTTGTGGCTCACTTTCATATTGTAATGGGGATTGCAGCCTTCTTCGGAATGTTTGCTGGAATATATAATTGGTTTCCCAAGATGTATGGCCGGTTTATGAATGAGACACTTGGTAAGATTCACTTCTGGGGAACATTCATTGGAGCATATGCAATCTTTTGGCCGATGCATTATATTGGAATGGCAGGTGTTCCAAGAAGATATTTCAGTTTTGATACTTTCGATGCCTTTGCTCATTTTGAAGCGACAAATAAATTTATTACAGTTGCAGCAATTATAGTATTCTTTTTACAAATCTTATTTGTAATTAATTTCTTCTACAGTATTTGGAAAGGAAAAAGAATGACAACAAAAAACCCTTGGGGTGCAGCTACTTTGGAATGGACGACACCTATTGATACTGGACATGGTAACTGGCCTGGAAAGATTCCTGTAGTTCACCGTTGGCCTTATGATTATGGAAAAGATGGTAGAGATTTCTATCCTCAAATATTACCAGTTTCAGAAGATGAATCTGAAACTCATTAATAAGTAAACTGATTAATACTAAATAGTGTATACAAAAGTAGCCAATCAAACGGAGGTCAGTTCTTTGAAGCAAAAGTTTGCAGATTATGTAATGCTTGTAAAATTGCGTTTATCTCTGCTTGTTGTCTTTTCTTCTGTGATGGCTTATTTAATTGCTGCATCAGGATTGATCAATTGGCTTGAAGTATTTTTACTCTGGATTCGGAGGATTTATGGTCACAGGTGCTGCTAATGCCTTGAATCAGGTCTTTCGAAAGGGAGTACTGATCAATTGATGAAACGAACAGCTGACCGGCCCATAGCAACTGGAAGAATGAGTGTCTCTGAAGGAGTAATGTTTGCAGGATTTATGAGCTTGGCAGGTATTTTAATTCTGGCAACTTTTAATCCCTGGACGGCATTGTTGGGAATGATCTCATTGATCTTTGTATGCTTTTGTATATACACCAATGAAAAAAATATCTCCGATCGCAGTGATTATTGGAGCGATTCCGGGAGCATTACCAATGATGATTGGTTGTGTAGCCTTTGAAGGAGAAATTGACCATGTTGGCGCTGACTTTATTTGCTATTCAATTCCTTGTGGCAATTTCCTCACTTTTGGGCAATTGCCTGGATGGCCTTTGAGGACTATATGCAAAGCAGGAATGCATTTATTGCCCTTCCAAAAGAGGAGTAAAAGAATAATAATTCGGGATTTCAATCCTTCATTTATGCAATGTTTTTGATCCCAGTCAGTTTGGTGCCTTATCTTTATGGGGGTACATCTGGAATTGTATCTCCGCCAGTAATACTTATTAATCTGCCGGATTGATTTATGCCTGGTGTGGCTGGGATTTCTATAAAAAAGAAACCCGAAAGACAGCTTTGCGTTTAATGTTTAGCTCTTTTATTTATTTACCAATTATGTTATTCGCATTGTTTTTTGATAAATTTTAATTATCAAAAAATACAACTTAACAGAATATGAGCGTGGCAATATCAGAACAACAGACCAGAAATAAAATTCACCCACATAAATTTGCTTTATGGGTGGCCTGCGCTAGTATTACCATGATGTTCATGGCCTGGACCAGTGCTTATGTTGTTCGACAGGCTGCTGGTAATTTCTCTAGAATTCAGACTGCCAAATATCTTTTTTATAAATACAGGCAGTCCTACTTGCTAAGCAGTGTTGACGCTGCATTTGTCCTACATCTTTTTTCAAAAGAGGAAAAGAGAATTTGTATAAAGGATTATT
Organism: Saprospiraceae bacterium; assembly: GCA_965277415.1. Lineage (GTDB taxonomy): Bacteria > Bacteroidota > Bacteroidia > Chitinophagales > Saprospiraceae > JAHDHW01. The sequence continues at coordinate 21,524 of CBDICS010000068.1, forward strand.
AGTATTGAGCTTTGGTATTAGGGAATATGCATTTTTAGTTTTTTCAATATCAAGGCCTGGATGGAATTGTATATGATATTGGAGTGACGCATGGATGGTAACCCTGGTGGATCATTTATTTATGTGTTTTCTGGTTTTCATGGCTTGCACATTCTTGGTGGAATAGCAGCAATTATTGTTGCCATAATTCACGCATTTGCATTAAAATTTAAACCAACAGCAAAAAGGAAATTGAGATTTGAGTTAACACTTACACTTTGGCATTTTCTCGACTTTTTGTGGTTATATATAATAGCATTTATCGTTTTACAATCATAGATGAATTGGATTTCATCAAAGTATTAACAAACAAGACATATTTATGTCGTTTTTAAAAAGATAATAAATGGCTTCAGACGCAGCATTACACGATGAAGATGTACTTTCCGAAAAAGATGCTTGGGATGGTGGAAAATCTCCATTTAAAGCGAGTTACGGAAAATTAATGATGTGGTACTTCCTTTTATCGGATGCCTTTACATTTGCAGGATTCCTTATTGCCTATGGAGCAATGAGGTTTAGTATGCCTACATGGCCCGTACCCGATTTTGTATTTTCAACAGCTCCATTTGGTCTTCATGGCGCACCACTTATTTTTGTGACCTTTATGACTTTTGTCTTGATTGTGAGTTCTGTCACAATGGTGAGAGCTGTTCAGGAAGGTCATCGCGAAAATAAACGTGGCGTAATTTTCTGGATGTTTTTGACCGTTCTTGGAGGGGCAACTTTCCTTGGATGTCAAGCATGGGAATGGACAACTTTGATTAAAGGTGAGGGTGTAACGGTTACTCAGGATCCTTTCTCCAATCATTTTGAAAGTGGTGTTTACCTTTCTGGAGACGACTTGAAAAAGGCTGGATTTATTGAAAAAGAAATGCATCATGGTGATGCTCATAATGATCATGGTCATGATTCACATGGGGCTGATTCACATGGCGAGGCGGCTCATGCTGAAGATCATACTCACAAAGTGAATACACATTATTACCTTGAACCAGGTACAACAGATATTCCAGAAAATCGGTTTTTTACAAAAATGGATCACTATGGAAAAGAATTTGCGGGAGAAGAATTTGAAGCAGAATCACCTTATTTAATTACTTATCATCACGATCATAGTACTTATGAGTATGGGGCTTATACCGTTCTAGATGTAGATGGGCAGATCCGAAAGGAAATACAAGGTCCTAAGGCTTTTGGTGCTTTATTCTTCTTTATTACAGGCTTTCCACGGATTCCACGTACTTATCAGGTGTAGCCTTTTTATTGATTATCCTGATTAATGTAGCATCTGGAGTTTATACACCAAACGTAAGAATGGATACGAAATGGTTGAGAAGATTGGGCTGTATTGGCACTTTGTAGATTTGGTGTGGGTATTTGTATTCCTTAGTATTTTACCTACTGTAAGAGACCGTATTAACCAAACAGACTTTATTTAAAAATTTAAAAACACTTTAATCTAAATACCAATGGGACTCAGTTACGAAGAATCTAAAAAACTAGTTGTCAAAGGATTAATCCTGCTTGGAATTATTACACTTGTCGAGGTAGCGATTGCGTTAATTGGTAATGGGCACATTATTGAAGGAATGCATTTGGCCAAAATGGATAATGTATCCCTTGATGATTGGCTTTAGCTATATACAAAGCTTACTTTCATTGTATACGAATTTATGCACATGAAGCTATGAAGTGAAAGGCTTAGCAATGACGGTGCTATTACTTCCTACATTATTATTGGTCTGGGCAATTATCGCCTTCTTTCCATGAAGGTAATTCCTACAAAGAATAGTCGTCAGCAAATCATTGATAAAAATAATAAGGAGTTATAGGCTACGTTGCTCCTCCTGATATCATGAAACTAAGGACATTCGAAATGATATATAAAAAAAGGCGAGACACTTAGAAGCTGCTCGCCTTTTTTGTAATATTGAAACAGGGTTTTACTCGGATTGTCATAAAAGTTTAAAGAATCCTATTTCGCTCAAAGAACGATAAGTAGATAAAAGTCAAATGAAAAAATATATTCAATCAGCAGCTTTTTTCTTGTTCATTATAGGCTTGCCTCTAGGCTCCTGGTATTATCTTCAAGCTGGCTTTGATTATAATAAAGACTTGATGTCTGAATTAAATGATTATGGTAGAGTAGCTAAATTTTCATTAGTTGATCAAAATGGAAGGACCTGGACAAGAGAAGAGATTGAAGGAAAAGTAATGGTGGTTAGTTTTTTTAATCAAAAACAAAGTTCTTTCCCTAAGACGATGGATTACTTAAGAAGGATGTATTCTCAATTTCACGACAGGGATGATTTGATTTTTGCTTCACATTCATTGCAAACTGAATCACTGGGACCTACCGAATTGAATACGATTGCTTCAAAGGAGAAACTAAACAATAAGCAAAATATTTTTCTTTCGGGGAGCGAAGCACAGCTTACTCAATTGATCAAGGCAACTTATCAAATTCCGGATTTGAATAAAAGAGGAGCAGATAAAAAAATACCCAGAAGTACAAATGTTTTGAACTTACCAGATGATTATCCCTTTTTTGTCTTGGTTGATGATAGTGGAACGATTCGCAATTATTATGATATCAATAATGAAAATTCTGTTATAAGATTAGTTGAACATTTGGCATTAATCCTACCGCGAAAAAAGGAAGAAAAGGCAAAGTTAAAAAGAGAAACTGAAAAATAAATGGAAAGGAAACCTAATCTTGAACTAGCTAAAAAGATGAATGTATGGGCTATCGCTATTTCAGTGATTGTATTATTCATCGTTGGTTTTATGCGACAGGTAAAACTTGATACTGGAATTGATTTTACTTTTTTGCCACCAGTGTATTCTACTTTAAATGGAATATGTGCCGTTTTTCTTGCAATGGCATTTTCTCAAATTAAAAAGAAAAACATTGATAAGCATCGCTTATTTATTAATATTGCTTTTGGACTGTCGATCTTATTTTTAGCATGCTACGTTTTGTATCATTTTACAAGCCCAGAGACTAAATTTTGCAAGGAAGGAATGATTCGATATGTTTACTTCTTTTTATTGATAACTCATATTGTTCTGGCGGCAGTCATATTGCCTTTTATTTTGTTTACTTACATTCGAGGATATACCTGGCAGCTTGAGAAGCATCGGAAAATGGCAAAAATTGTTTTTCCTCTTTGGTTTTATGTAGCGGTTACCGGACCAATTATCTATTTAATGTTAAAAGATTGCTATTAGGTTTTCGGATTCGTAAATTTGTATCCAATGAAAAAAATAAAATATACTTTTTTGATCTTTTCTCTGATCTTTGCTTTTAATTTGACTTCCGTTGAGATGAATGCTCAATGTCCAATGTGCAAAATGTCTGCTGAAAAGAATCTCCAGGATGGTGGAACGGCAGGTAAAGGTCTAAATAAAGGCATCTTTATGATGTTGGCTATGCCTTATCTTCTCGTAGGTACTATCGGAGTATTGTGGTATCGAAATCGTAAAAAAGAAATTGTAGAATAGCTATTTATGATTTCATTTGAAGTCGTTTGGTAGAGGTTTACTAAACTTACTGAGCTATTTTATCCTGCCTAGTTTAGTAAACCATTCTAGATTCTTATATAAATCATTTGCCACTAATCATTAAGGATGATTAGTGGCAAATGGCTTTTTATCTACTTGTTTTATAAAGGCGCTAAGAATCCAGCAGTTAAACCAAAACTTCTATTCTTTGCTTCTAAATCTATTACTGAAATATTGTCAAGTCCATTAAATCCATGTGAATACCTTGCATCTAAAAAGACTTGCCCGCCACCTTTTGTACTTAGACTCATGCCCATACCAATATTGGCACTAATATCAAAACGATCTGCATTATCAAGATTGATATCCGTATTGTAAATTGGAATATCAATGATTACTTTAGCTCTGGATTTTAATTTCCCTTTAGCAGCATAACCTACAGATGGCCCTGCACTGATGTATCCTTTAAGTCGATTATTTCCAAATTTGTATTTCGCAAGGACTGGCATCTCTACATATTTTAATTTAGTAACCGCTTCTAAACCAAGAGGTAAGTCAAAACCGAATAGGTCAATGCCCAGACCTTCTTTTATTTTAAATCCTTTTGTTGTATATACCAATTCTGGTTGAATGGCAAATTTATCTGAAATAGCAATTTCTGCAATGGCGGCAATCTCAGTACCTGTAATGGTTTTAAAATCAGGTGTCACAGCATCTATGGCACTGATCGTTGACATATTTGATTTAGTTACTCCTGTTCTAAGTCCTAAAGAAACTTGAGCAGATAAACTTATTGTTATCAATAATAAAGCGAAGGTTAAAAAAGAATTTCGTGATTTCATGATGGATCGATTTTGTTCTAAAAATTAATTAAAGGTTCTGCACCTTTGACTATCATGAAAGCCCTGGGTTCTGTTAAATACCGTTAAATGATCCTTATGGATTGGTTAATATCACTACATATTGATAGTACAAATCAGACCACATCATAAATACGATTAAACTTTTCTGTAGCATAGTCCATGAAGTATTTAAAGTTCAAACCTTCACCAGTAATTCTTTGACATAGTTCATCAGCAGAATAGAGTTTTCCATGTTCGTGTATATTCTTTCTTAACCAATCCAATAGACCAGCATTATTTCCATTTTCAATTTGATTCAATAAGCTTGGAATATCTTTTTTTGCTTGGTTAAAAAACTGAGCGGCATAGAATGAGCCAAGAGAATAGGTGGGAAAATAACCGATCAAGCCAAAAGCCCAATGTATATCTTGCAATATACCTCGATTCGCATCTGGTACTTCTATCCCTAGATAATTTTTGTATTTTTCATTCCAAATTTCATCTAAATTATCAAGCTCCAAACTACCTTCTATTAAACCTTTTTCAATCTCATATCGAATTAGAATATGAAAATGATAATGAATTTCATCCGATTCAGTTCGAATTAGAGAAGGCTGAATTTTATTGATGCCTTTATAAAACGATTGAAGATTTACCGTGCCTAAATTTGCTGGAAAAATTGCTTTTAGATTGTCATATTGAGATTTCCAATAGGCTAAACTTCGACCAACATTATTTTCCCAGAGCCTAGATTGAGATTCATGAATGCCCAAGGATATTGCTTGACCCAAAGGTAATCCATACTGTTCTGTAAGTAATCCTTGTTCATATAAAGCATGACCACCTTCATGAATACAACTCCATGTCATGCTCCCAAAATTATGTTCATCAATTCTGGTCGTTACTCTAACATCTGTTGAACCAAAACTAGTTGTAAATGGGTGAGTAGAAATATCTTGTTGACCAGCTTCAAAATCATAGTTCATATTTTTTAAAACAGACAGTCCAAAATCCCATTGTTTTTGCTTAGGATAAAATTTATATAAAAAGGAATCTTCAACTTGTGGCAAACGCCTTATTTTTTCTGCAAAATCAACCAATTGTTTACGGACATCTTTGAATAAAACATCTAATTGAGCTGTCGTATATCCTGGTTCATATTCATCAAGTAGGGCATCATATGGGTGATCTTCCCATCCAATATATTTTGCTTCCTCTCTTTTTACTTCAATGATTTCTTTCAAGGCATCTTTATATAAACCATAATCATTGGCTGCTCTAGCCTTTATCCATGCTTCATAAGTAGCTGAAGTTATTCTGGATTTGCGTTCTACAAATTCTTTAGATAGTTTATTGGTCTTAATGTACTTCTTAAGGCTTAATGTTACATTTTTTAATTGCTTTGGCTCAAGGTTCTCTTTATTTTGTAAAATACTTTCGAGGAGTCGGCCCAATTTTTTATCCGTGGATAGTTCATGTGCAATACCAGATAAGGTGGCCACTTGCCGGGTTCGAAAGGCGACTCCTTTTTTAGGATTATTCACTTCTTTATCCCAATTTAGGACAGCAATAGAATGTTCTACATCAGCAATCTTTTGCATGATGTCTACATAGTTTTCATAATTGCTTTTCATAATATTTGTTGATTTTATTCGACGGTAATCTTAAAATTATTCAATAGAATAAGTCGATTATAATAAAATAGGAGTATAGGATAAGTAAGGTCTCACAGGAATAATTTCTAACATAATAGCGAAGCTATCATCCAGGTTTCGACTTTGAAAGACCCAAACATAATAGTATCCATCCAATAATAAAAAACATTCCTCCAATAGGCGTAATTGGCCCTAGCCAAGTCCAGGATTCTATTCCTAATGCAAACCTTGATGCTAAGAGGTATAAAGAACCGCTAAAGCAAACAATTCCAAGGATAAAAGCCCCGGCAGCGTATTTAAAAAAGTGATGTCTAAAGTTTAATGTAATAATGCCAAGGATGAGCAATGCAAAAACATGATAAAATTGATATCGAACACCAGTTTGGAAGATTGCTATTTGCTCTGGTTCCAAGTGATTTTTTAAGGAATGAGCAGCAAAGGCCCCCAAAATCACTGCTAAAGCAGCTAATATAGCACCAGTTTGAAGAATTTTCTTTGCCATTTAATTAATATTAGAAGGTTTTTAAACAGATTTTATACTGACGTTGAAATTTTGGGATTCCCCAAAAACATTACATGTTAGGTATAAACCTGAAAAACACTAAAGTAAGCAATTTCCTATTCTTGTTTATCAGAATATTATCATACTGAGGTTTAGATGCTAGATTTTTGGTATAATAATTGGAGCTATGTTGTTATCCTATTTAATTTCTACCCCTCGTGTTCAATTATTCCTTAATTTAAAATTTTTGTCAAATGTGTAAAGAAAACAAACTTCTTAACATCGTTAATTCTGGTGTAGAAAAATTGGAAAAAAGAGATCAACTAAATGTTAAAGGAGGCTGGGAACCTTATGATGGTTGCCCACCACCAACTAAATAAGTTAATAAGGAAGCGACTTTAAATACTTGAAATGGCTTCCTTATTATAGTTCTATTTAGAAAAATAAAAATATTTTTCACTAAAAAATTAATGAGACTGTCCTGCATAGGACGGTCTCTTATTGTTCATGGTATAATAGTTGTTTATAATATTTTAATATAACCCTGCATTTTCCAAACCATAAATTACAATTTGACTGTTTTTTAAAAAACAAATTAAGCGGTTTGAACCATACAATAATTAAACATCTATTTCTAGTCTTTTCATTATTCGTTTCGATTAATGTTCACTCGACTAATATAGATAGTCTGCTTAATGTCCATACTCAATTGGATGGTACTAAGAATAAAAAACTCAAAATAAGTTCTTATCTAAATATCTTAAATGCTTATCAAGCAATTCAGGATCACACTAATACACTAAAGGTAGCCAAAGAAGGGCTCGAATTTCTTGAAGAAATAAAAGAAGATACCTTAAAAGGCGATATTCTTTATTTTCTTGGCTATGCTTCTCAATGGCTTAGTGATTATAATATGGCAATGGCTTATTATGATCAATGTCTTGAAGAACTTGAAAATAATGAATTAAAGAATGCAAAGAGAATAGGAGCAGTTTATGGTAGAAAGGCTATTATTTATAGAAGCCAAGGTAAGTATGAATTAGCATTTAAAGAACAGTTGGAATCTATCAAAATTGCTGAAGCAATAAATGATTCTATTGATATAGCAACTGCTACTTATGAGTTAGGTTCGTTATTTTATTATCAAAAACAGTATGATAAAGCTTTGGAGTATTATCAGAAAGCTCAGACGTTTACCAATGCATCAAAAAAGGGTAAGCAAATGTTATTTAGTTGTTTAGCTGCTACGGGAACTACATATGAAAACCTCAAAATGCTAAAAAAAGCCTTGGAATATAATAGAGCGGCTTATGAAATTGCAATTGAAATCAATCACATTTCTGGTATAGGATACGCGCTTTCGAATATGGGCTCTACTTATATGTCAATGAAAGAATATGATAAAGCTTATGAATATATTACAGAATCTTTGAAGATAAAGCAAAAGCAAAAGGATATATGGGGAGAAATTGGAACTTTACGTACTTTGGCTGATATGTTTATTAAAAAAGGTGAACCTAAATTGGCTATTCCTTATCTAGAAAATGCTTTTGAATTATCTACAGAAATAGAATCAAAGACTCGCCAACTTGAGATTTTAGAATTATTATCAAAGGCTTATAAAGACATGGGGAATTATAAAAGAGCCCTTGTATATAGCGAAGATTTTACAGCTTTAAAGGACAGTGTTTTAAATGAAACTACTGTAGAACAAATGGGAGAGCTAAAGAAAAATTTCGAGATTGAACAGAAAGAGAATGAAATTTTATTGCTCAAAAAAGATAATGAGGTGCTTGCAAAAGAACAAGAAATAGATAAATTATATAACTATATATGGACGGTTGTTGCTATGTCTTTCGGCGTGCTTTTATTATTATTTGTGAGTCGGTATAAAGCACAAAAGAAATCTTCGGATTTATTGAAAGAAAAGAATGAACAAATTAATCATCAAAATAGCGAACTCCAAAAAGTAAATGACTTATTATCTGATACAAATACACTGCTCGAACAAAATAAAGTAAAAATAGAAGAACAAAATAAAGCTTTAGAAAGCTCTAATGAAGACCTTAGGAATTTTGCTTCTGTTGCTTCACATGATCTTAAGGAACCTTTACGAATGATCAATGCTTATACTTCAATCCTAAGGAAAAAATACGATGGCCTTTTTGATGAAAGAGCTCATGAGTTTATGGGCTATGTTGTAGATGGTGTTACAAGAATGGAACAATTGATCAATAGTTTATTAGATTATTCTCGGGTATCAATTGATGGTGGAAATGAAAACCTTAAGCGTGTTAATTTGAGAAATATTGTAGAAATTGTAAAAGGAAACTTAAGATTTCCAATTGTAAAAAGTTCTGCAACAATTAATATAGAAGATTATGATAATTTCCCAATTGTAATGGCTAATCAAGTTCAAATGATGCAACTCATTCAAAACTTGGTGAGTAATGCCTTAAAATTTAAAGGGGAACGATTACCAGTAGTAACAATTGGATTCGAAACGAAAAACGATTATCATACTTTTTATATTAAAGACAATGGAATAGGTATTAGCAAAGAAAATCAGATGAAGATTTTTGATATGCTTACTCGCCTACATACCAAACAAGAATATGAAGGTACGGGTATTGGCCTAGCGACAGTACGAAAAATCGTAGAACGGCATCGAGGTAAAATTTGGGTAGAATCTGTAGAAGGGGAGGGTAGTACTTTCTTCTTCACCTTACCAGTTATTAAAACACCAGAAATGGCTTTGGCTTAAAAAGACAATTATATATTGTCGACTTATCTTTTAGCTACCATTCGATTGGTTCAGCTCCTTGTTTAATTAACAATTCATTGGTTTTGGAAAAATGTTTATTACCAAACCAATATCCTCTATTCGCACTAAGTGGTGAAGGATGACCCGAGGTCAAAATATGATGTTTAAGGCCATTTATTAAACTTGATTTCTTTTTTGCGAATCCTCCCCAAAGTAGAAAGATTAAACCATCTCGCTCATCTGAAAGTTTTTTAATTACAGCATCAGTAAATTTATGCCACCCAATATCCTTATGAGAATTTGCTTGATGTTTCCTGACCGTCAGTGCGGCATTTAGAAGAAAGACACCTTGTGTTGCCCATCTTTGTAAATTACCATTCTTAGGTATTTCTATTCCGAGATCTTGTTTTTGTTCTTTAAAGATGTTTTCTAGTGAGGGAGGAGAAGGAATACCGTCTTGCACAGAAAAGCAGAGCCCATGTGCTTGCCTTGGCCCATGATATGGATCCTGACCGATAATCACAACTTTGACTTGATCGAATGGAGTAGAATCAAAAGCATTAAAAATTTGTGATCCAGGAGGATAAATTGTTAAGCCTGCCTGTTTGTCTTTGATAATTGCTTGTTTGATTAATGAAAAGTAAGGCTGATCAAATTCTTCTTTCAAAACAGTTTTCCAACTTTCGTGAATTTGAACTTTATCTGATTGACTCATAGTATTAAGTTATTGGCCTAAATTATTTATAACGAAAGTAAGTGATTTTTCTGAACTCTAAAAACTTATAGCTTATAGCACCATAACACAAATCCAAAATATCGTTCTTGCAATCGCCATACATATAGCATCGTTTACATTTTTTCGATTGGGGTAAAAATTAAACCTAAAAATTATGCTTTCTTCAAAAAATGATATAAATTTGCATCGCCTTAGAAGTAAGGCCTTAAATATCCAGTTTCTGTACTTATTTTTTCCTTAAGAAAAGATAATAGCAGATAAATACGGTCCTGTAGCTCAACTGGATAGAGCAGCTGCCTTCTAAGCAGCAGGTTCCAGGTTCGAGTCCTGGCGGGATCACACTTAATATTCGTAAAGCCTTGTAAGTCAATAGACTACAAGGCTTTTTTGTTAGAGATCCTGAAAGTGTTCCCAAGACTTCATCTCACCTAAATTCATCGGGTATTTTTTTAACTCTAAACTTTCAATCTTAGCTATCAAGGTGAGGATGCGACGAAGAGTAGGCTAGAAAGGCATAGACAGAAATAGTCAATATTTATTTTATGATGTACTAAGATCATCTAATACAGCTTATTGATAACTAAGATTGATAGGTAAAGATAAGGATCTGTTCAAAGTTTATTTATCTGTCTGCAAACCAGTTCGATTGTTTTTTAACTTGATCTAAAAGTTATTATATTCGCAAAGCTAGTAAGTATGCGAGCCTTCTCTAGAGAAAAGAAAAGCTTATGAATAAACAATCTATACTTCCTTTAATAATGTTAATCCTTGCAATCATAGGAATTGTTACGGCAATTACCAAACCTGAAATCAGAGAGTACTTAGGTCTTGATGATAAAGATCAAACGTTTATTGAGGAAGTTAAAGCGAGAAAACTATGGGTAAAGGATAATACATTAATAAGTTACCTTGATGAAATAGGACCTTGTAAGCCTATTGATGGCTGTGATTGTTGTGGTGGTGAATTAGCTTTAGATAACAAAGGAAATGCTATTACGGCATTTCAATGCGCAGGTAATCCAACTACTTATTTTGCAGGAGTTTATGAAGTCATTGATGAAGGAATCATTTGTTACTTCAAAAGTAAATCTGTTACAACAGAGTGGGTAGAAAAATATAAGCCTTATAAAGTTGAAGTAAAAAAAGCTGAAGCTTTTACTTTCGTTGTGCATAATAATGATTGTGATGATACAGAATATTTTGCATATCGGATTAAATCAAATAATAACTTTAACTATTTAGGAGGCATTGAAAAAGGGAGTGCTTATTTAGACTTTATAAATAGATTAAGTAAAGAAAAAGCTTATTTAAAACTTTTAAACCTGTAAGCTCTGGTAACCTTTGATCCAATCAAGAATTTGGTCATTATTTACAACTTCAATAAATGAAAAACATGAATAAAGAAATCGATGATTTATTCTCCCAAAGGTTTCTGAAAGAGAAAATTGAAGTCCACCTCAAAGGTGTTCAAAAAAGGTTGAAGCTTAGATATCAAGAGTTTAAAAAACTGGAATTGATTCTTGATAAAGAAGGGAGAGATATTGTTGAATTAGAAAAACTATCTATTCAAGGTTTATTTAGTAAGATTTTAGGGAATCAAAAAGAACAATTAGAGAGAGAACGACAAGAATATTTATTGGCTTTTTTGAAGTTTCATGATTGCAGGAAAAGGATAGAAGCAAAAGAATATGAAATCTCCGTTCTTCAAGAAAAACTTGCTTCATATGGAGATGTTGAAGGACAACTCAAAGCATTGATTCAGAAAAAAAAGATGCTTATAAAGTTCAAGAACAAAAGTGCAAAGAGAAAAATAATTAAGCAGGAACAACATATTCGATTGGTTCAGAATATGCGTAAGGAGATTAAGGAGGCTCTGGAAAAAGGGAACGCAGCTCTACCCAAAATTAAGCATTTACAGGAAGAACTATTGAAAATGGAACCTTGGAATATTCGAATGACTACAAGTAGAACTAGTTCCTTGCCAATGTATAAGCAGAAACAGTTTATAAAACATACCATGTTAATCGTTTCCAGAACGAATACAGCCTTGGGTGAATTTGTTGAAGAATTGAATGATATTGGTGAAAAATATGAGACGGATTATAGCCGATTTATGTTAAGGATATCTGGATTTCTTAATGATTTTTATGATGGCCTCGTTTTAGATTGGATATTTCATGAAGAATTGAAAGTTTCAATCAATATAATGATCGAAGTCACCGATAAAGTCCAACGAATCATCGAAATGCTTCAGATAGATTATAACCTTGCACTGAAAAAAGAACAAGATGAACAAGAAATCCTGCAAAATCTTGTTGCTATTTTGAATCCTTAATAGAAAACCTAGTAGCAACTTAGTCCATTCAAATCTCTTTATCCAATTTATCTGTAACGACATAATACCGAGGATCATCAATATTTGTTGCAATATAATCTTGCCATTTTGGATTGGCCTTTATAAGTAATGATTTGCATTCTGAACTAAGATGGATTATGCTAATATCTCTACCAGAAGCAAGATATTTATTGGCGATTCCTCTGAGCGCTTCTATACCAGAGTGATCACTGACTTTGGATTCTATAAAGTCTAACTCCACTTTTTGAGGATCATTTTTTACATCAAATTTGGCATTAAAATTTTGAACTGAACCAAAAAATAAAGGTCCCCATATTTCATAAACCTTTGTTCCATCTTCTTTTAATCTTTTACGGGCTCTGATCATTGTTGCATTCTTCCAGGCAAAGACCAAAGCAGACATGATAACACCAGCAATAACTGCAATCGCTAAATCCTGCCATACAGTGATTACTGAAACAACAATCAACACAAAGGCATCTGATTTAGGAATCTTATTAATAATTCTAAAACTACTCCAGGCAAAGGTACCAATGACAACCATAAACATAACGCCAACCAATGCAGCAATAGGAATTTGTTCAATCAAAGCAGAACCAAAAAGTACAAAACTCAATAATGTTAGGGCTCCAATGATACCTGACAACCTTCCTCGACCTCCAGAATTGACATTGATAATAGATTGACCAATCATAGCACAACCCCCCATTCCACCAAAGAATCCACAAAGTATATTTCCAAGCCCTTGTGCAACACATTCTCGATTGCCACTTCCCCTTGTTTCGGTTAATTCGTCGACTAGACTTAAAGTCATTAAAGACTCAATTAATCCCACAGCGGCTAGAATAAAGGCCGTAGAAAAAATCAAACTCCAATAAGTGCCTACGGTACTGATCATTCCAAAAATCTGATTTTGGAAAGTAGGTAATCCACCGCTAAGCCCCGTTCCACCATTATCTGTGATAAATGTTCCAACCGTACTTACATCAATATTTCCGAATATTGTAATACCGGCTACAATGAGGATCGCTGCCAAGGCTGAAGGAATCTTTGTTGTAATTTTTGGCAATAAATACATAATTGCCATAGTCAAACCAACCAATCCAAGCATGGTATAGAGTTCTGCTCCTTCCATCCAGGTAGTATTACCATTTGTTGTACGCTTAAACATGCCCAATTGGGACAGAAAAATTACGATGGCTAAACCATTAACAAAGCCCATCATCACAGGATGTGGGATTAATCTAACAAACTTCCCAAGACGCATGAGGCCCCCAAAGATTTGTATAATACCAACAATAATTAGAGTAATCAATAACCATTGTAAGCCCAAATTAGGAATAGCTTGATCTAAAGCCATCCCTACAGCATTCCCTTCTTGAATCATATGAACCATCACAACCGCCATAGCTCCTGTAGCTCCAGAAATCATACCCGGCCTGCCACCAAATATTGCTGTGATAATACCCATTATAAATGCGCCATAGAGCCCAACCATAGGGTCTAATCCTGCTACAAATGCAAAGGCTACTGCTTCTGGAACTAATGCTAGCGCTACTGTAAAGCCTGATAGTATATCCTTTTTGGGATCGGTCGTGAAATTCTTGAAACTTGCCCTCATTTTCCTTATTAGATTTAAAATGCCGGCGAAGATAGAATTAATAATTTATTATTAATGCTTTTCGTTATGTATTATGTGAATTATTCTTGATCACGATGAAATTGTCAACTTTCTCTCATTGACATTGATATGTCTTGAAATGGAGCTTAAATCGGTCTAAAAAAGGATGATTCCTCAAACCTGCTAATTGGATTATGTTCTTAAAAAAGCTATCTTGGACAGGATGTAATGAAAAATTAAACTATGAAATTTTTAAAGAGACTCTTTGGTATTAAGGATAAACGGAATAAAAACCAGCCTACTAAGATTAATAAGTCTAAAGAAGAAAGACCATATACGAAAAATAGAAGGGATTCCAAAAGAAAAGACTTTAGGTCGAACAATTTATCAGAAGAGGAGATAGAAATTAATAATTTAATAAGTCAATTAACTTATGTCCATCCTAAAATAGATGTTCAAATAAAGACTAGAATTGAGGCTATCAACGATTTAGGTATCAAGCTTGGGTTTGATGTGGAAAATATTACGGAAGCTAAAAGGATTTTAGTGAATACAGAAAACCCAGCTCTATTGAACTTAGGAATTGAAAATCAGGAAGAAGAGTAATTATTTGATATTCAGAGATGAAAGGAGCATTATGTTTCAAACTGAAGAGGTATTAAAAATTGAAAAGGCGTAAGTTGATTTTTTTGTCATCAGAACCCAGTCAATTCATCCCTTTCAAGGGCTTGCATAACCACAAAAAAGAAAGTCAAAATAGTAAAATGAGAATTATTATCATAAGTTTGTTTCTAATCAATTTTTTAGGCGCTTGCTCAACAAAGGATGTAAAGAAGCAAGCAGGTATTCCTCTAAACCAAATTGAAACGACAGAAGGGACATCTGAACTAAAAGAAAAATTGAGCTTTACAACTAGACCAGGCAAGGTTTTACTGACAGCTCATTCAATGCACAGGTTGATACTAATCTATAAAGTTAATTATAACAAAAAAAGAAATAGGTCATTTATTGGAACAACTCACTTTCATAGATTTTATTCAAGTGATTATTACGAAGAGGACACAGGTTTTCAACATTATATGCCAGGTATTGAAGCAGCTTATGGATACAATATGTTAAATGTGGCTCATTATAATTTTGATACAAAGCAGCGGAATAAGCTATTTGAAGAGCCCGTTTTAGTGAATACACTTTATTATCCTTCTTTTCGACAAGATTCATTGCAGCATTTACCAATTGAAAGAGATTACTATATGGTTTCTGTTTATGATGAAGATA
This sequence comes from Saprospiraceae bacterium, assembly GCA_965277415.1. GTDB lineage: Bacteria > Bacteroidota > Bacteroidia > Chitinophagales > Saprospiraceae > JAHDHW01. The sequence goes on from CBDICS010000068.1 coordinate 36,824, forward strand.
CGAATCGAGATAGTTTAATAGACAAGAAGGATTTGAGAAGGCTCTATTATTTTGATATAGATGGTATTTCAAAAAGACCTCTGGTTCCATTAAATTATTCTGTCCTGAGTTCAGAGTATGATATTGAAAATGATGTAATGTATGTACATGCTAAGTATGATCAGAATTCAAATGGCAAAAGAGAGGAAGAAGAACCTATACACATTTTTGGAATTCATTTGAAATTACCTCAGGAAGGGGAGAGGGTCTATTAAAGCTTTTTATAAATTCCAAACAAAACGATAAACTTCAGATCGTGCTCCATCGGGATTATCATAAATTTCAGAACCTTGTATTTGACCTCCAATTCGTTTATAGAATGCGATTGCATTTTTATTATCCGTAAGTACAAATAAATGATACTGCTTCGTTTTTGAATGCTTTTGAATATAGGATTTTGCTTTATCCGTGAGCGTTTTCCCAATACCTAATCCTTTGAAATCTTTAGAGACATGAAGATTATCAATCAAACTTCCCCAGTTCGGATCTTGATCCAGGAAAAGACATACAAAACCGCATAGCTGGTTTTCATTGACAGCCAAAATAATATGTCGACTTAGATCTATTGTTTTAAACCGGTCTTCCCAGACTTTCAACCTCTCTTCAAAAACAGGCCCATCTAAAAAAGCATCATTAAAATTGCCACGGTAATTTTCACTCCAGCTTTGAGCATGAAGGTGAGCAATAGATTTGACATCACTGGGTTTCGCTATTCTATACTGAATCATACTCTTTTTTTTGCAAAGATAATTATCAATGTGCAATTATCAATTATCAATGAACAATTGCACATTGATAATTGTACATTGATAATTGTTATCTTGTTGCACAGAATCGAAAAACTAAATCATGATACAATTTATTACCTTTCTTGCCTTTACCGCATTTGTGGCTGGCTTTTCGGCTTGGAGACTTCGTAAGGACAAACTCAATACACAGGATGGATATTTTTTAGGAGGGCGTAGCTTGACGGGGATCGTTATAGCTGGTTCATTATTATTGACAAATATATCTACAGAGCATTTAGTCGGTATGAATGGAGATTCGTATAAGCATGGAGCGATTATTATTGCATGGGAAGTTACTTCTGCAATCGCTCTGGTAATTGCAGCGATGTATTTTGCCCCACGTTATCTTAAGATGGGATTGACAACCATTCCAGAATTTTTGGAAAAGCGATTTGACGGTTTGACCAGGACGATTATCGCCTTTTTATTGATCGTTTCTTTTGTGAGTACCTTATTACCGATTGTATTATATTCTGGAGCATTAAGTATCGAAGATGTCTTTAATGTTTCAGAAAATCTGGGTATCAGCCAGCGATCAGGATTATGGCTCACGGTTGTCCTTGTTGGTTCAGTTGGTGCTATCTATGCCATCTTTGGAGGATTAAAAATGGTGGTTTATACGGATACCATCAATGGCTTTGGTTTACTGGTGGCAGGATTAGCTGTACCCATTTTTGCATTAATGAAAATTGGTGATGGGAATATGGTGGAAGGCTTGTCCTTAGTCTTTGAAAAAGTGCCAGAAAGATTTAATGTAATCAGCACCGAAGCCTCTGTTGGACCAGGCGCCAGAGATGCGATTTTACCATTTGGGGTTCTATTTACCGGATTGATTATTAATCAATTGTACTTTTGGGCGATGCATCAGTCCATTATTCAGCGGGCACTAGGTGCAGTCAGCTTAAAAGAAGCACAAAAAGGCTTGTTGTTTACTGGATTTTTAAAATTACTAATCCCATTAATCGTAGTCTTGCCAGGGATTATTGGATTCTATTACTTTGGAGATTCCTTATTTGGAGAGCAAGCATTGGTATATCCTCGCTTAGTTAAAGAAGTGCTGCCATTTTGGATGATTGGCTTTTTTGTAGCAGTGATGGTGGGGGCTATTTTGAGTACTTTTAATAGTGCATTAAATTCTGCGGCAACTATTTTTAGCTTAGGTATTTACAAACGTTATATCAATGAACAGGCTTCTGAGAAAAGTTTAGTCAGAATAGGGAAAATGACTTCAGCGATATTGGCTGTATTTGCGATTGGAATTGCCCCGTTTATCGTTTATGCTCCTAGAGGCTTGTATCAATTATTACAACAACTTAATGGAATCTTTTTTATTCCAATGGCGACTGTAATTCTTGCAGGTTTTTTCTTACCTAAAATTTCTGCGATGGGTGCAAAAGCTGGATTGCTATTCGGTTTGTGTTTTTATGTTGGATTGAATTTTATATTAAAAGTTGATTTGCATTATGTACACATTTGGGGGATTGAGTTTGTACTAAATATTGCTGTCATGTATCTGGTTTCTCTAAAATATCCTCGTACAAATACATTTGAAATTAAAGATGTAGGGGTAGTCGAATTGGCACAATGGAAATATGCAAAAGGCTTTAGTATCTTTTTAGTGATTGCAACTTTATTGATATATATATTGCTTGGTAGCAATGTTGGGTAGATAGATACAAGATTCATGTTTGTAGAATTATGTTTTGAAAAAACGGAAAACCGACTGTAAGCCTTCACTACGAACAGAGAGTATATAAATCCCTTGGTTTAAATCATTTAATTGGATCGTAGTCTCATTTTCTAAATGGTATTGCTTAATAAATCGACCTTGAATATCAGAGATCGAAATGATTCCATTCTGTTTTGTTGAATAAATAATCAATTCATCAGCAACGACATTTGTAGAGATATTCACCCAGTTTGCTTTGTTTATTTCAGTCGTTGGGATGAAAATAGAATAACAATTTATATCTCCTTCCATATAACTGGCATCGGCTTCAAAAAAGGCGCGACGCACTAAAGAACTATCCACTACAAAAGGATTTTGATTGCCTTGTTCTAATGAAATTAAGCTACTCCTCGTTTTTTCAGCCTCATCAGCTGGATCGTTCTGATGCCATTGATAGAGAATATCTTTTTGTGAAGAAAGATAATTAGAATCTTCATTATCGGCTACAGTTTGATAGATAGAATAAAAATAAAACATAGCCCTGGCTATATCTCCTTTGACGGATTCACGTGGTTCAAAAAAACAATCTTCTTCATCTTTTTCACTATATTTTTCAATCTCAACTATTGGAACACTACTAGATTGCATATCTAAAAAGAACCAACTGTCCGTATCACTATCTTCAATATCTGAATATGGGCAATTGCCTCTGGAAGCATTCACATTTTCTTTGGAAGGAAATATATTGTGCAAATCACCTCTCATTGGTTCTTCACCTGCACCCAAAGATTGAGGATAAACATGCTCTGCATTGATTCCTTTGCTAAATGCATCTTGACTTGGATCTTGACTTGGGTCGAGTGTTATTGTAAAGTTTGTATAGATCCCTGACAGTTCATTGTCCTCACTATCAATGCTAGAATACAAAATATCTCTGGCTGGTCCATAACCCAAGGGATTACTAGGGGTATAGCTGCTTTGCAAAGCATCAATAAGCGGTTGTCCAAACTTACAAGGTTCAATGATCTCTTGTGCTGTCGCAAATTGAGTAAGGAGTAGAATACTGAATAGAATAAAGGACTTCATACTTTTTTTTGTAAAACTAGCCTAAGTTTTTTAGACTTCCAATATTTATTGATGCTTTGTCTGTTGGTAAGCCGAATGCTAAATCCTCAAGATGCTCTACACTTGAAGTTTTGAAGCTGCTGATCGAGCTTTGACAAAAGTGCCAACCGTTCTTTCAATATCTTGCTCAGTCGTAGCCCAAGAACAAATACTAATTCGGATACTAGCCTGGCCATTCCATTTAGAGCCGCCACACCAACATTCCCCAGATTGTTGAACAATGCTAAGTGTTTGCTGCGTTAAGTCGGAATTGTCACAAGCAATTAATACTTGATTGAAAACAACATCATTTAAAACTTGAAACCCATGACTTTGAAGTGCTTTTTCCAATTGTTTGGCTCTTAAATGAAAACCAGTAATCATTTCATCTATTCCGGATTTCCCGAGGTACTTCATCGTTGCCCACAATTCTACAGCTCTAGACCGTTTTGACATCTCAGGCGTATAATACATTGGATCTCGATGTTCGCTATACTCGATATAATCTCCTGTAGACTGAAGTGCTTTAAACATAGCTTCACCATCTTTACACAAAATAATACCAGAGTCATATGGCGTATTTAAAGTCTTATGCCCATCTACAGCCCAAGAAGAAGCTTTTTCTATGCCTTTTGTGAGCTTTGAGAGGGATTTTGAAGCCGCAGCCCATAATCCAAAAGCACCATCAATATGGACCCAGGCGCCAACTTGGTTTGCTAATTCGCCTATTTCAGAAAAGTAATCAAAAGCACCCGTATTTACATTTCCTGCCTGAAGAATAATCAAACATCGATTGTCCAATTCAGGGATTCTATCTAATCGCATACGACCTTGACCATCTGACTCCACCCATTCAACATTCTCTTGACCAAAACCAATTATTGAAAGGGCTTTTGTAATAGAAGCATGTACTTGTTGATGAGCAATTATACGAAGTGGGGGAGCGCCATTCAATCCTTTTTTATTAACATCCCAGCCCAGATTTTTCAATAGCCTATATCGTCCTGCAGCAAGCCCACACATATTAGCTGTTGATGTACCACTGACAAAACCGGCCACTGTTTCTTGGGGTAAATTCAAAACTGTCTTCAACCAATTTTCGCAAATTGATTCTAATTTAGCATTGATAGGAGAAGTAAGGTATAATGCTCCATTTTGATCCCAAAAATCAGACAGCCATTTGGCAGCTAGTGAAACCGGCACAACACCACCATTTACAAAACCGAAATACCGCCCGCCAGTTTGAGCAATTGTTGCAGGTGATCCAAATTTATCGAGTTGTTGAATGATAGATATAGGGTCAGTAGAAACCTCAGGCAATGCTTCATCGAATTGATCTAAGTTTTTCAAAGCTTCTTCAGGGGGAAACACAGCCTTGCTTTCAATACGATCAGCATATGAAAACGCCATATCTCTAGCAAGATTGAATATCTTTTTCTCTTTTAATTCCTGGAACATTTTTTTTTGAATATCCATTTTATTTTATTTTGCAGAACATCAAAGTTAAACAGCTATTTTTTGAATTCGGTAAATTATTAGCATATCTTTTTTAAATTAGTTTAAGAATTATTTAGGACAAATCTGTAACAATGAAAGAACTTGTGTCCTTGATTTTTGCCCTCTAACTATAGTAAGTATGCAGTCGCTAAAGACAATAAACTAAATAATTAATTAAGAGGTTCTTGTTCTTTAAACATATGAAGATGAATAAAACTAAAGGAGATTTAATAGAATTAGGCATTGAAGGCGAATTTGATTTAATAGTTCATGGATGCAATTGTTTTTGCTCAATGGGAGCAGGAATTGCCAAAACTATAAAACAAAAATTTCCAGAAGCTTATAAGATTGATTTAGAAACAGTAAAAGGAGATAAATCTAAATTAGGGACAATTAGTTTTGTTGAATCAAAAACAAAATCAGGAAAATTAATAATAGTTAATGGTTACACTCAATTTAATTGGCGAGGAAATGGTAGAAAAGTTGATTATGAAGCTGTAAGAAATGTGTTTAAGAATATAAAACAAAAATTTTCAGGACTAAGAATTGGATACCCCGCAATTGGAGCAGATTTAGCTGGTGGAGATTGGACAATAATATCGAAGATAATTGAAGAAGAATTAAAAAATGAAAACCACACCTTTGTTGAATTTAAAAAGTAAAAAAAACAAGGTATTCATTGAACTCAACTTTCAATTGATGAAACTCAATTTTCAGAACGCCTAACATTTTCGGGAACAAACTCAGGCATAACTTCGGGAAGAGCTGTCAAATGTAAATCTGATATCCGATACATGATCAGGGTAACCGTTACCGCACCGATGACCGGCCCAATAATGGTTCCTATGATTGGTATGACAAAGATGATATTTAAAAGAAGTCCTATAGCCAGAGACACCCCGATGAATTGTTTGGCATATTGCATACTCTCCTTGATTGTGAGGTGAAATTGCTCGGTATAATTGTCTATAAACAGCAGGCCCATAAAATAACATTGGACAGCAAAAATAAAGACTGGCTCTAGAAAATCAATAGTACCAAAGAATCCTAAAGAAACCTTTATCAAGGCAGTAAAAATCATTTCCATAATGTAACACCGGATGGCCACTTTGATCATACGGATTTGAGCCTTTACAAAAGTATTAAAAGTAAGATCTGTTGATTTCCCGCTCAGAATTTTCAAGGTTCGCCGACAAATATGAAAAATGATCACTTCTAATAAGAGCAGCATTACATATTTCAGGCCGCCAACGAATAGAAAATTATAACCCTCAGAAGCCACATTCTGAATCAACATTCCCATTTCTGCAAATGCATTTGTAGAATCAGCAGATTTGAAATGATCCAACCAGTTCAGAAAAATGCTAAGGAATTTTAGGCCAAGCAGAATCGCCAATCCAATTAATGCACGAGATACCCAGCCATATTTCCAAAAACCTTCCCACAATTTATGTTTAGTAATAAAATGTGTAGCTTCACGATGTGCCTTCACCGTATCCACAAATTGTGAGGCATACTCTCTGAATAATTTAGTATTCATTTTTTCTTATTTAGGCCATGTGCCTAAAGATACTTCATTTTCTCAAATATTCCCTAGCTGTATACACAAAACTATTCTTATATAAGGGTAAATTAGAAAAACCAAATGCATTTAAGGATGAGTGATATATTGGATCAAGATTATATATATGAATATGGGGAATTAAACATAGATGCCAATGGGAGTGGTTTGTTGTCAGTCGATCAGTTGGCTTGGAGAGAAGAATTATATAAACTAGAGCGATTAAGGAATGGCGGTTGCCTGATAGGAGTTATTATACTTATATTTTTGATGATACTTCCAATACCAGGAGGGGGATACCTTTTAGGGTTTGGAGTTTTAGTGGCTTATCAAATCTGGAATTCAGGAACAATAATATATTCAAATTTATTGAATCATGGCCAATACAGGTATGAAGTTCAAGAAGGTAAGATCGTAAGGTATTCTAAGGGGAAGTATTTGAAATTTGAATTTGAAGAAATTAAAAAAGCAAAAATTAAGAAATATGGTATTGTCCTTTTTAAGCATGTAGATATTAATTCATATTTATTAAAAGATACAAGAAAGGATTTATTAGTAATACCAAATAAAACTCAAGGATACGACCAAATTGTAAAGTATTTAATTGCAAAAAAAATACTGAAAGAAAAAAGCAACAGCCAATAAATAAGTTCAAAATCCTACTCTCTGGATGGCTTTGACTTAGGTGTTGAACGAAACCAGTTGCCAAATATGGATTTGATATCCTCGCCTTAAGGATTCGATATCTATTCGAAAAATAAACTAAAATGAAAAAATATACCTTCCTATTTATCACTTTTTTTATTTCTTTAAACGGGCTATTTGCTCAGTTCTGTATACCAACTATTATTAATTTTAATTCTCAATCTGCTATAGATGATTTTCCCATAGATTATCCTGATTGTACAGAAATATTAGGCAGTATTACTATACAGGGAAATGATATTAATAACCTAAACGGGCTCAATCAGCTAATTTCAATCAATGGTGATTTAACCGTAAATTTCATTGTATCTAGAAAAAATTCAATTGACTATCTCGCCGAATCCTTTTCTAAGACATATTGGAGTTGGGAAATTAATGATTCAATAATTTGCTATTACTGAAATCGTTGATGAAGTTTTGAAGAAATGTGCAAGATTAAAAGAGAAAGTGATTTTGAAGAAGGTTTTTTAGGAACGACTAAAATTTTGATTCTAGTCGATTCAAAAAAACTACACGTAACAGTAACAGTACTGCGTAATTTTTATTTGGGGAAGGATAGGAATAAAAATTAGCATAAAACGGGCTTTATTTATATCTTGTTCTTTAGTATTGTGCTATCTCCTATATACTACTCATAGATTGAAGGTGATTAAGAGATTCAGAAACAAAAAATAAGTAAACTAAAACTAAAGCTAAATGAAAGGTAATGATATCTTCAAGAAATTTTTTTTTCTTTTTCTATGGTCAATATTCTCCATTTATTCAATGGCTCAAATAGCCAATACTGTAGTGTTAGATGGATGTACTAATTATTTAGAAATCCCAGAAAATAATCAATTGGATTTTAACCAAGCTATAAGTATTGAGTGTTGGATAAAACCTAATTGTGAAGAAGGTAATAGAATAATAATTGCCAAGCAATGGTGTGAGGGTGAATATGGTTATTACCTATCTGTTAACAATGGTAAATTGTTCTGGTCATATTCAATAAACGGTTATTGTGTTTCACCGAACACTTTTCAATCTGTTAATGAGGAAATATCTTTTCAAAGTTTCACTCATGTTGCAGTAGTTCATACTCTTAATGAAATAAAATTATTTATTAATGGGATTGAAGTAATTTCAGAACAAAATGAAGGAATCTTTGGCTTGATAAATAATAGTTCAGAGCCAGTTCGTATTGGAGCTTATAAAAAGATAGATGGAGAAATCAGCAATTTCTTCAGTGGCCAAATTGATGAAATTAGAGTTTGGGACTTTGAGTTAACTGAAAACTTAATACAACAAAGAAAAGATATATCTCTAACTGGAAATGAGTTTGGGCTAATACTGTATTTAAACATGGAGCAAAATGGACAAGGAGGTTCATTAGAATTACAAAATCAATCTAGTCTAGGTGCATCATTAAATGCTACACCAATTGGGTATACCTCTAGTACTCCATACATTATTAACCATCAGGAATATGCCGAAAACAATCTTGATCTTGGACCAGATATTATTTCTTGCAACAATTCCGTCTCTCTCTCTATTCCTGTAAACAATTATAAAAGTATATTATGGAGTAATGGCAGTTCTGATAATACAATAAATGTTACAAGTTCTGGTGTCTATGTGGTTACGGTTGAAACGGAGATGTGTAAATTCTTTTCTGACTCAATTTCTGTTGAGTTGTCAGATGTTACTTTTCTTTCTAATGAATATAATATTTGTGAAAATGACACTTTAACAATAAACAATAACATCTATACAGATGCGGGGACATTTTATGATACAATAGTATCTCCTACAGCAATGTGTGATACTATATATGAATATTTAATTTCAGAAATTTCTTCATCTTACGAATATATACAGTTCGAAAGTTGTCCCAATTCTACTGTCTTTTATGCTGGAGAAGAATTACCCACTGGAAGTATAACCTCATTTACATTTACTAACTCCAATAACTGTGATTCCATCGTTACAATTGAAATAGTTCCGGGATTAGTGCTATTAGAAGAAATATATTTAATGACTTGTGAGGGATCATCGATATTGTATAACGATACTTCTTTAATGTCTAATACTTCTACAAATTTTTATTTTGAAAGTGAAGATGGTTGTGATTCTATAGTAACAGTTAATGTGTCAATATTTCCATTAATCAATAATTTTTTGGGGCAGGATACTTTGATTTGTGGTAGTAGCCATACATTGATTAGCCCCAACGAAAATACTTTTTGGAGTAATGGAAATGTTTCTGGTAATGCTGAAATCAACTCTTCAGGAACATATATTGCAACATACACGAATGAGGAGGGCTGCATTAATTCAGATACAATAACGATTACATTTGTTAATAATAATATATTTATACCTAATGTTTTTACGCCAAATGGAGACGGTGCCAATGATTGCTTTCAACCCTTATTTTCCTCCAATTTTGAATTGAGTAATTATAATTTTTCAATTTATAGCAGGTGGGGGGAACATATTTTCGAAACTTCAAATATTAATGAATGCTGGGATGGCCGGTTCAAAAATAAAGACTTAAACCCCGGAGTTTTCATATGGATAATTGAAGTAAATAACGAAACATGCAATAAATATGAGTTACTTAAGGGAGATATTACTTTAATAAAATAATAAAAGCTATCGATAATAAAAGTTCAAAGTTGTCCACAAGGTAATAAATTAAGAAAGAAAGACTTAGAAGATTTAGGATTTGCAATAAAACTAGAAGTACCGAAACAATTTAGTAAAACTATTTTGGTTAGCCTTACTTTTTCAACTCAAAATATTAAGAATACACTCCCTTTTAACCTATCGCGTGAATCAACCTTTAAAATTGTAAATGATAAATTTGGACCGTATGTAAGGGAATGGGAATTTGATAATATTTCACTTTATAGTTATTTTTATGAAGAATTTATGATTGAAGTTTATTTTGATAATTCAAAGAAAATTGATCGAATGAATATTTCTATTCCAAGCTACCAATTTTCACTTGCTACCGATAGGTTAAAAGGACTTAGGGTAATTGAAGGCAGTAAAATGGACTCGAAATTCATTAAAGGTCAATTAGAGATAAAAAGAAATAAAATATTAAGAAATTGGGAAGAAGGCTTAATTGATTATATCGCTGAATTTGAAGAAGAGCTTAATGAAGGAAGCCTAAATGAAGAGGAAGAAAAATTCATTGAAAATCAGACAACTATTAGAAAATTTTTGAATAAAGAGTTTGATATACTTACGCTTAATTTTATAGACACGGTTTCAAGATTGACTATTGAAGAAATCGAGAATGAGACAATGGAATTAATAAGAGAGCTAATTCTGAATTTTAACCAAATAAATAAAAAGCACGATTCGATCAATACAATGGAAAGAGAAGATATCTGTATATTTATAAACGAATCCCTTAAATTACTTGGAGTTCAACTCCATAG
>CBDICS010000069.1:0-16124 GCA_965277415.1 Saprospiraceae bacterium
CCACTAGATGGAATAGCAGGAATATTCAATATATCTTGGAATTGAAGTACTTGCTCTCTAAAGAGTAAATTCGTCATTGTACTATCTGCATATATATTAGCAGCATTCTTTGAATCCTCATCTTCTTGCCAGAAACTATTTATTGGCTCTACGATCAAAGCACCAAATAATCCAAAAAATGATTGCTCTAAAGGATCTGGTGGTAATAATGGAACCGTACCAAACTCAATAGGGACTGCATCCCATTTCTTAGAAGTTTCATTGTATTCGTATCCTCCGGCATACCAAGTATATGTTCTTGGATCATCACCAATTCCTATCGTTTGATTTTCATTATATCCGATATTAAATCCATTATCAGTACCTATATCATAAGAAAGCAATTCAGCATGTAATCCAACTTCTGTAGATACCCAGAATGGGAAGTTTGAGTTTGTTCCATATTGTGCATTGCTACCTTTAGAAGGTAAAAATAAATCTTTATCAATACCATTTGACACCTGAACTTTAATACAGTCTCCTGCATTCGCTCTCAATACCAAAGGTTCTACATTATAGTCTGCATTATTTAGGAAAGCATCCAAATCTGAATCTGGTATAAAGACTAAAGCATTAAAATCTTTATTACCATATCGAGTGTTATAATTTAATTCTGTTATTCCAGCTTTAAATCTCGAAACTACAGCCATTGCCGTCACTTGAAAATTCTTCACAGGAGCTCCTGTTGGGCAACCACAAGGTTCTGCTGCACGCGAAGGTTGACTTGGATTATTATTTGGTAAAGCAGCTAAGCTATCCGTTTTACTATCATAGGCTCTCATGATTCCCCATAGACCATTTTCCATCCCAATGATATCTGCACTAGCTGTATATAGGTAATCCGATACCTTATTTTTCTTCAGTTTGACACCATTTGTTTGGGGTATTGAAAAGTTCATTTCAAAATGTTCACTTAAACTCATCGCTTGAGTAGAACGCCATCCTGAATTAATTGCGGAAGGTTCGAATAACCATTTAACACCTTGAATATTGAAGAAGTGAGGACCAATATGTGCTCCGACTAATGTTCTAACCTGAACTTTATCATTCATATATGCACGCAATAAAGGCGTATAAGGATCACCAGGTTCCATCATCGGTGTCAAAGCCGTACTTGGATATCTAAAGCAATACGAAATAGTATCAGGTAGAATTTTTACTGGCCGATTAGGACAAACTGCTGTATTATTAATAGAGCCACCAAGTACAGGTTGTTTATTGAGTGCCGGATTATCCCTCATAAAAGCAGATGGTCTCGAAGAAACAAAAGAGTAAGCCATATCCAATTGCATCTCTCTTTTAGAATCTGCAAAGGAAGAAGTTGTTGCTCTCAAAGGAAGTGGCTCATTTCTATAGTTGAGCGATAAGGTACCTTGTCCTCCTGTAGATACTAATTGTGGTGATCCATTATTCTTCGGTCCATTAATTACATTATCTGGGTCAAGCCATCCTTTATAGGTAAGACCTACAAAGCCTTCAAAGTCTACTGTATAGGAAGTATCATTAACTACAACCGTCGTATCTCCACTGAAATATTCAGGATAAGAAGCAAATTTTGATTTACTTTCTTTAAAATATCCTAATTGTGTATCTTGAAATTCAAGCGCAAATTCTCTATAACTTTTCTGAACATCAACGGTATCTATAATCAAAGCTTCCCAGCTCGTTGGCCCACCGTCTTTTCTTTTTCCCATTACTACGCCGGTAGAAGCATCTTTCCAAATCGTATTTCTTGGTTCTACTAATAAACCAGCATACAAACCTGCTTGTTGATGCGTAGATGGTCCAAAGTGGTCATGTGTAAATACTGTCCGCAAAGTCCGGTCATCTGTCATATCATTATTAAATAATGGATCAGCATACCATCTCTGAACAGTAGTCTGAGCACCATTCCAGTTTTGTCCGGCAGGAGGTGCGCCCCAATTAGGATCTGGTCCTAACAAAGTTAATTTGCCTCCATTAGAAAGGTGTTTGATATCAGTTATTGGTTTACCCTTCTGATATTTATACGTTAGAACACCACCCATTTTATTAATGGACTCTATTCTTTCCTGTACTGCTCCTGTGGCAAAAGTTCCATCTTCATAATTAAATCCATTGGCTGCTCCATCAGAAGAAGTAACATCAAATTTGACTAAGTGAATATGTTGACCTATGATATCAGTTGGTGTTCTTGGTTGGAAGTCATCCAATTCGTAATACTCAGGTATAAGGTTAGTTTGATTAAACTCTACTACATCAAAAGAATTGGCTCTAAAGAAAAAGGGTTGAGGAGGTCTTGTTCCATCCACTGTAGCTTTTACATCTCCCCATAAAGTAATCATACGTTGTTGAGGATAATGCCAACCGCTTTTATTAAAGACAGCATCAATTTGTATATCAGCAGCTTTGTAGACTTTTACTTTAGGTTCTACAGGAGCCAGATTTTTTTCCATTACACTTTTTGCATTGACATATGGATCCGCATAAGGTGCTCCTGGTTGAGGTTTTCGACCATTCAATATAAAATTTCCAGTATTACCTTCGGGAGTTAAAGTAGCATGATTTAATGTTGCATGGGCCTTCATAGCAAGGCGTTCAATCACGGTGCCCGTATCTGGTAATTCAATATAAGTTAATGAATCAACAATTTTTGTCCAATCATAAGGTGTGTGATTTTCGAAAGTAACCACACCATCTACTACAACACCTCTTGGTAAACCACCATCTAAATTTCCAAAACTAAATGGTTTTTTCGCCCCTACTTTATAAAGATTCCCTTGTGCGAAATCCATAGGTGGATGTGGTGGACGTTTGCCAGCAATACCAGGAATAAAGAATGGGAAACCTGGATTTTTAGTATCATCTTCTACAACAACTTGTCCTTTCTCAATCTTTATTTTTCCAGGAATCGGTGCCATTGGAAGAGCAGGTAATGGTACAAGTCCTGGGATTGGCGTTCCTCTTTCTATTTCACCATCAGGAAGTGCTCTCGAACCTACTGCTGCCTGTCCATCTGAATCTAATACGGTTCCCAATTCCAATACATCATGAACCCTCCACATACTCCACATACCTTGTGCAAAATGCGGGTAAAAATGACAGTGAAAGATTTGATCTCCTACTGATTTATTAAGGTTACCACTACCATTATGAACCATTTCCAAGGTGTAAGAAGTCCCTGGGTTTAATGTTTGACTATCTAGATAATGACCATCTTCATTATTCGGAGAATGCAACCATTGGTGCTGGTGTTGGTGATGAACATGTGTAATCCCTGCGCCTCCATGGTTTAATCTAAATTTCAAATGATCACTCATATAGCTATTATAAACATTTGAAGGGTCATCTGGATAAAGCGCTTTAGTTGCTTTCGGAGGACTTTTTGGAAGTCCTACACTGGTATCTGCATTAGCTGCATCCAACATATAAATCAAGTCATTATTCAAAGTCAAATTAATTGAATCTTCCGTTGCTCCACTTGCATTAGCAGGAATATCTACGACCATCGCAGGATCTCCAACTGCCCATGCGCTAAGAAAAAATTCTTCATATGCGCAATCTACACAATCAGCCATTGGGCCAACATTTATACGATTTGCATATATTTCAGATCCGATTCCTCCAGTACCATAATTAATAGCAAAATTATCTGGTCCACCATTCATAACATCAGTCAAAGGGCCCGTATAATAAATGGGGAAAGCCTGTACCGCCAAAGGTGCTTCATGATAATTGATTGCAAACTCACGGAATGGTAGTCTCCTTTCTGGAGTTACCCATACGGAGTCAAAAACTGGACTATTAATCGTATCCGACCAAATATAACCAGTAGTTTCCGGCCCGGTAATCACTGCAGTCAAATCACTGTGCACCAATTCTCTAACTGAACCATTTTCTTTATACATTTTTAAATAAGGCGTTCCATCTGAATCTACTGCATTATAATCTATGACTGGAAAACCAGGAGGATTCATTCCATCATCCCTTGCATTTGTTTTTTGAATAATTCTACCCGCTGTTGTTTTATAATGCTTAATTGCTGACCACAACTGCGTCTGTGTAACCTGACTTCTGTACCATTCCGCATCAACTGGTTCTACCGCAAGGCAACCAAACAATCCATTTGCAATTTGAGCACCATTTAGGTTTGCCAGTGCAACATTCGCAGCCGTACTATATAATAAATAGCTTCCCTCTTTAGGACAAATCACAGTATAAGTAATGGTATCACCAGGCTGTACAAGACTATTCGGGTTATTACCAACCCAAGAGCCATCAGAAGCGATACTACTCTCCATTTCAACCCCCATGATATGCAGTCCTGCCCAGCGAGTAGCTGGGTAAATTTGATTGACTTGTCCCTGCGTAAGGGTTGTCGTACCATCCGGTAAAGGTGTATAAGGTTTAAATGCTGCATCTGAGTCTAAAGGGGTCAATAAATTGGTAAACTTAACAATCAGTTTATCCTTTTCATTAGCTCTTAATACTAATGGTCGAGGACGTTTGCCATCTCTGAGTTTAACATTTCCAGGCGTTAAAGTACTTGACCCATCTATTGATACCACATCTCTTTTTAGTGCAAAAATCATCCCCGTTGGTTGGGCAGCGCCTAAACGATTAAACATCCAAGGCTGGTCTAATGCAACCACCTCAGCAATAACTGTATTTTGGCTAATTAAAAAAGAACTAGGTAAAATTGAAAGTAGAATGGCAAGTGCACAGAGGCATTTGTTTCTTGGAGTAGAAAACATGATTTAAAAGTTTTTTAGGGTTAAAATAATGATAAAAACTAATTCAGCAATTTATCATTTATTAGAAAAAACAAGAAAATGAATTCAAATTCAAGTAAATTCTTTCGTTTATAGAATTAATACAAATCAATACAAATTGAATAGTATCTAATTTTAATATTTAGTTTTAATAAACTAGCTTTAGTATTTAACGATAATGAAATCTGAGGCAAGAAATAATGGACTACCAAAAATGCCTCTTACGATATTTGATGCATCAATAATACAAAAAAATATTAATTAACCGTAATATTTAAAAAAAATATTAACATAAATTCAAATCATATTTCATTAAACAAAAACCGTAACGATTTGATGGCCAACAAATTATACAATATTATAGACAGTTGATAAGATTTTACAAAGAGCTGAGCGCTTTTGCATATTTGAATAGTTCTAGTAAAAATTTATTCGCAATCAATTTTTGTTTGCTATCAACAAAGTTACCTTCTAAGTCAAAAGCATTGACCACATGTGAAATCTGAAGACGATCCGGAATAGGAAGCCCTCCCAAACTTATACTTACTAATCTTAATTGTGCCAGGCAGTTCGTTCCGCCATATTGACCAGCACTAACAGAAGCAATGCCAATGGGTTTATATTTAAAGATTCCTGCTGGTAATAAATCAAGTAAATTCTTTAGCGAACCGGGATAAGCATTTTTATATTCTGGTGCTACAATAATAATTGCATCCGCCAATTTTAAAGCTTCAATCCACTCCATTAATAATTGGGGTGGATTTTCCCAAACCTCTAAACGTTCTTCCATTATCGGAAAATTCGCTTTTCCCAAATCAAGTAAGTGGGTATTAATATCAGCGTGATCCTCTATATTTTTTATGAGAAAATTGGCCACCTTTTGGCTCTGATTATTTTTTCGGGTCGTACCAAGGATTATGGGGATCTGCATAATGTTTCTATTTCTTTTATTAAGGGACGGCGCATCAATAAAGAGTCAATATAAACTTGTTCTCCTTGCTCTATACTTCCTCAAAAATTATTTAATGGGCATAAATTCAGTCCAAGCTCTAATACCTAATCGTTTCTTAAGACTTAAAAATCCTAGTTTTATTTTCACATAATCATTCAGACTTAAGTTATTATTGATTGACGCTAAAACAGTTTTACCTCCAAATTTAGCATTTATTTTCTCCAAGTCTTCTAATTTATCAATTTTGATGTTTGGAACGCCTAAGTCAAGCAAGTCTTGACGTGTTGATGAATCAAATAGTAAAGGAGGTGGCAACCTATAATTCTTTTCTTTAAAATACTTGTTTACATCATCATGCCATAAATCAATCCTATCGTTCAGTACCTCATATTCATCCACATCAATTTTATTTAAGACGAGTTCCACTCTTCTCACTCCATTATACCATAATAAATAGTACACTTCTAATAATTCATTTACCGAAATGGAGTCACCAATAAACAAAATTATTCTTGGTTTTTTCAATACATAGCTTGAATGATTAGAGAGATATTCAAAAATAATTTCTATGTTAGGGTTGATAACTTTATCACCACATCTTATTTGTACTTCTTTGTCATGTCCATTTTTGTAAAGATGTATAATTCTAGAATTATTATCTATCTTGAGAAATTGGCCAGTCTCGATATTTGGTAAATTATATGAATCAATTCGATTCATTTCTTCTTTTACATATTTATTCCCTTCTATCCAAAAGGAATCATTTAGTATCTTATCTATAGTAAGATTTAAAGTTTGAGATTGGCTATTTCTAAATTCAATTATATTATTTCTAATTTTATAGGTCCACATTTCAGGAAAAGACATCTCATCAAGTGTAACTATATTATTTGAGTTAATTTGAATTTGATCGAAAATGATAAGTTCCGGTTCAGTGATATATTGCAATGTCCAATTTCCCTTAATATCTTCAGGATGGGCTTGAAAACAAGCAATTTGACTTATAGCAAAGGTAAGATATAGGATCAATGTATATTTCATTTCATTCCATATTATATATGGGAGATGGTTCTTAAAAATATTTCGGTGTATGCATACCCTGTTATTTTAGTTTGAATTGATAAGGAACTTAGTTTGGACACAATAAGTTATTCAAGTATCATCAAAATGCAAATTACGGTTCAGCAAATGTCATTTGATAATAAATCGGGTGAAATAAAAGTTCAATAAAACAATGAAAGACATACTAGAAAAATATATGTTCTGGATTTTCTTAGTTTATTCAATTGCTTCTTTCTCAGTTACTCATTATTATTCCTTAGGGTCTTGGGATTTGAATAGGACAATCGGTTGGGGCTGGGATATAACAAACCTAATAATGTGGAATACTTTCAAGCCTCCGATATTTTTTTTGCTTGGCTATGGTCTTATATTAATTTTAAAACGAAGAAATCTATTTCGCCTTTCTTTATTACAGCTTGGTCTAATTATGTTTGATCTTTTAATTTCATTAACTGAGACAACTATTATATTACAAATTCTACTCTACTTTTCAATCTGGGTAGTTTTTTTACTTAATCTTATTTTATCCGAAAAACCGACAAATGAAATACTTTGAACCACAGAGGACACGGGGACACACAGAGGAATGTATTATTTTTTTTTGTATTACAGCTCTGTGTATCTCGGTGTCCTCTGTGGTTAAATATACATATAGGAAAACCTCGGAGGACACGGGGACACACTGAGGAATGTATTAAATGTTTTTGTATCGCGACTCTGTGGATCTCGGTGTCCTCTGTGGTTAAATATGCATTCCCGATCCACCCACAAAGTTAGATGAACAATATCATGAATCTCTATATTTTTTAAAACAAGAACAATTTAAAGCTTATGAAATACATAAAATCTGAGGCAGCACCCGATGAGTATTCCTCCCCTTTTTATATTCAGAACAAAGATATTTGCAAAGTTTGGGAAGCATATATATTGAGACAGGATGGAAAAATAATAGGAAAGTTCACCTCCTGGGCTTTGATTATAAAAGCAAAGATTAACAGAAAGAGTAATTGGTATTTTGAATTAAAAAAACAGACAATGACCAACTCATCTCTGTTACTTCCATCTAGTTGGAATGTGTTAACTTATACCATAATTAGAGGGAATAACTATATTATAAACACGCCTTCATTCGAAATAAAGAAACTTAATTTACTGAATCGTATTTTTATTAAATTTAGTGCTACTAGGTTTAAATTAAACTCGAAGTATCTCATCAAATCGGATGATAAATCTTTTCTTCAAAATAGAGGATCAATACAGATTCTAAAAGTATTTGGTGCTTTCGAAAATTTAGCTTATTTGAAATACCATAAACCGTCTAATAAAATTGAAATGAAATTTAACAACTTAGTAAATGATTTTTCAATAATTGATACAATTATCATTTAATTAGGTCTATACCATATCGAAGATGCTTCCCTCTATCTTCATTTCCATTCAATCGGACAATTGGAACTAAGGGACAGAGCATTAATAACTGTCCGATATGGACTTGTTCTCCTTGCACTATACTTCCTCAAAAAAATAAACCGTAGAAGGACTATGCCTTATTTTTTTGACTCGTCTAGTACAACGATAACTTCGTCTAATCTGGACACTTATTAATTCCCTATCCCTTAATAGGTACAAAACCCTTTGTTTTCGGACTATTTACTAGTAATCCGGACAATTGAGTACGTCTAAAATCCTTAAATGGCAAACAATTCGCGATACCCATACTATAGATTAATCGTTTTTAAAACAGGCTCTTAGATCTATATCATTTCCCCAAACCTGTATTAAAGCTCCCCAAAGTTCAGCCTATAAAACAATAATGAATTATCAAAAAGAATCAAGATGTCCAACTACACAATTTTAAGTAAAAAATTCAAGCTCCTATTTCCTTTAATCCTTTTATCAACTGTTTTCCTTTCGGCTCAAGATGCATTTATTTTGAGCTGGAAAACAGATAATCCAGGAGGCTCTAATAGCACATCTATTACTATTCCCGTCGCTCCATCTCAAGAATATCTTTATGATGTAGATTGGAATAATGATGGCATCTATGATGAATTTCAAATAACAGAAAGTATCAATCATGATTTTGGAATTGCGGGCACTTATACGATTAGGATCAAAGGTATTTTTCCTCAAATCTCTTTTAAGAATGGTGATGATCAAGAAAAACTCATAGATATCTCTCAATGGGGGGCTATAGAATGGCGATCCATGAATGGTGCTTTTCAAGGATGTAGTAATTTAAATATTAGTGCAACAGATGCTCCTGATTTATCTAATGTTAAGGACTTTACCTCTGCTTTCAAAGGCTGTACAAATTTTAACAGTCCTATCGGACATTGGGATGTCAGTAATGTTGAAAGTTTTTATTTTACTTTTAGCAACTGTCAAGCTTTCAATCAACCTCTAAATGAATGGAATACCAGTAGTGTAAGGACTATGCAAAGAATGTTTATCAACTGCCCAAGTTTCAATCAAGCTCTCAATAATTGGGAAGTGGGCAGTGTCAGTAGTTTTAGTGCTATGTTTAATAATTGTACGGCTTTTAATCAAGACTTATCCAATTGGGATATGTCTAGTGCCGTCCATTTAGCATTAATGTTTGCAGGAGCTTCGAGTTTTAATCAAGATATTGGTGGCTGGCAATTAGATCATGTGACCAACATTCATACGATGTTTAAAAATGCTGTCTCTTTTAATCAAGATATTGGTAATTGGAATGTCAGTAAGGTATCTTCTATAGCCAATCTCTTCCAGAATGCTCAGGCATTTAATCAAGATATTAGTAGTTGGGATGTCAGCCAAGTACAGAATATGGATTGGACTTTTGCCAATGCTATAAGTTTTGATCAGGATTTAAGTAATTGGAATACTGGCAATGTTACGAGGATGCAATATACTTTTTATAGAGCCTTAGTTTTCAATCAAGATATTAGTAATTGGGATGTCAGTCAGGTTACCCGTATGGCTCATATGCTTGATCAAGCAGCACTTTTCAATCAAGATATTGGAGAATGGGATGTCAGTCAGGTCTATCAATTTGGGTCGATGTTTTTAAAAGCTTTAAGTTTCGACCAGGACTTAAGCAATTGGGATGTCAGTCAGGCCACCAAAATGTCAAATATGTTTCATGATGTCACTCTTTCTACAGAAAACTATGATCAGATACTTACTGCCTGGAGTGCGCTTGATTTGCAAGATAGCGTGATATTCGACGCAGGGAATAGTATCTATTGTGAAGGTTGGACTGGAAGAGAAGTAATGATTGCTGAAAAATCATGGACGGTTCAAGATGGAGGATCTGATACTACCCCTCCTGTTGCGACTTGTAAAGATATTACCGTGCAGTTAGACCAATCTACAAAAACGATTACACCAGATATGTTAAATGATAACTCTTCAGGAAAATGCTCTGAGGTATATCTTACCGCATCTAAAACTACTTTTGATTGTGATGATATCGGAAGTTTAATAGACACCTTATGGGTTATTGATGCCTTAGGAAATGAATCGACTTGCCTTGCTAATGTTCTTGTATCGGATGGCCCCATTAGTTTTAATTGTCCAGAAGATATAAGTATTAAAGCTAATAGCGCAGGTTGTCAGGCTATTGTTTATTGGGAAGCTTTATATGGAAATTGCGATACAAATGTTAGTTCCAGTCATGCTAGCGGAGATACCTTTCCTTTGGGAACAACTACCGTCACTTATAAGGCTGTAGATGCATTTGCTAATACAACAGAATGTAGCTTTACCGTCACCGTATATACAGATCTTAGTATTGATATAGATGCTGTACAAGATCCAAGTTGTCATGGTTTTTCAGATGGAAAAATATCGCTAACGACTACCGGAGGAGCTCCATCTTATTCTTATGATTGGGGTATTGATGGTACAGGAGACTTTGATGATGAGGAAGATTTACAAGACTTGGGTGCAGGATCTTATCGGCTCTTCATTAAAGATGTTTATGCTTGTAAGGCCAGTCTGCTTATTGATTTACTCGAACCAGACTTACTATCTGTCAGCTCTGTGATTAGTGAAAATATGAATACGCAACAAAGCACTATTGATCTTTCAGTTAGTGGAGGTACTCCTGGCTATCAATACGACTGGGATATAGATGGTACAGGAGATTTTGATGATCCTGAAGACATTGAAATAACTAGCAGTGGTACCTATACGGTCAACATAAAAGATCAAAACAATTGTACAACAAATCACCAAGTTGAAACCATTATTAATAGTATCCACGCTGCTCATCTCCTCATGTATTTTGAGCTGAGCCCTAATCCAAGTAAAGGTCTGCTAAATCTCAAGCTAAGTAATTACAATAGGTCGTCAAATATCGACATTTTTGACACCCAAGGGAAGAATGTATATAGTCAAAGCATCATTGGTCAGGAAGCGACATTAACTTTGGATGAGCTTCCTAAGGGAACATACTTATTAAGGCTAAGCAATGAACTTGGGACCTTAGTAAAACCTTTTGTTGTGGCGGAGGATGGGAGGTGATATTTTTTTTTGGACACAGAGTACACTGAAGAATACAGAGTACACAGATTGTTTTTATATATTAACTCTAAGCAACGCCCCTACCTTTACATTACGTATTAGTCTGTAATGCATCATTAATCCTCCCTTTTAATCATTCAAAGCAAAAAACTGTCGTGCAGAGATGCACCCTCAAGAAGAATATAGTATTGGTATTGATAAAAAAATACCCTGCTTAAGATCGTCTATTTTATATGTAAGCCCGAATGACTCGAATAATACCGATCATTCAGGGCTTTTAGTAAACCTTTTATTGTTGCAAACTCGTTTCAATCTTTTGAAGCCGTTCTAGAATATTAGTTACCTCACTACTCAAGCTTTTATTTTGTGTCTGAAGCTTTGCCTTTTCTTTTTCCAATTGTTCTATTCGTCTGATTAACTCCTGAGTTGCAGACACATTAAGCATAGCAATCGCATCATAATCTACGTTATGAAAATCATTTACCTGTCGTCCATAGACAAAAGCATCACCGTTTCGATCCGTTTTTATTTTAAATCCATTTGGTGAAACTTCCAATACTTCAAAAAGCTCCCGATCACTACCAAAAATTAATTGGACTTTTTCTCCTAGCTTTAGATCTGTAGCTAAATCTACCCAGCCATTTTCAATGGTAACAAATTGATATATATCCGGTATCTCATTCGTAGATAAGGTTACTGCTTGTGGATAGAATTGCTTCACTTGTTGTGCAATTACT
Source organism: Saprospiraceae bacterium (assembly GCA_965277415.1). Classification (GTDB taxonomy): domain Bacteria; phylum Bacteroidota; class Bacteroidia; order Chitinophagales; family Saprospiraceae; genus JAHDHW01. The sequence goes on from CBDICS010000069.1 coordinate 12,054, forward strand.
TTTTTATGTACTCGGTTTCCATTGGCAATCCGATCTTTCAATTGATAATTTGTTATCTCAATATTTTTTAGAATATTCAAATCTTTAAATCCATCAGAAATACCTTGGTTTATTTTGATACGGGCATCAGAATGCTCATGTGCTGACTTATACAATATACTTTGACCAAAATAGGCAGAGTAAGTTCTTTCAAATTGAGCATTAAGATTCTCTCTCGTCCCTTGCTTTAATGCAACTTGCATCTCAATAGCTGGTTTATAAATATCAAGGACATACTTTGGACCTCCTTTCACAACCAATCTACCTTGAGTAGGATTAGTATCACCTATGCCAACATTTCCATTATTATGAACGACCATTTTGTCTGAATTATTAATCCTAAAACCAATCCAACCATCCCCTAATTTTTTATTGATTAAAGTGTATAAACCATCACGCTTTTGCAATAAGGCATATTGGTTTCTTCCTTCCACATTTTCATGTACAAACCCGGCATAATCGGGTCCGTAGCCAACGTCACCAATCACGGCATTATTAATTTGGGCATTATCAGTAAATGTAGCACTAGCCGCATTTACCTGAGTCTCTACATTAAGTAATAAGGCCTTTACCGAACCATTTACATTGAGTTTATAAACTCCAGGGTCTCGAATTCCAATACCTATTTTCCCGGAGGATTTAATAATCATTTTCACACTATTTCCTCCTGCCCGGAGCTGCAAATCATGATTGGACATCGTTGATATAATTCCTCCTCCGGCATCAATGCCCATTAAAAATTCATAGCCAGTCTTCGTTTTAGTATTTAGGTATGCTCGGTCTTCTCCGTAAATAGTTAAATTCCGATTAGGTATATCTGTTCCAATTCCGACATTGCCATCTTCTGTGATTACGAGAGGATCTTGTGCTTTTAATTGAATACTATTCGCGATCAGAAATAAGAGTAAGCAGCTAAAAAACAGGTAGGTGTTTGTATTGCTTTTTTTATTTTTCATGGTTTAATGTTTTAAGGACACAGAGTTCCACAAAGAAGCTCAGTGTTTCACAGAGTTTATTTTATTTATGTTTTGTTTCGGTATACTTTAGCACGAAGACTCATGAAGCAAAGAGTAAAATCGTTTTCAACAAGCTTTGACAATTCTCAACAATTCTAGTTTATTTTTAAAGTCTTCTTCATGTCCAGCCCAATCAATACCTGGTGTATTTTCATTATATTTAAAATCGTCAAATTTATTAGGCGGGCATTCAGCCAGATTTTGACCTCTATTGCGTAATGAAATAGAAATAAAAACGACTACACGTTTAGTAGGCGCACCTGGCTCAGGAGAGACACCAAGGTGGATATGTGGATATTGATTATCTCCGGGATAATACCATGCATTTCCTGCACCTTTTGCAAATCCATTTGCTTTTAAGTCTTCTTCTGTAATTCTTGGAGGGTTTGGCATATTTTTTTGTTTTTTGAGGGATACCGCATTCATTGAGAAAATACGGAGTTTCCGATTATGTTAGAAAATTATTTTTTCATTGATCTTGTATCAGATACTGTCTCTAAGTTTTTTTGCATCATGCTTTGTAATTCGGCGATGCTGGCTTTTAGTGTATCGATATTCTTTACTTGTTTTTGTAGTAGTGCTATTTGGACTTCCAATGCTTCATTTTTGGATTGTAATGCTTCCATTTGCTTAGCAAGCTCTTGGGTAGCCGAAACATTGAGCATAGAAATGGCTTCATAATCAACAGAATGAAAATCATCAACCTGCCGCCCAAAGACAAAAACATCTCCTTCTCGATCTGTAAGAATTTGAAATCTATTCTTTTCATTTTCCAAAACTTCGAATAGCATTTTTTCATTTCCGAAAATCAATTGAACTTGCTCTCCTTTTTTTTAGATCAGTAGTTATGTTTACCCAGCCCTTTTTAATCGTAGCCATTTGATAAATATCAGGAATGACATCTGTGGAATAAGATATGGCTTGAGGATAAACTTTTTTGACTTGTTGAGCAATTACTTTTTTATAGGGTCTTTGACCTCTCGCAATCACATCTTTCATTTGATAGTTTGTGATCTCTATTTCTTTGATTAATGCTAAATCATCTCGACTATCCGAAAGCCCTAACACATTTTTGATCCGGGCATCGGAATAGGCTATAAATCCTTTTGCCAGAATATCTTCACTCGCATAAATTGATGCCTTATAGCTTCCTCCAAAAGTATTTACTTCTGATTTGTTTGCTACCCAAGCATAAAGATTCATCACCTTCTGTGTATTCGAATTTATTGAACGCCTAGAAACCGGAGTGAATTTTTCATTTATGTCCTTCGTATAATAAATACCATTAAGTATTTGAGGTGTTTTTCCTAAAGAGTAATTTACACTGCTTTGAACGACCAATTTAGCTTGAATAGGTTTAGTAATACCTATACCAACATTGCCATTATTATGAACGACCATTTTGTCTGCATTATTCACTCGAAAGCCAATCCAACCATCCCCTGATTTTTTATTGATTAGAGTGTAAAGACCATCATTCTTTTGTAAGAGTGCATAATTATTTTGTCCTTCTACACTTTTATGAGCAAATCCAGCCCAAATAGCACCATGACCAACATCGCCTATAACTGAATTACTGGCATAAGCATTATTAGTAAAATTAGCACTACTCGCTTTGAAAGCACCATTTACATTAAGTAGGTAAGTTCCGGGATCGGTGATCCCTATTCCAATCTTTCCAGAGGACTTAATAATCATTTTCACACTATTTCCTCCTGCCCGAAGCTGCAAATCATGATTAGACATCGTTGATATAATTCCTCCTCCGGCATCAACGCCTATTAAAAACTCATAGCCTGTTTTTGTTTTCGTATTTAGATATGCTTTGTCTTCTCCGTAAATAGTTAAGTTCCGATTAGGTATATCTGTTCCAATTCCGACATTGCCATCTTGAGTAATTACCAAAGGATCTTGTGCTAATAATTCCTGTGTATAAATCAGGGAAAACAACATGAATAGACACAGTAGAAAGTTATGTTGGAAAGTATTTTTAAAATTAGATTTCATTATTTGATTATTTGAGAATCATTATTTAATAAGGGTATATTGGGTATTAATATCCTGTCTTACATCTCAAGCTCGCTCCTCTTTTGACCCGAAAACCTTTTTTAAACGAAATGGTTTTACCAGATGAAAAGATGGTATTAACACTTGCTTGTAATTCAAAGCCTTCAACCCTGATATTATTCGTAGCGCGGTAAACTGTGTTTGTTTTTACTGTCGTTTTAGCGATGCTTAAATTATCAACCGAGACCTTGGTCGGTGTAATAGCAAGGAGATTATTAGCGGTAGCCGTATATAAGGTGCCATCAGGAGCAAGTACCAAATGTTTTTTAATCTTAGTATTTACATTTACGGAAAAGGCATTTTTTAAAAGAGGTATCATATTTAAACCCCAGTACTTTTTTAGCATGAGGGTCACTGGCATAGATATCGCCAGAAGCATTGACAACTAATATGGATGCATTATCCAATGAATTTGATCCGGCAAAAATGTCAACCAGTTTGGGATTCGATGGATTGTAATGGGCTAGTTTATTATTGTATACAAAAAACACATTAGAATTGGCATCTACCACTGGTTGCGAAATACCTGTATTAATGGATTGATCTGAACGAATTATATCTGGTGTAGAAAAATCTCCAGATTCAATATCAAACACAAGAAGTTGATTACTATTATCAAAACCATTGAGTACAAATACTTTCGAGTTATTTTGTACAACTGGAGCAGGGATATAGTAGTTCTCTTCATCAGCAGCGTACCCTCCTAATACAGCATCCGATTCAGCTAAAGGGCTACCATCCATATTGTTCAAAGCAATGAGTCGACTTTTATTCTGGGTCTTATTTACAGAAATAAAAAAGGCTTTACTTTCATCGAGGCTTAAAGAAACAGACCCACATCGTTCATTTGACTCCAATTTATATTTCCAACGAACTTTAAATTTTGGATGAGCAGAAAGTGCCACAATAGATTCATCACTAGTCAGGTAAAGTGTTCCATCATATCCAA
>CBDICS010000070.1:0-150913 GCA_965277415.1 Saprospiraceae bacterium
TTTATAGATGAACAAAAATATCTGTAGAAAATCAAATCAATAGAATCATTGCTTTTAATTATTCTTGTCCAAAATGTATTATTAAAAAAGCCTCCTAAAACACCGTTATGATAAACGGAGTTGCAGTAAGAAACTAGTACGTAGCTTTAGTAATATAAATTAGGAAGTATGCGAATATAATAAAAAAATTATATGTTTTTACTAGAAAATCGAAAAATATATGGAGAATTTGTATGTGTTTTTTAAAAAAAAAAGAGGAGAGATTCTAAGTACAGTGTAAAATAAAAACTGTCTATTTTTTAAATTGGAAAAATATTGATTATCCAATATCGAATCATGAATATTGAATTTAGAGCCTACTGATTACTCGGGCTTTATATTCAAAATTGAATATTGGACATTCATGATTCAATATTTTCTACCTAAAAAAGAAAACACAAAACCGGACACTACTTAATTTACGGTGTACTAATGCCCTATAGAAATTATCTAGGATTTTGAACCTTATTCATAACAAAGTCAGGTAAAAATAATAATGGTCATTAGGTGCTTTCATCCTAATGACCATTAACAAATGATACTTTTGAGTAACTCTAAATAAACAAAGTCTTCATATCAATTCGTTCATTTACAATTCGTTCAATATCACCAACCGCAATACGTTCTTGCTTCAAAGAATCCCGTTCTCTTATCGTCACCGTATTATCTTCTAGAGACTCGAAGTCAACTGTAATACAATATGGCGTACCAATTGCATCCTGACGGCGATAACGTCGACCGATTGCATCTTTCTCATCATACTGACAGTTGAAAGAGACCTTTAGAGCGTTAAATATTTCTCTAGCTTTATTCGTTAATTCTTCCTTGTTTTTAAGCAATGGAAGTACGGCACATTTTATAGGTGCAAGTGCGGGATGTACCTTCAATACCACACGAGTAGAATCTTTGCCTTCTGCATCAGGGACTGTTTCTTCTTTTAGAGCATTTGCCATCGTTGCCAAGAACATTCGATCTAAACCAATAGAAGTTTCTAAAACATAGGGCACATAGTTTTCATTTAATTCTGGATCGAAGTATTGAAGCTTTTTACCAGATAATTCTTGATGAGCACCTAAGTCAAAATCCGTTCGAGAATGTATACCTTCTAATTCTCTAAACCCGAATGGAAACTTAAATTCTATATCTGCTGCTGCGTCAGCATAATGAGCTAGTTTTTCATGATCGTGATAGCGTAATTTTTCACTTGGATGAATAGCTTGATGCCATTTCATCCTGGCTTCTTTCCAATAGGCATACCATTTTTTTTGTTCGCCTGGTCTTATGAAAAACTGCATTTCCATCTGTTCGAATTCTCGCATTCTAAAGATGAACTGTCGGGCTACGATTTCATTTCTAAAGGCTTTACCTATTTGGGCTATACCAAAAGGAATTTTCTGCCGGGTAGTTTTTTGTACATTTAGGAAATTGACAAAGATACCCTGAGCTGTTTCTGGTCGTAGGTATAGTTTACCTGCTTCACCAGCAATAGTACCCAATTGAGTATTAAACATCAGATTGAATTGGCGCACATCTGTCCAGTCTCTTGAGCCACTTTCGGGACAAGCTATCTCTAGTTCTTCTATGAGGTTTTTTACATCTTCTAAGTCTTCATTAGTCAACGATGTATTTAATCTCGTGAGTGTCGTTTTTGCTTTTTCCAAATACCCCATGACTCGGGGATTTGTAGTCTTATATTGCTCCTCATCAAAGTCGTCACCAAAGCGTTTTTTGGCTTTAGTAATTTCCTTCTCGGCCTTTTTCATGATCTTATTCTCTACATACTCTTCTACCAATTGATCCGCACGGTATCGTTTTTTAGACACCTTATTATCAATCATAGGATCATTAAAAGCATCTACGTGGCCGGATGCCTTCCATGTCTTTGGATGCATAAAAATGGCTGAATCAATGCCCACAATATTTTCATGCATTTGTACCATAGCCATCCACCAATATTTTTTAATATTGTTTTTTAATTCTGAACCGTATGGGCCATAATCATATACTGCGGCAAGTCCATCATAGACTTCACTAGACTGAAAAATGAATCCGTATTCTTTACAATGTGAAACTAGTTTTTTAAATAAATCGTCAGACATTCGATTGATATTTTAGGTTGTTTTATAACTTTTGATTGTACGTCTATTTTCAGGGATTAGTTCCAAAGGAAAGCATTAATTATCTTTGCTTAGGTACACTTTACTTTAGCTATAGATTTTGATTTACTTTGAGAAGTCGACGTTTAAAAATCACTTTTAAAATGAAACTCTATTTCTGGGAAGCTTTCCTGTATTGTTTTTAGAACCCAAGAACTTTCTGCTAGGAAAACTATTTTCCCATCTTTGTCTACAGCCATATCCCGTTTTCGGCGATTCGCAAATTCTTTATATTTAGCAGCATCTTCATAACTAATCCAACAGGCCTTATGTAGGTTTACGGGTTCGTAATTACATGATGCGCCATATTCATGCTTCAGGCGATATTGAATAACCTCAAATTGAAGCGCACCAACTGTTCCAATAATCTTTCGACCATTAAAACTTTTGGTAAAAAGCTGCGCAACGCCTTCGTCCATTAATTGTGTCAAGCCTTTAGCTAATTGCTTAGACTTCATTGGGTCTGCATTTTCAACATAACGGAATTGTTCTGGCGAGAAACTTGGGATGCCTTTGAAGTGTATTATTTCACCTTCTGTAAGCGAGTCACCTATTTTGAAATTTCCGCTATCATATAAACCTACAATGTCTCCTGGAAATGCTTCATCAACTACCGATTTTTTAGCAGCCATAAAAGCAGTTGGATTAGAAAACTTTATTTTTTTATTATTCCTTATGTGAAGATAATTAGTATTACGTGCAAATGTTCCACTACAAATTCTTAAGAATGCAATCCTGTCCCTATGCTTGGGATCCATATTTGCGTGAATTTTGAAAATGAAGCCCGAAAATTTATCTTCCTCAGGATTGACCTGTCTTTCTTCTGTTATTCTGGGGAGTGGAGTAGGAGCGATTTCAATAAAACAATCCAATAACTCTTTTACACCAAAATTATTAATAGCTGAGCCAAAAAATACTGGACTCAAATTACCTTTGAGGTAAGCCTCAATATCCAACTCAGGATAAACTTCTTGGATTAGAGTAGTTTCTTCCCGAAGCTCACTAGCTGCTGTATCACCAATATGCTTTTCCAGTTCTGGATTACTTAAGTCTGTAAATTCAATCGTCTCTTCTTTTGATTGTTTGCCATGTGGGCTAAACAAATTCAATTTTTTCTCATATCGATTGTAAACACCCTGAAACCTTTGTCCCATTCCAATTGGCCAACTCAATGGCGTCACTGTCAAACCTAGTTTTTGCTCCAATTCATCAAGTAGATCAAAACCATCCTTTCCTTCTCTATCTAATTTATTGATGAAAACTATAATAGGGGTTTTTCGCATCCTACAAACTTCGACCAGTTTCTCAGTTTGTGGCTCTACTCCTTTTGCTACATCAATGACTACGATTACACTATCTACTGCGGTTAACGTCCGATAAGTATCTTCAGCAAAGTCTTTGTGACCAGGAGTATCCAGAATATTAATCTTTTTACCTCTATATTCAAATGCCATTACGGAAGTTGCCACAGAAATACCTCTTTGCCTTTCAATTTCCATGAAATCAGAGGTTGCACTCTTTTTAATCTTATTGGACTTGACTGCACCAGCAATTTGGATGGCTCCACCAAAAAGCAATAGCTTCTCTGTAAGTGTTGTCTTTCCAGCATCAGGATGACTAACAATCCCAAAAGTTCTTCTAATAGATATTTCTTGCTTTAAATTTGCCATACTACACTTAACTTTTTTATTAGGGATGTCGAATTAATAAGTATCGATTTTAGACGATGTTGTTTTGTATCAGACGTATCAAAAAATAGTGGTTCTATAGCCATTTTTTGATGAAGTATAGTGCAAATCAACGAGTATAAATCGGGTTTTAATGATGCGCTATCCCATAAGAAGGGGCAAAGGTAAGTATTTCGAAGGATTTATCTTTTAATTAATGTAATCAAGTCATTTATAAATTTGGTTCTTTGTCCCACGATATTAATTCTGCTTATTAAATTGTGAAGTAAGGCTAGTGTTAAGAGCATGTTTAAAATTCGTTTTTGAAACCGAAAATGTACAGTATAAGGTTCTGATGAAGCCTTTTTTTCGTTGCATTTGGGACTATGTTACGAAAAAAGGTGAAACCAGGTTCTTGTAATGGGCATTTGCAGGTCAAAGTATGAAATTTAAACATGCTCTAAATAAGGAAATACTGAAAATTAGCTAATCCCATTTTTTTGGCTATATTTATACCTCGTCTCTAAATCCCCAACATGCTCTAAAGAAGCACTAAAACTTGATGATCTTTTATGCTCGAACTTGCTGGAATTATTATATTAGGAATTTTTGCTCAATGGGTTGCTTGGCGAACTAAAGTTCCCGCTATCCTTCCTCTTATCATCATTGGATTGATAGTTGGTCCGATTTCCACTTATTGGTCAGAAGATGGAAGCAAATGGATTGAACCAATTTATCAAGGAGATGAATCAGGGCATGGAATATTCCCGGGGCAAATCCTCTTTTATTTTGTGTCATTATCTATTGGAATTATCCTATTTGAAGGTGGTCTGACCCTTAAAATGAAAGAAATCAAAGGACTTCGGAATGCTATCTTAAAACTCATTACTATAGGTTCCCTGGTTACATTTTTTGGTGCTGGTATTGCGGCACATTTTATTATGGGCCTTAATTGGTCTATTTCTTTTTTGTTTGCAGGCTTGATTATCGTGACTGGCCCGACTGTGATTGCGCCCATCTTACGCAATGTTCCACTAAGTAGAAATATAGGAACTGTACTTAAATGGGAAGGAATTTTGATTGATCCTATTGGTGCTTTAGTGGCGGTATTAGTCTACGAATTTATTGTATCTGGAGAAGGAGGGATGTTTACAATTCAAGCTTTACCTGTTTTTGGTAAAGTAGTGGCGATAGGAACAAGTATTGGGTTTACCTCTGCTTATTTGATGAACTATTTGATAAAACAAAAACTAATACCTCATTACTTATTAAATGTATTTTCTCTTGCTTTGGTATTAGCTGTTTTTGTGGGTTCTGATTCTATGGCACATGAGTCTGGGCTGTTAGCGGTAGTTGTGATGGGTATGGTCTTAGGAAATCTTAATGTACCAGAAGTAAAAGGCATATTAGATTTTAAAGAATCTCTAAGTGTGTTACTGATTTCTATGCTCTTTATTTTGCTTTCCGCAAATATGGATATGGATCACTTGAATCTACTAATTGATTGGAGGTGTCTTGCATTATTTGGAGTGGTCGTATTGGTACTGAGGCCTATCGGAGTGTTTGCAAGTACAAAAGATAGTGAACTTTCAAATAATGAAAAATCATTTATCAGTTGGGTTGGACCAAGAGGAATCGTTGCAGCAGGGATCGCTTCATTATTTGGATTGAAATTAGTGGAAAAAGGCTATGAAGGTGCTGAATATATTACACCTTTGGTCTTTATGATTGTATTGGGGACGGTTTTATTAAATGCAACAACAGCAAGGTTAGTAGCGAAATGGCTTGGAGTTATTCAAGATGCTTCAGATGGCGTAATGATCGTAGGGATCAACAAGTCTTCTAAATTTATAGCTCAATATCTTCAAAAAACAGGAAGAAATGTGGTACTGATTGATAATAATGACAAAAGTGTTGAACGAGCAGAAAAAGAAGGATTACAAGCATATAAAAATAATATATACAGTGATCAGCTAGGGGATAATATGGAATTTTTAGATGTAGGCTATTTACTCGCGATGACAAGTAGCCCGGAAGTTAATAAATATGCGGTGAATAAATTCAGATCTGAATTTGGAGAGAATGGTACTTATCGTTTAGTCTCTCCAGAAGAGATGAAAAAAGACCTTAGTGAAATTCCGGATGAAGGATTATTTTCAAAAACAGATGACTATATCAATCTCGGAGAGGTCGTGAGAGATTTTCCTAATTATCATGAAATAAAGATTGATTCAGAAGCTCATTTCAAAAAGGTAATAGAACAAATAAAAGTAAAGGTGAAAAGCATACCACTCTTTATAAAAAAAGCAAATACGGAGAAAGTGCTTATCCTTACCGCTAATGCTAAGGATATAATCATTGATGCAGGAGATATTTTAATCTATGCCGGCCAAAAAGTTGATTTTGAAACGGTGGATAAATAAGAAGTAGCATTTTTTTTTTGAACATTGAACCGTTTCATATGATTCACTAGGAATTTGAATAGAACGGAGATAATATTCAGACTTTTATAAAATGCTAGAAGCAAGGCTCCACAAAGTCCTTTAGGGCTGATCAAAAGACCGAAGGTCGATCACAAGAGTCACTACTCATAAATCTTTCGATCAGTAATCTTTTTTTGAAGTTTTGAAGACACAGATCCTTTATCCAATGCTTTTTGCCAATAAGATACGGCTGCCTCTATTTCATTCAATTGGAAAAGGATATCACCAAAATGTTCAAGAATAATAGGCCGTTCTATGCCTCCATTAGACAGTGCTTTTAAACCCCATTCTTTGGCGGCTTTATATTCCTTCATTTTATATAAAATCCAACCATAAGTGTCCTGATATATAGCTTGATTGGGTGCAAGTTCATTAGAGAGCGCAGCCATCGATTTGGCTTTGTCTAAATGCTCGTTTCGATTAGCTAGAAAAGTGCTATACCGATTCAATATCATATGGTTATTAGGATTAACTTCTAAAGCTTTTTCAAAAGATTGATCAGATTTTTCGAATTGTCCAAGCTGGAAATATTCCGTTGCGAGGTGATTATAAATGTCTATTTGGAGCAAAGGATTTTTACGAGACATGAGGAGCGATTGTCTAAAACTAGATACAGCACCCTTATGTTTGTTCATTTGTCCAAGCGCAATGCCATTGAAATAAAAAGCCTGTGCTTTATTAGGAAAACGATCAATAGCTTCTTCACTAATCGGCATCATAGATTCGAAATCTTGATTTTCCAGATAGATATACATCATCTGTTCATAAATACTAAATATTGATTTATTTATTTTTAGTGCTGCCTTATATTTAGACAAGGCATTTGCTTTATCTCCGGAGTAATATAAAAGATCAGCATGTGCGGAGTAGGATTTTGCTTCTCTTGGATGAACAAGCTCTAAGGTTTGTGCAAGATCAAGTGTAGCAGCAGTCACCTGAGGGCTAGCTTTGCCATCAGCTACTTTTTGAATATAAGGAATGAGTTCTTTTACCTTAAGATCAATATTGACATCGTCTTTTTCAAAGAGTGGTTTTAATGTAGCAAGAAAAGGTAATTCATCACCACCTGTCTTAGTTTGTTCAGCTAATTCAATACTTGCTTTGACATCTGAAGGATCTATTTCCAACAATCTTCGATATACATTATTTGCAAGGTCTTTATCTCCCATTTGCTGGTGAAAGCTTGCTAGCATATGATAGAAGTCAGTATTTGATGGCGTATATTTAATCAGCAATTCCAACTCTTGCGCAGCTTTCTTCTTATTGCCCATCCCAAGGTAAAGTCTATGCTTCCTTTTGGAAATATCTTCATGAATTCCAAAATGCTTTTCCATCTCATTATATACCTTGATTGCTTTTTGAGGTTGCTGTGTTCTTACTAACAAAAAAGCAAGCTTCTCATAAAAGAAGGCATCCTTTGGGTTCTTTTTCAAAAGCTTACTGTATATTTTTACAGCTTCTTTAAGATTTCCACCTTCTTCATGAATATCTGCTAAAAACAATTGATACCAATCATTATCAGGAGCTATATTAATTGCCTTTTGTATAGATTTTAATGCTTCTTCTTTTTTTTCTAGAACATTGTAAATTCTGGCCAATTCGTAAGCTGCGGCATGATTTTCCTTATCTCGTTTTAATACTTCAAGGAAAAGTTTTTCGGCAGTTTCAAGTTCACCCAAAATTTTTTCTCTGGTAGCATCAATAAATATCTGCTGAGTATTAACTTCTTGTTCTGATATTTGCTTGATTTGGGCTTTTATAGTAGTCATCACAAAGCCAGACAGCATTATAAAGCTAAAACAAATACAAAGACGTAAATAAGTCATAATTAAATTTTATACAAGCCCTTAATGCGAAACGGAATAATCTCCTATACTAATTTCGGACTTTTTACCTTGATATTCAACTAAATTACCCAGCATAGAGTTTTCTAAATTTGCGTTCTTAATAGAAGTTTTATTTTGAATAACACTATTATTTATAACGGAATTTTCCACACTCGAATTATTCCCAATAGATACATGTGGACCAATTATAGAATTTTTAACAATAGTATCCTTTCCAATATAGCAGGGGGGAATAATTACTGAATTTTCTAAAATTACTGAATCATCAACTAATTGTTCTGTCTCTTTCTTTAACTCCAACATTCGACTATTAGTATATACTACGCTTTCTTTATTGCCACAATCTAACCATTCATCAACTGTTCCTGGTTTAAATTTCATCCCTTTACCCTTCATATTCTCTAATCCATTCGTCAACTGGAATTCTCCCTTATCTTTGATGTTATTATCAATTAAATATTGTAATTCATTCTTCAATACCCCCGAATCTTTGAAATAATAAATCCCCACAATTGCCATATTTGAGACAAAAACTGGTGACTTCTCAACAAAATCAGTGATAAAATTATGCTCATCCACTTTGACAACACCAAAAGCGGAGGGATCTTCCACTTTTTGAACCCAAATCATACCATCTACATCGTCTTCTACAGAGAAATCTGCTTTAAAGAGCGTATCGGCAAAGGCAACGAAGGCAGGACCTGTCATACTTTCCTGAGCACACAATATCGCATGTGCTGTTCCTAAAGGTTGATCTTGTGTATAAACAGAACCTTTTGCACCCAAAGATTCTGCAATACCTATAAGGTCTTTCTTTACTTGTTCACCAAAATCACCAATAATAAAAGCGATTTCTTCAATTTTTCCACCAAAAGACGTAGCTAAGTCTTCCACTAATCTCTGCACCATTGGTTTACCAGCTATAGGTACTAATGGTTTTGGAACAGTCAATGTGTGAGGTCGCAATCTGGAACCTCTTCCGGCCATAGGGATAATGATTTTCATATTTAATTTTAGATGTTGTGTTTTAAAAATTAATTATTACTGGAATCTACTTTTTTTTACAAAAATAATGAATCCATTGTTTTAGAGTAGCTTATGTATAAACTTTAGACAGGTTCTTACGAATATTTAGCGCCCAAAGTATGAAAATTAATCATACTCTAAGTTACGGTTGAATCTTTTATTTGTTTTAGAAGGAAAGAAAAGTATCTAGAGTTTCGCTTAAAAAAATCAGGAAGCATCAATATTCATTATTAGGGGGCTATACCTGACCTTGATAAACAACATTTTCTATAATTAGGGAATAAGCCTTATGCAACTTCAATATATAGAAATTTACTCCACAATAGTCACTTTCAGCATATTCGTTCGATGTTTACGTTGAAGCGGCATACTTCCTGTATTCACTACGACATCACCAATAACTATTTTTCCTTCATGTTTGAGGATATCTGTTACATCCTGAATAGTTTCATCAGTTGTAGTAAATTTATCATAATAAAAGCATCTGACGCCCCAAAGCAGATTAAGCGTAGCCAACATATGCTGCTTATCAGAAAAAATAAAAGATTTACAGTTTGGGCGGTAACTAGAAACCTTAAAAGCAGTATATCCAGAGCTTGTCATCCCAACAATGCCTTTAGCACCAATATCCTCAGCGACCTTGGCAGCATTGAAGCAAATAGCATCTGAAAGAAATGTTCTTGATTTAGGAGAAGGCTTTGGACGCTTTCCTTTTATAGAAAATACTTTTTCAGCTTCAGTTATAATCTTATTCATTGCTTCTACTACTCTTACCGGATGATCCCCAACAGAGGTTTCTCCACTAAGCATTACTGCATCCGTTCCATCCAAAACTGCATTAGCTACATCTGTGATTTCTGCTCGAGTAGGAATAGGCTGCTTGATCATACTTTCCATCATATGGGTAGCCACAATAACAGGTCTGGCCCATTGGATACATTTATCAATAATCAACTTTTGTAAAATAGGAATTTGTTCTAAGGGCATTTCAATACCTAAGTCTCCTCTAGCTACCATAATTGCATTAGATGCTTTGATGATTTTGTCCAATTTTTCAATGGCTTCCGGTTTTTCAATTTTTGCTAGTATTTTGGCAGCATGTCCAGCGGCTTCCACTTTTTTGCGAAGATCCTTAATGTCTTTTGCTGATCGAACAAATGAAAGCGCAATCCAGTTAATGGTTGGTTGAGTTAGAATAAACTCTAGATCTTTTTCATCTTTTTCTGTAAGGGAAGGCAAAGTGATTTTTGTATTCGGTAGATTGACACCTTTGTTTGAAGAAAGGACTCCATCGTATAAGGCCTTTAATTTGACCGTGTCCTTTTTATTAGTATCTACAACTTCAAAAATGAGCTTTCCATCATCAACCAATACTTTTTCACCTACATTTACATCAGGAGCAAATTGCTCGTAATTCATATAAATCTTCTCCTTATTCCCAATGCATGGCTCATTTACAAACGTTAAAATATCACCAGTATTTATAGGTAAATTATTGTCTTCAATAGTTCCTACTCGAAGTTTTGGTCCTTGTAAATCTGCTAAAATACTAATGTGGAGGTTATATTTTTCATTGATATAGCCAATGTTATTGATAACCTGGAGCTTATCATTGTGATTGCCATGTGAAAAATTTAACCTAAAAACGTCTACACCAGCTTTTACAAGTTCTAATAGATTATTATAAGAGCTGCACGCAGGACCTACGGTCGCCACTATTTTGGTATTCTGTTGATCGACTATTTTCATAATAATATTAAAAAGTGTTAAAATAAGTGTCTTTCAAAAAAAAAGATCGTCTAGGATATATAGGCTATAGATACAAAAATAAAGAAATATAAATATATATATAGCGTAAAAAATTGATTACCAACAATTTAATTTAACAAAAAAGATGAATTAAGTAATTAGTGTACTTTTTACAATAATAATAATTTTAAAAGTACATTTATCCTATCGAATAGCCAAGCGAGAGTTAGAAATTTTAAACTTTGTATCGTTAAAAAATAAAATCCATACAAGGATTTTGTTTAAACAATTTGTGGGTGTTTTTTGTATCAAAATATAAATATCCTCCAATAAGTATGAATTAAACAGAAAAAATTGATACTCTTACAATACTATTGAGGAAGAAAACATATTGCAAGTAAAAAAGTACCTAAAAACTTTGGTTATCATAGGACTAATAATTTACTTTGCAGTGCATTTGTAAACCATGCTTGTTTGTGTTGTTTAAATGTAAAACAGGAATTAACCTGTGATTAGAGCAACAAAATAAACAAGTATTAAAGCAATTTTAAATATGTCAAACATTGCAGAAAAAGTAACAGCTATCATTATGGACAAACTAGGTGTTGACGCAACAGAAGTGACACCAGAGGCTAGTTTTACCAATGACCTTGGAGCGGATTCACTAGATACCGTTGAGCTAATTATGGAATTTGAAAAAGAATTTGATGTTTCTATTCCAGATGAGCAAGCTGAAAATATTCAGACAGTTGGACAAGCTGTGACTTATCTTGAATCTCAAATGGAAGAAAAATCCTAAATCGCTCTTTGAGCGTAATAAGCAGTTATGATTTATAACTGATGTTTTTCTAAAATCCACAAATTAGAATCATATCATTCTGGTTTGTGGATTTTTTTGATAATCTTAGTACAATGTACTTAGTATTAATCAAAAAGTAGAATACCTCTCTCATGTTCGAAATTTAGTTTGATTGGTTTGATTTGAAATCATTTATTAACCTGCACTAAACTTCGAATCTGGCTCTATTTTTTGATCAATGCTAGTAATAAATATTCCAAATAGCCAATTTTTATGAAAAGGGTAGTCATTACAGGTATTGGGGCGCTTACCCCAATCGGAAATAACATTGAAGCCTATCTTGATGGTCTTAAAAAGGGACTAAGTGGCGCAAACCTGATTACTAAATTTGATGCAGAGCAATTTAAAACTAAGTTTGCATGTGAAATAGACAATCTAGTAGTCGGAGATTTCATTGATAGAAAAGATGCTCGACGTTTAGATCCTTTTGCTCAGTATGCTTTGATAGCTGCTGATGAAGCCATGAAACAATCTGGTCTTGATCTTGAAAGAATTGACCTCAATCGTGCCGGAGTTATTTGGGGATCAGGCATAGGTGGTTTATATTCTTTGGAAAACGAAATAGAGGATTTTGCGAAAGGAAGTGGTGTGCCGCGCTATAATCCTTTTATGATCCCTAAAATGATTGGAGATATTGCTGCTGGGCATATTTCAATCAAATATGGTTTTATGGGGGTTAATTACGCAACAGTGTCTGCTTGTGCTTCTTCATCGCATGCGCTTGGTAATGCTTTTGACTATATTCGATTGGGCAAAGCAGATGTGATTATGACAGGTGGTTCTGAAGCAGCAATTACTCATGCAGGCATGGGAGGTTTCAATGCTATGAAAGCTTTGTCTACTAGGAATGATGATTTTAAGACTGCATCTCGACCATTTGATAAGGATAGGGAGGGTTTTGTCTTAGGAGAAGGAGCAGGAGCTATATTATTAGAAGAATTAGAGCATGCTAAGAAAAGAGGTGCTAATATCCTGGGAGAATTAGTCGGGACAGGAGCTACAGCTGATGCTTATCATATTACTGCACCACACCCAGAAGGGCTTGGAGCAAGAAATGTGATGAAAATGGCACTTAATGAAGCAAAAATGAACCCTGAAGACATTGATTACGTAAACGTTCATGGTACTTCAACTCCTTTGGGTGATATCGCTGAAACGAAAGCGATCCTAAGTGTTTTTGGAGACGATTCATATAGATTGAATATTAGCTCAACCAAGTCTATGACTGGACACTTGCTAGGAGCAGCAGGTGCTATTGAGGCGATAGCAGGAATACTCGCAATCAATCATAATTTTATTCCACCAACAATCAATCATTTTACGGATGATCCTGATATTGATGGAAAGCTTAATTTGACGTTTAATGAAGCGCAAGAAAGGACAGTGCGGGCAGTGATTAGTAATACTTTTGGTTTTGGTGGGCATAATGCAACTGTGATTATCAAGAAATTTGAATCTTGATTACTTTGTGAAATGATGTTTAAATTTTTTTAGGTTATTAGGTTGTAAATAAAACCTGAAAAGCTATCTAAAATTACTACATGTAGTTTATCTATTAATTTTAGACAGCTTATATCAAACCTTTCACAAAGTATTTTTTATAGCGATTTTGATTTTTCAAAATCATCAGTAATATCTTGATGTCAAGATATTCCAATATAATAGACCACTGGATAATTCGATGTATCGATTTTTTTTTGGTTTACACTTTATTATATTTCCTATAGTTCTCTAAAAAGCTTAGGAAAAACCTTTTATACAACCTAATAACGAGCGTTGTTAACTTTTATACTTTGAAAGTTTTATTTAGACTTTACAATTATTATTTCTCTAAAGACAAAGAACTAGCTAGACGGCTCAGATCTTTGCTTGGATTTGTTCCTTTAAACATTAATTTGTTTAAACTTGCTTTTTACCATAAATCAACATCTACTGAAAAACTTTATGCGGTGCAGAGTAATGAACGCTTAGAGTACCTTGGAGATGCAGTTTTAGGGACTATTGTTGCGGAATATTTGTTTAAAAAATACCCAAATAGCAATGAAGGCTTTTTGACTAAAATGAGGTCAAAAATTGTAAAAAGGAAATCCCTTAACCGTATAGCGGATAAGATGGGACTTGACATGTTGCTTAATGAATATAATAATACTCGATTAAGCAGATCTATGTTAGGTAATGCCTTGGAAGCATTAGTTGGCGCTGTCTATCTTGAGTGTGGTTACCATGGAACCAAGAGATATGTGGTCAATAAAATTCTTAGGAGTTATCTTGATATTCACGAATTAGAGACTTTTGATGATAACTACAAAAGCCAATTATTAGAGTGGTGCCAGAAAAACGGACAAACTGTGGCATATAAAATGTTGGCTAAATATAAATTTGAAAAACGTGATCGCTTTAAAGTCGCAGTTTTAATTGATGGAAAGAAATTAGCTACTGCAGATGATTTTAATAAAAAAAGTGCAGAACAAACTGCTTCTGAAAAAGCAATGCATCTTCTTGGGATTATAGTGGAAGAAGAAGAAGACTGATTCTAAATGTTTTACGTACTTTGACATATTTTATTCCTAACACATAATTTGTCAAAGAATCAAATTTTATAACCACGGATCATAAACCACAAACCATTGTCTTTCTCACCCGAACAAGCCCTGTCATTTGCTCCAGATCTGGCAACTGCAAAGAAAGGAGAAGATCTCGCAACGACTAGAAAGTGGCGAAACCTAGAAAGCAAGCCCGAAATAATATGGGGAGAATGTAAAAGTAGTGGTGATTCATTTTATAAAACTCAGATTGACCTTAATGGTCCGGCTTTTAAATGCAACTGTCCAAGTCGAAAATTTCCATGCAAACATGCACTTGGTTTATTCCTTCTTTTTGTAAAGAATTCAGAAGCTTTTCGAATACCCGAAGCATATCCAGATTGGGTAAGCGAATGGTTGGAAAAACGTGGCGGAAATAAAGAAGAGATGGATGCTGCTCAAAAAGAAGCGGCGTTAAAAAACAAAACTGTAAGATTAAAAAACAGAAATGAACGGGTAACCTTAATGGCTTCTGGTGTAGAAGACCTCGAAATTTGGTTGAATGATTTAATTCGCCAAGGACTTGCTGCAACAGAAGGCCAGTCTTATAACTATTGGCAAAGTATTGCCGCCAGAATGGTTGACTCCAAATTGGGCGGTATTGGTAGGCGAATCCGAAAATTTCCTTTACTACACAATTCTGGTACCGAGTGGCCGGAGCGGATGCTTGCTGAATTAGCTCAATTATATTTTATTGTAAAAGGATTTGAGAACCTTGAAGACTTGCCATCCACTTTACAGACAGAACTACTCACTGTTTCTGGCCTTAATATCAAAAAAGAGGCAGTGATATCACTCAAGGGGATAGGGGATGATTGGTTGGTCATGGGGGTAATTGAAGGGATTGAAGAGAATCTGAATTTTAGACATACCTGGATGTATGGTTCTAAATCTGAGCGTCTAGCTTTAATTTTAGAATATAGTTTTGGCGATTCAGGCTATCCAGAGACTTGGCAGGTTGGGCAAGCTTTTAATGGAGAATTAGCCTATTTTCCATCGGCTTACCCATTACGAGCAGTAGTAAAAAAACAAATAGGAAAGGTAGCCGTATTTGAAGAACCCAGAGGTTACCATAGCCTTGAACGATTTTTTGATATATATTCAGAAGCATTAGCCAAGAATCCATGGGTATATGATTTTCCTTGCTATTTAGAGCATGTTATCCCTGTTGTAGAAAATAACAGACTATTTATCATTGATGAAGATAAAAAATACCTTGAAGCTTTGGCAAAAGATAAGATTACTTGGAAATTGATTGCTTTAAGCGGCGGTAATCCAATCAGTATTTTTGGAGAATGGTCTGGAGAATATTTGATTCCTCTAAGCGTAATTATAGACGGTAACGTTGTGTCACTTTAGAATTTTAAACATGCTCTAAAACCCAATCCCTCAGCATCAATATTTCATGGCATAAGACTTGCTTTTATTAAAATAGACACACTAAAAAACCGCGAGAGACGGACTCACCAATAAAATATGTCTTAAAACTGCGAAAATTCGCTTTTTTATTTTCTATGCCTTTACTTTCCTACATTTCTATCGTATATTTAAGCGAAAATTCGCTAAAATTTTGAAAAACCCAATTATGACTAAGAACCCAGAAAATTTTATTAAGAAAGATATCCTCAAAGGCGGGGAGTTTGTGATCAAAGATTCGGATACCACGGGGACGTTTATTCCAGAGGAGTTAAATGAAGAACAATTAATGGTTCGTGATATGTGTGTGGACTTTATTAAAGGGGAGTTGGATCCCTTGCGTGAAAAGATTGAAAAACAAGCAGAAGGCGTGGCACCAGCATTATTGGCAAAAATGGGAGAGCTGGGTTTACTAGGCTCGCACATGCCAACAGCGTATGGAGGAATGGAGATGGATACCAATACCAATACTTTAATCTGTGATGCATTGGGTCCGATGGGATCATTTTCAACAACTTATGCTGCACATACAGGAATCGGCATGTTGCCTATCCTATATTTTGGAACAGAAGCACAAAAGCAAAAATACTTACCAGATTTGATGATTGGGAAGTTAGCTGCTTCTTATTGTTTGACAGAACCTAGTTCAGGCTCGGATGCTTTATCAGCAAAAACTCGAGCTGATCTAACTGAAGATGGCCAACATTATATTTTGAATGGCCAAAAAATGTGGATTTCTAATGCAGGATTTGCAGACATCTTTATTGTCTTTGCTCAAGTAAATGGAGATAAATTTACTGGATTTATTGTTGAAAAAGGAACAGCCGGCTTTACTTTAGGTGCAGAAGAAGCAAAGCTAGGAATAAAAGGTTCTTCTACAAGACAAGTGTTTTTTGAAAATGCAAAAATCCCGGCAGAGAATGTGCTTGGAGAGATTGGGAAAGGGCATAAAATTGCATTTAATGTATTAAACATTGGTAGATTTAAATTATGTGTGCTTAGTAATGGTGGTGCTAAAGCAAGCATTACTTCAGGCGTTCAATATGCAAATGAAAGAATTCAGTTTAAACAACCAATCTCCAATTTTGGAGCAATAAAATATAAACTTGCCGAACAAGCGATCAAAGCTTTTACTATAGATAGTGCCCAATATAGAGTTTCAAACTTTATGCAGGAAAAAATAAAATCTCTTCGCGCTGAAGGGGATGACTATGTTGTAGCTAAATTAAAAGCAGCAGAAGAATATGCCATTGAATGTGCTATCTTAAAAGTAGCAGGATCAGAAGCTTTAGATTATATCGTAGATGAGACTTTACAAATCCATGGCGGCATGGGGTTTTCTGAAGAGGGAACAGCTGCTCGTGCTTATCGTGATGCGCGTATCGCACGTATATATGAAGGGACTAATGAGATTTGCAGATTACTGATTGTTGATATGCTTTTAAAAAGAGCAATGAAAGGTAATTTAGATATAGTTGGGCCAGCATGGGCCGTTCAAAAAGAGCTTTCTACCATGCCAAGCTTAGAAAAACTTGATGGAAATTATGCAGAGGAAAAGAAAGCTTTAAAAGATTTCAAAAAAGCCATTTTAATGGTAGCGGGAGCTGCTGTGAAATTGCAAATGGATGGGGGCTTAAATCTAAAAGAAGAGCAAGAAATATTAACAAATATCTCTGATATGATGATAGATGTTTTTCTTGCAGAATCTACATTACTTCGGGTTGAAAAGATGACAGAGGTAGATACGAGATTTGATCAAGACGTTTATGATGCAATACTCAAAGTTTATTTTACAGATGTTACTTCACAAATCAATAAAAATGCAACAGATGCTTTAGTGTCTTTCGCTGAAGGAGATTTATTGAAAACGATGTTGATGGGGTTAAAACGATTTATGAAGTATCCACCGTCAAATGTGAAAACTTTACGGCGTAAAATAGCAGACGTAATGATTGAAGCTAATGAATTTCCATTTTAAAACAGCTTCTTTATATAAATTTAAAAAAAGCTCTTTTGCATTGCAAAAGAGCTTTTTTATTAGTTTTGCCGCAGGATTTAGATTCCTTTAATATTTCTTATAACTAACTAATACTTTGTGCCCTCTGTGCTTCCTAGTGTCCTCGGTGTCCAAAAAACACAAGCACCCATAAACAATAAGTAGTCTAGGAAGTTATTAAGACGAACATTTAAAATTAACATGGACTCATTAACACAAATTATACTTGGTGCGGCGACAGGAGAGCTGGCTGGTGGTAAAAAAATAGGCAATAAGGCAATGCTCTGGGGTGCAGTTGGAGGTACGATACCTGATCTAGATGTAGCTATCGGTGGACTTTTTAAATGGATAGGCCTGATGGATGAAATGGATGCTTTGGCTTTTCACAGAGGTATCACGCACTCTATATTTTTTGCAGTATTAGCTCCTTTGATATTAGGAAGGATGCTCGCTTGGCATTATAAAAACCCTAATAGAAAATATGTCTCTTTTATAGGAAGTATTTTTGCCTATGGACTAATTGGTTTAGCGATTAATTATGTTTTCTATGAGGCTGGAGGACAAGTCATTAATATAAAGGCTCTAATGACAACACTGATTATTGGACTAGTCGTGACTTACTTATTATACCGTAGATTTTTTAAAAGAAGACTCCAACAAGTTGAGGCCACTTGGAAAGATTTCGCCTGGGTTTTCTTTTGGTCGATTTTTACACATCCATTATTAGATTGTTGTACAACTTTTGGTACACAACTTTTTCAACCTTTTTCTGACTTTAGAGTTGGCTTTAATAATATAGCTGTAGCGGATCCCATGTATACAGTTCCTTTTGCCATATGTATTATCTTGGCAGCCTTTTTTTTAAAGAAGTACCCAATCAAAAGGTATATAAATATTGCAGGAATTGTAATTAGTTCTTGTTATATGATATGGACAGTTTCGAATAAATTTCATGTTGACGCTGTCATTGAAAAATCATTGGCTGAACAAAATATCCAATATGACCGATACATGAGTAGTCCGACTATTCTGAATAATTTTTTGTGGAATTGTGTCGTGGAAACAGATTCTGTTTATTATCAAAGTTTATACTCAACCTTAGATGAATTTCCAAAGATTGAAAACTGGAATATCTATCCCAAAAACCTTCATTTGATCAAAGGTCATGAAGAAGATAAATCCATCCAAACATTGACTTGGTTTACCAGTGGTTATTATAACATCATGGCTCGAGAAGATGGCTTATTGCAATTAAATGATCTTCGTTTTGGTTCAATAGGGGAGAAGGCGGTATCAGAAGATGATTTTGTTTTTCGATTTACACTGAAAGAAATTGATGGGATACTGGATGCAAAACAAAGTGAGGGCAGACCCAAAGTTAATGGAGACACCTTTGCTAAGTTTTTTGAAAGAGTGAAGGGCAAAAAAAGTGAATAAAAATGCGCTTTTAAAAAAATAATTGCCACTCATCATTAATTGAATGAGTGGCAATCTAATTTCTTATAATTCTTGGGATTAGCTTTAGGAGTAGTTATTGATGTTCTGTCCCTTAATATCCGAGAATAAAAGAATATAAGAGTAGGCTGTCTTTAAAGTTTTGTAATGCGTTGAGTATTAAATACACCTCGCTGATCGCTTGTTCGAATTAAGTATGTACCGCTACTTAGTGTAGAAAGATTCAAGTTGTAGTTAGACTCATAAGTGGAAACCTGAACTTGATATACCTTTCGACCATAAAGATCAAATACCTCGATGCTTCGATTATTAAGACCGGTTGTACTGCCCTCATTCAAAGGAAACTGCAAAGTAATCGATTCTTCAAATGGATTAGGAAAAATGATGGTAGATCCTCCAATAGTATAGTCGACCGATATAATATCACTATACTGGAACGAACCATTAAAATCTACCTGCTTGAGGCGATAATAATTAGTACCTGCTCTTGGACTATCATGAAGGTAAGCATAATCATGCGCCACTATCGCATTTCCGTTCCCTTCGATAATATTTAAACTTGTAAAATTACGACCATCTATACTGTGCTCTACCTGGAAGTAGGCGTTGTTTTCTTCCGATACTGTCTGCCAATTTAGTAGCGTATTATTATCTTTTATGTGTGCTGTAAAAGCAGCAAATTCGACAGATAAAGGCGCTTCAGAGACGCGGAAATGATCATACCCAAGTTCCTCGCCACTACTATTAACACCAGTAACTAAACGTAAATCTAGTGTCGAGCCACTACCTGAGATAGAAAAGGTGAACTCAGTAAAGGTTTCATTTAAGCTTACACCACCATCTCCGACATCATTACCATCTGTATCCACTTGTAGAGCACCGCTACCTGCCGGAACTATAGATCTGAATGTAATTCCTTCATTGTATCCGCCACCATCGATTTGATATTTGATAGTAATTTGGTCAGTATTTTCATAGTTAGTCGTTCTTGCAGCAAAGTTTCCCAAAAAAGTTAAGGCACCTCGCCCTGAAATATTAATACCTGTAAATTCAATAGAATCGAGATTATGCAAAGATGCACAACCATCCATGTCTTCTCCACGCCAATAGAATGAGCCTTGGATATTAGAAAACCCTGCATTATAACCTTCTGTGGCTGAAGGACCAGCAATGTTAGTTCGAACAAAATAATCCCCTGATCCGCAAGTTGGGAGTCCCGTACCATCTGTAGTATTCGTATGATTTGAGGCAGAGCGAGTACCCGAAGTAGGGCTCGTTCCTTCAAAATCATCCGTCCAAAATACCTGCGCACTAAGCACCTGCATGATGAAAACAGAAGACAAAATTAAAAGTAAAACTTTTTTCATAATAAGAAAGATTAAAAATGATAAACCTCAAACCCTAGAAAACCATTGGCTTCCTAGGGCTGAATATTTTTTAGATTGATTAACTTCTGGAGGGAAAAGTCCCTTGCAAAGCAATAATATAATGCACTACTAAATAGGGTTGCATATTATTGTGTGTTTGACTACCTCCGGTATTGAGCCATCCAATATTGGGAACAGTAGTAGCGCTTACGCCTCCCAGGAATTCATTTGGACTAGCTCCTGCACTAGAATAAACATTACCACCTGTAGATTCTGCTAAGGCATTGTCCCCTGGAGCTTGCTCGTCACCACCACCACTATTGACTCCAACGTGGGCTGTTAAATTAACAGAAGACGAAGGATTCATACTGTGCGAGTGACTGGGTATCATTAGAAAGTTGAGTCCCTGATTTTCTACTCCGGATCGACTACCTAGTCGGTGAGTCGACAAGCCAGGACCGGTACCTTCAGAGACAGGAGCACGACCTCGTAGATCAGGTAGTGCAAAGGTTGTTCGACCGTCTCCACCATAAGTAGTACCTAAGATTGAAAATAAGGCCGTGTTTTGCGCAATAGACAATAACTGACCATTACAAAAAGCCCAGGATCGAGGAGCAAAGTTTCCTCCAAACATGCGAATTTCTCCTAAAAAACCTTCTTGTGCCATTTTAAATAATTTTAATAGTGATTAAATAGGATTAACTTCTTGAAGGGAATATACCTTGCAACGCAATAATATAATGAACAGTCAGATAGGGTTGCATATTATTGTGTGCTTGACTGCCGCCAGTATTCAGCATAGCAATATTGGGAACAGCAGTAGCGCTTACGCCTCCCAGGAATTCATTTGGACTAGCTCCTGCACTAGAATAAACATTACCACCTGTAGATTCTGCTAAGGCATTGTCCCCTGGAGCTTGCTCGTCAGCACCACCACTATTCACACCAACCCGAACTACTGTATTAATCGAAGAAGCAGGATTCATACTATGCGTATGACTAGGCATTTCATTTTGAGTAAGGGTATGAACCTCTTGCCCAGATCTTTGACCTAATGGACGAGGTGTCAATCCAGGCCCTGTACCTTCAGAGATAGCCACTCGACCTCGTAAATCAGGTAGTGCAAAAGTCGTTCGACCATCACCACCATAAGTAGTACCCAGAATAGAAAATAAAGCTTGATTTTGGCTAATAGCTAGTAATTGACCATTACAAAAAGCCCAAGCTCGTGGAGCAAAATTTCCTCCAAACATTCGGATTTCTCCAATCATTGGTTCCATAATATAATAATTTTAGGGTTGAAAAATGTATTTATAAAACAACTAATATGAATTAAGGTAAACATAATATTTACAAAACAATTAGTCAATAATCATGAATAATATTCTGATAGCACTAAAATAAGATAACTCATAGATGAGCTCATTCCTGAAAAAGGATGAAAACAGCCAGTATTATCAATCTTCCATTTGAATAATAAAGGCTAATGAATTTATATTAATTGCTATTCAAATCATTTCTTACTATGGCAGGTATTGCTTTTTTGGGGCCATAGACAAGCGTTAAAGCTTCCTTGTCATTCTCAAGCGCTAAATATATGGTTTTTTTCTCATAAAACTGAAAAGAGTATAAATATTTTTAGAGAATGGCATATACGAAGGAATACAATATTATGTTTCCAACTCGTAGGGCGAATCTTAATTTATATCGCCTATTTTTGTTTAAAATAATGCGGTATGTGTATGTATATGTTTGAACAAATTTTTGAGGATAATCGACTACTAAAACGATGCTTCAATCAATATTCAAAATTAGATATTAAGGCTGTTCAAAAGAATATTGAATCTTCAATAACCAATGGGATACCCAAATAAATGGTAGTACCTAATATTCAATATTGGATATTCTTTCAAACAGCACTGATTAGATATTGAACATTCAATATTTTCTATCCTCCTACTCGCTTAGCTTCTTCTTCCAATCCCGTTTGTCTTTTTCGAGATTTTACTTGTTGATTTCCAAATGAATAACTAAGACTAAGGCTTACTCTTCGGCTATCCCATCGCCCGCTTCCAGTAGATAAAAGGCCATTAAATTCGGAGAACCCATTAAAACCGGATCGATAAAAAATATCATTTGCGCTAAGCCTGACATTAAGTTGATCCTGTAAGAATTTACGCTGTATACCGAGATTCAGACTCCAGCTGGGATCATATTTAAAAACGCCGCCCCATACTCCCGGACCATTAAAATAGCCAGAAACCTCCAGTTTAAACTTTTTAGGTAAATCAAAAGTATGCTGTTGGAAAATGTTATACGTAAATGCCTGCACATCAACAAAGGCTGTGTCTCCATAATTTGCTTGATTATCCAGATATGAAGCACTTAAATTGATAAAAGCATTCCATTTCTTTGTCACCTGTACTGGAGCACTGATATTTGCTGCCCATACGGATTGAGTAGCTAGGTTTTCCCAGGTGAGAAACCGCACTCTCGGATCTGTTTCTCCTGCGGAAATCAGGCGAGTGATTTGATCTATGGTTCGACTATAAGCAATTTTGAAATTGTATCGATATTGTAAGGTATATCCAAGCTCTAGATTATTGACAATCTCCGGAGATAAAAATGGATTGCCTTTATTAAAAGATAGTTGACTGGATTGATTATTAAATGGATTGAGAATATTATAATCGGGTCGATTGATCCTGCGTCCATAGTTTAATGCCAACATATGCATAGGAGCAACTTGCCAGGTTAATCCAGCACTTGGAAACCAACTCAAATAATTTAAATCAACAGGGTCTTCTTCCAATTCTGTAATAAACGCTTTTAAGTCTCCCATTGCATCAGTTTGCTCAGCACGTAGCCCAGCGGTAAAGCCCCATTTCTCATTGATCGGCCTAGAGTAGGTAATATACCCAGCATAGACATTTTCATCATAATTGAAAATATTGGAACGCTGATTATTTTGAACAGCTATACCATTTATCTCATCATAAAATAAAAACGTATTATCGGAAACAACTCGACTTAATTTAGACCCTAATCCTAGTTTTCCGCCTAAAATTTCATCTTCGAAATCTACTTTGAAAGTATATATTTTTATATCCGTAGGCGTATCAAAAGTATTAATTACTTCAGTCAATAGAGTTTCTTCTGTATTATCAAGGTAATAGCGATTTGGACTTATTCGATCTTGATCTCGGGAGTAAGCACCGTAGTCAAGGTCTAAATTGAGACTTCGCCCTTTACTATTGTCAAAACGATAATTAATATTATAGGTGTTTTGACTAAACTTTTCCTCTGAAGTGGTTTGAGCTACTAGAAAACTGTCTACTTGAGTGGGCGTATTGAGGTTTGAAATAGAGGTGGTGGCAAGGGTTGAACCATCTCCATTTTTATGAAACCCACCAATTAGAAATCCTAAAGTGTGTTTGTCAGATAAAAAGAAATCTACTCCTGCACGATAGTTTATATTCTTATCAAAATTTCGATTATCCTCCGTATCGGTTAAAGATAGTCCATTCAATTGATCAACAAAATCGAGAATAAAAAGGCGTTCATTATCAGAAGCACCTAAAGAACCGAAGGCATTCATTTTTTGATTTCGGTGATTAGCACTTATACCCCCATTAAGTCGCTTCATTATACCTTTACTAAATGTTCCATTGACTGTACCATTAGTTCCATGACTTTTATCCCTTTTCAAGCGAATATCAATAATACCAGCATTCCCCTCTGCTTCATATTTAGCACCGGGATTGGTAATGATATCAATTTTATCAATTTGATCAGCAGTGAGGTTTTTTAAATAATTACTGAGGTTTTCTCCAGCCAAAGGCAATCGTTTCCCATCGATATACAGTAATACCCCAGAACGACCAAGTACATTAATATTGTCATTATTGTCAACGGTAACACCGGGTGCTTTTCTAAGTAATTCAATAGCATCTGATCCAGTAGAATTGAGTGTACCCTGGACGTTAAAGACTGTCCGATCTGATTTGACTTCAACAATAGCTCGGCTTGCAGTGACTGTTACTTCACCAAGTTCAACAGAGGTTTCACCAAAAGTCATGATACCGAGATCAAGCAATTCATCCGCGCTTAGATTAATATCTTTATGGCTAAGATCTCCAACACCAACATAGGAAGCGACAAGAAAGTAGTTTCCAGCAGAAAGCCCCCTCAGTTGAAAAATTCCCGTATCATCGCTTGTTTCAACCTTCACCAGAGCACTATCAATGCTATTATATAAAGCAACGTTTGCAAATGAAATAGGATTGTTTTCTTTATCCTGTAATTGCCCTTTGATAATAGCAGATTGGGCATTTAAACAAAGACAGGCTAAAGCCAGCGAAAACGTGAAAAATACTTTCATAATCTTTTGATTTACAGGATTGGTTTAAGAACATGTTTAAATTTCGTTTTTGAAACATGCTCTAATAGAAACCATTTTTAGACAATTTATTAATTAGTTGATGGTTTTTTACTTTCCTTAATGAATCAGCAAATTTTGTTCCTCTAGTTGAGATTATAAAACCAAAAAATGATTTGGTCTTAAAAGTCAAGCATTTATGAGAAACTCAGCATATATGCTTAAAAAAAGTAGAGCGCCAAAGTTAAGGGAATGTATAATCTTAGATTTTTTTTTTCGATGAAATGCCCTGAAACGTATATTAAAAATTAGAAGAGAAGAATTTAACATTTTGAGGATAACTATTTTAAGGTTTCTGCGTAATATTTAGAAGTTGTGTAAGAATGTGTTCTAAGATGAGTTGCAAATGATCCGTCAATTCATTTTTAAACAACTTCTAAGTAAAACCATTTAATCCAAATAATAAATGCCTACTTCTAATAAAAGAGTCTTAGTACTTGGCTGGGAATTCCCTCCACGTATGGTCGGCGGTCTGGCGATTGCTACCTTTGGAATTGTCGAAGCCATGAGCCATTTTATGGAAGTTCATCTTATTATTCCTTATAAAGATGAAGCGACCCCACTTATACCCAATGTTACGATTTATGGATTGAACAGTATTGAACTGGATTTTGAAGCAACCAAAATTCAAACTATCTTAAATAAAAAAACAAGGATAAATACCTTTAGCGAGATTTATAGTTATCCTTTGGCTTTCGAGGAAGGGCTCGAATATTTAGAAACTGAAACGATAGAAATAGTTGAAGAAACTCAACAAAAGTCTTTCCGATCTTACCTGGAAGTATTCAATTCGCAAGAGATGTATGGAAAAGGACTGTGGGAGAAATTACCAGTCTTTAATGAAATTGTCAATGAAATAGCTGGATTGATTGACTTTGATATTGTTCATTGCCATGATTGGGTCACTTTTAGTGCAGGAAAAAAAATCAAAGCTTCTTACGATAAACCGTTGTGTTTACATGTCCATGCCCTCGAAACGGACCGCACCTTTAAGGCGAATAAAAATGATATTTATGAGATAGAAGAAAGTGCGATGCAAATGGCAGATTTGATTTTCCCTGTTAGCGCTTATACCAAAACACAAATCGTGGAAAATTATGGTATCAAAGAGAATAAGATTTTTCCAATTTACAATGCAATAGATGAAAAATTAATCAAACGTTGGAAGCACACCATTCCCGAACGGATTGTAACCTTTCTTGGACGGATTACTGCTCAAAAAGGACCGGAATATCTTTTTGAAACTGTACAGAAAGTAGTTGTTGAATATCCAAATGTGAAATTTGTGATCGCTGGAACAGGGGATCAATTAGCACAACTCATTGCAGCTTCTGCAAACAAACAGATAAGTAAACATTTTATCTTTACAGGTTTTATCAGTCGTGAAAATGTAGATGCTTTACTAGCTACTTCTGATATTTATTTTATGCCATCTGTATCTGAGCCTTTTGGCTTGACTGCTTTGGAAGCTACCCGTGCAGGTGTACCTTGTGTGTTGACTAAGCAATCTGGTGCTGCCGAGGTTTTAACTTCTGCCCTTACTGCCGATTATTGGAATACAGATTTATTTGCAGCTCATATTCTGAAATTACTTCGTGATGAAGTGTTTCGCCAGACCGTGATAAAAGAAAATCAAGCCGAAATGAATAAAATTAGTTGGTATGCTTCTGCTGCCAATATCATTAAAGAATACTCAAAAATTCTTTGAGTAATATCCTCTGCCAACCTCCGATAACCGCTCATTTGTTTTCCTCATTTCTTCATTCAAAAATTGCAATATGCCTTCCATTTGTTTTTACTTCCAGGTACATCAGCCAAACCGACTTCGAAATTATAGTTTTTTTGATATCGGCCATAAAGAGGACTATTTTGATAGAGCTAAAAATGTCGAAATCTTGAATAAGGTTTCTGAAAAATGTTACCTCCCTGCAAATGAACTCTTTTATAATTTGATTAAAAAACACAAAGGAGATTTTAAAATAGCTTTGTCTTTGTCAGGCGTTTTACTTGAACAATTAGAGGCTTGGCGACCAGATGTCTTGTACTCATTTAAGAGACTCGTGGATACGGGTTGTGTGGAATTATTGGCAGAAACTTATCATCATTCTTTATGCTCTGTTTATTCCTCAAAAGAATTTGAATTACAGATTTTGCAGCATGAACGATTAATCCAGAAATTCTTTGGAGTGACACCAAAGGTTTTTAGGAATACTGAATTGATTTATAATAATGATTTATCGAAAACAATACAAGACTTTGAATATAATGGAATTATTGCGGAAGGAGTAGAAGCTTTAATGTCTGGTCCATCGGCTAATTTTGTACACCACCCGCCAGAATTATATGATTTTCCGGTACTACTAAAAAATTATAGATTATCAGATGATATTGCGTTCCGGTTTTCAAATATGGAATGGACAGAATATCCATTGACCGCCGATAAATTTGCTTACTGGCTTCATCAAACCCTGGGCAGGGGAGAGACGATTAACCTTTTTATGGATTATGAAACTTTTGGTGAACATCAATGGGCAAGTACGGGGATTTTTAATTTTCTGAATTACCTTCCACAACATGTATTGAGTCACTTGGACTTTACTTTCAATACGCCTTCAGAAGTGATTGAAAAATATCCTGTAAGAGGAGCTTATAATGTACCACAAATGAGTTCTTGGGCAGATACGGAAAGAGACTTGTCTGCTTGGAATGGGAATCCAATGCAGAAAGAAGCTTTGCGTAGATTATTCGAATTAGAGATACCAATCAAGAAGACTGGCGATCAAGAATTATTGGATAAGTGGAGAAAATTATCGACTTCAGACCATTTTTATTATATGTCGACAAAGCAGCATTCTGATGGAGAAGTGCATCAATACTTTAGTCCATATAAATCACCACTTGAAGCCTATAATTACTTTGTAAATGTCTTGTCTGATTTAGAATATCGGATTTCTAAGGTTAGGAAAACGATTATGGATCCCAGAGAATTTGTTCTGGTTTAAAAGCTATTTATAATGTTTTTGTATTTCCGCTCTCTTTCAGTATGCTTAGAATTTGTTGAAAGAGAGCGGGAATACAGAAGTAAAGCTTAGCAATGTACCCAAGGATATTAGCGATCAATATTGGCCTGAAAGTATAAAGTTTTGGAATCCAAATCTAAAGCACAAAGATTACCCAAACCGGAACGCTCAAAGCAACATCCAGCATCAATGTCAATCACGGGATTCTTATTTAAATCTTTTAGGTGTTGCTTAATGCTGGACACTTCTATCGGCGTGTGTCCATGTATGATAATGCGATCGCCCAGCCAACTTCGATTAATTTCAGTATACCAATTTCGGCTCCATAGCATAGCAGTAGAATCTTCTAAAGGATTATTTAAAGTGAAATTTAATCCAGCATGTACAAGAATAAATCCATCAATTTCCTGATGATGAATTAGGTTTTGTAACCAATCAATATATTCCTTTGGGATTTTGCTTAAATCATCAATATCAAAACTTTCTACAGTATTCGATCCACCATGCATCAACCAATGCCTTTGTTTTTTTAAACTGCCTAAAGCATCCAACATCATCTGTTCATGATTGCCTTTTAAGCAGATGACTTTAAATCCACTTGATTGTAATTTCCAAATATGATCAATGACGCCTTTACTATCGGGGCCTCGATCAATATAATCTCCTAATAAATACAAGATGTCTTCTTTAGAAAATTGAATCTGCTGAAGTAATGCTTTGAATGTTTTAACACAACCGTGTATATCTGATATGGCGAACCTTTTCATAGATTTATTAATCAACCTTTTATTTTTAATAAAAAATACAACTCTTATAAGAACCAAGCTTCTGCAAATTAAGCACTATTTTCAATAGGTATTAATATTTGATTAGTACAAATCACGAATAGGCACTATTTATATTATTTTTCTAATCATTGGAACTTCAAAACCTTAATCATAGTTGTATAGTTTTGAAACTATGAAAACTAAAATCTTTCCGGAAGATTTTTAAAATATTGTACATCGTACAAAAGAGGATGAATCCAAGTTCGGGCGATTGTAAGTGAGCGTTTCTGTATAGCGCCGCAGTGTGTCACTTCATTGATGTAGACATATACTGATCTAGGTTCTTGATTGATCTCCATTATGCAGTGGGTCGTAGGTTCGATTCCTACTTTGCCTGTTTGGCAAATAACTCAGTTCGGTTAGAGTAACTGCTCTCAATGTGTTGTGGGTTCGATTCCCACCTTCAATTCATTTTTGAAGTAGCTCAATTGGTAGAGCAACTGACATTTAATCAGTTGAACTGGATATGATTCCAGTATCAAGAGGTGAACGACTCTTTAAAATTGTTCGACTTGCAAGATTTAAGAAAAGGTCTCTATATGTAGATATGTCTGCTAGTAGAATTTGTTGAAAGCCAGCGTGCATTAGGATACCGCAAGTGGATGCTTTTTTGCTCTTTATCCGATAAGTCTATTGAGGTAGTTTGGTTTGAAAAAACGGAAACTAAAACAAATGATTTAAGTGTAAAAACCAAAAGTGTAAAAACTAGCTCAATGATTCACCCGTTTTTGATGAATGATCTTTTCTTGAATTTTGTTTTTAGAGAATGCAATGAATTTAGGCTTCGAATCGAAAATTGACAATTTTTGAATTGAATGCTATTCCTCAACATGTTTTTATATATCTAATTTTATTTATAATATTTTTATCATGCAACGACTTAGAGTAAAAGCTTATGAAGTAGCACTAGTTTTCAAAATGGGTGCATTAGAGCGTATCCTTACCACAGGAAAATATTGGATAACCTGGGGGTATAATGTGGAATGTTATCAGATGACAAAACCTTTTCATCCGAAACAAAATTTAGATATCCTTTTGAAGAATGATCAACTTTATTCTATGCTGGAAATTATAGAAATTAAAGATCATGAACTGGGGCTTCAATATGTAAATGGAAATTTTGATAAACCATTGGGACCAGGGAAGTATGCTTTTTGGAAAGGTGCGATAAATTATTCATTTGAAATTTATGATTTGAATGATAATATGGTGCCGGAAAACATTCAACGAAAGGTTTTACATAATAAATTGATTTTACCGTTTTTAAAAGTATATGTTGTAGAGTCATACGAGAAAGGATTATTGTTTATTAATGGTCAGTTTGATAAACAATTAGAACCTGGGCTATACTATTTTTGGAAAAATGAACGCGCTATTTCTGTGTTGAAAACAGATCTACGAAAACAAATGCTAGAAGTAAGCGGTCAGGAATTATTGACAAAAGATAAGGCGGGTGTTCGCTTAAACTTCTATGCGAATTATCAGCTTGTTCATATTGAAAAAGCAATTATCGAAACAAAAGATTTTGCAAAACAATTATACATTCAATTGCAACTGGCATTAAGGGCATATGTAGGAACACAAACACTTGATTCTCTGCTTGCAAATAAAGAGGCAATTGCACCATTTGTATTAGAGCAAATTAGTAATAAGGTTGAAGAAATGGGTCTTGAAATTTTATCCGCAGGTATTCGCGATATAATTTTACCTGGTGAAGTAAAAGAAATTATGAACCAAGTATTGATTGCTGAAAAGAAAGCTCAAGCTAATGTGATTATGCGAAGAGAGGAAACGGCTTCTACTCGAAGCTTGTTGAATACCGCTAAATTGATGGAAGACAATGATATGCTTTATCGCCTGAAAGAAATGGAGTTTATTGAAAAAATTGCAGATAATATTGAAACCATTAGCCTTAGCGGAGGAAGTGTAGTCGAAGAATTGAAAGGACTCTTTGGTCGAAAAATTAATTGATCTTTATTCAGTTTTATTACTTGATAAGTAATCACTTTACTTTTGTGGGACGCTGTATTTAAAAGCAGCGTCCCACTAAGCAAAGTGTTTATCATACTAACCATTCCACGACTGATGCTTCCCAAGGTGCTGGTGGTTCTAATTTTCGGATCATTTTTAATAAGACCTTTAGTGGAACTGGATTGTTCCGATTTTTATTCTGACTCATTAACCTTTCGAAAGGCACTTCAATATAAATCACTTTTGTTTTTGCACCGTAAGTTTGAAAAAGGTCAATTAATTGTAAACGCATATTTTGTGTGATATTAGTAGCATTCCAAATAAAAGATCTTTTTTTTCGGAGATATGATTTAGCTAATGCTTTAGCAGTTTGGATCATTTGCCCATTACCCTTTTTATCTTTTGGACCTATTTTATGCTTTCTTCTAAGCGCATCAATAGACACAACTGGCCAATCTGGATAATTCTTTTTTATAAAATAATCCTTGCCTGAACCCGGTAATGCAGAAAGTAAAATTACTTCAAAGCAATTTGCTTCAAATGGAATATAGGTCGGAGTAATATCTGGTTTTGAAAAATATTGATATCGACCGAATTCAGAACCAAAAACCTTGGCTTGATCAAAACAACCTTGTTCTAAAGCTAACTCTTTGAATAATTCCAATTGATATAGGAGTTGACCTTGATCATCACAGACTCTACCTATAGCATCTGCCTTCGCCAAAATATAAAGTAAAGCAATATTAACTTCTAGGCTTGCTTTGAAAAGTGATTTTAAAGGTTCTGGTTTTTCAAAAATCCATAGTGGCAATCCATGATAACGAACAAGTTTAGCGATTTGCTCCTTTATTACAAAAGGTGTTTTGTATGCTTGATAAAGCAAAGATCTACTGGTATATGCTCCTTTTTTTGCATGACCTTTTGAAGAGATTCGACCATCCGGTTCATGTACTGTTGTTGACCGCTTTTCTATATCATGCATTAAAGCTGCGGCAAAAAGTATTTCTTGCTCTTTCTGTTCCAAATATTGATATTCTGAAAGCTCTAGTAAAGTCTCCATTACCATACGTGTATGAATAGCGACATTCCCTTCTTGATGGTAAATAGCATCTTGAGGAACGTTCTCCATATCTCGAATCCAATCAAATGTATTGTAGATCGAACTCCAATTTTTATTTTCTATTATTTGCCACATGATTTTTCCCATTTTAGAAGTGCTCGTTTCCAATTTTTAGTCCAATGCTGATCTGTTTTGACATGATCTTTTCGGACGTATTTGAAAACATTCTGTTTAAATGCTGTAACTGGATAAGCATCAATATTTCTACTGACAATACCTTCCATATTACATGGTTCAGAAGTGTGAACATCTACAGATTTAAACATACTCTCCCGTGAAACAATATTGAGGAATTCCGCTTCAAATTTAGATGGATTACCTGTTGGGTTTATTGCCAATTCAGGTACAATATTAAAATCCAAAAGTGCTGCATAAAATTGTACTTCTTCCCAAGATAACCACATATCCAAGTACCGAATAGCAAAAACATAAAAATGAGTTTCGATTTCCAGATACTTAATGGAATGAATAGCGTAAAGATTTTCCCCAAAAAATTCTAAATCTCCAAGATCATTTTTTATTAACTCCCACCGTTCTTTGAGATAGTTAGCCCAAGGATGCCTAGTCGGAGCAGCATGCGATCTGGCGAAAACACCATATTGATTAAGACAGGAATTTTCACCATCTAATTTTTCAGTATGTACAAGAGTTTTGATTATTGATAGATCATCCCAATAATTATGATTAATCCGATCATCGCTACTTGTACCAGGTGAAAAGGGATAGTGAAAAGTCCGTCCGTATTTACGAGACTGACTCATTAGTTTAAATTTAAAGATATAAACGAAATAGTATTGCGAAAGCAATACGGTTTTAAAAAAATGATAAGAGATGTGGTATTACATGATTTCTAGATTTCCATGTTGGGAATGGATAGTAAACTAATTGAAAAAGAGAAAAGTTCCATACTATGTTTTTAGAGAGGCACTTAATTTCTCCCTTCGTATTCCAGAATTGTTTGTTTTAAGGTTTCAGGAACGTCTACTTTACATTTTTTTAAGTAATTATAGCAGACAATTCTTTGTTCAGAGATAGCGACCAATCGTTGGTGTTTTTCACTAAAAAAGTGCGTTTCAATAATAAAACGGTCTTTTTCAAAATGTTTTAAGCGAGTGCCTAAATGAACCGTATCAGGATATACTACAGGGATAATATATTTGCAGTCTTGCCAGCCAAGTATAATACCATTGCCCTCATCATCTGGAACAACAGGTATTTGAAGTGTTTCAAAATAATCAAACCGAGCAGTTTCTGACCATCGTAGATATAAGACATTATTGACATGCCGGGCAGCATCCATTTCGCCCCAGCGAACCTTAATACTTGTAATAACAGGAAAGGCTTTGAGTAATGCTTTCATAATAAAATTTATTTATGTCTTGTTCCCTTAAGGGTAATTATTGATGCTTTATACATTACCACAGAAAGTGTAAAAGTCATGGACGATCAATTTACTGATTTCCTTATAAAACCGATCTGTAGGTAGACGTTTACGATACAGCTCAATAAGTTCTTCATCCTTTTTTATAAAAGTATATAAGATCTTTGTCAATTTAAAAAAACGTTGCAGATTATATGGGTCAGGTAAATCTTGAATACCTAATTGTTTTAAAGTATTGATGAATGGCTGGTACTCAAAAAAAGTATAGCTTGTTGGGAATTGAAAGGTTAAATAGAGTAGAATCATCTCATTGTCATCATGATGATGATTGTTCTCAATAGTCGTTCTTTTTTGGCGTTTAAACTCTTGTAACATTTCTTCACAACCAAATTTGAACATAGAAATTCTTACTTCTATGTCTTGATCTTGATCAAAAAGATTTCTGAATATTCTTCGTGCAAAATCAGGCTCTAATTCAATTAATTGAAGCATCATTTCCTTTGGACGCCAGGTTTCTCGTTTCCAGAGTCTTTGTGTTTTTGTACTTTGAAGGCTTTGATTGTACATCTTTCCAAAATCCGGTTCATCAATATTCCAATTTGCTTGAAAATGACTCAAGGCTTCCCATTTATAATGGTGCTTCAAATCTCGGTCTTTTTTTATAAAGGATTTAAATGCTTGAATTTTAGCTTGTAACTTTTTCACTTCCATTTCACAATGATAATAATGGTCTTTACGATTTCCAAATTTTAAGAAACTCTTATGTGAATTGGATACTACTTCAGTCTTACCAGATTTAAATACTGGGTCAGGTACTGGTTTATATCATTTTGAGGTTGACCCAATTCTTGCAAAAGGCTATGGTGTCCAAACTGGCGCACTCCGCGAGTATGGAATTTAATTTTCCCCAAGCCTTACTTTGCATGGCAATCGCAAGCTTATCTATCAAATATGAATTGAGTGAAAATAAATGATTAAAATTTTTGAAGCTTGCCCAAAGTAGCCACTCACAAGCGAAGCGATCACCAAATCACACAGTCCATAGGACTG
The DNA here is from genome assembly GCA_965277415.1 of Saprospiraceae bacterium. Taxonomy (GTDB): domain Bacteria; phylum Bacteroidota; class Bacteroidia; order Chitinophagales; family Saprospiraceae; genus JAHDHW01. Next base: position 34,450 of record CBDICS010000070.1, read on the forward strand.
ATCACTACAACACCAGTTTAAAATATCGTTCTTGCAATCCCCAAGCCTTATTTTGTCGGCGGTGTACTAGGTCGAATCTCAATTTTACTAGGGAGCGACCTGGCAGGCATGGTCAATAGATCTACACAAAGTTTTCCAATATCCTCAGGTTGAATCTTCCATGCATCAGCTTCTGAAGGTTGATGATTATTAAAATAAGTAGCTACTGAACCAGGCATTATCGTCGTTACTTTTACACCTTGATGTCGAACATCAAGCATAACAGCTTGAGTAAAACCAACTAAACCAAATTTACTAGCATTGTAGGCCGCACCGCGTGCAAAAAAGTTGGTACCTGCCAAACTAGCAATTGTAATCAAATAACCTTTCGACGCGATTAATGCATCTAATGAAGCTTTGGTACTATTAAAGACGCCAGTGAGGTTAATATCCATGACTTCATTCCATTGCTGATGACTCATTTCTTGAATGGGGGCAAAATGTCCTATCCCAGCGTTTGCGATCATCGCATCTACTTTTCCCCATTTATTTAAGACGGTTTGTACGACATGTTGTTCATCTTCAAAACTCCGAACGTCAGACGCAATGCCTATGACAGAAGATGAAGGGCCTAAAGCTTGAGCGGCTTTATCTGCGGCATCTTGACTTCGACTAGTAATGGCAACTTTCATTCCTTCTGCGAGGCAAGCGGCTGCAATGCCATACCCTATTCCTTTAGAACCACCAGTGATGATGGCAACTTTATCTTTTAATGTACTCATATTTTATTTTTCTTGATTTTTCACGTTCTTTGACAATTCCCATGGACAAGTTATAAATAAGATCAAAAGCGACTAAAGAAAGCCTTGGTCTTGTTTATGGCTTTGTCTCAAACACGGGATTTGTCTAAGAACCATTTTTCAAAACTAGTTCTTACAAAACCCTTACAAATGTAAATTGTTCAAAAGACGAAAATATAATTACTTTTGGTAAATTTATGTTTTAGCAGCATTTAGAGCATGTTTAAATTTCATACTTTGACCTGCAAATGCCCATTACAAGAACCTGATTTTGCCTTTTTTTCGTAGTATAGCCCCAAATGCTACGAAAAAAAGACTTCATCAGAACCTTATACTGAACATTTTCGGTATCAAAAACGAATTTTAAGCATACTCTTAGATAGTAAATATGATGTTTAAAAAAATAAACGCTAGTATCTTTTGCATCTTCCTTTGCAATTTTGTCTTGGCTCAAATAGCCCTTTCTCCTCGTATTGCTAATTATGATATAGAGGTCGAATTGGATGTTGACAATAAAAAAATCTATGGTAAGCAAACCCTCCACTGGAAGAACCCCTCGACTGATACTATTTATGAGCTACAATATCACCTTTATTATAATGCATTTAAAAATTCGAAAACGACTTTCATGAGAGAAAGAGATTTTGATTTGTTAGATGCAGATGAGGCAGAATGCAGTTGGAGCTATGTAGATATTCATACCATAAAAGATGAATATGGGAATGATCTATCTCTGAATATGGAATATATCCAACCAGATGATGGAAATAAATATGATCAAACAGTACTCAGAGTCCCTTTGAAGCAACCAGTATTGCCAAATGAAACGATAGACATACACCTGGATTGGACAGGTAAGATACCTAAAGTTCGACCCCGGACGGGTTATAATAAAGACTATTTTTTTATGGTGCAATGGTTTCCTAAGGTTGGTGTATATGAACCTGCTGGAATGCGGTATGCTACGAAAGGACAGTGGAGTTGTCATCAATATCATTCTAATGGAGAGTATTACTCGGATTTTGGGAATTATAAAGTAGCGATTACTGTCCCTAAAAACTATAAAGTTGGAGCGAGTGGTGTTTTAAAAAATGAAAGTATAGAAAAAGGGAAGAAGGTTTATACCTATGAAGTAGAAGATGTTATTGATTTTGCTTGGACAACTTCACCACATTTCATTGAAAAGAAAACAATTTGGAAAACTGTTGAAATCCGATTTTTGTCTTATCCCGATCAAGAACATCTTGCAGAGCGATATTTTACTGCGATCAAAAATGCAATGGAGTACTTGGATGAACATGTAGGCGTATATCCTTACCCCACTTTGACTATTGTTAATCCGCCATTTCATGGGATCTTTACATCTGGCATGGAATACCCAACACTGATTACCACCTTGAGTTTTTGTTGTTTGCCACAAGGCGTGAAAACGATTGAGACTATTGCTGTCCATGAATTCATACATCAGTATTTTATGCAAATGGTTGCTACAAATGAACAAGAAGAACCTTGGATGGATGAAGGAATTACAACTTATTATGAAGGTAGGATCTTGGATCACTATTATGGTGAAAAAACTTCGACTATAGACTTTTTAGGAATTAAGGTTGGAAATATTGAGTATAATCGAATTGAGTTTTTCAATATGTGGAATCCTAAGATTGCAGACAATACTTTTTTTTCTAGAGATTTTAAAAGAGGTGGATATGGACCAATTTCTTATAATAAAACAGCTATCTGGCTTCGAACTTTAGAAGGACTCGTAGGGATTGAAACCATGAATAAAATAATGAAAACTTATTTTGAAAGATGGAAATTTGATCATCCCTGTACTAGAGATTTTATTAATGTGGTCAATGAGGTTGTTTGGTCGGATCATGGAGACCGTTTCGGGCCAAATATGAATTGGTTTTTTGACCAAGTGCTGTATGGATCTGATATTTGTGATTATGAATTAGGATCTGTTAGGCATAACAAAGAATCAAATTTGTATGGTTATTATACAGATATAGAGACTTGTGAATCACCAGAACAAGAATTTTCAGAAGGGGCTCAATTAGATGCTACCATTGTCGCCTATCGAAATGGAGAGATTATAATGCCCGTTGAAATTTTAGTAGAGTTTAAAGATGGGACCTCTGTTCTTGAACACTGGGATGGCAAAGCACGGTCTAAAGAATTCACTTATCCTGGTAAAGAATTGGAATGTGTTGAATTAGATCCAGAAAGAAAAATTTGGATTGACAAAAGTTTTTTAAATAATAGTATCACTTTAAAATCACAGGAACCTGCTATTCGAAAATATTTCACCCAATTTATGGGCTGGATTCAAAATACGATGCAGACGATGAGCATGTTGATATGAAGGCATTACAAGCATATTTTAGTGGTTGGTCCTCAGTATTTCGCAATAAGCGAATGTGGCTGTTGGTTTATATAGTTAATTTTGCGCTTGCATTTTTAGCGGCTTGGCCTGTCTCTGGTTTTTTAGGAAAAACGGTACGTTACTCAATGTCCTTGGAGCGAAGCCTTCCTGAATTTGATTATACTTTCCTCGCAGAGATGCAAAAAAAATTCGGTAATCAAATAAATGCGATTTTAGACCAAACGACCTTATTTATTATAATCTTCTTACTCCTTTCTGTTTTTATGACAGGTGGTATTTTAAATATTTTTAAAAAAGGAGAAGAAATGTTTAGATTAAAAACCTTTTGGAAAGGCTGTTCTAAATATTTCTGGCGTATTCTAAGACTAACAATTTATTTCTTAGCCATCCATGGCATTATCCTATTTCTTTTCTTTTTAGTCTTTAAGTCCTGGTGTAGTGGATTAAATCCTTTTGAAATGGAAAGTGAAAAAGAATTGATTGATGCTTTTATGTTTTTAAGTCCACTTTATATTTTGGTTTTTACGATCATCGCGATGGTTCAGGATTATGCAAAAATTCATATGGTTCATGAAAATCCAACGATCCTTTTGAATACTTTTTGGGCTAGCTTCAAACTTGTATTCAGTGACATCGGTAAATTTTCATTTTTATACTTTTTAAATATTTTAACTTTGGGGATTGCTTTTGGGATATACTACTTATTAAGCAATCAATTTGAAGGTATTACAATGACTTCAATTATGATTCTATTTGTTATTGGGCAACTATTTATCATCGCAAGAATTGCTATTAAATTGTTAAACTTAGCTAGTGCTACCTATTTATACAAATGGACTCGTAAAGGTTATATAAAATAAAAAACGTTTTTTGACAAATCTCAAACACGGAATTTGTCAAGGGCTATAAATTTCATTAGATGAAAGCAATAATCTGCAAAGACTACGGACTACCTAATACGCTCGTATACGAAGACATTCCAAGCCCGGAGCCTGGTCCAAAAGATGTTCTTGTTAGTATCAAAGCTTGTAGTATTAACTTTCCGGATACCTTAATCATTCAAGGTCTTTATCAATTCAAACCAGCGTGTCCATTTACGCCAGGTAGTGACATCTCAGGACTTGTAAAGGCGGTAGGAGCAGATGTAAAACATGTAAAACCAGGTGATGAAGTATTTGGAATGATCGCACATGGGGGATTTGCAGAGGAAGCATTAGTGCCAAAACATTCTTGTTTCCCTAAACCTCCGGGTATGAGCTATGAACTCGCAGCTTCTTTTCTAATGACATATGGAACTTCTTATCATGCACTCAAAGATAGGGCACAAATCAAAGAAGGGGAAACTTTATTGGTTTTGGGTGCTGCGGGTGGCGTTGGACTAGCAGCAGTCGAACTTGGGAAACTCATGGGGGCTAAAGTTATTGCGGCAGCATCAACAGATGAGAAATTAGCCCTTTGTAAAAAATATGGAGCATCCGAAACAATCAATTATAAGACTGAAGACTTAAGAGCTAAGTTAAAAGAAATCACTGCAGGAAAGGGTGTTGATGTTGTTTATGATCCGGTTGGAGGTGACTTCTCGGAAAAAGCATTTCGCTCTACTGCCTGGAATGGGCGTCACTTGGTTATTGGTTTTGCTGCTGGAGCTATTCCTAAAATTCCACTTAACCTTCCATTACTCAAAGGGAGTCAAATCGTTGGTGTGTTTTGGGGAAGATTTGCAATGACCTTTCCAAAAGAAAATATGGCTAATACGATGCAACTTGTCCAATGGCAAGCCGAAGGAAAGATTAATCCACATATTCATGCAACCTATCCTTTAGAAGATGCCGCAACAGCACTTGAAGAAATCATGGATCGAAAAGTAAAAGGAAAAGTGATTCTTTCTGTATAGGCTATACTTTTAAATTAGAAAATGCTGAATTAAGAATAGTGGATATTCAATATTCTTTTATTATATTCAGACTACGAAATAATTATTACTTATTTATACTGTTCTAAGCTAGCATTCCTTCGTTACACGTCACCAAAATTTATACCTTATGAATTTAAGAATAGCCTTCATCGCTATAGCTTTCGTTATTTGTAATTTATTAAGCGCTCAGTCGATTAGTGACTTTATTCATGTCGATCAGTTTGGATATACAACTAATTCAACTAAAGTCGCTGTGTTGAGTGACCCTCAAATAGGATATAATGCGGGGAGTGCATATACTGCACCAGTAACGATGGAATTGCGAAATACGGATACTGATGCGATTGTTTTTTCTGCTGCACCAACATCTTGGTCAAGTGGTGCAACTCATGGTCAATCAGGAGATAAAGGCTGGTGGTTTGATTTTTCCAGCTATACAACAGCGGGCACTTATTATGTCTATGATGCAACGAATGATGAACGATCAGCTGATTTTATTATCAATGATAATGTTTATAATGCCGTATTAAAGTCAGCGGTCAAAATGTTTTATTATAACCGTTGCAATATGGCCAAAGTAAGTCCCTATGCTGAGTCAAACTGGACAGATGGTAATAATTTTGAAAATGCATTACAAGATGCGAATTGTCGCTACGTTTATGATGTTTCAAATGCTGCTCTTGAAAAAGATTTGACTGGAGGTTGGTTTGATGCTGGGGATTATAATAAATATATAACTTTTGCTAACTCAGCTGTTCACGAATTACTTTCTGCCTATGAAGACAACCCAAGTATATTTACAGACGATTGGAATATTCCTGAATCAGGCAATGGGATTCCGGATATTTTGGATGAGATAAAATGGGAATTGGATTGGCTTTTGAAAATGACGAATAATGATGGTACAGCAATTATTAAAATGGGTAGTATCTCGTATAGTGAAAATGAAGCAGCTCCACCAAGTGCAAACACTGACCAACGTTATTATGGACCTACCTGTACTGCTGCCTCTATAGACGTAGCTGGAATGTTTGCTCATGCTGCAAGAATATATGATGGCTTACCTGGGATGAGTGGTTTTGTTTCAGATTTGGAAATCAAAGCGCTTGCTGCTTGGAATTATGTTGAGCCACTTATTGGAAGTAACCAATTAGAGACGAACTGTGATGATGGGACTATCAAAGCAGGAGATGCAGATAGATCTGTTGGAGAACAAAAGGAGGATGCTTTAATTGCTGCGATTTACCTTTTTGATCGCTTTGGTAATTCAGAATATAATGATTATGTGATCGCAAATATTAATGATGCCGAACCTATTAATGCTGACTTTTGGAGCGCATATAAGATGTCTCTGAATACTGCATTACTAGACTATACAACAATTGCTGGTGCAAATTCTACAACAGTGACCACTATTCTTAATTCTATCAATACGGTCGTTACAAATAATTGGAATGGATTCTATGGTTTTAATGATGATGACCTTTATAGAGCTTATATGCCCGATTGGGCTTATCATTGGGGAAGTAGCCTTCCTAAAGCTGGATTCGGGATTTTAAACCTCTTGCTAAATAAATACAATATCAACTCTAGCTCTTCTGATGACTATCGCTTAAAAGCCGCTCAACAAGTTCATTATTTTCATGGTGTCAATCCACAGGGTTTGGTCTACCTTTCCAATATGTATGATTTTGGAGGAGATCGCTGTATTGATGAGATTTATCATACGTGGTTTAATGATGGGACTGACTGGGATAATGCACAAACTTCTTTGTATGGGCCAGCACCAGGTTATGTGACTGGAGGACCGAATCATGACTACACAGCAAATACTTCTTTAGCACCACCTTATAATCAGCCAGATCAAAAAAGCTATTTGGACTTCAATACAGGGTTTCCAGATAACTCTTGGGAGATTACAGAACCTGCAATTTATTACCAAGCATTTTATGTGCGTTTATTAGCCAACTTCGTTAGTGAAGAAGGCCCATTATCTGTAGAATGGCAAGATCCACTTTGGGGGTATTTTGAAAAAGGAGATAATCATTTATATTGGACAACAGGAAAGGAGGTAGATAATGCATATTTTGAAATTCAAAGATCTCCTAATGGAATGGATTGGTCTAAAATTGGAAATGTCTCTGCTCAAGGTAATTCAATAAGTACTAGTCGATATGCTTTTAAAGACAGATCTCCACTGATTGGAATTAACTATTATCGATTACGTCAGGTTGATCATGATGAACGGTTTGATTATTCGAATATAATTACAATTGAAAATAAATCTATAAGTTCAATTATATTGTCTCCTAACCCTGCATACGAGACAGTCTCTATTTCTTCGAATATTGATAGAGGGCAAGTAGAAGTTTTAGATTTAAATGGTGTCGTATTAAAAACCGAAGTAATTGATCAAAGAATTATTACGCTCAACGTTAGAGATTTACCTAAAGGAATTTACTTTATAAAAGTATTAGATAATAATGGCCATCAAGCCGTAGAAAAATTAATAAGACATTAAAAAATTGATTTTGTTTTAGCGATTACATTCATTAGAATTTCTAAATTCCACTTAAAACCCTTTTCCTAACACCCCATGTGGTTTTTTGGTGGGAAAAATATTTTTAAAAAAATACCTCCTTTAGGAACTTTTAAAAACAAGTAAGAGTTTATGTCCTTGTATTTATTAAAAATCAAAGAAATGATTAGCGTGTTTTTAGAAAAAAATAAAGTCAATCAATTCCTCAAACTAGAGTCATTCTGATTCTAAGAACCTACCTCAAAGGAGTTCATGGTTCTTAGGAACTGTGGGCGATATTCAAATTTTATACTTTTCATTAATTAAGCTCTGGGGGTGGGAGCGTCTCGGTTCTAATGTCTTAACATTATAAAACGGAGAAGGACAAGGTTCAACTCCTTGGATTAGAGAAATAAGTATGAATTCAAAAAAACAGTTTATAATCGAATAATTTATTTTAAACAGTCTATTGATTCAAAAATGGATAATTAAAAATTGTTGAGACTCTTATGATTCTCACAATAGTTCTTTGACAAAAATATAAAGCTATGGATTAATGACAGAGAAACGTTCTGTCAAACTATAGTTTACTTGGCAGCTTACTGTCAATAGAGTTCGCTCTAAAAATAAACCGGGTAACTGGGATAAATCTGATTGTTAAGCATAACATTGGAGACATTGATTGATTTGTAAATTTCAAGCAGTGTTTGAGTAAGCAAGCAAAATCGTATTGCGTCCATCTTGCCAGGGGCGACCGCTGAGGCAAGAGGAACAATATACTTTGCAAAGGACAGCAAAGTTGAGGTGGAGACATCAATAGAGAATTTGTAGAATTTTGGTTGGTACAAAGTTATCCACTGTGTATTCAGCTAAGTTCAGTATTCAAGGTAAGTGTCTGGTGACAGATTCTTATCTTAACATACGGTGAGCCGGGAGGCTTGCAGAAAGGAGCTTGGTATTCTGTGAAATAAAATTTACGGAGCCTACCCGGAGCGCTTCTTTTGAATGTCCATTTACTTTTAAGGGTTCGATTCCCTCACTAATTCCAGAAAGTGGTGAAGCTCAAGGTTGAGCACTAGACTTCTAATCTAGAATAAAAAAGCAAAAGCTCCGGGCATTGTGATGTAGTAGTTGCCTAAACCCATTGAAAAATATGGGCTATAAATAATCCGCAAGATATTTATAGGCAGTGTACATTCTTTTCAAGCCGGCTTCAAGGCAATGCCTTGGGGAACGTTTGATTAATGGCGAGGGAACCAACCCTCCAGTGTAGCAAAGCGTGAACTTGTGAGTCACTATGCAAGCCAAGTCTAAGGTGCTGATCAGTCACAATGTAGGTTTCAGTGTTTATCACTGATAATCATGATGGCATCAGGTAAGTACGTAAACTGGGCGACTGGAATACGTGGATAACACGAGAACATTGGGGAAGCAAACCTTGATAATAATGCGTGGAAAGCTTATCTACAAATGAAGCAGTAGTCTCATGCTTCTTTTTAAATCACTTCATTTTATACCTGTTTTCTAACAAGTTATTTCTAACCGAATTACTCGTGGAGGTTTCCCAAAAGCCTTTTGAAAAATACGAGTAAAATAATTAGGGTCATTAAAGCCCACCTCATAAGCAATTTCGGATATGTTTAAATCTGAATGTTTAAGCAATTCAGATGCTTTCTCTAGACGAATAGATCGAATGTATTGAGAAGGTGTTTTGCCTGTAAGAGATTTTACCTTTCTATAAAGTTGAACTTGACTCATTAGCATCTCTCTTGCAAATTGAGGTACATCAAAATCGGATTCTGATATATTGTTATCTATGACACTTCTTAGTTTTGATAGAAAGGCATCGCTTTTAGAAACCCTTTTTTGAGTTTGAGGAGTCGCGTTAAGAACTTGTTCCATGTTAATTATGATCTCCTTATTATTGATTGGATTCTTAATTATGATCCATTTGTTTACGCCTTCTAGGATGGCATGATTAGATGCCGAATTGACAGGAGTATTCTGAAACAATTGATCATTTTTTTTAATGGGTGTTTCAGAAGCTATATTGTTTAAATAATATACTGGAATGCTTTCAAGAATCCTTTTCATTTTTTTTTAATTTTGGTAAAAACCTAATAATGATTTGCATAGCAAAGATCAGCTTATAAAGAACTGTTTTCTTCCACATGATCATGTGGATCCTTTGAAAAACACCCTCCACATGATCATGTGGAAGCGAGCTTTAAAAAAATATACTTACTTTGTGTGTATGGAAACGATCAAACTTTGTATCATAGATGATGACCCAATAATTAGAGAAAGTCTTGAAAACTATTTTGGGATAAATCCAGCAATTCAAATTCAATTGATAGCTGATAGCGTAGAAGACTTTTTGGAAAAGGTAAATAACTCAATATCTTTAGATGTAAATTTGATACTGCTAGATATTGGTTTGCCAGGAATGTCTGGTATAGAAGGTATCCGACATATTCGTTTGAAAATTCCAGAAGCAGATATCATCATGCTTACTACCTTTGAAGAAGACGAGAATATTTTTAAAGCTTTATGTGCTGGTGCATGTTCGTATATATCTAAACGGACCTCCTTGTTAAAAATACAAGAAGCATTATTTATGGTTCATCGTGGAGGTTCTTATATGTCACCGTCTATTGCAAGGAAGGTAGCCAAGCATTTTATGCCAAAAGTTCAACACAAGGAAGATGCGCTAACACCTAGGCAAAAACAAATCGTAGAAGGTTTAGTAGATGGATTGAGTTATAAACTTATTGCTGACAAACTAAGTATTTCCATTGATACGGTTAGAGATCACATCAAGCGAATATATAGAACTTTAGAAGTCAACTCAAAAGCAGAGGTAATTCGGAAATCATTGAATGGGGAGATCTAATTCTGATGACTCCTTATACTAATGATCAAAAATATGATATAATAATTATTTTAATAACCCTAAAATAAAAATACCATGGCAATCTATGAATCAACTTTCAGTGGATTAAAACTTTCAGAAACTGGAATTAACAATCTATCTTTATCAGCAGCCGATTTGAGAGGCTATTTTTCAGCCGATGATCTTCGCCCAATTTTATCTCAAGCCGGTTGTGTTGGTATTCGATTTTATAATGTAAAACGAATTAATGGGTCCGCTCATTTAATCGCAGTAGCTGTTAATGCAGATGGCTTTGACCTTCGTCTTTCTGATGGTACTCTTAGTATCCACTTAAGCAGCCATGATGCCAAAACGCCTGTACATAGTGGCACTACTGCTGTGGAAATCAGTAGAGAGCATGCTAGTATTTCAATTGGAGCCTTAAAAGTGGGAGGGCAATTAGAAGAGCCTTTTTCTTCTTTTTTTCTTAAAGAAACATTAGAAACTTTATTGGCTGATCCAATGTTTACTGGAGTTTGTTTTTACGCAACCTCATTAGAAGCCGTTCCTGCTGGACTTTTGCCAAATACTATTAACCCTACAGGAAAGCTAACGCATCTTGCAGTAACATCAGATTTAAATAATGAAGGGATTGTTGGAATAGATTCTACTTTAGCATTTAATAATGCATTTTGTGACCGGCCTTGTCCTGGACATTGTGTGAATTTTGATGCATCAGGAAATATTATGCTATCTGAGACACCTGTAAAAGTTGATGAACACGATTTTAATGGCCCTTATATTCCATCATGGGATTAATGCATATTTGTAGATTTTACCTTTTTACCTTAATATTGATTATTGGCTTGGATATCAAAGCACAAGATATTCAATTGACTTTTCATCATTTGACAGAAGAGAAAGGGCTGACGAATGGCGATCAGTATAAGCTGTTCAAAGATTCAAGAGACTTAATATGGATCGGCACAGATGATGGCTTACTTCGATTTGATGGGCATCAAATAAAGAAGTACCAACACGAACCAATGATTCCAACTTCATTATCTGAGCATTCCATAACTAGTCAATGTTTTGAGGATGAATATGGGGATTTATGGTTTACCAGCGAGGGGGCAGTCAATTGTTATCGTAGAGATTCGGATGATTTTGTTTCTTATCAACATTCGAATAATATTAAAACTTATCATGGCCTTTATCTTGACGATAATGGACAATTTTGGCTTCAGATAGGAATAGGGAAGGAGGGCGCGCTTTATTCTTTTGATATGCGGACAGGTGTTTTTACTCAAAGTATTCCTTTAGAAGGAAAACAATGCGAGGTTGTAAAAAATCAAGAAGGCGTCTTAGACCAGTTATTATCTACAGCTTTACCTAACAAACCGGGCTTGATTTGGACAAATATCAAAACTGGGGAAAAGAAGGTAGTAGAGTTCATATTTACAAGGACAGGAAGGAAGCGTAAATTTTCAAGTCCAACTAAAAAAGCTTTTGTAGATTCTGATAATATTGCCTGGATTGGAGTATATAATGGTTTGGGGAAATATCATTTAGGAAGTGATGAAGGCTTTATAGAAACAGAAAGATCCAAATCCGTAGATGCAGATATTGGATGGGTTTCAGATATTATTGAATATGATGATACTCGATTGTTTATTGCATCTAATAGCGGACTTTTAATTTTTAATAAACACACACATACATTTGAGCAGCAATTTCGGTTTGATTCGGATGAACCTTTTTCATTAGCTTTAAAAGATATAAATAATCTTTATCTCGATTCGGAGAAAAATATCTGGCTCTCTAGTTCACAACAAGAAATTGCTTTTGCTCATTTGCCTAAAAATAAGTTTTCAAAAATAAGTGCTACACTTGGCTCTTTTATTTCAAGTATTGCGGAAGACCATGATGGAAATATTTGGTGTAGTACTTTGGATGCGGGTACGTTTGTGTTTAATCAAAATAAAGAATTATTATTTCAAACATCTACACTTAAAAACCCTACGAAAAAAAATGGATTTTCTGAATTGACGCCACTTTATTTTTTTATCAAAAATAATAAAAAACAATGGTGGGGAAATCTGGAGAATACTTACCTTTTATGGAATCCCTTATCTAAGGAATTTGAATTTGATTTAACTTACTTTTTAGGCGTAAGTAGCATTACCTCCCAACAGATCAATTATAATTACGAACTTTCCAATGGTAAAAACCTTATAGCAAAAGGTTCTAATATTTATGAACTTTTGCTATCTAAAGAAAAAGTAGAAATTTCACCTTGGTACGATTTAGAATACTTGCAATTTCAAACCGTTAACATCATTTTCGAAGACCGAAATAAGTATGTCTATATTGGAGACAAGCAAGGCCGCTTAGTTATTTTAAAAAAGCAAAATGATCAGCTAATTAAAATCGCAGATATACATGACCTTGGTATCTGCTATGCTTTTCAGGAAGATTTGAAAAGAAATACAATCTGGTTGACGAGTTCTAAAGGACTTGGACAAATTGACCCAAGGTCTTTTGAATATCGTTTATTGGAACCTACTAAAGATCAATTTCCTAATGAGCCAATTTATAGTGTAGTCGTTGATCAACTTGGCCAACTTTGGTTGCCGGGAAATAATGGACTAATTCGCTATCATCCAGAAACAAAAGCTTTTCAAAGATTCGGAATTGCTGATGGTTTGTGTTCTCCAGTTTTTAATAAAAATACATGCATCAAAGTTTCTGGAACTGGAGAGATTTGGTTAGGAAGTAAAAATGGAGTAAATGTATTTAAACCCGAAGCTATTCAATTGTTGGATTTAAAACCAGATGTTCAATTTTCTCAATTTTTAGTCAATGATGAACAATATGAAATTGAAGGAAATTTGAACGAAAAAAAAGAATTAACTTTTGATTATAATCAAAATACTTTATCCTTTCAGTTTGTCGCTTTAGATTATAGTGATCCAAAATCTAATCAGTTTGTCTGCCAAATGGTAGGCTATGATAAAGCACCGGTAGATAATGGTACCAGAAATTTTATTCGTTATGGAAACTTACCTGCGGGTAATTATACTTTTAAAGTATGGGGAACTAATTCTGATGGAATAAAGAGTGAAAAACCAAAAACCATTTCTATAAATATTATCCCTCCTTTCTACCAGACCTGGTGGTTTTACTTAATATGTACGATACTAATCAGTAGTATTATTTATGGTATTTTTCAATACAGATTAAAACAAGCATTAAAAGTAGAACGTCTAAGGGTGAAAATTTCAAGTGATTTACATGATGATGTTGGAGGTTTGTTATCAGGACTTGCTATGCAAACAGAAGTTTTGGAATTGACTGCGACTAAAGAGATAAAACCAAAACTTCAAAGAATTGCTGAGTTAAGTCGTAGCGCTATGTCAAGAATGAGAGATACGGTATGGGCTATTGATGCCAGAAAAGATAAATTAGAAAACTTGCTGGATCGTATGCGAGAGCATGCAGAGGAAACCCTTACACCAAGAAGCATTCATTGCGATATTGAACATTTTAATATTGATTTGGGTGCTAATATTCCTACAGATATTCGACAGAATTTGTACTTGATTTATAAAGAGGCGATCACCAATGTAGCTAAACATTCGAATGGAGATACGGTATTTGTCGCCATGAAAAGATCTAAAGGACAATTTGAAATGTGTATTCGGGATAATGGTAAAGTGGAAGAGAAAAATTATAAGCCTTCAGGAATGGGACAGTCAAATATGAAGATGCGGGCACATCGCATTGGTGCTTCATTACAAACTATCAAAGAAAATGGATATGAGATTAATTTAAAGATGAAGACATTTACATAGGATTACTTACAGGTTTTAATTCATAGCATGGCGATTGCAAGAACGATGTTTTAGACTTGTGCTCTGGTGATTAGTCCTATGGACTGTGTGATCTGGTGATCGCTTCGCTTGTGAGGTGGTGATCAGTTCTTCGGACTAGGTGATTTGGTGGTCGCTTCGCTTGTGAGTGGCTACTTTGGGCAGGCTTCAAAAATTCTAATCATTTATTTTTGCTCAATTCATTTTTAATAGATAAGCTTGCGATTGCCATGTAATTCATAGTAATTGATTTCTTAATGTGAGAAAAAAAGTATAAATTCATAAGTTCTATTATGAATTTATTTTAAAATAACTTCATAAAAATTAAATAGGCTTGAAAACAATTCACTCATTAAAAACAACTCACATGAAAAAAGTTATTTACAAGACAATTTCTTTATTGTTTGTCTTACTTGTATTAGGAAACCTAAACGAGTCTACTGCTCAAGACATAGTCAACCTGAAAATTACATCTCCAGGAAATGTTGATTGGGATATTGATGCTGTAAAAACCGCCAATGACCATGGGGTTCAAATTTTTGAAAACCTCTCTGGAGAAATAGCAAGAGCATTTGATGGTGTTACGGAACCTACAGATAATGATACCTGGACTGAATTTGGAGCTTATTGTTGTGACTCTATTGTAAATCCAAGTGAACTAGCTGGAAAGATTGCATATATTAGTCGTGGCGCTTGTAGTTTCAGTGATAAAATTTGGAATGCAGAAAAAGCTGGTGCCATCGGTGTAATTGTTGCTAATCGAGCACCTATTGGCCTTGATGCTGGAACACATACTGCTGGTTTGGTTAATATGGGAGGAACTGCTCCTGCTAGTGATTCTATTACTATTCCTGCAATATTCATTTCTTTTGAAGACCGATTAGAATTAGAACAAAGAATGGATGAAGGACCCGTTATGGCTACTATGGAAGTTGCTGCGATGTATGATCCTTGTGGGCCAAGAGCTTATTCTACGCCATTAGATCAGGTGAGACCATTGGATATGCAAGTGGTCAGCTATACAAGAGAAGGAGATACACTTTTTAATGTTGAATTTTTGCTTTCGATCGTAGACCCTAGTGGACAAACTACCGTTTTTACAGAACTCATTGATACTTTACTTCCTGGAAAAGATTTAATCACAGGTACAGTACATGACCCGATTATTGAATTTGAAGATGAATATACCCCTTCAGAAGTTGGAACATATACTATGACCTATTCTGCTGCAACTGAAGATGGCGGCTATCCTATTGATGCTACTGTAGTATCTAAAACTTTTGAAGTGACAGATTATACTTTTGCATTGGATAACGGTGCTGTCATGGATGAAAATGGAATAGATATTAATTATGATATTTATAATCTGACCTTAGGAATAAATAATGTTGGTGCTTATTTCGTAATGGGACCTAATGGCGGTACGGCTACTTATGCTTCTTTTGCTTTGGCTAATCCAGGAGTATTAGATATTGGGAACGGATTTGAATTCGAAGTAAAAATATACAATGCGGATGTAGATGGAGATGGTCTTCATGATGCCGAACTGGTAGAGGTTGTTGCTTCTACTACTTATGCATTAACCGGCGCTGAAGTACCAAATGTTCCTTTTGATGTTGATTTAGGAGGCCCTGTGACATTGGCACCAGATGGTTTATATTGTTTGATGATAGAGTCAGGTGGATTTCTTTTTAGTGATCAGTTACCATTGTATTCTGCTGCAGGAGGAGAAGTATATCCAAGAAAAGCATCGGCTCTTGTCTTTGGTCCAGTTTTTCAATCATCGGGATATGAATATTGGAATTCAGGAAGTGATACTTACCCACATGGAGGGCGTCATCCGGTTATCAGATTGCATATGGAAGGATATACACCAATCGTTGGGCTTGATTTATTGCCAGAAGATCAGGTAAATATATTTCCTACTTTAAGTAAGGATGTTGTCAATGTTCAGTTTGATCTCAACCAAACAACTGATGAAGTCTTGCTATTGGTCACTTCTGCTAATGGTCGTAATATGTATGCTCAGAAGTATAATAATGTTTTAAACGAAACAGTAAGTCTAGGTGTTGATAAATATCCAGCAGGCACATACTTCCTTACTTTACAAACGAATAGAGGTGTAAGAACGAAGAAATTTGTGGTGGTGAAATAAGAATAATCAATGGACATTCGTCATAAGTGGTTTTCCAAAATGACGAGTGTCCATTGACTTAGAATAAAACTATTCAATAGAATACCGAATCCCAAAATACCCCATTGTGCCATTAATAGGTGCATAAATATGCGTGGCATCAAAAAATTCACTGAAAGGATTTTGCCAATTGATAATTGGGTCTTCCTGAGTATAATTGCTCAAATTCTCTCCTCCAACATAGACTTCAAAACGATCATTAACCTTATAGTTAATATGTGCATTGATTAAAGCATAAGGAGAAGTAGACCCCTGATGCTGTTCATTATTGTGATATGGATTATCAATGATATGTGCAAAACGTGATTTACCTACTATTTGAGAATTGATACTAAAATCCCATTTCTCTCCTGGAGGGGTATAATCAATTGCAATCAATCCTCGATGTTTAGCAACCAAAGGTTTAGATCGCGTTTCACCATCTTGATAAGTGATTTGAACATCATTAAATTTATAACCTAGTTTGATATCGAGGCCCTTGAAAAATTCATATGATAAAACACTAAGAAAACTATTGGAATAAGATTTTCCTTTGAGATTATAAAACAATACTGCATTAATATCAGAATCCATGTCCATAATTACCTGATTATTGAAGCTTGTCCTAAACAAATCTGCTGAAAAACTTCCAGGGTGTTCACCGAGTTTAAATTTTTGAGTAAAGTTTAGACCTATATTCCAAGCATCTTCCATGTCTAAAACTTCAAGTACTTGTACAGCCCTGCTACTCGCCAGCATACTGATATTTTCTGCAATAACATTTGCTGTTCTAAAGCCTCTTCCAGCAGTAGCCCGAACAATACTATTGTCAGAGAAATTATAACTTATATTTGCTCTTGGCGTGATCAACCAGCCAAACAGATTATGGTAGTCTGCACGTAAGCCAATGACGGCTCCAAAGTTTTCTTTTAGTTTATTTTCTTCGCCTTCCGTTTCTTCCCCAATATGCTCATGATCAAAAGTATATTCCACAAAAATGCCAGGCACGCTTTCTGTTCTTCCAAAATCAGTATCGCTTAGTTTTTCCTGATAATCATCATAAAGATAACTAGCGCCTGTTGTCAATTTGTGATCAGGATTACTCAAATCTGTAGCATACATCCAATTTGCATAAAAGTTCTTTTGTATTCCTTGATGAAAGCGACTGCCATAGTATGAATCTAGTTGATGCCAAGAAGCATTGGTAATAAAACCTATACTTTTACTCTCGTCTTCGAACCCTAAATACCCCATTTTAGCAAAAAGTTCTACCCGATCATGATTCTGTCCAATTTGATAATAACCAATAGGACTTTCCCCTTCAGGAACAATTTGACCAGCGTTATGCCGATCTGACAAAGCGTGTACATTAATCTGAGTTCTTAATACGTCTCCCCGATAAAACAATCGAAACATGCCATCGAGCATATCTTTTTGAGGAGTGTCATAAAAAGTATCATTATTTTTGTCCAAATTGTTCTTCATAGTACTTGCATGCAAAAGTAAACCAGCACTCAGTTTGTCTGAAAAATTATGATTGAGGTGAATATTTGCTTCTCCTCGACCAAAGGTAGAACCATAGATATTGACAAAAAGAGATTTATCATTAAATGGTTTGACTAGTTCTGAATTGATCTGACCAGCAATAGCTTGATAGCCATTCTGAACAGATCCGGTTCCTTTAGAAATTTGAATGCTGTGCAACCAAGTACCTGGTAAATATTCAAGCGAGAAGGCGCTGCCCAAGCCAGACATAGCTGGGCGTTTTTCTACCATCATTTGTGTATATGCCCCCCGTAAACCTAGCATCATAATTTCCTTTGCTCCGGTAACGGCATCACTATAGGAAACATCAACGGCTGCATTAGTTTGGAATGTTTCTGAAAGATTACAACAAGCAGCTTTTCGCAATTCTCCTGCACCTATGGTTTCTATATTAAGTACTTCTATAGTAGATACATAATTATCGTACTTTTTGGCAGCAACTTCTACAGCCATTAATTCAGCAATACCACCTATCTCAAGTTCTAAATTGGTTTCTTCCGGAAAAACTTCAATAAAGACTGTATTGTAACCTACATAATCGATCTGTAATAAGGCCGTAGTGTCTTGCTGTGGTAATTCGAAATAGCCATCTGCATTAGCTATTGCTCCAGTTTGCGCTCCTTTCCATTTGACGGTTGCTCCATAGAGCAATTCTCCTGTATCATTTTTCACCGTTCCAGAGATCGTTTGAGCATATAATTGACTACCGAGTATCAGGCAGCACATTAGAATGAAATATTTTTTCATTTTATTAAGACTTTAATAAAAACTAATTAATGGACTAGAGTGAATACGATAATGTACAATGACATTTTACGTTTTCTAGTCATATTTCCTACTTGATAGGGATGTGTTTTATATAAGCCTTGGTGGTTGCCAAATAGTCGAATGGAAAAGAAGTCCGGCAAGGGATTGATAATTAGAAGAAATTAAATGATAAACTATTTGAACATCAGACTCTATTATTACAGGTTCCAATAATACTAATGAAATACTCCCACAACAGATACAATCACAAGTTGAAGAACCACATGGTTCATCATTATTCTCTTTTTCTGCTTCCTTATGGCAAGTATCATTTGTAGAACAGCAGCCACTAGCGATTGCATTTTGTGGAAGTGCAAGCCCAAAAAAGAAAAAAAACAAGAGTATTTTATAAAAATAGTTCACTTTACAAAAATAATAGTATTTAAGACTTGTTACAACTTTTAATTGTTAATGATATTCAAATATGTCAAAAATCTTGCCTTTTTGGTGTTTTGGAGACGTCTAATGGCTTGTGAAGGGATGTTTTTACGGAAATACCTTGTCACAAAAACAAATAAAATACATATGTTACGTTTTAAATATGAGTTAAATTGTAGATGTATTCAAAACGACAGTACTACTTTTTTATATATTTTTATTTTTTTATAGTTTTTGACTTAGCAATGTAAATAAAATTCAATTTAATGCTCTTAGAATTAAAGGTATTCCACCTAAACAAATAATTGGACTTTCAATTCCCCTTAAGAGCTTTATTGAGAGAGTAAAATTGGTTGTTCCTGAGTTCTCATTTATGAGGGCTCAGGCCAACTATTTTAAGACCTTTTCTAAATTGTTTCAATAAGCCATAGTGATTTTCTATTCTTGATTAATCTTTCTCCTCTTGTTTCTTTATCTTTCTGACCATAAAAATATTTTCAAATTTGGATATCGTAAGAAAAAGATGGTATGAGTACATGCCTCATCCTGTTGTAATGCTTTTTGGCATTATCATTATTGCAGCAGTATTGAGCTATATTCTCCCCGCTGGAGCATATGAACGAGAATTAATTGGTGCACGTGAAGGCGTTATTCCTGGTTCTTATAAGGTTTTAGACGCCACACCCGTTGGATTTTTTGATGTGTTTAGGGCATTTTCAATTGGCTTTACAAAAGCATCCGAGATTATTTTTTTAGTCTTGGTTAGCGGAGTTATGTTTGGCATTTTAGAAAAGTCCAGAATGATTGAAAACACAATTGGTACTTTACTAAAAAAACTTGGACTACAAAGAAAATATTTTATAGTAGTAATGATGACTTTTGTATTCGGGATGCTCGGTGTAGCTGTTGGATATGAAAATAATATTGCGATGGTTCCAATAGCAGCAATGTTGAGTTTGGCAATTGGAGGAGACCTGATGCTAGCTGCGGGCATATCAGTAGGAGCTATTACAGTAGGTTTTGGTTTATCGCCAATTAATCAATATACAGTAGGAATAGGACATGATATTGCTCAGATGCAAAAATTTTCTGGGGCATTATTGAGGAGTATCCTATGTTTAATTGGCTTAAGTATTTTAGCGTGGTATAATGTAAAGTATTTTAAAAAAATCATTGCAGATAAAGATAAAAGCTTAACTAAAGGAATTGATAGTGAAGGATTTCAATTATCTAAAGCAATTGAAAAATATGCTATTACTCCAAATAATTGGTTGGTTTTGGCAGTTTTTATAGGAGGAATGGGAATAATGCTTTATGGTGTTTTTGAATATCGTTGGGGACTTAAGGAGATTTCTTCTATTTTTATTCTTATAGCAATAGTTACGGCAATTGTGTCACAAATGAAGGCGACTGATTTTAGTGAAACTGCTTTGAAATCGATAGGACTTGTAGCTCCAGGAGCGTTTATGGTTGGTTATGCTCGAACCATTAGTGTTATTTTAGAAATGGGTAATATTAGTGATACCATTGCTTTTCAACTATCTGAAGTGTTAAAAACTTTGCCTACTTATGCTTCAGTGGTTTTTATGTCTTTAGCGCAATGTGGAATTAATCTAGTGATTCCTTCAGGAAGTGGCCAGGCTTTGGCGACTTTACCGATTATGATTCCTGTTGGTGATGTGCTCGGCTTGACTAGCCAAACTACGATCCTTGCTTTTCAAATTGGAGATGGTGTGACAAATCTTTTCAACCCTACTTTGGGTGGTTTGATTGCTATGCTAAGCCTGTGCAGAGTCCCTTTTGACCGGTGGTTGAGATTTATATTTCCATTAACTTTTATACTACTGATTGTATCTTGGCTATTTTTGTTATTTAGTGTTTTTATTGAATGGCAATGATGTTATACATTTTTTTTGATTAAAGTTATCTTTCTCTGATAAACGCTCCGGAAAAGTAGAGTATATCGAAAGACTAAAATAAATATATGAATTCAGCACAAAGCATCCTTTCTAAGCTTGTTTCTTTCCCCGTTTTAGGTGGTCAGAGTAATTTATCAATTATGGACTGGATCAAAAAATATTTAGATGATTATGATGTACGATATCATTTAGTACCACATCCGGTAGAAGCTAAAACTTCTTTACATTGTCGAATTGGACCAGAAGTAGATGGCGGTGTTATTTTGTCTGGACATACGGATGTAGTGCCTGTTGAAGGGCAAGCATGGACAATGGAACCTTTTAAGTTGATAGAAAAAGATGGAAAATTATATGCACGGGGTTCATGTGATATGAAAGGATTTTTAGCATGTTGTTTAGCTTGTTTACCAGAAATGATTGCAGCAGATTTGAAAAAACCAATCTATTTTGCCTTTTCTTATGATGAAGAAATTGGATGCTTGGCTGGGCCGGCTTTAGTAGAAGCAATTAATAAAACGTATACAGAAAAACCAAAATATGCGATAATTGGAGAACCAAGTATGATGCAACCAATTGTTGGCCAAAAAGGAATCTGTATTTTTGAAGTTGTAGTAAATGGTTCAGCAGGGCATAGTAGCAGGATAAAGCAAGAAGTGAGTGCTATTCATGAAGCTGCAAGACTAATACTTTGGTTAGAAAACAAGATGGAAGATCTTATCGCAAGAGGCCGAATTGATGACCGTTTTAATCCCAATCACAGTTCTATTCATATTGGAACTATTGAGGGAGGATTAGCTCCAAATATTATTGCAGATCGTTGTGTCTTTCATTGGGATGTTCGAGTGATTCCGAGCGATGATGTGGAAGCGATTCGAGATGAGTTTGAAACTTTTTGTCGCGAACGCGAAACTGTATTAAGAGAAAAATTTCCTGATTTTGAGATACTTGTCAAAGAACACCATCCTCCAGTCCTCCCTTTGGATACACCAGATCATTTATCGGTTGTAGATTTAATTAAGGAACTTAGTGGCAATGATAATTTACAAACCGTTGCTTATGCAGCAGAAGCTGGGCAATTTTCCGCTGGTGGTTTCGAAACAGTAATTTGTGGACCAGGATCCATTGCTCAAGCACATAGAGCAGATGAATTTATTTCTATCGAACAGTTGGAAAAAGGGCTGACTTTTGTTCAGCGTTTAATTTCAAAATTAGAAGAATGAAAACTAGAACCTGTCCAGATTTTGTAGTCTGAGAAATAAGTTTGGACAGGTTTTAAGTATACGATGCTTGATTTGGCTTAAGTTGAGCTTAGTATGAGTATGAAGAAATAACTTTGGTATTATTTTAGAACTTCTGTCAGTATGAAATTATTAAAACAAATCATTGGCTACAGTTTAGGAACCGTATTTCTTTCCTTTCTCGCATACAAATTTTATAAAAGTGTGGAAGATGTGGAAGGCGCTAATTTGATTACCTGGTTGGTATGTGTGATTTTACTGGTTATATTTTTTGTGATTCGAAGGATTTTAATCGATTAAAAATATCCACTAATTGATGATTTTTAATCTATAACCATCCAATAGAATGCAAGGGAAAAAGACACCCTGCGTTTCCTTCTCTATACAGCAATAAAAAACTGTATAGAAAAGGGTAAACGCAATAGTGTAAAAGTCATTCCAAATAATTAGAATGTTGTGATGTATTTTAGACAAATTCTAATAAAATACAATGTTTTCTTCTTCTGCTTTGACAAATTCAAAAGAAGGGCCTACCGTATATCCTGACTTTCCAGGGAAAGGTATAGCACATAATTTCTCTGCATATAATTTGAGGTCGAACATTAGACCTATCGTGTTTTCAAAGAAATTTGGTTCTCCATTAAATGTTCGATGAAGGCCATTAAGTAATTTACGATAAGTATAATTGAATTGAATAATCTTAGTCTTTGCCTCACCATCTGGTAAGTCTGCAGTTTTAGTATTTGGATAAATGGGGAAAACGTTTCTTGGACTAAACGGTATTTTTGGGCCTGAAAATGAATATCCTTCTTTCACTGAAGGGTCTTTGACTAATTTCCTGCCAACAAAAAGCTCTTCAAAACGATAATAATGAGCTAGTTCTCCTTCTGGATCTATTGGAGAATCAGGCGTACCTTCTCCTTGCTCAATAATAATATCCAAAGCTTTAATCGCATCTGTTTTTGTATGAATTGGAAATAATTCTGATTCTGGATAAAATGGTGTGCTTACTTGGAGTGCAGGATTACCAGGCAGTTTTTTCCCGGGTAATTTTGCGATCTTTTTTTGGATTGCCTCATAAAACTCTCCAATTGTACTGAATTGAGCCTCTTCGGATTCTAACATTGCACCTGTTTTTACTTTAGGAAAGTGAATAGGATCTTCAGGTTGTTCAATTTCCATAAAAACCTTTTTCACCTGTTTTTTAGAATAGCGCTCTAAGCCTACAATTAATCCCATGTCACCACCTATACCCATTGGTAGTGGACCAGGATATGCTGGAACAAATTCTTTTTTATTGATAGCAGGTGAGCCACCCAATGCATTGAGTACATTACAAGCAATAGTCATATGCAGCATTTCTTCTATTACTACAGAATGAATAATGTCCCTGATCTCTTTATTCGTTCCAGGTTTAATAGAAAACATAGCGGTTAGATAAGGAGGGATTGTAGCATGCTCTAGCTCTACTGCATTTTGCATGAGGTGATGTAAGTCTTTATGCGTTTTGGCTGCATGGACTTCTTGGACAAAAGATTTATTTATAAATAACATAATAAATTATTTTTTGGAGTATTGTATTTTAAAATTTACCCGAAATCAAATCGTTGAGAATTTGATTTTTTAGGAACCATCAAATTTGAAAATTATATCAATTAAAAATACATGTGGTTTTATAAAATACATATGTATTCGTAATAGATAAGCGCTAAGATTTGACTTGTTGTGATATTGCATCCATAGCATCCAGGTCTCCTCCTTTTGCTTGCGTCATCCTGATTAGCATTTCGCTTAATGAATCAAGTTGTTTATTCTTAAGGCTTTTAGGCAGTTTATAAGACTGTGGTTTAAAAGCAACAGCTAAATCTTTTTTTGTTAATTTTTCATCTGCACTGTGATCCTTCAGCCATTTGATTAAAGTATTTATTTGTCCTTTTGACATGTCTCTGGTGACTGGCATATACATCGGTTCATTTATACCACGTGTAAAGGCAAAGAGTAAAATATTTTTATGCTTTAATACTTCTTCCCTTACACTCATATCGACAATATACTTACTCATGATTGGATAAAGATTACCAAATTGAATCCAGATAGGGGCTACATCTTTCCATGTTGGTTTAGCTGGTATTGAGTAGGGGCTACGTAAATGAACGAAGAGCCAATCGAGACTATATTGATCCAAATTATTGACGCCACTAATTCCATAGTCGTACAAATAAATCTGTCCGTCAATATACCCTCTTGGTTTAAACTTCTTTAGGTCGTTTGCATCCAAGGTACATTTTGCAAAACCGTTTTTGTCAGTTCTTATTGATTTAGTAAGTTCGATTTTTCCTGTAGGAATATTGATTACAGGAATAGGCGCTTTAGGAGGCCTCGGATCACTTGATGGACCACCTCCTTGCCCTTTCATTGGAGGCTTTAGTTGAACTTCAATTTCTGCACCGGGCAAAGGCTTGCCCCACTGATAAGCATAAAAATCTGTGTGTTGGACATCTTTTGGTAAGTCCATTCGAAATACATTTTTATCTGCTCTCATAAAGAGACCATCAATAGATTCTCTTGCATAAACAATGTTTTTGGCCCCATCCTCTACGTATAATAATAACTGATGATCTTTAATCAAAGTCTGTCCATCAGTACTTAGGTTATAACTAATAATTCCTCCACTTTGCGCTAACCAGTCTGGATCTCCTTCTAGATTGAGTGTACCAATTTCTAAAATATTGTCAGAGGCAATGACTGGTTGGGTGCTGCCTCCCGTAGGGTAATCGACAGATTTTAATTTAGATATTCCAAATTTAATTTTTGGGAAGTGAATATCAGCTTTGCCTAATGGACCATTTATGGGGAGTGAATTTCCCAGATCAATATTGACTCGTTTATTTTGATCGTCATATAAATAATTTATATAACCAAAGTAATTACCTATTGTACCATATAATCTTCTTGCAGGGGCAAATAGATTTGGTTCTCCTTTTATCCATGGTGCAATTGTCCCTATGATTTTTCCCATTGAAAATCGACCATCAACATGTGAGTAGTAATACCCAAATCCATTGAGGTTTACACTGAGTTTGCCTCCTTGGGTTTTTGATTTTAAAGTTTTAAGGAGTATCGATTTATTGGCTTTAGATCCCCATTTTAAATTAGTGAGAACGGAAGTCCAACTTGCACCTAAAGGCTGTCGGTTTCTAACATAATTTTGTTGAGCAGTTCTGGTATCATCTCTTGGAAACTGTCTTTGCTGTAAATCGCGAAATCCTGTAGGTTGAAGATCGCCTTCTAATAAAAGTTCACCTTCAGCAGTAGAAAATCGAATACTCAATGCCCACAATTCAGAAGTCATTTGCATCTGTGGATCTAGATCTACCATTTTCCCAGCGGGTTTATCTGTTGAGCCCGAAACGATTGTACCAATAATTAAATCCTGCTTATCGTCAAAGATTTGCCCGTTTGGCAGGAATCCTTTTTTTACAGTACAGTTGAGAAAAGTGAAATTAGCACCTCCTTCAGGATTCCACCATCCATTTTGAACTTTTCCTACGGAAGGTAACTGAAAACGTTTTTGAAAGCTGGAATTGTCATAATGCCGGACGTCATTATTGACAGTTGAAACATCGGATTTAAAATCTCCGGTAAAGATGATCTTAGGATCATTTAGGTAAGACATAATTTTGTTTTTTAGGGTCGAAAAAAATACCGAGTAAACTTTTAACAATAGTTATGTTTACTGACAATATGGTAATATAAATACTTTTAGCTGAATTAGAAAACAATGCAAAAACCTTTTTGAGGAAGGCAGACTAATTTTTAAAAATGATTCTTTAACCAAGTCCGTGAAGGGATTTAAAAAACATGAGTCATTCCAAATTTTATAGATGTTTATATCTTATCTCAAAACTTGGGATGTCTCATATTTTCATAAACTTTGTAAAGCGTGAGATAAATTACTCAACCAGGTTATCATAAACAACGACCTTCGTCCAAAGGTCTTTGCAATCATCAACAAATTTTAAATGAATAGGGTCAACCTGATAAGCCTCCTGATCTTCAGGTTTAGCAAATTGATTAATGAGCGCCATATCGTAGGTATTATCAACGACGCCTCTCTCTTCAGTTTTAGCAGCTGGCCCCATAAAGAAAGTTTGGATATGAGAAATTTCGCTTAGTGATTTTACGCCTGCTTTAAACTTTGCTTTTTGATCATCAGTCAAATCTTCCTTAAGCCAAAAGAAAACAGAATGAATAAGGGCTGGTTTAGGTGCTTCCATAATTTGAGGTTTTTGATTTTTAATTTCTGCCAATTTTTGTTTTAATGTTTCTATTTCTGCACTTCGGTCTTCTGTTGCGCAAGCAAAAAAACTAAAAACTAAAATACTTAGAAAAAGATAATTGAGTAGGTTTTTCATCTTATATTGTTTTGTGATTGATTCATTAATTTTACAATTAGTATTATTTGATTTGTAGTATGAAAATAAGAGCGACCTCACAAGCAAAGCGACCATAAGACCGAAGGTTGATCACACCGCGAAGCCAATCACACTCACCCCGCAATCATATGTCCACCATCAGCAGTAAATACACTTCCTGTACAATAGCTAGAAGCAGTAGAAGCCAGAAATACAGCTAGCCCAGCCATCTCATCAGGCATCGCCATTCTACCAGCCGGCAAGCTTTTTTCCATTTGCCCAAGGATGTGATCGTTTTGCCATATTGCTGAGCTAAACTTTGTTTTAACTAAGCCGGGACAAATTGCATTCGAACGAATACCATCCGTTCCCCATTCTTTTGCCTGATTTTTTGTAAGCATAATTAATGCTGATTTGCTTATGCTGTACAAGCCAAGTCCAAAAGAAGGTTTTAATCCTTCGACGGAGGCAATGTTGATAATAGATCCACCTCCACGACTCTTCATGATTGGATAGACAAGGTTGCAAAGTTTGAAAGGCGCTTTGACATTGATGCCCATAATTTTATCAAAGATCTGTCCATCAGATTCTGCAATAGGACCAAATACAGGATTAGTAGCAGCATTATTGATTAGAATATCTACTCCTCCATAATGTTCTACTGTTTTTTGAACAAGTGCTTCAAGTTGCTGGTCATCGCCAACATGACAAGCAATGCCTTTTGCATCATATCCTTCTTTTTGCAAAACTCCTGCAACGATGTCTACTGCTTCTTGCTTTCGACTACTTATAACAACCTTAGCTCCGAATTCAGCAAGTCCGCGAGCCATACGTTCGCCTATGCCTTTACTAGCTCCAGTGATGATTGCAACTTTGCCACTTAAGTCAAATTGAGTATTGAGTTTTGAGTCTTGTTTTTCTGTTGACATATTGTATTATTTTCTGTTTGCCATAATACAGCTTTTTAAGTGAAAATTAAAAGACTCCTGCTGGAAACGTAGAAGTTGTTCAAAAATGTCTGCTATTACGAGAAATAGATATTTTGGCTTAAGAGAGGCTATTAGATTCCGACTTTTCCCTGATAAGCATATCCCATATAATTATTTTAGTATAAAGTCTGTTTCATTAGATATCTTTGCGAAATAATAGTTTTTATGTATCAATATTTTCTAGTTCATAAACCATATAATTATCTAAGCCAGTTTACGAAGGAAGTCCCAGAACACCTTACCTTAGCTGATCTTGGAGATTTTCCAAAAGAGGTTTATCCAGTGGGGCGACTTGATAAGGATAGTGAAGGCTTGCTTCTTTTGACGGATGATAAAAAGCTCAATCATAAATTACTCAATCCTGCATTCAAACATCCTCGAACTTATTGGGTACAAGTAGAAGGAAAAATTACAGACCAGGCATTGAAAGCATTGCAAAGTGGTATAGAAATTCGGATTAATAAAAAAATACATAAGACACTACCCGCAGAAATTAAAGTTTTAGAAAAGAATATAGAAATAGAAGAACGTGATCCACCAGTACGTTTTCGAGCAAATATTCCGACAAGTTGGATTGAATTGACTTTGATTGAAGGAAAAAATAGGCAAGTTCGACGAATGTGTGCAAAAGTTGGATTTCCAGTTTTGAGATTATTAAGGGTAAGTATTGGTAAATTGAAACTAGAAGGGATTTCAAGAGGCGCCTATTCAAAAATAGAAAAAGAAGTAATTGATAATGCTTTTGATTTTTAAGTTTTGGCCTGAAAAATCTAATAATTATTTTTCAATAAAAGCCAAGAACTAAACAACTTCATTAGGGCAAACGCATCAAAATTTTAATTCCACTTTTTCCAAAAAAGCACTTGAATTTTCATCAGAGATTTACTAAATTTTTGAGCATAAAAGCCAGTGAATCTGTTTTGATGCGTTTGCCCTACAATTTCATTGTCAATCATACTTATTATTAGAACATTTCTTTAGGCTAATTAAAAAATATGTATTATGAACATTGCTAAACTTATCGTAGGTATTTCGATACTATTATTTTCTTGTAATGGGCCATCATCTCCATCTACTATTGAAAGCAAAAAAGAAATACCTTCAGATGGTATTGATCCGGAGGCTAATCTTAAAAAACTTGGAATTGAATTACCTCCAGTCTCACCTCCACAAGCGAACTATGTAAATGCGGTGCAAACGGGGAATTTGATTTTCCTTGCAGGTAAAGGACCAAGAAAACCAAATGGAGAGTATATCAAGGGAAAAGTAGGTGTTGATCTAACAGAGGCTGAAGGTGCTGAAGCAGCTAGATTAGTTGCGATTAATCAATTAGCAGCCTTAAAAGCTGAATTAGGAGATCTCAATAAAGTAAAACGAGTCGTTAAGGTTTTGGGGATGGTCAATTGTACATCAGATTTTGAAAACCAACCAGAGGTCATCAATGGATTCTCTAATCTAATTGTTGAGGTTTTTGGCGAAAGAGGAAAGCATGCCAGAGCGGCTGTAGGAATGTATTCCTTACCTAGAAATATTGCAGTAGAGATAGAGCTGATTGTCGAGGTCTACTAATGACGGTTTAGTGAATCTGAAGTCTATATTTAAAATAAAATATCAAAGACATAATAGACCCAATTATTGAGGAAATAATACTGAAAAATATTGCAATAATAAATCCCCAGCTTATGGGGTTTTTATACATTTCAGAATGTTCAATTTGGCTATTTATTGCTTCCTCAGAATAATTGTTTGTTATCCATTTTTCTTGTAATAATGCTAGTGATTTCTCTGCCCAATGTGGATCAAAATAAACGACTTTGATATAATGACCAATGCCTAAACAAAATCCGAGGCTTAGGCTAAATACAATAGCAAGCAAGCCAAGATGGAGTAGATTCGGAGTAGACTGATGATTCTTTTGAATAAAATTCCTAAGCAAAAAGAAGCAGGTAATACAGACTATTAAAAACATAAGCAAGGACACTCGGTCATCACCAGTATAAGCTTTTTTACCTGTGAGTAATAAGACTAATAGTAGGTTGAGGAGCAGTCCAATAGCTAATCCGTATACGATTGGGGTGAAGAAAACAGAACTATTTCTCATTTGGGAATTATTGTTGATTAATTACTTTATGATTTGTGTAAAGAACCAATTTTAATCAGGTTCTTTAGGATTCTTCTCTTGTTCTGGTGCTTTTGATGACTTGAATAATGAATAAAAAAGAAAGACCAATTAATGTGAAGACTAATGTATAAAGTGCCAAAGCAACTAAATTACCTAAATCTCCTGTCAATAAATGTATTAATGATTTTGTTTCATGATCAATCATACCCAAATAGAGCGCAAGTAAAAAAGCAATCAAAATGATTGAATAGATGACTTTTTTGTTTTTCATATTAGGCTACTTTTTTAAAATTTGTAGAGGTAATAGCATTATAAAAATAAGATTATTTTATTTTAATACTGTTTATTGTTTTGTGTGTTTTTTAACAAATGATAGACTTACTTTGAAAAACCTGTATGCTCATTTTTTACTATATTGCGTCAAAAGAATCAATATACCCTCTAACCTTTTCAAGATGAGTGAACTCAAAGTAAAAAGCGGAAAAGGAGAACTACTTCTCCGTAAAAGCAAAAACCTGGTTGGTTTAAAATCTAAGCAAAAAAAGGATTTCTCACAATCGAAATATGTCAAAGCAGAGTTATTTAAGAATCTGGGAGGATTTAATGTAGTCAATCTTGAAAAAGAGGGGCGTACAATTGATGAAAAACTGGATGAGGTAAGAACAAAAAAAGAAGTAAACGTTGGGACACATGTCTACTATGCAGCAGGAAGCGATCGCCCTATAGTGCCCACTGGAGAAATGTACATTATTTTTCAAGATAAGACAAGTGAAGAAGAGCAAAACATTGCTTTAGATGAATATAAGCTGGTCTTAGTAGAGCGTAGAAGTGATACCCGAATCATTGCAGCAGTGACTCCCAATTCTCCTAATCCTATAAAAGTAGCTGCTTGGCTGCAAGCGACTTCTATGGTGAAATTAGCGGAACCTGATTTGGATACTTTTGTCGATGAGTATGCACCATTTCTCGAACCAGGTGATGAACTCTTAGAACATCAATGGCATATCCGAAATAATGGAATTGTTTCTGATGCCAATTGGCCTTTAAAGCGTGGAGCAGATGCTAAAGTATATGATGCTTGGTCAAGATTAGGAAATACTGGATCTAATGATATTGTGATTGCTGTGATTGATAATGGTTTTGATACGAATCACCCGGATTTAAAAGATAAGGTTTATAAGCCATTTGATCTCTGGAATCAATCTAACAAAATAGAACAAGGTGATACTCGATTCACGCATGGGACGCCTTGTGCAAGTGTTGCCATTGCCGCATCGGATGGTCGTGGGATTGTTGGCGCAGCGCCAAATGCGAAATTTATGCCAGTCAGCGGTACTTCATTTAGCTTGCGGGCTACAGAGCAAATGTTTAATTATTGTATCAATAATGGGGCAGATATCATCAGTTGTAGTTGGGGAACGACCGATCCGGCTTTTGATTTGAATCCAATGAAACAGGAAGTGATCGCAAAAGCTGCACGTAAAGGTCGTAATGGAAAAGGTTGTATCATTGTTTATGCGGTAGGGAATGAAGATTTAGATTTTGTAAATTTTTATTCCGCACATCCTGATGTGATCGCAGTAGCTGCAAGTACAAGCAAGGACGAACATGCTTTTTATTCTAATCGAGGAAGAGAAGTAACGATCTGTGCTCCTTCTAATGGAGATTGGCCAATTCTTGCAGCTCGTGCTTCATGGGATGAAGGTGTAAGTTGGGAAACAGGTGATTTTAGATTTTATAGAGATGGGAAAAACCGAGGATCACGTTACAAACATTTTGGTGGCACTTCAAGTGCCTGCCCATTGGTCGCAGGAATTTGTGCTTTGATACTTTCTGCCAATCCTGAATTGACTGCAAAAGAAGTAAAAGATATTATTACGAAGACAGCGGATAAGATTGGAAAGCCTAGCGAATATGTAAATGGGCATTCTAAAAAATATGGTTATGGTCGAATCAATGCGGATAAGGCTGTAGCTGAAGCATTTCGTAGATTAGATAATATTAGTAGTCCTAAACCTGAAATTGAAGAACCCGTTACTAATGGCCGTGGATTATTTAATTTTTCTGTTCGAAAACAAGAACCACGAGGTTTTGGTGTGCAAATTGGTGCTTTTGCAGAATATGGAAATGTACTAATTCAGGTAGAAAAACTACAAGAGGCATTTAAGACAGATGTTATAGTAAGTATTAATGAATTGAATGGAAAAACAGTTTACAAAGTAGTCGTTGGCGCTTTTTCAAACCGAAATAATGCTAAATTGCTTCAGCAAAAAATGAAAGCAGCGGGTGTAAATGGGTTTCTACGAAATTTGAAAGATTTAAAATAATACATTGAACAACTTCATAGAAGAGAAGACTTAAATATTAAACTTAATGAAAAAACTATTGCTTTTTTTCTTTTTACTTAATGTTCTTAATTGTAAGACTAGTCAAGAACTTAGCTCGCCTTTGTCAATACAAAACCAGCATTGGCGTACGTCTTTTGATTCGGGTTTATTATTGGATGCTTATTATACTGAGACAGCGGGCTTGTTTATCAATGATAAAATGTATCAAGGAAGAAGTGCTATTAATAGTGTAATGACTAAGTTGAAAGGTGAAATAAATGGGATAAGATTTATTGGGCCTATAAAACAAGTCGAACATGACTCATTGCATTTCTTTGATATCGGATTATTTGAAGATAAAAATAAAAAAAACCATGCTTACCTCATTGCATGGAATAGGATAAATGGTACATGGCAAAAGGAGTTAGAGGTTATCAATGCATTTGACAAGAATACTAAATTGCCAGAAATGGAAATCGCGGAAGCTCGCCAGTTATGGGAAAAATTATCGAATAGCCATGACCACAAAGCTTTGATACAAGAAGTGTATACTTCCGATGCGATTTATTTTAATAGAGGAAAAATTGATGAGGGAACAGAAGCTATTACTAAACGATATGCCTATATGGCCAATCCCAATTGGCAGATTACTTTGACGCCTATTCAATTGCTGGCAGTTCAGGAAGGTTTAATTTATGAGGTTGGCAAGTATAAAAGTAATGGGCTTGGGCATTATGTGATTATTTGGACCAAAACAGCTGACAATAAATGGAAAGCTCGATTTGATTTTAATTTTTAGAAATAATCTCTAATCTATTGATACGATGTACTAAATCATATTGTCCGAATTCCACTGGTCTCGTGCTCTATCTTCAGCTTCTTGTTTTCTTTGTGCTTTTGTTTTATCAAAAGTATCTCTTGGTAAAAAAAATGGGCTATCAGCATGGTCTAGTTCTTCTTCCCAAGGAGCATGTTTGATTTCTTCAGCTTCTAATTCTTCTTTGTAAAAATAAGCGGTAAATAATCCAATCACAAATCCCGCAGCATGGCTCTCCCAAGATACACCTTCCTTGACTGGAAATAAGCCAACTAACATTCCGCTATATAAGAGAAAAACAATTAATGCTAAAACAATAGAGCGTATATTTCGCCTAAAAATGCCATTTCCTAATACAAAACCAAACAGCCCAAAGACAATTCCACTCAATCCGATATGATAAGTCTCCCGAGCCAGTAGCCAAACTGCAAAACCAGTCAAAACATAAATCATCATGACACTTCGGATAGCTACTTTTTTATAGAAATAAAGTGTCATTGTCGAAAGCACGAAAAAGGGAATCGTATTATTAAAAAGATGTGAAAAATCTCCATGTATAAACGGTGAAGTAAAAATACCTGTAAGGCCAGAAAACTGACGAGGATACACACCAAGAAAACCCCATCTCAAACCAAAAACAAATTGGAAGATATGAATCGCCCAAATAGCGATAATAAAAAGCACCGGAAGTTTTAGACTTTCCAGCAAGTGATTCTCTTCAGTGGTTTGATTTGATTCTGGAATCATAAACTAATTTAAAATTGTATTACCCCTAAGCAAGCATTTCTACCATCTCCAGCAATATAGGGTTTACATGTTGATTATGTTTAATTGCTTTTTCAAAAGGAGTGAAAACAATGTCTTTGTGTACTTGACCGACCATCACGCTACTTTTCCCATCTAATAATGCTTTCACTGCTTCCATTCCTACTCGACTAGCCATCACTCGCTCCATACAAGTAGGACGTCCTCCTCTTTGGACATGGCCTAAGATCGTCACTTTCGTTTCAAAAGAGGGAAAACGGGTCTTGATCTTTTCCGCTATTTTAAAAGCACCACCTTCTTCATCTCCTTCCGCAACAACGATAATATTGGCTCGCTTTCTTTTCTTTTCATTCATTTCCAATATTCGAATCAAAGCTTCTGTATCTGATGTACTTTCCGGGATTAATACGGCCTCTGCACCTGTTGCTATGCCACTTCTGAGCGCAATAAAGCCGGCATCCCGACCCATCACTTCAACGATGAATAATCGATGATGAGCATTAGCAGTATCTTTTATATTATCAATCGCTGCCATTGCAGTATTTATTGCGGTATCATAACCAATCGTAAAGTCAGTACCGTATAAATCGTTGTCAATAGTGCCTGGTGTTCCTACAAAAGGAATATTATATTCTTGTGTAAAAATATGAGCTCCCGTAAAAGTGCCATCGCCGCCAATAGCGACAATCCCTTCTATCCCTTCAGCTTTTATTTGTTCAAAAGCTATTTTTCTACCTTCTTTTGTTCTAAAACGATCACTCCGAGCAGAATGTAATATGGTGCCTCCTTTACTGATTATTCCACTAACAGACCTTCTGTCCATTTTAATAAAGTCTCCATCTATCATTCCTTCATATCCTCGTTTGATACCAATCACAGTAAGACCTGATTTTAATCCAGCCCTAACCACCGCTCGGATACAAGCGTTCATTCCCGGCGAATCACCGCCAGAGGTAAATACAGCTATCTTCTTCATTTGACTTTAAATGTTTAAATCCTTTCCCTTTACCTAACAAGAAGTAAGAGTACTTGTTTAACTGTACCTTCTTTTCACTAAATTAATGAAATTAATCGCCTTTTTTTTCTTATTGCGTTTTACCCAGCCATAAGTATGTGCAACAGTAGTTGATAAATATTCTTTAGCCTCTTCAAAGGAATTAAATGTATTTAGCTTTCTAACTGTCTCATCAAACACCTTGCTTTCTCCTCCAAAAAGTTCATTAATAGTAAAAATCTTTTCATTAAGCCCCATAGCTTTTGTAAGATCTCTAATTGGAGCTTGACTTAGTTTTTCGGAGAGTTCAGTTGCTTCTCTTACTTCAAACAAAGCCGTACGCTCCTCAGCTGATAATCCTGTTGGAGCCACAGTAGTTTTTGGTTTTGGTGTAGGAGGTATAGGCTTTGGCTTTGGTACAGGTGGGGGAGGAACTACTTTTGGCGCTTCCTCAACTTTTGGCACCTCGACAACCTTAGGTGCTTCGACTTTAGGTGGAATAGGTTTAGGCTTAGGTGGAGGGGTAACTTTGACAGGTTCTTTAATCACTACTTTTGGGGCTTCTTCTATAGGAGGTAAAATAGGTTTAATTCTTTTAGAAACTGGATGATTAGGAGAAAAAGACTCATGCAATTGTCTAATGTAACTTAACATTAAATCTTGCTCAAACACATCAATGTTTCGCTCGTCGATTTTCATCGTTTTATAAAGTCGTGTAATTTTCTCAAGAATAATTTCTGCTTGCTTAAGATTCATATCGGCTAGTGATTAGACCTATTAATAAAAGAGGTTCTTTGACAAATCCCGTGTTTGAGACAAAGCCATAAACAAGATCAAGGCTTCCTTTAGTCGCTTTTGATCTTATTTGCGGCTTGTCCACGGGATTTGTCAAAGAACGATAAAAGAAAAAATATATTTATGTATTGTTCAAAAAATAATTGTTCTATAACAAAGTCCATGAACAAGCTGAAAAACGCTTTTTTTGTTCACGCTACAATTTTTCAATCCTTCATTTTGTGTTTTCTTAAAACCCTAAAGTCGAACCAAGGGACAGAGAATTAATAAAACATCTAATCTGGACACTTATTAATATTCTATCCCTAAAAGGAGGATAATATAAACGTTTTTACAAAAATAATCAAAATCAAGATAGAAAAACAGTACTTTGTAAGATATTACAAATCAATAGAAATATTTATCATTATATGTTTTTAGAACCTCATTTTAAAGGTCAACGAAGTGGATGGATCGAAGTGATCTGTGGTTCCATGTTTTCGGGAAAGACAGAGGAATTGATTCGCCGACTAAAACGTGCCAGGATTGCAAACCAGAAAGTAGAAATTTTCAAACCTACAATTGATACTCGATACGATGATGCTAAAGTAGTGTCTCATGATGCAAATTCAATTGCTTCAATTCCTATTGATCATTCATCCAAATTGTTGGGGATGACTGAGGGCGTCAATGTAGTAGGAATTGATGAGGCACAGTTTTTTGATATGGATCTTCCAGAAATCTGTCAACAATTGGCACTTCGTGGAAATCGAGTGATTATAGCTGGTTTAGATATGGATTATAAAGGCAATCCTTTTGGTCCAATGCCGAATCTTTTAGCTATGGCGGAATATATTACAAAAGTACATGCCATCTGTCAGCATTGTGGGAATTTAGCTACTCATTCTTATCGTATTTCTAATGAAGGGGAAACAGTTGTGCTTGGCGAACAAGATCGTTATGAGGCTCGATGCCGGACTTGTTACCATATGGGAAATATCCTCAACCTCAAAGTCGTAGATGATGAAAAAGAGGAAAAATCAAAGCAAAAATCTAATCAGAAGACTTTATTATAAGGAGTTCTTTGACAGATTCTGTGTTTGAACAACTTCATAGTCTTCAAATAGAATAGTCATCTATCAATAATCATTAAGGAATTCCTTATGACTATTGACAAATGACATTTTTACAATATATTAGATACCTCATGTTTTTACGAATTGCTTTACTTCAGTTTGTTCTTCAAAACAGTAATAAACAAAGTAAATTCCAGCAGCTAAATTACTTAGCTGAACCTCTATTTGATCTTGATTGATATCGCTTTGTTCAAAAATTACTTTCCCATCCGAGCTGAGTATTTTAATGGCCTTGAAAGCTTGATTTGCTGAGACCATTACGTAATTACTCGCTGGATTAGGGTATAATGTTGTTGCAGGTTTGATGGATTCCTTATCCTTGGAAATTAGCTCAGCGTCTTTGTCCTCTTCATCTTCATCCTCAAGTTCTTGAAAACATTGATGGCTACTGATTATTCCTCCACAACTGATTATTTTTTGCCTAATTTGTTTGCTTACATAGCATGTTATAACTATTTCGTCAAGGTATACCCCTTTATTTAAAACGATGTTAAAATCGACGGATTCGTTTTGCCGCACTACGATATCCGTTCTGGATTCACTTTGATAACCAATGTAAGAGAATTCAAAATCATAAGTGCCTGGTTTTAGATCGAATTGAAACAATCCATCCAAATCTGAGTTAATACCAGTCACAAAAATACCACGTTCATATACCTTAATATGGCTTCCGATCAAAGGCTCTAAAGTGGTATGCTCGCTAATGGATCCATTGATCATGGATTGGCCAAATATAGTTGAAGTAGACAGAATGAGCCCGATGAATATGAATAAATAAGTTTTCATAAATTAAATTTTATATTTAGAATATTGGTTCTTTGGTAAATCCCGTGTTTGAGACAAAGCCATAAACAAGATCAAGGCTTCCTTTAGTCGCTTTTGATCTTATTTACGGCTTGTCCACTGGATTTGTCAAAGAATGAGAATATTTCACTGAACAATTGCTTAGTTTTTAAACGAATTATCCTTACTGACGATTAATTTTTTGCTGACAATATCGTTTCCATTATGGAATTGTAAGATATAAATCCCATCAATGAAATTGCTCAAATCAATTCTTGTTACACCTTCTGCCAAATCGAAATGAGATTGAACTAATTGTCCATTGACAGATAGAATATCTAATTTTGATAGATCATACTCTGTTTCAATCATTAAATAATTCTGTGCAGGATTGGGATAGATATTTACATTTATATTTTCTTCAGCAATAGATTCTGGTCTGTCGATTATTGAATTACATCTTTTTTGTGTTGTAAAATCTGTAATAAGTCTTATCATCAATTCATTCAAGAGTTCTATCTCAAAATCACTAACCGTTGGTTTAAGATGAGCGTTACCTACACCACTATCATCAGTAATAAAAACATAAGTTCCATTGGTAGCAATAGAAATGGCTTTCATTAGAAACTCTGTCGAAGGATTAATACCACTTGCAGCGATAGGTATAATTCGAATTCCCTGAGCCGCAGCTGCCCGAATACTTCCTTGGAGATTTTGAATCACTTGATCTTGCTGATGTGGTGGCGCATCGAGTAAAAGAAAAACAATCCTCGCAATTGCATCGGGTCTCCAATCTTGTTTTACTGCTTCATCCAAAGCGGAATGAACAGCTTCAGGATAATCCCCTCCTCCTGAAGCGTATTGTTTTTTGATAAAATTGTTTGTTTGATCCAGATCGTTCGATAATGGAGAAACCCTCGTTACATATTCATCACTCTGATCTCGATAAAACACACTTCCTGTTTGAATATCTAATCGCGGATTATTTTCATGAGCACTATTAATTACATCTTGTAACTCTGATTGTAAATACCTGATCTCATCTCCCATTGAACCTGTAGCATCTACTACAAATAAAATATCTGCTTTGTTAAATACTTCACAAGCAACTGGTATTTTGATCTTATTTACTTTATTATTTCTAAATGCTTTAGCAGTTTTAATTGTTGAAAGTGTGCCATTAAATTCTGCTATTAATTCAAAATGTTGTTCTGTTCCTTCATAAAGATTTCCCCAGAGTTCCGCTATCCCACGGTTGTCAGTAACTGCCGCCCAATGTATATTTCCTTCTAAATCAATAAGGTCAACATTTGTATTCGGTAAAGGGATATTTTGGGTATTAGTGACCTTTACTTTATATCTGGTTTTTGGATTTATTTTCCAAATACCTTTGTGATTTTTATCTTGATTATTGAGCAAATCTGTCCAAAATGCCCAATGCTTTAACGGATTCCATTCGCCTGCGGTTAAAATCCCAGCTTTAATTTTTTTCTCTTCTTTACGTGGCGAAGGAGGATCAACAGGTGGGGGAGGAGGAGCTAATTCTAAATGGTCAGTTTTTTCAATATAAATGCGCTCTACTTCAGTAGCGCTACCAAATGCAGCTTCTGTACCTGTCAAGAAATCTTCATGATAATGCTCCGAAATCGGTTTGGAACTTATTAAACTCGAAGCCCCCGATACCCGAATGCCATCTATGTAATAATCTGTAGCTCCATCTCTAGAACCTCTTATCGTGACTGCACTACCAGATTCACCTGAAGATAAACCCGCTGCTGTAGCAGCAATTGCGGAAATATTTTTAGTAGGAAGGCTTCTGATCATTTCACTGGTAAGTGTTGAACCCGAAGTTGTACAATCATGACTGATCAGTGG
Source organism: Saprospiraceae bacterium (assembly GCA_965277415.1). Classification (GTDB taxonomy): domain Bacteria; phylum Bacteroidota; class Bacteroidia; order Chitinophagales; family Saprospiraceae; genus JAHDHW01. Next base: position 73,849 of record CBDICS010000070.1, read on the forward strand.
TACTTTATATCCAGTCACGATAACTTCACCAAGTTCAATACCTTCTTTAAGCTGAATATCTAAGTTGGTTTTATGTCCTGCTTTTACAATAAGGCCTGTGATTTCCGTATCGGGATATCCGGTATAGCTGATTTTAATATCGTAAGTGCCCGGGTCAACAGGAATTGAATAATTTCCTTCAAAGTCTGTACTTGCGCCTGCAAAAAACACCCCTTTTTTTGAAATGACTACATTAGCATAAATTAATTCCTCACAGGTAGATTCATCTGTCACTTTTCCATAGATAGAAGTTTGACTAAAACCTGGAACACTAAGGAGAAGTAAACAGATAGTGAAATAATAATTTTTCATGTTTTTATTTTTTTGTTATTAAGGAATAGGAAATCAATGAATTCTATTCCGATAAACCGTACATCAAATCTTTTAGTTTAGAACCCCGCAACTCGGATATATTATAAGCTTCATTAAATTTTGAAATAGAAATATTAATATCGTTTTTCAAGTCAATAAATTGGTGCGGAAGCTGGCCTGTGCAAAGAGACTCATTAGAGTAATTGTTTAAAATGGTTTGAAACTTTTGATAATACTTTTCCCCTTGAGATACAAATGCATTATAAGTATTTAAAAACTGAAGTAGTCGATCAATCGAAAAATCTAAATCCACTTTTTTCTTGTATACCGAATAAGCTTTTGTAGGATCGTCAAGTGCTCCGTTTAATTCTAATACGTATGCATCAATAAGATCATAAAGTGTTTCCCAATCATCATCTTTTCGACATTCTTCTAATGGGGTTCTGTATCCTACGACTTTTGCATAGTCTCTGAACAAATCAATACAGGCTTCTTTTAGCGCTTCATTATTGCTTTTTAAAAATTCAGTTTCATAATAAATAATATTTAAATCAGAATTCATTCTAACAGTAAAATCCAAAATGCAAGCAATATCATTCAATTCACGTTCTTTACTTTTTTGATCCCCATTGCTAAAAAAAGAGGCAGCTATAGAATAAGTCAAAGAGACAAATGGATTGGAGTCTAATATCTTGGGTAATTTAAATTTTTGTTTTTTTCCCAATCGACTACTAATGAGATCTTTTGCTTTCTCAAATTCAGGAAATGTATTGGGGTTTGAGAGCATCGCTACATTTTGATGAGTTTGCAAAGAAGCAAAGTGATGGTCAAGACCAAGTGTTTTTTCATAAATCATTTTTATCAAGTCAAACCCTTTTTTGTACCGAACTTTACTCATTTCCAATTCATAAACTAATTCTGCTTTTCGAATATCTGCTTCAATATTATCTTTGTCGAGCATTGCATTTACCAATGCTGCTGTTTCTTGTTTTTGCGAAACTTTCAAGATGGTTTTATTGACTGCTACTAACTGTCGACTTAGTTTTGTTATTTTATTATATCTTTTTGCTTGAATGGTTTTGAACTCCACTTTTGCTTGTTGGATAAAATGAACCATTAAGGAATCGTGAGGAATATTGGCTTTGCTATTGAATGTAATTGTTAATGCAATAATTAAAAAAACGATTATGTAAGTTCTGTTCTTCATAGCTATATATTGTGTTGTTGAATCTTTTTTTAATATGCGCTAAGTACCGAATAAGTACTTACTTTCAAACATAGCAGGAGTGCCATTCAAAAAACTTTCTCTATAGTTGAATTCATGATTAGAAATAATTCCTGGAGTGTACTGAGTAAGTCTTCCATCTAGATAAAAACGGTTTTGATCAAGTAATAATGAGATATTCCTCTGAGAGGATGCTTCTAAATAAAGTAAACTAGAAATAGCTATTCTTTTTATATTTTTTGCTGGAATTAGTGTGCAAGCCGATTTTATCGTTGTTACATAGGAAGCAGTAGATTGACTGTGAATACTAATCGAAGTGAATTTGATTTGATTACTAACTTTATCTGTTGAAAGATACTTTTCTGTTTCGTTTTGTGTGTAGCCCACTAATGGCGTTAAACAAATTACCCCTAGAAATAATAATAATTTCATAGTTTTATTTTTCTATTAAAAAATCTGGTTGATATTGTTCTGTTTTCAAATCTAAATGACAAAGCGATAACTTAGTTTTTAATTGCTTTATAATATACATTGGTTTTAAGCTGGCATTTCCCGATTCGAAAGACGCCAAATATCGCTTAAAATAATCCGGTGATTTTTTATTGATTAGACTAGGCGATTGTATACCTCGGGTGTTTATTTTCGAGTGTTCTAAGTTCTTTATGCTATGAGTGGGATAGTTTTCAAATGCAAAAGGAAATAAGCGTAATTTTTTTCCTTTTACTGTATAATTGCCTCTTATCTTTTGTTGGCTTAGCAGACCCTCCTGAAAAATTATTTGATATTCAAATGTACCATTTGCTTTTAGTTCGATCTGGTTGCGAATAATTTTAGAGCTATTTATTGTAGACCGATAAATGCCTTTATAATCTACTTGATTAAGCAAACCAGAATCTACGCCAAAATAAATCATCATCCCAATACTCACTGATAGTATTACCTTCATATGCCTAGCTTTTGATAAATTCAACTTTATGCATTTTTTGCTTTATGGGCAATTATTGATTCCCTGCCCTTTACTCTTTTTAGGGATTTGAAAAAGATTAAGACATATCCTAACTCGAATCTATTTTTATAATAATCACCCTTATAATAGAAGAGATCTTTTTGTAGAAATAGAATCTAATGTTTAGGACATGTCTTAATTTCATAGCTTTATTTTTTTGTTGAAAAAACCGGACAATCGATAAACCTGTTCTGCCTATTTAGTATTTATGATCGTCCGGTTCGTGTTGGTTGCTAGTTCTAAATTAGGAGAAAAACTAATAAGAAAAACTCGAAAATAAAGTAAAAGTCAGGTTTCTAAATTTGGATTTGTTTGAGAAGCCAAATTGAAATACTTTGCAAGTATTTGATTCTAAGCTGAGATTTTTTTTTCTTTTATAGTTAAAATTGAAAAACAAAACAAAACTGAAGTCATTAGGAATCAATGAATTGCAAAATGTATCCATTGTGACTTAAAAGAAACTTATAGCAAAAGACCTTAATTTTGACAAGGAAACTAGCTTTGTTATTCGACCTTTAATCCTTACCTTTGCACATCTTTTTGAGGAAACCCAGATTATTCCATTCTTTTATAAAAATTATTCATGGCTACAAAAAAGATAAAATCAGCATTGATATCTGTTTTTTCCAAGGACGGTTTAGAAGAAATTGTTCGAGAATTAGACCGACTTGATGTACAAATGTATTCAACTGGAGGCACACAACGCTTTATTGAGCAACTTGGGTTGAGTGTTGAAGCCGTCGAAAATATAACTTCTTATCCCTCTATTCTTGATGGACGAGTGAAAACCTTGCATCCTAAAGTATTTGGAGGTCTTTTGGCACGAAGAGAAGAAGGACATCTAGCCGAATTAGAAGCCTATGATATTCCAGAGATAGACTTAGTAATAGTTGACCTTTATCCATTTGAAGAGACTTTGGCGAATACAGATGATGAATCTCAGATCATTGAAAAAATAGATATAGGTGGAATATCCCTAATCCGAGCAGCAGCGAAAAATTATAAAGATGTCGTCGTTGTCCCTTCGAAGGATGAGTATACTATGATTTTTGACTTATTGAAAAATAAAAATGGGGAAACAGATTTAGATGATAGAAAAGAACTAGCGAGACGAGCTTTTAAGGTTTCTTCTCATTATGATACTGCAATTTTTAATTATTTCAATGAAGGATCAGAGGATTTAATATTTAAAAACAGTATCCACGATTCGAAGGTGCTTCGTTATGGTGAAAACCCGCATCAGCAAGGTCTATTCTTTGGCAATCTTGAGAAAATGTTTGATAAGCTGAATGGGAAGGAATTATCATATAATAATTTAGTGGATATTGATGCAGCAGTGAATCTAATGGCAGAATTTAGAGATGCTGATCCTGCGTTTGCTGTTTTAAAACATACCAACCCTTGTGGTGTAGCTGTCAGACCAACTTTATTGGAAGCTTGGAAAGCTGCTTTAGCAGGAGATAATGTTTCAGCTTTTGGAGGCATTTTGATTTGTAATCGTCCAATGGATTTGGAAACAGCCCAAGAAATTGACCAATTATTCTATGAAGTATTGATTGCCCCGGAGTTTAATGCCGATGCGCTTGAATTTTTATCAAAAAAGAAAAAAAGAGTTTTATTAAAAATAAAGAATTTTTATGTTCACAAAACATCTTTTAAAAGCTTATTGAATGGCGTAATTCAGCAAGATATGGATTTGAAAACGGAGACGGAATCCGATTTTGAGGTCATGACGAATAAGCATCCAACAGAAGCTCAGGTTAATAATCTACTATTTGCAAATAAATGTGTAAAGCATCTTAAATCAAATACAATCGTTCTGGCGAAAGACAATCAGTTGATTGGAATGGGCTGTGGACAAACAAGTAGAGTGGATGCTTTACGACAGGCGATCTTAAAAGCAAGACATTTTGGTTTTGATACTAAAGGGGCAGCTATGGCTTCCGATGCATTTTTTCCATTTCCAGATTGTGTACAAATAGCACATGAAGCAGGAATTTCTGCTGTCATACAACCCGGAGGGTCAATAAAGGATCAGTTAAGCGTAGATTATTGCAATGAACATGGTATCCCCATGGTGAAGACTGATGTACGACATTTTAAGCATTGATTGAAAAAATACGCTGTAAGAAGCAAAGTGATTACGAAATGTGCAATATTCAATCATATATTGTAAAGACAAAACACCAATTAAAGCCATTTTCGCATCTGAAAACATATAGTATAGTTGAATCTAATAATTGACATTGGCAACACAAGGACGAAGGTCGGCGTTTTTAGCAAGGAGAAACTTTTAAAGAAAGGTGTCTTCGATAAAAAATGGTCGATGAAATCCTTAGATCAATGGATTGGAAAACGGAAAATTGAAAACGCGGCAGTTTCAACTACTTCAGGAATTAATAAAAAGATAGAGCAAATATTAAGGAATCGTTATTATTACCTTAGATTGTCTCATGAGACTGCCCTTCCGATAGTTAATGGATACAAAACACCAGAAACATTAGGAAGAGATCGATTGGCAGCGATAGTGGCAGCGAATGATTTATTTCCCCAAAAAAACTGTTTAGTTATAGATGCAGGAACCTGTATTACATATGACTTTATAGATAAATTGAAAAAATATTACGGCGGAAGCATTACTCCCGGCATAGAAATGCGTCTAAAAGCAATGAATACATTTACTGCTAAATTACCTTTGGTGGCTCAAAAAAAATTGAGTGCAACTATTGGAAATGATACAGTAAGCTCGATTCGAATTGGAGCTCAACATGGAGCGACCTTGGAGATAAAAGGAAATATTCAAGACTATACAACGCTTTTTGGATCTTTACAAGTGCTTTTAACAGGAGGAGATGCAAAATATTTTGCTAGAAACCTGAAAACTCAGATATTTGTAAACCAAAATTTAGTCCTCATTGGCCTGAATAAAATTTTAAACTATAATGTCCAACTTTTGGAATAGATATAAATTATTAGTGGTATTAATGTTCGGTGGAGTAATGCTATACGGACAACCTAAATTTAATTCTCCTTATTCTCGGATAGGGCTCGGTGATCTTTGGAACTCAAATTTCGCAGCTTCAAATGGAATGGCTGACCTTTCAGCTGCATTTCATGACCCTTATCATATCAACCTCAATAATCCAGCTTCTTTTGGTTATTTGTATGCTACTTCATTTGAAGTTGGTGTACGTGCTAAATATGGATCCTTAGAAACTCAAACCGAAAATATAGGGGTCAGAAGTGGCAATCTTGCCTATTTGTCGCTAGGATTTCCAATAAAAAATCCAATTGGACGTGTTTTAGATAGAGATAAATCCAAATTAAATTGGGGGATGAATTTTGCTCTAGTGCCCTATACCACAGTCGGTTACATAGTAGAAACGCAAGAGATAAGAGAGGATCCGGTGGATTTAATTAAATATAATTTTCAAGGAAGTGGGGGAACCTATAAACTTTTGTGGGGAAATGGAGTCAAAGTAAATAACTTATCATTTGGAATTAATATGGGATATTTATTTGGCAAGATTGAACAGAACCAAGAAGTGCGATTTGACAGCTTATCCGCTTCGTATAGAGATATTCTTTTATCGGATATTAGCCATAACGGTTTTGTTTGGAATGCTGGACTCCAATATGATTTTGTGTTTAAAAAGAAAAAAGCTGATGGCACTTATGAAAAACTTGGAAAGCAACTTACTGTAGGTCTTTATGGAAACTCCATTATGGGCTTTAATACATCAAGTACAGTTTTTAACAGCAGATTTAATCCAATTTATAATAGTCTGGATACAATTAGTTTTGAACCTCTTGTAAATGGTTCTGGAAAACTACCCGCTGAAGTATCAATTGGACTGATCTACCAAAATCAAAATAAATTAAAAATAGGACTTAATTATTCACATGCTTCATGGAGTCAATATGAAAATGAATCCAAAAATGAAGGAGCCCTCAATAATACCTATAGAATTGCTTTTGGTGGAGAATTTATACCAGACATTGTCTCTTATAACAGTTACGCTAAACGAATGCGTTACAGGTTTGGGGCTTTTTATGGGACAGACCCTCGGAATGATGGGTTTAACGAACAATTAACTAACTACGGTATAACAATTGGACTAGGATTTCCTGTTATATTACCAAGGCAGCAGCAGTCTTTTATAAATGTTGCTTTTGAACTCGGGCAATTTGGTTCTGAACAATTTTTAAAAGAAACCTACGCTCAAATGACCGTAGGATTTACATTAAACGATAATAGCTGGTTCTTTAAACGAAAATTCAATTAACCATGGAAAAATTAGGAAAAGTATTTAAAACAATTATTTCTATTGTTATTGCGGTGACACTGACTAATATGTCTTTTGCCCAATGTGCAAAATTTAATGATAGCCCAAATGGAGATGCTGCACTTAAAGCACATTCGGTTTATCGAACGTATATGACTAGTATCAAATCTGCAGCAGATTTAGCGAGGCTTGGAGAAGAAGATTTCAAAATTGCTTTTGATAATTGGAAAATGGCCTACGAAGCAGCTCCAGCAGCAGATGGAAAACGGCCTGCACATTGGAGAGATGGACGTAAGTTTTATTCTTATATGCTGATGAATGCAAAAGATGATGCGAAAAAGAAAGAATATTTTGAAACTGTTTTACGCATGTATGATGAAGAGCAAGACTGTTACAAAACTAAAGGAAACCCTGCTTATGCGGTAGGTCGAAAAGCATTTGATATGTTTTACGGAATAGGAGCGGAGGATGCAAAAATGAGGAGTTCTTATGACGAAACAGCAGCAGTTTTGGCTAAAACTGTTGAGCTTGGAGGGAATGATATCGAATATATTGTTTTGCAGCCTTATGCAACAATTGTCGTTTATCAGTTTACTAATGACAAGATGGATAAAGAAACTGCTCGTGGTATTCATACCACATTAAATAAAATAGCAGATTATAATATAGCCAATAATGAAAGACTAAAAGCACAATTCGAATCAGCGAAGAATTCAATGAATCATACCTTTGCTTCTATTGAAAGAAATATATTCGATTGTGAGTATTTTGTAGATAAAATCAAACCTACTTATCCAGGGAATGAAGATAATGCAGAATTTCTAAAAGCATCTATCACTACACTTAAGCAGCAAGGTTGTGAGACGGAGACTAGCCCATTCTTAGCGGAACTAGAAGGGCATTGGGCTAAATATGCAGCTGAAGAAAATGCTAAACGACAGGAAATTTTTGAACAAAACAATCCTGGCGTAATGGCAAATAAATTGTATAAAGAAGGCGACTTTGCAGGCGCTATTACTAAATATAAAGAAGCTATTGAAGGAGAACAAGATGATAGTAAAAAAGCAGGGTATTATAACTCTATTGCTTCTATCCAATTCCGTAAATTGCAGAATAAAAGCGCTGCCAGATCTAATGCTTTAAAAGCTGCAAAACTTCGACCAGGATGGGGTAAGCCTTATTTAATGATTGGTGACATGTATGCTTCTAGTACAAGAAGTTGTGGTAAAGCACCTTGGGAACAAAGAATGGTTGTACTTGCAGCAGTTGATAAATATGCTCATGCTCGTAGCATAGATAAAGATCCAGATGTACAAGCAGAGGCCAACAAAAAGATTGGTAAATACGCGGGAGAAAAACCTGATAAAGGAGATGTCTTTATGGCTGGATATAAAGTTGGTGGTTCTTATAAAATTGGTTGTTGGATTGGAGAATCAGTAAAGATTAGAGTGAACTAAATTAGCAGTCAAATTCTTAAAAAGCTCCGTTTAGTATCACTAAACGGAGCTTTTTTATATCTTATTACTTTTATAAACATAGTACAGTGTAAAATAAATATTGACTATTTCTGTCTATGCCTTTTTAACCTACTCTTCGTCACATCCTCACCTTGATAGCTAAGGCTATCAGGTTCCGGGTGCTCCTTGATTAGATTAAAAATTCATTAGCCATAAACGAACACTACTTAATTTACACTGTACATAGAGTATGTTTATTAATAAATAGGCTGATTTTTTTTAACCAAACTCTTCATAATATATGCTTATGAAAACTAATTACGAATTTCAACTTTTGATACTTTTATTGTTCTTCTCTTGTACATCTAAACCATTACAAACAGATTCTAGTCCTGAAGAAACGGAATCTATTTCCAAAGTAGAAAATACGAATTCTATAAATGAGGATTTAAGCCCATGTAAAAACTGGATGGAACTTCCAGAGGATACTCGTAAAAAGGTAATCACAAAACATTCTCTGTATCGAGATGTCATGAAGACTATTCAACAGGCTAGTGATCTTTCTAAAGTTTCTAAGGAAGACTTTGATCGAGCATTTGAAAACTGGAAAGCTGTGTTTGAAGTGGCACCAGCGGCTGATGGCAAACGAAATACCCATTTTGGGGATGGGATCAAAATATATGAGTTTTTAGCTTCTCAAGAGAAAGATTCCCTTGTCAGAGATACTTATATCAAAAAAGCATTGGAGCTCTATGATGAAGTGATCAGATGCTATGGAAGTGAAGGTACGACCATTGGCCGCAAGGCATTCGATTTGTATTATAAGTACCCTGAATATGCTACTGATATTGAAAAATACAATATGTTTAAGCGTTCTATGGATATAGAAAAAGAGGAAGCACCATCTTATGTCTTTAATCCATTTACCAATCTCCTAACAGGTTTAGTATTGGGAGAAAAAATATCTAAGGAGGAAGCAAGCACTTATGCAAATAGAATGCTTTCGATGCTAGATTCCAATAAAGTTAAAATGGACAAAGCACAATGGATAAGAGAAGGATGGGATATTGTCGAATCCTATATGCCTACTCGACTTAAAAATTTGGAAGGTGTCAGAGGTTTTTATGATTGTGACTATTATAAAGCAAAATATTATCAAAAGTTTGAAAATGCTTCTACTGATTGCGATTCTATTATCTATGTACTTGGTAGAATGAAATGGGCAGGATGTTCAGGTGATGATACTCAAGTAGATGTGGTGTTTACTGCATATAGAACTCACTGTACAGGTCCAGACCCAGGGCCAACTTGTCGATCTTTTTTGGTAGAAGGAGATTATAAAAAAGCCATCGATTGTTATAAAGCTAAAGCAGAAGAGACAGCTGACTTAGAAACAAAAGCAAAGTATCACCTCACTATTGCCAAAATATATTATGGTGAATTAAAACAGTTTTCTAAAGCAAGAAATGCGGCAAGAGAAGCTTTAAAGTATAGACCTAATTGGGGAGAACCTTATATGTTGATTGGGAAGTTATATGCTTCCAGTGGACCTCTATGTGGGCCAGGACGTGGCTGGGATAGTCAGGTCGTCACTTGGCCAGCAATAGACAAATGGCAAAAAGCAAAGCGAGTAGACGCTTCAGTAGCTCGTGAGGCCAATAAGTTGATCGCTCGGTATCAAAAATTTATGCCATCCAAAGAAGATATTTTTCAAAGAAGTTTGAAAGAAGGGCAGTCTTATAAAGTACCTTGTTGGATACAAGAGCGAACTACAATTCGCGCGGCGAAGTAAAATTAAAAGTCCAATATATATAAGAATAAGATACAAAACTCTAAATAATGTGTATAAATTCTAAATCCCTAAGATGCTTGAAGATGTCTCTTATCTTATTAAGTTTAGTCCTGTTTATTGGAGCTTGTGTTTCTGATAGCTCTAAAGGCATTCTAACTAAAAAGAAAGGTGAAGAAGGCCCTCTGCTAGAGCGATATATGAAGGAATTGGCTGTAAGTGAAGCGAATCAGAGTCAAGTCGATCAAAATTTAATCATAAACTTACTCATTGATAGTTTATGGGATTTTCAAAAAACGCCTTCTGGGATTTATTATCAATTCGATGAAATAGGAGAAGGACCTAGTCCTAATTTAAATAGTAAAATTACTTGTAATTATCGAGGTACGCTTTTGAACGGAAAGGAGTTTGACTCTTCATATAAAAGAGGGAAGCCATTAGAATTTAAATTAAGAGAGGTGATTGCAGGTTGGCAAGAGACTATTCCTCTACTTCAGAAAGGTGGAAGTGGGACTTTTATAATACCATCAAGACTAGCATATGGTAAGCAAAAAATGGGACATGTCATTAAGCCAAATTCCGTATTAATATTTGAAATAGAATTGTTGGATTTTGAATAGAGAGGAAGAACTGTCACTAGTCATTAGAGTAAATTCAAAATGACTAGTGACAAACCTTTTTTATGCTTGATTAAAGTGGCCAATAATCTTATCAGCGAGTTCTAAACCAATATTCCGTTGAGCTTCCTGAGTAGAGGCTCCAATATGTGGTGTCACAGAGATTTTTGGATGATCAAGCAATGCTTTTAATGGAGTAGGTTCGTTTTCAAAAACATCAAGTCCTGCCGCAATGACTTTTCCCGAATCCAAAGCACTCAATAATGCTTCTTCATCTACTGTTCCTCCTCGAGAACAATTGATTAGAATAACGCCATCTTTCATTTTTTCAAATTCTGCCTCACCTAAGATTGCTTTTCCTACAGACGGAACATGAAGACTTATAAAATCTGATTGCTTTAGCATCTCATCAAATTTTACGGTCGGCAAGTGTACCGCCAACTTACCATTTGCACTATTATAAAGATTAATATCTATATCTGCTTCATTAATCATAAGGTCAACAGGCAAAACGTTCATACCTAATGCTAGTCCTATCCGAGCAGTTTCCTGACCTATTCGCCCAAAGCCAATGATACCTAGTGTTTTTCCTCTAAGTTGCATTCCTTTAGAATAGGATTTTTTTAAATTTTTAAAATTAGTATCACCACTTTCTGGCATTTCCCGATTGGAAAGGTGTACAAACCGAGCGAGTGAAAACATGTGGGCAAAAGCTAATTCAGCTACTGATTCAGAAGATGCCGCTGGAGTATTAATGACAGCTATATCCTTACTTTTTGCATGATCGACATCAATATTATCTAAACCAACACCTCCTCGGGCAATGACTTTTAGGTTTGGACATTGATCAATAAGCTCTGTTCTTACTTTTGTAGCGCTTCTTACTACAATCGCATCATAATTAGGCAATTCTTTTATTAAATCCTCTTGCGCTATTTTATCAGTGTCTACTCTATACCCTGCTTCCTCCAAGCGCATTTTTCCATCTGGGTGAATGCCATCGTTGACTAATATTTTTATCATTGCTTGATTTATTTTATTGCCTTGAAAACTCAGCTTGAGTTTTCTTTAGCATATTTCATAGAAATTGAAACGCAAAGAACGCTAAAAATTAGCATGAAATCAAATTCAAATCAAGTTGTTGCAGTCTTGAATAAATAAGAAATGAGCTAAGTTTTTTTTAATCAAAAAAATCAGAATATTGTTTTGCTATATATTCTTCTGACAAAGGATTTTAAAAATCTAAAAGTAGTAACGGAATTTTATTCTTAATTTGTGTATTTAATTATATCCCACCGATAAACCTAAATAAGAATCCATTTAAAAAGGCGAGTACAATGGCTAGGATGAAAGCCCAAAGAAGGCCTTTGATTTTGAAACTCTCTAAGAACCAGGAGGCGACTAAGAGCACAATACCATCAATAATGAAACTGAGGATACCTATTTCTAATCCAGTTCTTTCTGTTAAGTAACTTCCTAAAGTAGCATTAAGAATGGCTACTAAAATGGAGACTAATAATGCTGTTTTGAGGTCTTTTACCTGAATACCGTCTAGTACTTTTGCAGCAATAAATATAGCAATCGTATTAACGATCATCTTTAAGATAAAATCTCCACCAGAGAAACCTAGAAGAGATTCAAGAAACATTGGTTCTGAATACATGGTGTTAAAGTTTTGTTTTGATACTTGCTATTTGTCTAAGGGCATTTGAGTTTTAATCCACAAAGTTGGTTTTGGAAGTCGAATCTGAGTTTGTTTATTCTGTTTGCCCTATTGCATCTTTTATCGTCCTGAGTTGAGCTTTGACGTCATTTAATTCTTTGACGGTTTGAGATAGTTCGTTTTCTAGCTCTTTATTTTTCTCAATGAGTGCCTGAATTTTTAAGTCTTTTGATTTATCTTCTTCAATATTTGATTCCGTATCTTGAGTATTAGATTCTGGAATTTCTATTGCCTTTGTTGTTTCAGGTATTGTATTTCTTTCTTCAGGTGCATCCGTACCTAAACTTATTTTGCCCTTAAAAAGGTTTTTAAAATTTTCAATACCATCTTCTCCATTTGCATAAGAAGCTCCTACATAAGCTAATGGAGCAAGAATTATCATTACTAAAAAAAATCTTGCAAAGCCTGTCAGTTTAAATTTTTTACTAGCCATTAGATATTTGTTTTATTTATTCCGTGTCTCTAAATGATTTATTTTGAATCAAATAGACTCTAAATATAAACCAATAGATATCAAAGCCCTAAAATACTCTACTGATTCTATAAAATAAAAGACGATCGGCAGAATTTTTATTTTAGACTTATACTAATGTTGAAGTGAATTTGAGAAAAGAAATATACTACAGGGTTTAATAAAGATATGGTCTATTTATTCTTTAGGAATGTCCCAAAGAACCCACCCTAAGTCAGGCAATTAATTTTGACGATTACTTGAAGCTAGATTTTTGAACAACTTCGACTAGTGCTTGCAATTTTGTAAGTAGGTAGCTACTTTTTTATTATCATTTTTCAAAGCGTATTCTACTGCAGTTCTACCTTTACGATCTTTGAGACTTATTATTGCACCATTGTCAATCAGTACTTTAGCTAATTCAATATTGCCATGTTTGGCACAGTAAAAGAGTGGAGATTTCTTTTGCAAATTGATAGCATTAATGTTTGCACCTGATTTTATTAAGAGGTCGACAATATGGTGATTCTTTGCTTTAATCGCATGCATAAGTGGCGTCATGTTCTCAGAAAGTAATTCTAGGTCAGCGCCTTGCTCTATTAATAATTGGATGATTTGTGGCTGGTTATGTTGAATAGCAGCCTGTACTAAAGTAATTCGTTTACTAAAATAGTGTTTGTTTATTCGATTATCAGGGGTAATAAACTCTTTGACTTCTGCTAGGTTTCCTTCTTTTACTGCTCTAAAAGCTTTCGTTACAACATCTTCTGTCATAAAGTGTTCGATGTAGCTTTTTTTACCATGAAGGTTTACAGCATAAATTTTTCCATCTTCGAATAATATAGCATTACTTGTTTCTTGCATAATAGCAATTTCGTGTTTAACGTCTATTGCAATTACTTTTTCATTATGCAAACTAGAAACATTTGGTACAATCGTATGTCCGACTACCACATATTTTGCACCATATAAATCAAGTGTTCGACTAACAGCATTTTGAGGAAGTTTTTCACGAAAGTATCCACGATACCACATTGGCCCAGTTTTGCTAAAAACAGCGGCAACTGTTCCCCCTTTTTGTTCAAGACGCCATTTATCTGCACCATAATTTGAACGAGCATATTTGTTCATTTCTTCTAAACGAATTCTTGAGGCAGCCATTTGAGGACTCAAACCACCATGTACAAATATTGTCTTCCCAACTTTTTCAATTACATTTTTACTCCTTAACCATCTTCCAAGTTCTGTATTTTTTGAATACATCCCGGTATAGCTGGTTTTCATTGCTTTTGCGGCTTTTATATATCTTTCCTCCACATATCTTATATCGCCACGCATATTCATTTCTTCGTGATTACCAATAATAAAATGTACCATTCCTCCTGCTTTAGCAGCCTGTTGTTCTAATTTATAAATTAACCATAGTACAGGAGTAACATTATGGCCTCTATCAAAAAAATCACCAACTAAGACGAGATGACCTTCACCATATATCCAATCTAAATTTTCATCAATTAGTCTATTTCCTTGAAGTGTTTTTTCAAAAGCTTCAAAATGACCTTCAATATCTGAAATTGCAAATAATTTTTCTGGTTGCTTATATGTAGTAGGAGGAGCTTGATATTTACTGTGTAAAGTAATCTCAAATTTTGTTTTTTGAGGATTATCAACCGTACAGACCAAAGGCGGAATATTACCTTTTGATTTAAAGGATTGTTCATCTAATTTTAGTCCTTTAGGAGAAAAATGGACGTTTTTGACTAGAATTCTATCTTTTTTGTAAAAAATATGAGGACCTTCAGTGAAACTACTACTGGTAGGATCGCCATTCTTCTGTGTTTTAGAGCTTGGTTGATTTGCATGAGCACTCAACACTCCAAAAGATATGATGATTACAGTTATAGTTAATAATAAAGCTGTGAGCTGTTTTCCTGCGATTTTCATTAAAGTCATAAACGTATATATGGATCCACTTAGTGCCTAAACTAGGCATCAATATCAATTTACCAAAATTACCACAATCTTTCCACATTGTTAACCTGAATTTAACAAAGCTTCCTGACTTTAACGGTTTAGTAGGGGTTTAAAGACAATTCCAATCCAAATTGCCTTTAACTAATCATACTCCAAACCTTAAACTTCTTTCCTTGAGTATCTATAAAGTGCTTTAGTCTTTGGTTGATGGGCTTTTGTAAAGTAGGATCATTATCGAGAATTCGAGCAGCAATTTCACGGGCAGCTTGCAGAATCTTACCGTCTCTTGCGAGATCGGCAATTTTGAAATTAAGAATTCCACTTTGTTGCGTACCCTCAATATTACCAGGACCTCTAAGTTTAAGGTCAGCCTCAGCAATATCAAAACCATTATTAGTACTTACCATGGTTTGAATTCGTTCGCGAGCTTCATTCGATAATTTAAAACTTGACATCAGAAGGCAATAGGATTGTTCGGCTCCCCGACCAACCCTGCCGCGAAGTTGATGCAATTGGGAGAGCCCAAAACGTTCGGTATTTTCAATAATCATAACAGAAGCGTTCGGCACATTTACACCTACTTCAATTACGGTAGTTGCAATCATGATTTGAGTTTCTCCTTTTACAAAACGTTGCATTTCAAAATCTTTATCCGCTGGCTTCATACGACCATGAACAATACTAATTTGATAATCTGGCATTGGGAAGTCTCTGAGTAAGTTCTCATATCCTTGTTCCAGGTTTTGCAAATCAAGTTTTTCGGATTCCTCTATAAGTGGAAAAACAACATAAATCTGGCGACCTTTGGCGATTTCTTCTTTCATAAATCCCATAACCCGGAGTCGATGATTTTCTGTTCGATGAAGTGTTTTAATTTCTTTTCGACCAGGTGGCAATTCATCAATTACTGAAACATCAAGATCTCCATATAAGGTCATAGCTAGGGTTCGGGGGATTGGTGTTGCCGTCATAACTAAAATATGAGGAGGATGTCCAATGCTTTTTTTCCAAAGTCGCGCCCGCTGTGCAACACCAAATCGATGTTGTTCATCCGTAATAGCTAAACCGAGGTTTTTGAATTTGACAGGGTCTTCAAGTAGGGCGTGGGTACCGATAATAATATCTATTTCACCTTCTTCAAGTTGTTGTAAAAGTAGTTTTCGTTTTTTCCCCTTAACACTACCGGAGAGAAAACCTACATTGATATTTAATCCATCAACGTATTCAGAAATAGAACTATAATGTTGCTGTGCTAGAATTTCAGTAGGTGCCATCAATGCCGCTTGAAAACCATTATCTAATGCAATCAACATACACATTAATCCAACAATGGTCTTTCCACTACCCACATCACCTTGAAGCAATCTATTCATTTGGATGCCAATTCCTAGATCTTTTCTAATTTCTTTAAGCACTCTTTTCTGAGCTCCAGTAAGCTCAAAGGGAAGTTTTTCTTTGAAAAAACGATTGAAATTATCCGCAATTTTTAGAAATTGAAATCCTTTAATTGCATCTTTCCTTCTTCGTCGAATTTGCAATAATCGAAGTTGTAAAAAGAAAAGTTCTTCAAATTTTAAACGCTTACGAGCAGCATCGAGCTCTTTTTGAGTTTGAGGAAAGTGGATGTTTTTTAAAGCTGTATATCTAGATGGGAAGTGGAATTTTTCTAATAAATATTCGGGTAGGTTCTCAGATATATCTTTTTCAGATAATTTTTCAAATAAAACTTCGGTAAGTTTCCTTTGGCCTTTTGCATCTAAATTTTTTGCATTAAGTTTATCGGTAGAAGGGTAAACAGGAGCAAAGGTATTCGCTTTATTAGGTTTTGCTAAAGTAATTGCTTCAATTTCGGGATGAGGGATATTAAGCTTACCCCGAAAAGAATTGACTCGTCCAAAGACTACATATTCCTGGCCTATGACAAGGTGTTTCTCTAACCAAAAAACACTTTTAAACCAAACCAATTCAATCGCTCCGGTATCATCTCTGAGTTTGCCTACTAAACGTTTCTTTCGACCATCACCTATTGAATCCAAACGTCTAAGTGTCCCTTTCAACTGCACCATATCACTGTCTTTCCCAATGTTGTTTATCTTGTGAAATTGCGTTTTGTCCACATAGCGATAAGGGAAATGAGTCAATAAGTCTCTGAATGTAAAAATACCCAACTCTTTCTTAAGCATTTCTCCTTTGGCAGGACCGACTCCTTTAAGAAACTCAATTGAACTATCTAGTATGTTTATTGGTTTGCTCAATGATTAGTATTAATTTTTCTACAAATTTAATAATATCAAGGAAGTCCTACAGAAGGAGGAGACAATTTTTTATCTTTGCAAGAATAATAGAGACAGAAAAGAATCAATAAATTATAATGAAGGAAAGTAAGCGACAATTACAAGTGACAGAATTAGTAAAGCGGAATTTCGGAATTTTGTTGCAACAAGAAGGAGGACTTATATATGGGCATGAAGTACTAGTGACTGTAACTTCTGTAAAAATGAGTCCAGATATGAGTATTGCAAAAATCTATCTTAGTGTTTATAATACAGAAAATAAACAAGCGATAATTCTTCAGATGGAGAATAATTACCATCAACTTAAGCAAGCCTTTGTACAACGTGTTCGTAAACATATGCGTCGTATTCCAGAACTCAATTTTTATCTTGATGATACGCTCGATGAAATGTATCGACTGAATTCGCTTTTCGATAGATTGGAACGAGATAATCAAATGCCTTCAGAAGAAGAGTAATTTCCTATCCCATAACTGTGCTCGTGTTAATTTGCTCTATATTTATTCTTTTGGCAATACCTTTTGGAATACGAATCAATTGATCATCAAACTGAATTTCTACGGTGTCTTCTTCTTTTTTTTTCATTATAAAAGATGATCCCGGAAGTAGACCTAATCGCCATAGTTCAGAACTGATCTGACTATCTACTTGTTTTTGGGCAATTTTAGCTGCTTGTTTTAAGGCTAATTGGAATAATGGACTATTCGGAATTCCTTTTTTCATTGGTATGGGCGAACCGTGGGGATCAATTGCTGGAAAACCTAGCTTTTCATCAACTTCATCAAGTAGCTCATCTGTCAGGAGGTGTTCATATTTTTCCGCGTCTTCATGAATTTGTTCTTCAGTAAGGCCAATTTGCTGTACCAGATACGTTTCCCATAGACGATGAGCTCGGACAAGTTGTTTTGCTTTATCTATTCCAGAGTTTGTTAGCCTAATAGTATCGTTATCATAAATTAATAATTTATTAAGATTCAAATTTCTCAAATGATTCTTCAATCGTCTTTTACTAAAACCGAGACGTGGGAATAAAGTGTTTAAAGATAATGTGCCTTTTTCATGAAGTTTAAGCGCTTGCTTTAAAGTATCTTCTAGTTCAATTTTTGTTTGTAATTTTCTTTTTCTAAAAAACTTGAAAAGTAAACCTTTCTTTGGAGCAAAGAAAACAGCTAGCAAGTAAATTATTGTTGCAGTGACAGCCATGGCGGGGCCAGGCGTTGTTTCAAATAAATTAGCTAAGAACATCCCTAGCACAGCAGATAAGAATCCTATAAATCCAGCAATAATGAGTACTCGATTTAATCTGTCAGATAGTAGTAATGCTGTTGATGCAGGAGTAATTAACATAGCAACTACCAATATGACCCCAACCGTTTGAAGCGAGGAGACAACAGAAAAAGATAGTAATAGCATCAAAAAGTAATGAACTGCCGTTACGGAAATGCCCATTGTTTCTGCTATGACTGACTGGAAGGTGCTTACAAATAAATATCGATAAAAAACGGCAATGCTCAATATTACGTATATGGTTACGAAGCCTGTTAAGTATAAGTCTTGATCAGAAATTCCAAGAATTTGTCCGAATAAGAAATGTTGTAAATCCAAATGGACACCATCCCTGCTGATTCTTGATATGCCCATAACCCCAATAGAAAACATTGCGGTAAAGACAATGCCAATAGCTGCATCATTTTTAGTTTTTACATTATTTTGAATCCAGGTGATGCCAATAGCTGAAATTAAGCCTGCTATCGCTGCTCCCGTAAAAAAGCCTAATGCACTAAAACCAAAAATCATAAATGCTACTACTACTCCTGGAAGAATAGCATGTGCTAGAGCATCTCCAATTAGTGCCATATTCCTCAATACAATAAAGCATCCTAATACCCCACAAGTGATTCCAACTAAAGAAGAGGCTATTAGTGCTCTAATAGCCCAGGCTTCATGTGTAAAAGTGTATAGAATTTCGCTCATATGGCCTGATTGAATTACATTTTTGTAAAAATACTAAAAATTTAGCAATGTCTTCGATATATTTTTAGACTAGTCTAAAAATATGCTATCTCTAATAAGTTATTTATAGGAAAGGTTTATGATATGACTTTTCTGGGAGTCAAATGCATCTGTTTATTATTTCGGACTTATAGATTCTTCATTCAATGCGATTAACTCTTTTAGCATGCCTTCTTTCATGGCATAGGCAGAAATAGAAATTTTTTGAATTTTGGTCAATTCTAAAACAAAATGAATTAAAATAAGTGCAACTATGATCAATTGAGCTCGAGTGTTTGGTATTTCCGGCATATTGAATCGCTCTTGAAGCGTCGTTTTAAGCCATTGGTGATATAAAGGATAAAAATCTGTCACTTTAACCATTCCATGAAGATTGGTTATTTTTTCTTTACATAGGACAGTTTCCAATACATCAAATGTACCTGATGCACCAATAAGAATGGTAGGAGTGTATGTTTTTAATTGTTCAATTAATGGGGCTGTAATATGCGAAAGATGATGAATCAAAAGATTTATATCTGTATTTGAGATTGGATCTGTTTTATGGAAACGATGATATAAAACAGAAACACCAATAGGGAAACTTTGAGCCCATTTAATTTCTGTTTGATCAGCAATAATAAACTCTACACTGCCACCGCCAATATCCATAATGAGTACGGTATTGTTTTCAAAATCAACAGCTTGATTGACACCTTTATAAATAAGCTCCGCTTCTTGGTCACCAGAGATTAATTGGATATGTATACCGGTCTCCTTATAAACTGTTTGGATGAAATCAACACCATTACTAGCCGTTCTTAAAGCGGCAGTTCCAAATACTTTGAGTGTAGATACATTTAATTCATCAAGAGTGGCTTTAAAAGACTTAAGGGCATTTATCCCTCTATCAAAAGGAGCTTTTCCAATGGTTTGAATCCCTTCTTCAGCGAGTTGAACAAAAACTCTATTTCGATATAGCTCTTTGAAAGTACCATGGAGGACTGTTTCTACGACTAATAAATGAAAAGTATTGGTACCCAGATCAATGACAGCATATTTTTTCATTATTGATTTGGACTTTTTCCAGAAGCAGCGGCGATTAATTGATTGAAGTGATTGACACCATCAGGAGTCATTAGATTACAATAGGTAGCTTTTCCATTTTTATAGAATACAAAAAATGCACAGCCACCACTAAAATAAACTTCTGCATCCATCAAATCTTCCCCTTCTGCTTTATAAAAAATTCTTCCCATTGCTTTTCCACACCTCGTTTTTACTTCATTCCTAACTGGAGAATCTGATATATGTCTTAAATGTACTTGGGCAGATAGACTATCATTTACACTTGAACTTATTGGTAGCTCGTAGAAAATGTAATCCATTTGATTACAAGTTTTCCAAAGTATTTCCATCTCATCCGTAGTAATACTTGGTAGATAAGCAGTGTATGCATCTACTTCTTTTACAGCTGGTGGCGTAGCGTCTTTTTTTACTTGCTTGTTGTTCGTCTGCGAACTATTGCAGGATATTAAAGAAAAAGTAAGGAATAAAAAAAATGATATTATTCGACTCATTAGTTGGCGTTAGATTGATTTTTAAATCGAAAGGATTATATATTTCTAAAACATGTATAATAAATGAATAGAAAGGTGTTTTGATAAAAATGGTCTTCTGACAGGAGGTCTACCATCAGTATCACTTTCACTATAGTCATATAAGTTAGTGAGTGACCTTGTAAACCTACCCGTTATAGCAAGGTGTTTTCCTGTATAAAAAGTAGCACCGACTAATACTGCTACTTCATCTTCATTGAAAAATTTGCTAATCTCCACGAGGATAGACTCATCATGCTCATCATCGATAGCATAATTGATTAACCTACCGTATGAAAGACCTGCATGGAAATGAAGCTTATAATATTCTTCTGATTCATCGAGCCAATCTTGAAAGTTAAAGATGATGGGGACGGAGACATAATTAGTGGTGACTTTAAAAGGGAAGAAATTTTCATCAAAAATCTTTTGAGAACGACTTCCTCTTTGATCAAATAAAAATTCTATACTAAGTTCAATCTTATCAGTTATAATGGCTACCCCCCGAAGGCCTCCAGTTATTCCAAGTTTGAGATAGCCATTGGAATTGTCTCCATCAATTTGAGAAAGATTACTACCTAAAATCACTCCTGCTTTAAATCGCTGTTCTTGTGCTTCCGTTATATTAAGAAAGATCGCAGATATAAGGATGAATGTTAATAATATTTTTTGAAACATAATAGAAAATTTAAAGCCTAATAAATAAAAAGAATTTACTTTTTCAACAATAATTGGTTCAAGTTTAACGCATTAAGTACTATAATAACTGCCTCAATTCAATTAATTTTTGTTTTTTTGTAGACGAAGTTGTTTAAAAATAGCTTGCTTGACTACGAAATTACCTTTTGATCTAATACTTTTTTATAAAAGTGTGATATAAGAAAATTATTAACTGATTCTAAATTATTGTTTTGAGCCAAAAATCTGCTTTTAAACAATTTCTATATATGAGTCTACACAAGTAGCTATTTTTGAACAAATTAACAATTATTACGAAGATAAGGGAGCTTTTTTAAAATACGATAGATACAATGTTTAAATATACCAAGCATCAACTAAAGAAAATCGAAAGTTTACTTGAAGAAGTAGGTTATACGATTCGTTATGAACGGGGGAATTTTCAATCTGGCTACGCAATTGTAGAAGACCGTAAGATTGCAGTGATCAATAAATTTTTTGATACTGAAGCTCGAATCAATAGTTTGTTTGATATCATTAGTAATATTGAAATTGATGAATCTCAATTAGAGTCAAAATCTTTAGAATATTTTAATGTCTTAACTAGTAAAGTAATCTCTGAACGAGATAAAACTGAAGCTGTAAACCCTACCTAATTTGAAAATTACATTTCTTGGAACTGGGACTTCTCAAGGAGTTCCAGTAATAGGTTGTGATTGTAAAGTTTGTACTTCATCTAATTCTCAGGATAATAGATTAAGAACTTCGGCTATGATTACGATTTATGAGAAAAACTTTGTAATTGATGTAGGGCCAGATTTTAGACAGCAAATGCTGCTTAACAAAGTTGAAGATATAGAATGTGTACTTATTACACATGAACATAATGACCATGTTATTGGCTTAGATGACGTTCGTCCTTTTAATTTTAAGTACAGGAAAAACATACCTATATATTGTACAGGAAGAGTAATCAAAAGTTTGAAAAAGCACTTCGATTATGCTTTTGCTGAAAATCCATATCCAGGGGCACCAAGATTTAATATTAATGAAATTGAAGCGGGAATACCTATTACAGTAGCGAATGAATCTATAATTCCTTTTGAAGTGATGCATGGAAATATGCCTGTTCTTGGCTTTAGGTTTGGTGATCTAACTTATATAACAGATGCTAAAACTATAGATGATAATGCTATAGAGAAGATAAAAGGAACAAAGGTATTAGTACTAAATGCTCTTCGATTAGAATCGCATCATTCACACTTTTCTTTGGAAGAAGCCTTAGATTTTATAACATATATTCAACCAGAACAGGCTTATCTTACTCATATTAGTCATAAAATGGGACTAGCAGAAGAAATTAGTAAAAGACTTCCCTCAAATGTTAGCTTAGCTTATGATGGGCTTTCTGTCTGTGTTTAGTTTTTAAGACTGTATATTTTATTAATCTTTGCCGGAACTATACTTGTTGAAATCCGTAAAAAGACAAAAATATATGTTATGAAATTGTCTTCAGGCAATTAAAGCTGAGGATTTGAGTTAAATCTTTAATAGATAGTTATTATATTACAATATGAATAGACTATACATTCTATTAAGCTTCCTTTTTGTTACTTCAACAATTACACTTGCACAGCAAGCTCCTCAATATAGCATGTATATGTTGAATAAGTATAACTTTAATCCAGCATATGCAGGTTTTGATAATTCTTTGAGTATAACAGGAGTATATAGAAGCCAATGGGCTGGCTTAGATTTAAACCCCACTACTCAGAATATAAATGCTCATCTTCCAGTGTATTATTTAGGGGGAGGACTTGGCATAAATCTTGAAAATGATGCCTTAGGTGCTGAAAGAAACACAAGTGTAAGTATTTCTTATAATTATATGTTGCAAGTAGGAAAGACAAGTATCTTTTCAATTGGGATAGCAGGAGGTATTGCACAAAAATCAATAGATGGATCTATACTGAGAGCTCCTGATGGTATTTATACTGAGCCACCTGCAACGATTGATCATTTGGATGATTTAATACCAATTGGAAATGCCAGTTCAACAGTACCACTCATTAATGTAGGAGCATATTTCCATAATGATAAATTTGAAATTGGATTAGCTTCAACAAATATTATTGAGCCTGTGGCTAGCCTCGAAGGATTCAATTTGGCAAAAATTACGTATGTTCGAAATTATTTTGCTAATTTAGCGTACAACTTCGAATTAGGAAGAAACTTTACACTACATCCATCTCTTTTGTTGAAGTCAGATTTGGTTGAAACTCAAATAGAATTTTCAACAATTGCGAGATTTAATGACAATATATTTGGAGGGGCTTCGTTTAGAGGATATAATTCCAATTCTTTCGATGCTGTCGTGCTTCTTGCAGGCTATAAATTAAATGAGCACCTTACATTGGCTTATGCCTACGATATTACATTATCTGGTTTAAGTCAAGTGAGTAGAGGGTCTCATGAAGTTATGCTTAATTACAATCTTAATAAAGATTTTGGTAAAGGCAAGCTGCCGAAAATCATATATAATCCAAGATTTTTATAAAAAAAATAAAAGTATATTAAGTTTTGTATTCAAATTTTATTAAAAATTGATGACTTCTATACTATAAAATTTGAATTCTACGTTCTTAGTACGCTTTTTGTATACACTTTGTATGCATATAGTAAAAATCAAAAAGATAATTTTTGATTTAAAACTCAAAGAAACTATATTTACGTTCGCTTTTTAGAAATTTAATCTTAATCTGAAGGAAAACTCGGGTGTTAAAATGAAAAAACTATTCAAATTTCTTCTAGTACTTACTGTTTTGATTGTTGTATCATCATGTGGAACTCGCCAAAATGGCCAGTTAATTGGTGTAGTAGATCGACCATCATGGAGCGGTATTAATCCTTATGGAATGGTCTACGTTCCTTCAGGGACTTTGCATATTGGTCCTAGTGATCAAGACGTCGCAAATACTTTTGTACAAAGATCCAGAACGATTTCGATCCAGGGATTTTATATGGATGATACAGAAATCACTAATAATGAGTATCGCCAATTTGTTTATTGGGTGAGAGACTCTTTAGCTCATGAAATGTCGGAACATACCTATGAAGATGAAGAGGGTAACGAATTTATCGATTGGGAATATGAAATTGATTGGACTTCTGAAGAGGTTGAAGACCTATTCTACGATGGAGACGATAAATTCGCAGGAAAAAAAGAATTAAACGTTTCTAAACTAGAATATGAATATCAATGGTATGATTGGCAAAGAGCAGCTCATGATAGAGTATCGGAGCGTACTGCTCATATCAAAAAGAATAAGGTTTTGGTTTACCCGGATACCTTAGTTTGGATTCGAGATTTTGCATATTCATATAATGAACCAATGACTCGTAATTATTTTTGGCATCCAGCCTTTGATGATTATCCAGTAGTTGGAGTAGATTGGAGTATGGCAAATGCATTTTCTTATTGGAGAACAAAATTGTGGAATTCTTACCAAGCAGAAAATGGAGTTAACTCTGAAGACTTTAGACTTCCTACAGAACATGAATGGGAATATGCTTCAAGAGGAGGTCATGATTTAGCTCCGTTTCCATGGGGGGGATATTATATTAGAAATGCGAAAGGATGTTTATTAGCTAATTTTAAGCCTGGAAGAGGAAACTATCCTGAGGATGGCGGTCTTTATACTGTTAAGGCTGATGCTTATTTCCCTAATGATTATGGTTTATATAATATGGCTGGAAATGTAGCAGAGTGGACTTCTTCTGCTTATCACGAAAACTCTTATTCCTTCATGCATGATTTAAATCCTGACTTGCGCTATGATGCCACTGAAGATGATGATGAAGCTCAAAAACGTAAAGTAATTAGAGGCGGATCTTGGAAAGATATTATGTTCTTTCTTCAAACAGGTACGCGTCATTATGAATTTCAAGATACTACAAAATCTTATGTAGGATTTCGTTGTGCACTTACTTTCTTAGGTCGATCAATCAACGATTTCTAAATCAGTCAATTTTACTAAAAGGTATGAATGAAACATTATTCATACCTTTTAGTAAAAAAAGATATAGCTTATCAATTAATACCTACCTTGAAAATATATTAACAATAAGAATGTTACTTTTTTTTTCTTTGACGTTATGTTAAAGGGATATGAGTCGAATAACCCTATTTCAAAATAATTTTAGCTAACCTAATTAAAATAGTTTAACAATGAGTTTCGTAAAAACAAAATGGTTCAAATACCTTAAAAACTTTATCATCGGTGCTGGTGCAGCTGTTGTATTGATTGGTGCACTTTTCAAATTGGAAAGCTGGGAAGGAGCGAGTGAGATGTTGATCGTTGGATTAAGTTTAGAGGCTTTTATATTCCTTTTTCTAGGTATCATTGGTCCAGATAAAGATTACTATTGGGAAAAATTATATCCAGGCTTAGATGATTATCATTCAAGAATTGCACCGCTTACTGAAGGAGATGTAGATATGCAACCTCCAGGCTTGAACGGTGAAGTTGTTGAACAACAATTAGGAGGAATGCTTAGTGAATTGCAATCAATGTCAAGCTCTTTAGGTTCGCTTAAAACTTTACAAGAAGTTGATTTTTCTGGTACAGGAGAGCAACTGAAAACAATGTCTAATTTTTATACTCGTATGAATGAGGCAATGGCTAATCTTAATGATTCTTTAGAAGATACTGCCAAGTATAAAGATCAGTTGACTGCATTAAACCAAAACTTAGGTTCTTTGAACTCTGTTTATGGTAATGTACTTTCTGCAATGTCAAACATTGGAAAATAAATTGAAATCAATTTACAAACCCTAATCTAATTGTTATTAGATCTAAATAAGATTATATATGTCTATTCCTAAGGAACCGCGGCAGTTAATGATAAACTTGATGTACTTAGTACTGACGGCGCTGCTTGCACTAAATGTTTCTGCGGAGGTAATGAATGCTTTCAAAGTTATTGATGATAGTTTGACAGCCTCCAATAATACTACTAATAAAGCGCTAGATGAGCAACAAACAGCTTTGAATAACCTTCTTCAGGAAGAATCTAAAGCGAAATTCAAACCTCTCGGTGAGGGCGTAACTGCTATACGTGCTGAAATAAAAACCTTTAATGAATATGTAGAATCTATCAAAAAAGAGCTGATTGATCGTTCTGGTGATAGAGATGGACAGATTAGTGATGGAGATTATCTTTATCCTGACAACCCTAAGAAAAAAATTATTAAAGGAAAGAAAAATAAAGATGTTACAACAAAATTACTTACACTTGAAGGAAAAGGAGATGAACTAGAGCAGAAAGTAAAAGAGGTAAGAGATAGAATTGTTGAAATTTACTCAAATACAGTGAATGTTCCTGAAAATGCTAAAGCATTTGGTTTTCGAAAACCTAATGGAGATGTTGATGAAGATGCAGTTCAAAAAAATATTGATGCATTTAAATCAAATATTTCTTTAAAAACGGACGAAAATTGGAAGGATATAGCAGGTGATGATAAAAAAAGTTGGGCTGAATTCCGCTTTAAACAAATGCCTGTTATCTCTGCTTTACCACTTTTGACTAAGTTCCAGACAGATGCTAAGAATGCAGAAGCATTGGCTGTTGGAAAACTTTCTGAGTTAGCAGGAGGTAAAGAAATTGTATTTAATCAATTTTTCCCTGTTATTAATGCTAAGAAAGCATATGTAATTAAAGGTGAGAAATTTGAAGCAGAAATTTCTCTTGGAGCATATAGTTCGGATATCCCACCAGCAAATATTAACCTTACGGTAGATGGTGCGAGATTGCCGGTTGGAACAGATGGAAAAGCTCAATACTCGAAAGTAACTGGATCTACGGGTTCAAAAACTATTAGTCTTTCAGCTAGAGTTACTAACCCATTGACAGGAGAAGTATCTGATGCTAAATCAACTTTCCAATATGAAGTAGGTGTACGTTCTGCTAATGTATCGGCTGATAAAATGAATGTATTTTATATAGGCGTTGATAATCCTATATCTGTATCTGTTGCTGGTGCGAGCAGTAATGAAATAAAAGTTGCTGGAAATGGTGTAACATTGAAAGGTGGTGGTGGAAAATATGTTGTTAACGCTAAGAAACCAGGAGAAGCAACTATCAATGTTTCTGGAGGAGGATTACCAAATACACCATTTAATTTCCGTGTTAAGAGAATACCTGACCCAATTGCACGTTTAAGTAA
The DNA here is from genome assembly GCA_965277415.1 of Saprospiraceae bacterium. Lineage (GTDB taxonomy): Bacteria > Bacteroidota > Bacteroidia > Chitinophagales > Saprospiraceae > JAHDHW01. The sequence goes on from CBDICS010000070.1 coordinate 101,516, forward strand.
GAGTCAAGGAGGAGCAATGGGGACGGGAGAATTTAAAGCACAAGGTGGTGTAGGAGCATTTTTAGATGGATTTGATTTTGATGCGATTTGTAAAATTCAAGGTTATAACCTTACTTATGTTGCAAAAAGACAAGATCCGGTTGAATCTGTAAATGCAGGACCTAGATATAATGCTAAATCCTCTCGTTTGGTAAAAAATGCTAAACCAGGAGATATTTACTACTTTGATAATGTAAAAGCAAGATGTCCTGGAGATAATGTAGGACGTACCATTAATTCAATGGTATTTAAAATTAAATAAACTATACTAAACTGTTTAAGTCATGAAGATCGTTCTGAAAATTCTTACGCTTTGTTTATTAGGATTATTTGTAATAAATCCCGTTTTTGGTCAAGTACCTGCTGAAGTGGGAGCGACAGAGTCTACTGAACCTGATGAAGATAGGCCATTAGATGATATTGTAGAAAAGAGAATTATTGATAATCGTAAAATATTGTCTTATCAACCATTGCGTGAAGCTGATATTTTCTGGGAAAAACGTATCTGGCGAGTTATTGACATTCGTGAGAAAATGAACCTCCCATTCGCTTATCCTGAAAGAAGATTCTTTTCCATTATTATGGATGCAGCTTCATCAGGAGAAATTACAGCTTATAGTACTGAAGATGATAAATTCACTAGTAAACTACTTCCTGCGGAAATAGCATCAATTGGTTCTTCCCAAGATACGATTACTACTTTTGATCCAGAAACTTACGAGGAGGAAATTAAAGTGGTAAGTAATGATATCAATCCAGATGATGTAAAACGTTTCAGAATAAAAGAAATATGGTTCTTTGACGAGAATACTTCTACACTTCAAGTTCGAATACTTGGTATTGCGCCATTATTAGATGTATATGATGATAATGATAACTTTAAGTTTGAGAAGCCTCTTTTCTGGGTATATTATCCTGAATGTAGAGAGATTCTTGCTAGAGAGCAAGTATTTAATGTAGGTAATGATGCAAGCCCAAATACTTGGGAGGACTTACTTGAAATGAGATACTTTGCTAGCTATATTTACAAAGAATCAAATGTACGTGATGATAGATTACAAGATTATCTTTCAGGAGTTGATCTTTTACTTGAAGCAGATAAGATTAAAAAAACAATCTTTAATTTCGAACACGATTTGTGGTCGTATTAATAGTTGATTTTTATATTAAAAGCCGTAAGAGCATTTGCTCTTACGGCTTTTTTAGTGAAGTGGTTTAAAAATAGCAATTTAATTTTCGTCTTTTGACCGCATATATTCCCAAGCACTTTGATATGAACCATTTTTATCGCAGTAATCTAAGAAAGAAGCATAAAAATGATCTCCTCCAATAGTTGCACTATCTCCAATAATGACTAATTTTTTCTTCGCTCTAGTCATAGCAACATTCATTCTTCTATAATCTTTAAGAAATCCAATCTCTCCTTTACTATTTGACCTTACTAAAGAAATATACACAATATCACTTTCTTGCCCCTGAAATCCATCAATGGTATCTACACGAATAGATAGACCTAATAAAGATTCATCTTCTCTAATATTCTCTTTGATATATACGACTTGCTCCCTATAGGGAGAAATAATTGCAACATCAGTAGTATTTTCTTTTTCAAGCAAAGGAACTATTTGATATAAATGTTCAAGGAGAATATTAAACTCATCAGGATTGTACTTGCTTTGCACGTTTGGGTTTAGTACTTCGTCAAAACTACAACCTGCTGTATCAATGAATATTAATGGTAAGGTATTACCAATTCGATGTTTTGCAACTGATGGATCTGCTAATAGGAGGTTATTATAAAACTGTTGATTGGAAAAACCCATAATAGTTTCATTCATACGATATTGAGTTTTTAAGAGACTAATTGTAGGTAGTCGCTCAATACTTTTCTCAATAAGTGTTTTATCAAGGCCTTTAGACTTTGCCTTATAAGACTTTATAGTAGGGGGGAGTTGATAGGGGTCACCTGCTAAAATTACCTTTGAAGCTTTGATGATAGGAATCCAGCAAGCTGGTTCAAGTGCTTGAGCAGCCTCATCAATAACAATAGTTTTAAAATTGGTTTTCTTTAGAATAGTATTAGAGGCGCCTACTAAGGTCGCTGTAATTACATTGGCAGCAGAAAGAATCTGATCAATCAACCGATCTTCTAGATGGTTGGCCCACGAACTTAATTCTTTTGCTTCTTTTAGTAATTCTCTTCTTTGAACGCGTTCTTCATGTCCAAATTTACGTTTGAACTTTCTCGCTGTTCTTCGAATCTCTGCAGCCTGAATTTTTACTTTTTTAATATTTTTACTTTCTGGATGAGCAGCAAGCTGGGCATCAATTGTATGGCTAATTAATTTTTCATCAACTCTAGAGATATTTCCAATTCTTACAACTTGAAGCCCGATATTAGCTATTCTTTCGGTCAGCAAATCAACTGCTGTATTGCTTGGTGCAGTAACCAAAATATTCATCTCTGTTTCAGCAAGTAATTTGATTGCATGTACAAGACTTGTCGTTTTTCCAGTACCAGGAGGCCCATGAATAATAACAACATCAAGGCTATTTAAAACTTGGTGAGCAGCTTCGTTTTGAAATTCATTTAATGAAGGAATGACGATCTTATGTTTACTAGGTAAGAATTTATTCTCCGCTTTCCCCAGAAAGATATTCTTTAATTCAGCAAGTCGACTATCCTTCGCATCCATTACTTCTTTGAGCGCTTTTTCCATTTCAAGATAAGTTCGCTCGTCAAACAACAAATCTACGCCTAACATTCCAAGTCCTAGCCAATCTGGTAAATCTTTAGCATTAAGGACGATTTTCATCTTATTTTTATCCACAAAATTGATGACTCCAGTACGCTCAGGGTTTTTAACACCAGCTTGCGATGTATAAAAATTTATAGTTTTTCCTGACCTAAATGCATGAGGGTGATCTATAGCCTTATTCCTTTGCACAAGAACAAATGCTCGTTCACCAAAAGTATATCCTGAGCTGATAACTTCCAAGGGATTCCATGTATACCCTTGCTTTCTTTTTTCATCAAGAGATAAGGATTGAACATGGGATTTGAATTGTTCAAAATCTGCTTCTTTTTCTATTAGTAAGGCTTCAAGAAGTTGTTGAAATTCCGTATTATTATCTGACATGAAACTTAAATTGCCACCAAATATCGCAAAGATTTAGTGGCTTATCAGTAAAACTCAAATATTATTGATATATATTTACAATTAACAACAAAATTAATCTACAATAAAAAAGCTTAATGAGTAGACGTTTCCCTTTTTATCGACAGCTAGACCAAATGGATTGTGGGCCTACCTGTCTACGTATGGTCGCTAAGCATTATGGGAAAGACTACAGTTTACAATCTCTCCGCGAAAAATGTCATATTGATAGAGAAGGGGTGTCTCTTCTTGGGATTACTGAAGCTGCGGAGACTATTGGGATGCGGACTCTAGTCATAAAAATCCCTTTTGAGAGTGAGGCTGATGATGAACCTTCTCTTCAAGATGTTCCTTATCCTTGTATTGTTCATTGGGAGCAAAGGCATTTTGTAGTAGTATATAAAGCCAATAAGAAACATGTTTGGGTGGCTGATCCTGGGAAGAGTAAGATGAAAATGTCAAGAAAAGCATTTGAGAAAGGATGGCTTAGTGACGGAAATAAGGGAATTGCTCTTTTATTAGAACCTGCTCCAGATTTTTATGAAGAAGAGGGAGAAACGATTAAAAAAGTAGGGATTGGTTTCTTATTTAAATATTTTCGACCTTATAAAAGGCTGATTTTTCAACTTATTCTTGGACTGTTACTTGGAAGCTTATTCCAATTAATCTTTCCTTTTTTGACTCAGGCTATAGTTGATATTGGTATTGAAAACCAAGACATTGACTTTATTTATTTAATCTTGATGGCTCAGTTGATGTTGTTTTTTAGCCAAACGGCGGTCAACTTTATTCAAAGTTGGATACTCTTACATATCGGTACTCGAATCAATATCAGTATTTTGTCAGATTTTTTGATTAAACTGATGAAACTTCCAATAGCATTTTTTGATTCTAAAATGATTGGTGATTTACTGCAAAGAGTATATGATCATGAACGGATAAAAACCTTTTTGACTACTTCGACTTTACTAACACTTTTTTCTTTTTTCAACTTTATTATTTTTGGAGTAGTCTTATTTATTTATAATGCTTATATCTTTTTGATTTTTTTTATAGCAAGTATTCTTTATTTAATTTGGATTAGCATATTTCTTAAAAAACGGAAAGTTATAGATTATCAAAACTTTGAGCAACTGTCAGAGAATCGTAGTGCCTTGATAGAATTAGTTCAGGGTATGCAGGAGATTAAACTTCAAAATAGTGAACGAAGGCGTCGATGGCAATGGATGTATATTCAAGCTCGTATATTTAGAGTAAATATTCGAGCGCTAGCAATCTCTCAGTATCAGGATGCGGGCGCGGGATTTATTACCCAATTGAAAGATATTTTAATTTCATTTATTGCCGCAAAAGCCGTGATTGATGGTCAAATGACTTTGGGGATGATGCTCGCGGTCCAGTATATTATCGGCCAACTTAATGCCCCTCTACAACAAATGATTGCTTTTGTAAGGAGTTTACAAGATGCAGAAATTAGTTTGGAGAGACTAGGTGAAATACATGATAAAGAGGATGAGGAGAATTTTAATGAGCCTAAACTAGAAGAGATTCCAGAGAATGCAAATATAAAATTTGAAAATGTAAGCTTCCAATATAATAAGCTTTCTGATATGGTCTTGGAAGATATAGATTTAGTGATTCCTAAAGGGAAAGTTACTGCTATCGTAGGGACTAGTGGAAGTGGAAAAACGACCTTGGTTAAACTAATGTTGGGTTTTTATTTGCCAACCAAAGGAACAATCCGAGTGGGAAGTACAGCGCTTGAAAATATTAGCAAAAGATTGTGGCGTTCAAAGTGCGGTGCAGTAATGCAGGATGGCTATATTTTTTCAGATACAATCGCTAATAACATATCTGAAAGTGAAGGTGTAGTTGACAAGACAAAACTACTTAAGGCTGTTAAAACTGCGAATATTCAAGAATTTGTGGAGACTCTACCACTGCATTATAATTCAATGATTGGCTCACGCGGGAATGGGATAAGCCAAGGACAAAAACAACGATTACTAATTGCAAGAGCTGTGTATAAAAATCCGCAATTCTTGTTCTTTGACGAGGCTACTAATGCCTTAGATGCAAGAAATGAACGTGTAATAATGGAGAATATGGATGAGTTCTTTAAGGGAAGAACTGTTGTTGTTGTTGCACATAGGCTAAGTACAGTGAAAAATGCAGATCAGATCATTGTGATAGAGAAGGGCGATATTGTAGAGCAGGGAACACATGAAGAGTTGGTGGCATTAAAAGGCTCCTATTTTCATTTAGTTAAAGATCAATTAGAGTTAGGTAATTAAGGTTTTATTCTTGATGCAATACTTTTTAATAAATGACTCATGTCTGAAAAAAAATATATCGAGGATCCTGAACAGATTCGTCTGAATGAGGATAGAGAATTGCAACAGATACTTGGAGATCCACCAAGGCGCTTATTGCGTTGGGGCAATACTTTTATTTTTATAGGGATCATGGTGGTGTTGGCTTTAGGATGGTTAGTGAAGTATCCCGATGTGGTCTCCGCTAAAGTCATTTTGACTACTGAAGTTCCGCCGATTCGTGTCTTTGCAGAAACATCAGGAAAGCTAAGCATCTTTAGGTTTAATAATAATGATAAAGTTGAAAAGGGGGAGATTTTAGCAATATTAGATAATCCGGCAAACTGGAAAGATGTCCAAGTATTAGATTCATTTTTGTTAGGTCTTCAAAATGTTATTTCTGATCCTCAAGAGATAGAAAAAATAGAAATACCAAGAAATCTTCAATTAGGAAATTTACAAAACAACTATGCTGTCTTTTCTAAAAATGTTGATGAGCATCTATTCTTTTTAAAAAATAATAACACTGCTTCAAGGGTGAAAAATTTAAAACAACAGATTAAAAAATTAGAGCGTTTAGAGCAGTCTTTAAAAAAACAAATTGAAACAGTAAAGGAAGTAGTCCGTCTATCACAAAGAGAAATTGATAGAAATATTGAATTGAAAAAGATTGGAGGCGTTACTGAAACAGAAATAGAAAAGGCGGAAACAGAAACTCTACGTAATAAAAGACAAGTCGAAGCTTTAGATAACGAGATTATTAACAATAGACTTCAAATTGAAAGAACGAGGATGCAGATACTAGAGAATAAACAAAATTATGTTGATAATCAGTCTTCAGGATTGTTTTTAATTCAAGAAGAAATTCAAAAAATCCAAAGCGAAATTGACAATTGGGAAAAAGCATTTCTTATCAAAGCACCTATCTCAGGCCAGATCTCTCTGACAAAATTCAGAAGTGATCAACAATTTATTAATAGAAATGAATTACTGCTAACCATTGTTCCTGAAACACCTAGCCAGATTATTGCCAAAGGGACTTTGCCTCTTTTTGGATCAGGAAAAGTTAAGTCTGGTATGCGTGCTAATATCAGATTGGATGCTTACCCTTATCAGGAATTTGGAAGTATACAATCTAAAGTAAACCATGTATCGCTAGTACCAGAAGGAGAGGGCTTTCTAGTAGAACTTAGTGTACCTCAGCCTTTAGTAACTTCTTATGAGCAGAATATTACTTTCCAACAAGAGATGCAAGGTAGGGTAAATATCATTACAGAAAATCGACGTATCCTTGAACGAGTATTTGATCGAATTTTGAGTATTATTCGGAATGAGTAGAATTTAAGTTTCGTCCCTTATCAGTTGTGGTTTCTGAAAGAATAATTCATATCCTAGGTATCCAAATACTATTAGGTATTCTAATCCTACCAGCCACAAATTTTCAAAATACTCAGCATAGCTATAATTCATATAGCTGAGCATAATTAGACCAGACCAAATTATGGGAAACCTAAATCGGGTAAATAGACAGAGTACTAAAGGCATCGCTAAATACCATGGGTGAATCGTTGTTGCTAAAAATAAATAAGTGCAAATAGCAAAGAGGAATGCAGCGAAAATAGATTGATAATCCGTATGCCGCTCTTTAAACGCTTTATAACAAATACTCAATAATACTAAGAGTGCTAAAAAAGGGCCTAAAACTTGAATCATGTTATACCCCTTGACTAATGTACCTATCCATCTTGCTAAATAATAAACACTTGCATTGAATTCAAATTTTTGAAAATACAAATCCAAACTATTCGAAAAGTTATTTATAAAAGTCAAATTCAATAAAGGAGAAAAACATATTAAAAGTGTAATACCTAAGATTAAAAAATATTGAATGCTTTTTTTCCAACCTATCCGCTTGATTAATAAAGGAAGAAACATTAATGGCAATAACTTAGAGACAATAGATAAGGCAAATGCTATAGCAGAAAGTACATTCTTTTGCTTGATTAATAAGCAAATTGATAAAAGTAAAAAGAAAATCATGGCTCCTTCAAAATGTAAATTACCCGTGATCTCTAAAATGATTAATGGGTTTAGTACATAGATGAGCACATTCTTGAATGGAAGATTAAAGTGTTTAAGTAATTTTATTATAATCAAAATAGAGCCACACTCAAATAAAAACATGATTGTTTTCATCGTTAAAGCACAAGCATAATAATTGTCTGGTGAAACCCAACAAGCGAATGAAAAAATAGCCTGACTGACTGGAGGATAAATAGTATAGTAAGCGGGAGAATTTAGATTTTTAAATAAGTCTGGAGTAATACCCGATACGACATTTTCATCTTCCAAAAAATAACTGGGTAAATGATTGAATGGATTGATTCCATTATTAATCAATCGGCCATCCCAAATAAAACGATAAATATCATCAGATAGATTAGGAAAGGCAAATATTAATATAAATCTAAGTAAAAGGCCTAAGCCCACGAAGTACCAAATGTCTTGTTCTGTTTTAAAAAAACGAAAACAGAAAATATATAAAATGAAAAAAACGGCGTAGTAAGTAATGAGCAGTTCGAAATCTGATTGCCTAATCGTATACCCCAATAAATAGGTCAAAATAATTAGCACAGAAGCAATAATCAAGCGTAATGCTACAGAACTATTCATAAGCCTATATTACTTCATCGCCCAGTGTCTCACGGAATAAAAGCAAATCGAACCAAATCCAATCATTAACATTCCATGAAAAAGTAAAAATGACCAATCTTGAAGATAAATGCCTCCAAGGATACCAAATAAAAAGTACACAGCCAACATACCTTCAAAGATTGTAGTCCAAGGCAAACGCTTCGCTAAATAATTTTGCTTTTTAAAACTATCTTTTATTCCTTGAATATTAAATTTAGGTGTACGAATAAATGGTGATTTTTTACCAATATACCCTTGAATAACGGCGACTGTATTATGTAAAGATAATCCCATGGATAAAGCCAAAAATAGAGGGAATAAGAAAATGAATTTAAAGAGCATCTTGGGATAAGATTGTTGCTCCAACTCTGCTTGAACATTTGCTACATAATATACCGCAATGACGGAGAGTAAGCTTACAAGAAAATATTTAAAAATACCAGAACTTAGTCCCAGTACTGGAAGTGCAAAGAGTGTAGGCACACTAAATAATCCCATAATAAAAACAAAAAGGAAAACACTGCTAGACATCAAATGACTAGTAGAATGCAATTTTTGCCAAAAACTTAAATTAGATTTCCAAACGGTAGGCAATAACTTTCGAGCATTTTCTGCACCACCTTTCATCCATCGAAACTGTTGAGACTTCAATCCATTCATCTCTGCTGGCAATTCAGCAGGAGAACCAAATTTTTCCAAGTATGTTATCTGCCAGCCTTTGAGTTGTGCTCTATAACTTAAATCTAAATCTTCTGTCAAGGTATCAGCTTCCCAACCACCCGCATCTTCGATAGTTTCTCTTCTCCATACACCTGCCGTTCCATTAAATTGTAAAAGGCAATTACCAGCTTTCCTGCCTAATTGTTCAATCGTAAAATGCACATTGAGTTGCATGGCTTGAAGCCTGGTAAGCATACTATAGTCACGATTGATATGTTCCCAGCGCGTTTGAACGACGCCTACTTTTTTATCTTGAAAATAGGGTATAGTAGTCAACAAGAAGTCTTCTCTTGGCAAGAAATCAGCATCGAAAATAGCAATAAACTCTCCTTTTGCATGTGCCATACCTTCTTTTAAAGCACCAGCCTTATACCCTTTTCGATCTACGCGATGAAAGAAGTCTATATTAAATCCTTGGGCTTTATATTCTTTCACCTTTCTTTTAGAAATCTCCACCGTTTCATCTGTAGAGTCATCGAGAATGTGGATTTCAAAACGATCTTTAGGATAATCGACTTTTACAATCTGGTCAACTAATCGGTCTACCACATACATTTCATTAAAAACAGGAAGTTGGATGGTTACAAATGGAAGGTCGCTCTTCATGCTCGCTTTCAAATATTCTTTATGCCCATTCTTCCAGTAAAAACGTTTATAGTGATACAATAAGTGTAGCTGTAATAAGCAGTATATCATGATATAGCTTAGTGCTATGATATAAATAACTAAGACGATGTATGCGACAATTGATGCCATTATTATGGTGTAATTTATAATAATTTAAAAATAGTCCAAATTATTTTGTGCCCGGCCAAAATGGTTCCTTTGAGCGTACCAGAAACTTTTGAAACGCCAATTCGTTTTCTGTAAGTCACGGCTACTTCAGTACATTTTAGCTTATACTTAGCAGCTTTAACTTGCATTTCAACAGTCCAGCCAAAATCTGGATCTTTCATATTAATTTCGATTAATTTATCGTAACGAATCGCCCGAAAAGGGCCAAGGTCAGTAAAATTATATCGATAAAACAAACGGATTAAATTTGTAGCCAACCAGTTGCCAAAAATTTGTTGAGGCATCATCGCGCCAGTCTCCAAATTTCCAATCGCTCTTGACCCAATGACTAAGTCCATATTATTTTCAATAATGGGCTTGATTAGTAAGGGCATTTCTTCAGGATGATCTGAATAATCACCATCCAAAAATACAACGATATCCGGCTGTTCTTCTTTTGATTTTTCTTTTAGGTACTCTATGCCTTTCAAACAGGCACTTCCATACCCTTTTTGGGGTTGATCCAAGACAATAGCGCCATTCTGAGCGGCAATAGTAGCTGTATTATCTGTACTTGCATTATTACATACTAAAATATGTCTTACCAAACCCTTAGAAATATCTCTAAGGACATTTCCAATTGATTCTTCCTCATTATATGCAGGAATAATAACATCGATTACTGGTTTTGACATGCTATATTATTGATCAACAAAGTTAGTATAATTAGCGGTATATCTAGTGTCTTACAGACAACAATAGATTTACTCTGTGATTTTTTTTTGAACAACTTCATTAACAAAATGAGCTGTTTTTTTAAAATTAAGGGAATTTTGACACTCTATGTTTAAAAATCCGTAGGAACATATAGAGCCTGTATAAAATTTAAACAGGCTCATAAAAAGCCTTAAAGCGCTTCATGTCCTTTTTAAGTCAAAGCTTTTTTAGATATAAAAAATTAATATTCTAACTTTGCGTTTAAATTTAGAGCATATTGAGCGTTTTGTCTTTGAGTGAAAAAATGACGATTGTAAGTCGATTACTGAATGCTTAAAATGCTCTAAAGGTATTAGCCCAATAACATTAAACTATATTATGTTAAAAAAATATTTATTCATTACTATTCTCGCGAGTATAATTGTTTTCTTTTCCTGTACGCCAGAGGATGATTTTATTACTTCAAATACTGCAAAATTGGAGTTTTCCCTGGATACACTAAGGTTTGATACTGTTTTTACGGAAAGAGGATCTGCTACCAGAATTTTGAAAGTCTATAATAGACATAATAAATCCATTCGAATATCTAATATCAGCTTAGCTAGCCCTAATTCTTCTTTTAGAATAAATGTGGATGGTATTCCAACGGCAAGTATTGAAGAGGTAGATATCGCTGCGGAGGATAGTCTATATATTTTTGGAGAAGTAACGGTCGATCCTGATGACCCCGTATCAATTAGTCCATATGTAATTTATGATGAGATTGTTTTTGAAACGAATGGCAATACTCAAGAGGTGAAACTAGAAGCTTGGGGGCAAAATGCCAATTATATCCCTAATCGATTCAGTTCGGATAGCCTTTCTTTAATTACATGCCCCGGAGAGTTAGTATGGGATGACCCAAAGCCATATGTGATTTTTGGAGTCTTATTTATTGATAATTGTACTTTGACGATTGCAGCTGGAACCCAAGTTCATTTTTTTGGAGGTTTAGCCAGACTTGAAGACGAAGAAGGTAATACGACTATATATAATGATGGTCTACTCTATATTTTACCAGGTGGGACGCTAAATGTAGAAGGAACTCTTGAAGACCCTGTAGTTTTTCAAGGAGATCGTTTAGAAGAAGAATTTGAAGATATCTCTGGTCAATGGGCAGGAATTCGCTTAGCAGCAGGAAGTAGTGGTCATGTGATGGAACATGCCATCGTTAAAAATTCGATAGTTGGAGTTAGAGCAGACTCTACAGATCTAACATTGAAAAATGTTCAGTTCTTTAACACTTCTGGAAGTGGTTTAGTAAGTGTCCGATCAAATATCAAAGCTGAAAACTCCTTGTTTCATAGCAATAATGGAAATTGTGTACAGCTGGAATATGGAGGAGTACATGATTTTAAATACTGTACTTTAGCGAGCTATGGAGTAGATGCTTCTGCATTGAGAATGACAAATGTACTTTGTCTGGATCAGTTTTGTACAGAGTATCGCGAAAACGCCTTAAATGCAAGTTTTAAAAATTCGATCATCTTTGGTTCAAGAAAAGATGAAATCTCATTATTCGAAATTCCTGATGCTGAATTTAATTATAATTTCGAAAATTGCCTTGTTCGGATTGATGAATTAGATGATGAAATGGGGAATCATACGGATTTCTTTGATCATTGTGATCCTTGTATAAATGCGACGACAGGAGATGTTGTCTTTTTTGATGTTGATGAAGATGATTATCATTTAGATACTTTGTCCATAGCAGAAAGACAAGCTGTACCTATTCCAACGATTCTATTTGATCTAGATGGTGAAGAACGGGCTGCAGATTCAACGGATCTTGGATGTTTCGAATATATTTATGAGTAAGGTATCTATAATTGGTTGTGGTTGGTTAGGTTTACCATTAGCAGTTTTTTTGAATGAAAAAGGATTTGAAATAAAGGGCTCCACAACATCAAAAGGTAAACTTGAAACCCTTGAAGGTCTTAATATCCAAGGTTTTTTAATAAGAGCAAATGAAGTATTGGAGGGAATCGCTCTAGATGTTTTTTTTGACAGTGAAGTTTTAATCATCAATATTCCTCCGCGTAGACGTCGCCCAGATGTCGAAACACGACATTTCACAGAAATTAAAAATATAATAGACACTGCGATTCGTGGAAATGTAAAAAAAGTAATTTTTTGTAGTTCGACAGGTGTTTATCCTGACCTAAATCAAATAGTAACAGAAGAAACGCCATGCGATCCATCAACAGGTTCTGCTAAAGCTTTATTAAAGATTGAAAATTACTTAAAGTCTAAAACTAGCCTTCAAAGTACTATACTTCGTTTTTCTGGTTTAGTTGGAGGTGATCGTAAGGCAGGTCGTTTTTTAGCTGGTAAAAAAGAAGTAGCTAATGGAGATGCTCCTGTAAACTTGGTTCATCGTAAAGATTGTATCCAAATTATTTACGAAATCCTTAAGCAAGAAGCCTGGAACGATGTTTTTAATGTTTGTGCGGATAAGCACCCTCTTCGAAAAGATTTTTATATACAGCAAGCTATAAAATTAGACCTTAAACCACCATCTTTTAAAACAGATGAAAAAGGCCTCTTTAAAATAGTTTCCAATGAGAAATTAAAGCGTCAATTAGCTTATAATTTTACCTTCCCTGATCCTTCTGATTTTTGAAACACTTTCAAAATTATGAGATTAATAAATCTCTAATCTTTTCTTTTTATTTATTACCATTTTAATTAGAAAAGGAAGACCTTTGCGCTCTCAAATCATTGATTTGTTTTTTTATACATGATTCACTAGGTAAATTCAAACCTTTTCCAATATGATCTTATTCTTCGGAAACACCTCTGAAAAAGTATTTGCAGTCCAGGTGCCTGCCACGCTATCTAGCGAAGATATTGCGAAACTAGTATGGCTGTTCGGCGAACAAGCCCAGATTAAATCCGTGAATGTGGAAGGCATTTTCATAGGACCAAGAGCAGCTATGATTACACCATGGAGTACAAATGCAGTAGAAATTACCCAAAACATGGCAATTCGAGGTATTAAACGGATTGAAGAGTTTCATGCTATGGCGCCAGGTGAGGGCTTTGATCCCATGTTATTTCAAAAATATGATCAATTGGATCAAGACATCTTCAAAGTGAATATTCAACCGGAAGCCATCAAAGAAATCAATGATATTGCAGCTTATAATATTAGTGAAGGTTTGGCATTGAATGAAGAAGAAATTGCATACCTGGAAGGCGTAGCTAAGCGCTTAGGTCGATCACTAACAGATTCAGAAGTTTTTGGTTTTTCACAAGTCAATAGTGAACATTGTCGGCACAAGATTTTCAATGGTATCTTCGTCATTGATGGAGTGGAACAGCCTGTTTCTCTTTTTAAGATGATCAAAGAAACTTCAAAGCAACATCCAAACGACATTGTTTCTGCTTATAAGGATAATGTTGCTTTTATAAAAGGACCTAAGGTGACTCAATTTGCACCTAAACGACCTGATGTTCCAGCATATTATGAAAAAAAGGGCTATGATTCTGTCCTTTCAATAAAAGCGGAAACACATAATTTCCCGACTACAGTGGAACCTTTTAATGGGGCGGCTACTGGTTCTGGTGGAGAAATAAGAGATCGACTGGCTGGAGGGAAAGGCTCTATACCTTTGGCCGGAACAGCAGTATATATGACTGCTTATTCTCGACTCAAAGAGAATCGTCCTTGGGAACATAAAGTGGAAGCGCGCGATTGGTTATACCAAACGCCAATGGATATTTTGATTAAGGCTTCTAATGGTGCATCTGATTTTGGAAATAAATTTGGACAGCCCCTGATTTCTGGCTCGGTGTTGACCTTCGAACATGAAGAAGGAACTAGACTGCTTGGTTTTGATAAGGTGATTATGATGGCAGGAGGGGTAGGATATGGTAAAGCGGAACAAGCACTTAAAGCTGAACCAAAACCTGGCGATAAAATCGTTATCCTGGGTGGCGATAATTATCGGATAGGTATGGGCGGAGCGGCAGTATCATCGGCAGATACCGGAGCCTTTGATACGGGCATAGAATTGAATGCAGTACAAAGGTCAAATCCAGAAATGCAAAAACGGGTTGCTAATACCATTAGAGGTATGGTCGAAAATGATATCAATCCCATTGTGTCGATTCATGATCATGGAGCTGGCGGTCATCTAAACTGTCTGTCAGAATTAGTAGAAGATACGGGCGGAAAAATAGAATTGGACGAGTTGCCGATTGGTGATCCAACATTATCTGCAAAAGAAATTATTGGAAATGAATCGCAGGAGAGAATGGGCTTGGTGATTTCAGAAGATGATATCGAATTATTGCAGAGGATTGCAGATCGAGAACGCTCGCCTATGTATCATGTAGGTGAAGCGACCGGAGATCATCGCTTTACATTTGAATCTAAAAAAACAGGAGAGAAACCAATGGATTTGGAGATGAACGATATGTTTGGTAGTTCTCCAACTACTTATATGCATGATCGCAAAATAGATCGAGCATATTCTCCTATCGAATATAGTTCAGAAAAAATTCAAAGTTATATTGAGTCCGTATTGAAACTTGAAGCGGTTGCCTGCAAAGATTGGTTAACGAATAAGGTAGATCGTTGTGTCGGTGGTTTAGTCGCTAAACAGCAATGTGCTGGCCCTTTACAATTGCCATTAAATGACTGTGGCGTTATGGCCCTTGATTACGATAGCCTTGAAGGCATTGCGACTTCAGTAGGACATGCACCTATAAGCGGATTATTAGATCCGATAGGCGGTGCTCGTAATTCAATCGCAGAAGCCTTGACTAATATTATATGGGCACCACTAAAAGATGGCCTTGAGTCTATTTCATTATCTGCAAATTGGATGTGGCCTTGTAAAAATGAAGGAGAAGATGCCCGTCTATATGAAGCAGTAAAAGCGGTTTCTGAATTTTCGATTGCATTGGGCATCAATGTACCCACAGGAAAAGATTCGCTTTCGATGAAACAGAAATACGCTGATAAAGAGGTTATTGCTCCAGGGACAGTGATTATTTCTGCCGCAGGGAATTGTGATGATATTATGAAGATTGTCGAACCCGTTTTTCAAAAAGAAGGTGGGGCGATTTATTATATCAACCTTTCGAAAGATCAATACAAACTCGGCGGATCTTCTTTTGCGCAAACACAAAACAGTATTGGAGTAGAAGCACCGAATGTCTTAGAAGCAGATAGTTTTAAAAAGACATTTAATACGATACAAGAATTGATCAAAACAGATAAAATTCTTGCAGGCCATGATGTATCTGCGGGAGGACTATTGACGACTTTATTGGAAATGTGTTTTTCTGATATAGACCTTGGAGCAGAGATTGATCTATCTGAATTAGGAGAGTCGGATTCGGTGAAATTACTTTTTGCTGAAAATGCTGGGATTGTTTTTCAGGCTAGTGATGAGTCAATAGAGGCGGTTTTAAATGCACAGGGAATTGAGTTTTTTAATATTGGAAAAGCAAATGATTCGGATGTGCTGACTGTTACTAATGGAGATTTTAATAAAGTCTTTGATATCTGTACCTTGAGGGATGCATGGTATGAAACGTCATTCTTATTAGATCAAAAACAGTCTGGCTTGGTCAAAGCAACAGAACGTTATAATAACTTCGATCAGCAAGCATTGCAATATATTTTCCCAAGTGATTTTAGTGGAGAATTGCCAGTGATAGATGCTTCAAAACCAAAACCTAAAGCTGCTGTGCTTAGAGAGAAGGGATCTAATTCTGAACGAGAAATGGCACATGCGATGTACCTGGCTGGTTTCGATGTCAAGGATGTACACATGACTGATCTGATTTCTGGTCGGGAGACTTTAGAAGATATTCAGTTTATTGGAGCTGTAGGAGGATTCTCAAATTCTGATGTCCTGGGTTCTGCAAAAGGATGGGCTGGTGCTTTTAAGTATAATGAAAAGGCAAGAGTCGCTTTGGATAATTTCTTTAAACGCGATGATGTACTTTCTGTTGGAATTTGTAATGGATGTCAATTATTTTTAGAACTTGATTTAATTAATCCAGCGCATGAAAAACCAGCTCGAATGTTGCATAATGATTCACAAAAACATGAAAGTGCTTTTACATCTGTAGAGATTGGAGAGAATAATTCAGTCATGCTTTCGAGTTTTGCAGGAACAAAACTGGGTATTTGGATTTCACATGGTGAAGGTAAATTTAATTTGCCCTTACCAGAAGATCAATATAATATAGTCGCTCGATATGGCTATGCTGCCTATCCCGCTAATCCAAATGGTAGTGATTATAATACAGCGATGCTATGCAGTCCAGATGGCCGACACTTAGTGACTATGCCACATTTGGAACGATCAATCTTTCAGTGGAATTGGGCAAATTACCCAAAAGGCCGGACAGATGAAGTATCTCCTTGGGTAAATGCTTTTGTAAATGCAAGGAAATGGATTGAAGAAAAGAATAACGGAATTTAAGAAATAGCGGATTAATAAGAATTTTCAAAGAATCGAATAATCAAAAAAGAATAAAAGTATATGCTTATCTTGATTCTCTAAACTTCTAAATTAACAGTTGGTTTATTGAAATTATAGTTAACATGAAATACCTACCTTATTTTATAATTAGTTTATTCTTTTTCTCTTGTGGTCAAAATGGAGGCTCATCGGCAGATTTACAACTAATACCAAAAGGTAAAATAATCGAAAGAGTAAAGGCTGGGGAGTTTGATTATCGTTATGCAACATTCAAGACTCAATCGGGCTCAAAACTCAATGAAAAAGAATTAAAAATGCTCAATGATGGTCAATTGGGAAAAGATTATTACGAAGATGCGAATGGTGTAATCAAAGAGATTATGGTCAGGCCGATTGATATGGAGGACAAATTTATAGAAATCCAGAGAAGAGAATTGACAGCCCAACCTTTGCAACATGTTCAGATAATAGATATCAATTGTGATAGCATAGATGCAATTTATAAAGAGGTCAATCGATCTGATCAAGCAGCTAGAAGAAATGGTACAGATATAGATATTGTTGATTCAAAAAACTTACAGGTCGTAGTTTCTGCTATTTCAAAATGTGGCTGGTCAGAAAAAAATATAACTACGATTTTAATGATATTACAACATTCGCCACTTGGTGTAATGGCCTATTACTATCCTGAATTAAAGTTTTTTTCTGAAAAAGGAAATCTAAGTAAAGCTTCTGTTGCTATGCTACAGGATCGCTTATTAATGCAACATGGTTACAAACAACTCTATGGTACGCAGATAATAAGTGGCGAGCTATATAAACTTGAAGACCCTGACAATGTCAATGAGCGGCGAACAAAAATCGGAATGGGGGTAATAGAAGACTATATTGGTGTTTGGGGACTTAATTTTGACCAGGAAAAAGAAAGAATGAAGAAAGAAGAACTAGAGACTTATTAGAGCCCGAGTCGAAGCGTACACTTTAAATAATAATTGTTTAAATCAAAATTCCTATAGCCGACGGGTAAATCGTCCTGATCAATATTTGAATAAATATGGTATCCCGTACTCATAGAGAGTTTTACGAAAGTTAAAATCCGATAGTCTAATCCGATTTCAGGAGTGAGGAGATTAAATTTTTGTTGGGCATCAAAAAAAGGAATTGGTGCAGTTTGTTTTGCAATAGATTTACCTCTAGCTAAGTAAATACTTGGTATAATGGAAAACCTGCTTTTACCAATAGGACTAAGGTATCCAAGCCATAATCCTCCATGTCCATAATCAATCTCAAAATTACTAGTGCGTGATAAATCAATCCAAGAGCCCCACTGTTTATACCCTCCAAGGAAAAGATTTCGATAAATACTTATTGCTCCTCCAAAACCCCATGAATTAATATTGTTTTCCCCAAACTCAAAATAAGGACTAATAAATAATACGCGAATATTTATTGACTGTCCCCCAAACATGGGTTTCTTATTTTGAGCAAATAAATTCAGGCAAGAAAAAAGTAAGATTGAAAAAATTATGCTCCGTCTCATTTTGATACGATTGATTGTATTGATTTGCTTTTGAACAAGTCCAATATAAAAACTATAAAACTTCTCAAGTAATTCTCTGTATATATAGTTTTAACGTACTCAGGGACACAGAATAAATAACTGTCCGTTTTTACTTGATCTTTTACACCTACTCTTCCTCAAAAAAACTTTACGTAGCTAGGCTATGTGCAGCTTTTTTGAGTCGATTAGTTGCAAAATATCTTCGTCTAAATAGGAAACTTATTTATGCCGTGTCCCTCAGGTGTTTTTACCTATTTGTAGAATCAGGTATTTTTACGGATTGTATATGTTGCAAAATAAGCTCAATTTTGAATTGTATTTATTTATTAACCCTAAAAAAAATATTATGGCATTTGAAATTTTTTCCGGAATACCCGGTCGTGTTGTTTCCGTTCAAGTAGATCAAGATGGATTATTTGAAGTAGTTGGAGGTCCAGGTCATGGACGGAATGTTAACTTAAAATTTGTTCAAGTTCATGTTGCAGGAGGAGGTATTGAGCAAGCACCGAGAGTAACTGGTGTTGCAAATGGCTCTCGGTTTGAAGTGATATTACTGAATGATCGTGTTCGAATCCAACCTGTACCTTAATGAATGAATATGGGCATCCCAAATATTGTACGCTATGGGTATTCAAAAATTTGGGGTGCTTCATATTTAGTTTTCTAATTAGCTTTTACTTTTCTTTTTTATAGTCTCTAAGTGAATTCATTTTACATACTCCCCGTAGTAAAATCAAGTATTTATACCTATTGTATGTTTTGTATTATAAACTCATCTTTGGATAGATTATTAACCCTAAAAAACAAAATACTATGGCATTCGAAATTTTTTCCGGAATACCCGGTCGTGTTGTTTCCGTTCAAATAGATCAGGAAGGCTTATTTGAAGTAGTTGGTCCAGATCCTGGGCGAAATGTTAACTTGAATTTTGTTCAAGTCCATGTTTCAGGAGGAGGTATTACACAGGCACAAAGAGTAACTGGTGTTGCAAACGGTTCTCGTTTTGAAGTGATATTACTGAATGATCGCGTTCGGATTCAACCTGTACCATCAGAAGAAGAAGGATTTTCGCAAACATCATTCTTAAGCCGAATCATAAATAAAATCAAAGCTTTCTTTCGTCGTTTTTTCTCTTAGAGTAGTATAAACTAAAATTTATATGTTAAGAATTAAATGAGAAGCAAGAAAAATAAAATTATTTTGTATCTTCTGCTTGAATTTTTATAAAGTATTTAGAACCCTAAAAAACGTTAAAACCTATCTTCAAGACCTTATGTCCATAAGGGTTCTATTGTCTTTTGTATATACTGAATTTGAATTTTATTTTGACTGTGCATAATGTATAGGAATCTAATTTTTTATTCATAAAACCCCAAGAATCATGAAGAAAGCAAATGATCATTGTAATCAATTGACCCAATTAGATTACTGTTTAAACGTATCAAGCCTTAAGAAAAGTCAATGGCGTGAAAGGAAGGTTAAAGGTATAATCATCCAAGAAATAGTAGGTTTCTGATACAACCTTTATTCCGTTAATCACTGTATCATTTGTCGTTAGAAAAATTAAAATTATGATTGGTGGCAAATGATTTAACTTAGAGGAAAGAATTGAGGAACTATAAGTCGTCAATTTTTTCCTTTAACCAATTTAGAGCGATTATTTTAGACTTAGATTGGATTTGTTTGGTGAACCAAGATTTAATACTAGACTTACTTTCATTTTTTACTATTCTTTTGGCTAGTCCGCGAATGATTCTAATCCCATTTAAGTAGGAGGTTAAAGTATCTTTTTTAAAAAAAGTATTGCGGGAAATATAGACCTCAAATGAATGGATATTTGCAATTAACATAGTGTAATAAGTATGGTTCATTAAGAATAATTCAAACATTGCACAAACGATGTTTAGCCGAGTCTTTGGTTGGTCTTTTTCTTTGAAAGGATAAGAGTTGAGTATGCTTAGGGCTTGATCAAATTCTTTCTTAGAAAAGTGCAACCAGGCTAAATTATAGTTTACAATGTCCGCTCCTATTTCCGGATCCAAATACGATTTATAAGTTTGAATAAAAGATTTTGTCCAATTAAATTTTTTCTCTCGACAACCATAAACAACTATATTCCCAAATGTAATTGGATCGATATTTTTATTTTGAATAAGTAATCCATTATTTAGACCATGTTTGTACCACCTAAATGCAATACTGCTATAAGTAGCGTTTCCATTATTAACTTGTCTATTCACATAATTTAATCCATTAACATAAAGTAGTGTTTGATCTTCTTTTTCAAAACGTATAAAATGCTCGAAAAATAATTTTTCAAACTTATTGAAATCTATATCATTGCCTTCTTCGAGTAATGCAAAAGCATATTGATATAATTGAAAAAAACCAGGTGGAGCATTAAGGCCTAGATCTTTTTCTTTATTCAAAATTTCCATAAACTTTAGACTATATGGTTTGGACAAGATTTTTTGTTTGTTTTTTAGAGCGATCCCAAACCGGATTTTTGATAAGGCAAAATAATGATCCAGGTTATCCATTAATTGCTCTAGTGATTCATCTTCCAAATCATATTTATTATGTAAAGGATGGAAATAGAGGCTTTGATTTAAGTCTATGAATTCTTGATGCTTGGGGAAAGGGGCTTCTTCCAACTCCTTAAGCAGGTCTTTGGTGCCTTTTTCAAAAAAATCAAATTGATTGCGTTTTCCATAAATTCTTACCAAGCGTTTCTTGCGTTCGAAGGCATCCATTTGCATATCAATAATCAATAAATATTCTTCTACCAAGCGAGTTGTTTTACTCATCAAGGAAGCTAATGTATTATTATTAAATGGACGAGTGGGAAATAAATAGTGGAATACTTTGCCTTTATTTATTTTGTTTTCGGGAAAGTCAGGATAGTATTTCCTAAGGTATTTATATAGTTGGACGACATGCTCATTGTTTTGATAATATATAGATCGAATAAACTTATGGAATAAGCGAAACTCGTCAGGAGTTAAAATTTTGAGCAATTTTATCAATTTGCTACTGTGCATTTTGGGGGTGTTTTCTGGGCATAGTATTATTAATCCGAATATAATTTAAAACATTGAAAATCTCTAATAATTGGATGGAAATTTACTTCAGGATTTTAAAGAAATTTATTTTACATGCCTTTGGTTTTTAAAATAAATCAATAACATTATTGCTATTTAATTAAGCATAAGAAATAAAATGGGTGGGAAATGTTACATGTTGATAGTCAATAATAAATGAATAGTTTTTATGTTTAATGTTTTGAAATAATTGAACATGAATAAACAAAAATGTGAATGAATAAAGCTTGAAAATACTGTATGTTTAATAAATAATAAATAGGATTAGAAACCATCATCTATTCCTTGTCCTTAAGCATACTATAATTAAACACACATCAAAATGAGAAGTAAAAAATCGAATCCCTCACCTGATAGTTACGCAGAAATTAATCGACGAATGGGATTGTCTGGAACAGAGTCTACACATAATCCTGAGGAGTTTGTTGGCCAGTCAATTACTTATTCATCTGATTCGCTAGAATCAGATATACCACCCAGATTAGTTCTTGTAGAATCAATAGGTAAACTCAGGGAAATCATGGCAAATGCCAGTCGAAAGGATAACCAAGCTATTAGGTACCCTGATCCTTATACCTCTAAGCAAGATGAAATATTCGAGAATGCTACCTCAACAAAAGATTTATTTAAAAAATTGGATAGTGAGGCAAGAGAGAATATAAAAAGGGCTGCACTTGTTTTTGTCCACGGCAATGCTGAGAAAGTGAAGAAATATGAACCATTGATTAATGTGCTGATGTTCCCGATGACGATTGCCTATTTTGCTGCTAATAAAAATTTGGTAATTGATAAAGAATATCTAATTACTGGCAATGATCCTGTTGTCTGGAATTATGATACGATTACTTTCAAACAAGGTGGGAGCATTACTGCGAGCACAGAGTTTACAATAAATTGTGTCACCATGTCAAAGGCTAGAGCCTCATAATGAGGTTTATTAAAACACTATCCCTAAGGAGTAAGCTAAAGACGGGCAACTTCATTTAGCTTGTTCTGTGATAAGCCTATTGGGCTAGTAGACCAACCAAAATTTATATTCATCTAAAATTATATTTTTATTATGGATTCAAAAACAAACCAGCGAAAGCAGGAACATTTAGAAAACTATAGAGCTGTCAATCGACGATTAGGGCTTCCAGAAGATACAGAGACACACAAGCCAAGCGCAATTAAAAAGAAGGGAAAGAAAGGTCCGGTAATATATTCTTCTGATCCTTTGGAATCAGATGTACCACCGATGATTATCCCAGTAGCTTCTATAGAACAATTAAATGAAATGACAGGTGTTCCCGATTATTATGATGACGGTAGTATTGATTATCCGCCGGCTTTGTCTGCTGATATGAGTGCTAAGATATCGAATGCTTCTAATATCAGAGAATTGCAGCATTCCTTGACACCTGAGGAACATAGCTATATTCAAAAAGCGGCACAGGCTTATATATTAGGAGATTCCCAAAGAGTAAAAGAATATGGACCATTAATCAATGCGACCTTATTTCCTGGGAAAATTGCATACTTCGCTTCTCAAGAAGATAAGGTTATAGACACGCCAGAACTTGTAAAAGGAGAAGACATTGTCAAATGGAATTATAATAAAATCATTATAGAAGATAATGGAGAGCTGACTGCTCAGGCACCAATGATGATTACGACCAATGAATTAGTAAGCGTAGAAGGATCAGAAGAATCAGTCGATAAAATAATCAAGGTGAATGCGGCTAATTATACTGAACCTGCGACACCTGGGCCCGATGGTCCGGATGGAGGGACTGGAGCACAAGGGAAGGGAGGAGTTTGTGGTAAAGATGATAGTATAAAAGGAACGCCAGTAGTTTGTAAATCCAATCCTGAAAATGGAGACCCGGGTGGAGACGGACAGCCTGGAACGCCAGGTTCCCCTGGAAATAAAGGAGCTACTCAAAATCCATTTCATACTACCGTAAACGATGCGATTACTGGAAATTTAATTGTCGAAGCAGGAGGAGGAAATGGACAGGATGGCGGAAAAGGGGGGAATGGAGGTGATGGCGGCCCTGGCGGCCCTCCAGGTAATAATTGTTCCCCTTGTACTGCTGCTGGTCAAGGCCCTCAAGGTCCTGCTGGAAAAGGAGCTGATGGTGGTGATGCAGGTGATGGAGGCGACGGTGCAATTGTTCAGATATTCTTTAAATCTTTAGCCGGAAATATTACACAAACAAATGTTGGAGGTCAGCCCGGAAATCCAGGAGCTGGTGGTATTGGTGGTACTGGATTAGGAGGTGGTGGCAATGGTAATAATGGGGCATTGGGATTAGAAGGTAAATTATCTGATATAAAGATAGAACCGATCCCTCCTCCTCCTTTTCCTTTGCCTTAGAGTAGGGTAGGAAATTTTAATAAAATACGTTCTTTGACAAGTCCTGTGGACAAGCTGTAAATAAGATCGAAAGCGACTAAAGGAAACTTTGATCTTGTTTATGGCTTTGTCTCAAACACGGGATTTGTCAAAGAACCATAAAATAAATAGATACTTATTCTTAAAAATTAAAAATAAAACAAATGGCTGATATAATTATTATTGGAAATGAAGGCCTAAGCGGACTTTCTGGTGAACAAGGTAAAACAGGTGTGAACAGCGAAGAGAATGGGACTGGTCAACCAGGTTCCAATACATCTGATTATAAATCAGGTTCATGGTGGTTGAAGTGTAAACAAGCCACTAATGGAACTAAAGGGGCTGATGGTGGGACTGGAGAAAATGGAAAATCAGGTGAGCCTGGTGATACGGCACCTACTTTTACACTCAATATTATTAATGGTATTCCACTTGATAGTGATGTCATTGTTGTTCAAAGCAAAGGTGGTAATGGTGGATCTGCTGGGGCAGGCGGAACCGGGGGGACAGGTGCCGTTGGAGGACAAGCGGGGATTAATAATACGGAGTGTTTGGATAGAGAAAAAACATTCCCGGCAATGGGCGGACAAGGTGGAGATAGCGGTAAAGGAGGAGATGGTGGAATGGGAGGCAATGCTGGAGATGGAGGGATTGTATTTATTAATTCGGCTGATACCAATATTTCAAGTAAGCTAACAGTAAGTAGTAATCCTGGTGTAGCAGGTAGAGGAGGAAATCCGGGCCTTCCGGGAGAAACAGGGAAAGGTGGAGAGAATGAAGTTTACCCAGAAGGTAGCGAGCCTACTTTTGCTGAGCCAGGTACTGCAAAAGCTGGTGGTAACCCAGGAAGCAATGGACAACCAGGTAGAAATGGAGCAGTTCACTGGCCTAATCCTGAAACGGTTCAGGAGCAATAATTATTTAAAACCTTCACTTTTATGATAGACCCCATAACTCCTTCAGTTGATGTTTTGATGACGAGACTTGCTGGGCAAGCAAGTTCTGATGCTATAAGAATACGCGGTCTGAATTATCCTGATCGTTGGGATATTCTTAAAATATTTTTTGGATCTTTTGGTCCACCTAACCCAAGAGCACAGGGTTTTCTGGCAAAGGGCAATTCCGATCCAGATGATCCCACTTCTAAAGAGATTGCAGTTTTAGCATTGGGAATAAAATGGCCTGAATTTTTAGCGTATTATCAATCTATTGAAAGTGTCCAATTGCCTTTGCCTTCTAGTATCACAGGTGAACCTCAAAATAATAATTTGACCTTAGAAGGAGTCTTTCTAAATTCTTATAATAATATACGAGCGCCTCTTTGGAGTGCAATTGATAAATTTTTAGGAGGACTTGATTTGTATATCTGCGGGATTGGACTTGGAGCGCCTTTAGCTCAATTAGCCGCTTTGGATCTAAGACCAAGCGCTACTCATAGAGGCCCCGGAGGAGAACGACCTCCTCAAAAACAAGCACCCTGTTATGCTTTCTCAGTTCCTAATGTTGCCAATACTGCTTTGCAAACATATTATAATGATACCGTGCTAAAAGACGGGGAGTTAAGTACAGATACTTATTGGGCTAGAAAACCTTCGCTCGTAGTTGATTTTTTTCCATCAGCTCCTGTCAATTCTAATGCAAATATTATTGGCAATCCGATATCAATAAATGATGTGACGCTTCCACCTGTAGATGTACCTTGGTTAGAAAGAGGGAATACATTCTACATCAAACAATTAGGAGGTACACTGGCTGTTGGTCCTGATCTCAAAGCAAACGCTATTTTATCTACAGGTTTTAATCAAGTATTGGCCCACACTTGTGCTCAATGCGTGGTGGCAGCATATAGCCAAACTCAGCATGAACTAGGGAGTGTACCTTCTTATTCGCTTGTGGCACATGTCAATTCTAATAGTAGTCCTTTTGCATATATTTTTTCAAATACCTTTAATGTAATTGTAGCTTTTAGAGGGACGATTACTTGGGAAGAAGCATTTGTAATTACTTCCAATTCTACCTTGCTAATTCCAGGCGTTATTGTTGGAGGTTCGGCTGGCGTCAATACAGGGATTAGTGATTTGTATAATAATTCTCCAACAGAGAAAGGAGGCAGTACCCTTTTTAAAGATGCACTACAAACTGCAATTAAATCAGTGATCGGCAATAAGAAACTTATTTTGACAGGTCACGATATTGGTGGCGCACTGGCAAATTTAGCAGCTCTTGATTATACATTAAATGCTAGCATTGGTTTGACGGTAGGACAAGTATATACTTTTGGTGCAATGAGTTTGGGTGATACGACTTTCAAAAAAACCTTTGATGAGCAAGTTGGTAATAAATGTTACCAAATAAGGAGGATCTATGATAAAATATCTACTGCTTTAGTAGGTAGCCCAGGAGGATACGCAATCTTGGATAATAGTGTAGTACTGGATGGCCAACTGATAGCTGAAGAAAATACTTACCATTCTATAAATGGATATATGCAGCTATTAAATCCAGGCTAATCAGAATGAAAAAGATCAAGTAAAAAACGGACAATTATTTAGTCCGTATCCCTTAAAACAACAACTTCAGTTTTCTGCACTGCTCACTAAAGTCAGGAGATTGATTATACTTAATTTTCGATTATGGCTAGTCATTCTAAATCAAAAACTAATCCCCAATTTGTTACAGATGATGTCTTTGAAGGAGGGAGTGGAGGAAATGGGGTCACGTTCTCTGGCTTAGATCCCGTATTGGGAAGCTTGGGCGTAATGATTGGATTGCTAAAATCAATAGATGCTACAACCAATACTTATGAATTGATCAATGAGTGGTTTCTAGATCCTATTACAAATGTTGAAAGTGGATTTAAAGCTAATCCTCGGGAACTAGGTCAGTTATTGGGACAGTTATTAGGTACCTTGGGTGGAAATGCATTGGGGCTTCCTCAATCTGATCCAGCCATATTGGGTTCTTGGTATCCTATTCAGATTAAAAATAATGATGGTGATTATGTACCTACAGGACTCTATTTAGTAACAATCGATAATGAAACAGAAGGGTCGACAGCTATAGGTTTAGGTATTTTAAGAACATGGAGCGTACCAATAGATACACCCGTAGTTGATGTAAACGTATGGGCTTTACTTCCTGCTATTGTTATTAATTCTGATGGTTCTTTTGGACTTACTTTTACAGATGCAAATAGTGTCAATCCAATCTCTATAGGTGTAGCGGTAGAAGGTAGTGAAGGGAATAGTCCAATTATTGACGAAAACGGAATATCATTTAATGGGGTGAAGTTTAGTGCAAATATCAATTTAGCTGCATCTCCGCCTTTTGATGTTACACTAGAAGTATTAGCCTTACAATTAGCTGGAGATGCGAAACCTAGAAATTATTCGCTGGCAGATTTAGAAGCGATTACACCTCAGGAAATATTAGATACTGCTGCTAATTTATTTATTGGTGCACTGAGTAATCGATTCCCTGATCAGGCAGAGCAGATTCTTTTTATGGCGCCTTTGTTTGGCTTATCGCAAACCATTCCAAATGCAGATCCAGATAGTAGTGTCAGTCTTCCTATACTACAATGGTATGACTTATTCAAAATTGTTAATAATGGAGGCGACCCTGCAAAACCCTTTATAGATTGGTTTAATAGTATTACTGCCGATCCACAATTGCTTAGTGCTTGGATGACTTGTCTTAGTGGCTTTTTGGGATTTTCAAGTGATAAATTGAAAGTAAGTGGGAATGGTGATAGAAATACCCCCTTTCAAGTATCACTACTTCAGGTGGACATTGGACAAGTCAATTTTACTGCTGCCTCTGTAGTCGTAGATAATGGGCTGCGCTTTTTTTATCCAGGCTTATCATTTAGACTTACACCAATTGGTTTAGCCGATTCAGGTACCGTGTTTATCATGGAGTCAGACTTGGAATTAGCTAAATTTCAATTAGGAGGAACACCTTCAGTAAGTCTTGATCTAAATTTTAAAATTAATTTTTCTTTAGAAAACGAAACAGAGAATACACCTTTAATTAATTTTCAAGGATATAATGTTGATAAAATGTTTGGCGGTTTATCTCTGGGATTGATCAGTGGAAGTATTGTACCCTATCTTGAATTGACCAATGTAATCGTTCCCGGACAAGCTGAAGGCGTAGAACTCGCTGATGCGGCCAATGAATTTGGTACGGTTAACCTGCTATCTCCTGGACAATTAGCTCAAGTCGCAACAGTGGCCTTAAGTGGGCAACTACAAGATTTGATGGGATTAAATGATAACCCAACAGTATTAGTAAAAAGTATTGCTAGCCTGATTGGATTGACTGCACCGGATAGTGCAGGGGCTAATTGGCCAACGGCCACCCTAACGCCTCCTTTTTCAGTTGATGGTATTACAAATGCTATTGCTGATCCCTTAAATGCCTGGGCTAAATACTATCTTGATATTTTAGAAGCTACAGAAGAAATCGAAGGAAAACTACCATTTACTTATATTCTTCAGAGTTTTGCTTCTTTACTCCAAATAGGAGACACCAGTATTGTTGTAAGTGGCTCTGGTACACCTGAGACACCATGGCTGGTAGGCATTTCTATAGGAGACCAGACAATGCCAGCTTATTTAACTGCTTCTAATGAAACAATTAATGGAAATGCAGATAATGGCTTATTACTTAATCTTGGCTTTAGATTTGGGCCGCAACTTACCATCAGTTCAGTCTTAATAGAACCTTCTTTAGATCTAGATGCTCTATGCCTCTCTTTTCCAAAAGGAGAAAGCACAACTGCCAAATGGTTTAATTCAGTCTCTGCTCAATTGAAGCTTCCAGAAGGATTAAGTACACCCTCAGTTGGTGGTACCGTATTTTCTGTTTCCACAGCTCAATTATCTGGAGGCTGGGGACAATCTAATGCTTGGTCTTGGTCTATGTTAGTCAAAGAACCAACACTCCAAATCGGAACTGCAGATCCAGTCACTGGAGCAGATCTAAATTTTAGTGAACAATCCAGTTTACAAGATTTAGTTAAGGAGAGTGCCAGTACTTTTGGGCCATTTTTCGCCAATGCTTTAGGCATCTTTCTATTACGAACGAATACTCGAGTAGCTTTACTGACCAGTGCAACTTTTGGTTTGTTGACCGATTTTTCTCAAGATGATTTGTTTAAAGAAAGTGGCTTGACTTGGTCTGGTTTTACAGAAATACCTTTGACAAGTTTTTCTGATCCATTTGGATTACTTCAACAACAGATCGCTTCTAATTTTAGTACAGCAGATAAAGCTAAAAGCCAAATAGCTTTATTATCATGGGCTCTTTCCTCAGCGGAGAAAGCACCAACAATTACTGGAACGGGAACTGTCTTAGATCCTTATCTTTGTCCTTTGCCATTGGGTTTTGACCTGCCAATATGGTATGACAGTAGTACAGAAATAATCGGTATTGGACTCGGACGATCTGACAACTTTAGCTACTCCTCTGGAACACCAGCAATAGCAGTGAATATGCTTTCACAGCTCAGAGTGATAGAGTACAACCTTAAATCCGGAGCGATAGTCAGTAGCGAGAATGCACCATCGTTTAATTTTCAAGTGACCATATCTAATCCTGCTGGAAATCTGGTAGAATTAGGTGGTGAGCTTGGTAGCTTGGGAGAAGCTGTATTGGGATTTGATTTGAATATAGTTAATGGCTCACTTCAATTCAAACCTATTGTTACCCTTATTGAGGCAAAACTATTTGGCGAAACGGAAGCTACTGATATTAGCCTTGAGGATTTCTTAAAGCCTACTTTTATAGCTCAATCTCAGCAATCCTTTTTAAATCTCCTCAACCGTGGTATTCAATTCGCAATCGATGAAGTCAAGGATCAAACTTTATTTCAAAATGCTTATAATGTATTGTCCCTTTTAGGTTTAGCACTAAAAAGAAATCCTGCTACTGCCGCAGGTACAGATCCTTACGGGATCAATTCATCTGGTTGGACGGGCTTATTGGCTAATCCTGATACGTATATTGAGAATCAATTATTGACCTTTTTTGAAACGCAGGAAAATCGAACTTTACTTCTAGAGGTCTTTGAAACAATATTTGATATTACAATACCTGATTTCCCAAGTCAGGCATTAGACCTTTTCAATGGTTTAGATATTGTAGGACCAGCGGAAGAATTTTATCCACTTTATCCACAGGCCGTATTAGAAATTGCTTCTGATCCAATCAATAGCCTTACGGCGCGGTTCAAGGCTTTGTTTGATAATACTCAAGCACTAAAAAAACTAAGTGCAGAATTAACAAAAAATATTAATGACCTTCCTCCTTTTGGTTTACTTGAGTTGACGAGTACTGCAAGTGGGGTAGTGACTTTAAGTTTACCTTCTAGTAATCCATTTAAAATTGGAGCGAACGCATCCGGTAATGAGAACGAAGCATTTCTGGAAATAAGTGGATCTCTAGCCCTTGATTTTAGTAATGCAAGCTTGACCGCAACACTAAACTCTTATGTTCCTGTATTAGGACTAACACTTTCTAATTCCTTTGTAGCGACCTATAAAACAGGAACAGTTACTTTGACGCCTCCTACGGCTATGCTAATATGGGGCGATGGCGATCGACCAGCAGCAGCTCCACTTCAATTACTTCCTTTTAATAGTAATGATTTTGTAAACCAGGTAGCTGATATTGTTCCAGCTTATACATTAAATATATTCTTGAATGCTATTTTCAAAAGTCAGCTATTAGAAAAATATCCGGTTATACAATCTGTTTTTGATACCTTAGGAATAGCAACTAAAAAAGTTGATGATTCAAATGGAGCACTAGCAGAAAATATTAATTGGGAAATGCCTTCTCTCTTAGGTCTATTGTTTCACCCTCTGGATTGGTTATTATCAGATAGTGTATTAGGGACTGATGGGCAGTTTGATATTTCTAAATTGATTAGTAAGTTTTCGGCATTTCCTTCAGCAAATTACAAACCCTCCTCGACGGATATTGACATAGCTATCGGACCTAATGCAGCAAAAAATGGCATCAATATTACTGGTTTGCCTTATGGGTTCTTTGTAGAGATGTCAGGCGATACCGCATTAGGAGCAGCAGTGTTTAGTTTTGGTTGTGCAGGTATTGAGATAGCAAATAATAATGGATCACTGAGTAATCTTTTATTTTCAGTAAGTGTTTCAACTGACTATCAGGCATCTTTTTCTGGTTCTTTGGATTTAGCAACAACCAAAGGATTTCCAATTTTTGCAGAAATCGGATTTGATAAAACTTTTGCGCTTTCTATTACTCAAGGTACGCCCGCTGATCCTCAACTAACTTTACAACTTTTACCGTTTACAGGTTGGGGTAAATTGGCGGAAGGTGCAGCTACTTTAGCCGCTGCGGAAGTTATCCAGACAGTCGTCCCAAAAATTTTAGCTTCTTTACAAGAAAAAGGAGCGACTACATTCGTTAATGCTTTAAATACCTTTGGCGAAAAAGTACCAGTAGGTGCTCTGGTAACTTCCCTAATTCCGATTGTAAGCAGTGGGAAATCTCAGACTGAAATTACTCAAGAACTCGAAAGCACTTCCCTGGCATGGTTGAAAGGACTATTTGAAAGTACACAACTCAATAAAACGATAGAGGGTGTACAAGCAATTTTTGAGGCAGTCCCTAAGGTTGGAACACTTATTCCGACTGGAGGTCTTCTAGAGTATACGCCAAGTGATACCTTGCCGCTTAACCTTTATTTTGGATTAGATGATCAAAATAATTTGGGTTTATGGGTTGGCCTGACTGTACCAAAATTGAAATACCTTGATATAAGTATTGGCCGTACTGGAATAGGAGTAGATTTAGATACTTTAAGTAAACTTACCTTTAGTTTTGATGCTTCTGTGATCATTCCACTCGATGGTATAAATGGTCCTGAACTTTTCTTGAAATATGATGAGACTACTTTTTTCAATTTAGGATTTGATCCGATTGGAGATATTACGAAATCAACAAAACAATCAGACCTTGCAGTAGAATTAGTGCCCGTCTTTTTTGGTAAACGCCTTCAGCAACCTAATGCAGGTACCCTTGGCGAAGAAGTGAAACAATGGTTGTTGGCAGTGATCAAGAATGTATTACCGCGCTATGTTTCTGTACTTGTATTGAATAATGAAAGTGTCTTGAAGTGGTTACAGTTTAATTTGTTTTCCCCAATTAATAGTACGACTGTTGAGTTGACTCCAATTGAACTCTTGGTAGCTTCAACTTTGGTGATTGAATCCAATGAAGGGGAAGATAAAACGATATACTCGCTTAATACAATTGATAAAATTAAAGAAATCACACCTTTGATCTTTTTGGGTAATTTACTCCAGAAATTATTAGAATCTGATGTTACACTATTGACTTTTGATTCAGGAGGCTCAATTAGTATCGGAGAAAATCCAAACGAAGCAGGTGCATATGGTTTGCGATTAGCTGCGCCTAATTTTAAAATAGATGCCTTACCAAATGTTGTACTCCAAATAGGCGCTACGGATGATTCTTGGATTAAAAATAGTTGGAGTCAGGGAGCAGATAATAAATTACTGCCGGGCATTCAGTTTTATTTACCAATTACAACTGATCCGGTTACGATCAATTTTCATGAGTTTAATATTATTCTTGAAAATGTTGGTTTTGATATAGTTGGCAAAAATGGACAACCTATTGTTGATTTGGCTCGATTCAAATTAGGTGCTATTGACCCACGAGTTTTACTAAATATTAAATTTAATGAATCAGCATCACCAACAATAATTTTTGGTGGTAGTTTGACCTTGGCTGATATGGGAGTCTCTCTTGCTCCAAACCAATTGACGACCAAATCCAACAATCCAAATGACCCGAGTGCAGGGAATAGTTCGAATCCAATTGCTAGTAATTTACTAGGATCGGGTACAGATAGTGAAGACTCAAAGGATGATAAGAATCCGCCAGCAGATCCTACCTTCTCTGCTCAAGTTGCTTATGTTGATCAATTATCTGTTCAATTGATCAGTGGTAATGGAAATGGCGATGAAATTATCATCCCTGTTCAGCGTGCTTTTGGACCTTTATTCGTAGATAGCTTGGGGGTAGGTTGGGATGATAAAGATGAACAAAAACCATTGCTGGACTTCATTTTTACCGGTAATATAGGTCTGGCAGGACTCGATGTCTCTTTGATAGGACTTGAAGTAGGAATTCCCGTCAAAACGCCGACAGATTTTTCTGCCTATACTTTAGATCTAGCAGGTTTGGATGTGAGTTATAAAGGAGGCAACGTTTCTATTTCCGGAGGCCTATTAGAACAAAAAGAACCTTTCTTACAATATACCGGTGCGGCAGTTTTGAAAGCCAGTACCTTTTCTATAATGGCATTGGGATCTTATGCTCAGGTACCTGATAGTAGTGGTAAGAATGTAACTTCCCTATTTATTTTTGGTGCTTTGGATGCACCTTTAGGAGGTGTGCCTGCCTTCTTTATTACTGGCGTAGCGGCAGGGTTTGGATACAATCGCTCTATTAAAATTCCTGAGGTTGATAAGGTGATGGATTTTCCATTAGTGTCTGGAGTTCTTAATGGAACTTTGACAGGTAGTAATGATCCAGCCAATGCTTTAGCAGAATTGGCGAATGTAGTGGCTCCTGAAGTAGGACAATATTGGCTTGCTGCTGGTTTGAAATTTAAGTCTTTTGAGTTAATCAATACGGCTGCTGTTCTTTTTATTTCGTTTGGGAAAAATTTCGAAATTGATTTACTTGGATTAAGTTACGCTTCCTTACCGCCAGAACTTCCAAAAGACTCTGCTTTGGCTTATTTTGAGTTAGCGATTAAAGTTTCTTTTAAACCATCGGAAGGCATTATATCTGTTGAAGCTCAACTTACACCCAATTCTTTTGTATTGACCAAGGAATGTAAATTGACAGGAGGTTTTGCTTTTTTCCTTTGGTACAAAAATATTACACAAACAATCGGTGGCAAACCAGTAGATATTCCAGCTGGCCAGTTTGTGATCACTTTGGGTGGTTACCATCCACAGTTTCAAGCACCTGCTTATTATCCTACAGTACCTAGATTGGGATTCCAATGGATAATGGATGTGAGTGTTGGTAAAGTAAGTATCACTGGAGGAGCTTATTTTGCAATTTGTCCAACTGCTATCATGGCAGGCGGTTATTTAAAAGTGCTCTTTGAAGCTGGGCCACTGAAAGCTTGGTTGGATGCTTATGCAAATTTCCTTATAGAATGGAAACCTTTCTTCTTTAGTGTTGATATTGGTATTACAATTGGTGCTTCATTTGGATTTACAGTTTCAGGGGTTTCAATTACCATCAAAGCAGAGCTAGGAGCTAAGCTTCATTTGGAAGGACCACCTATTAATGGACAGGTAGAAGTTGACTGGTACGTGATTTCCTTTACAATACCTATTGGAGATAAAAAAACAGAGACCAATGATGCTAACCTGAAAAGCTGGGATGCTTTTGCTAATAGTTTTTTACCGCCGAACGAAACACCAGCGGCTACTCAAAAATCACTTAGTCGTAAAAAAACCAAAAGAACTAAAGTTAAAGCAGCTAGTGCAAGTAGTAATGGTCAACAAGTCTTAAAATGGAATGCAGGTTCTGGTCTTCAAAATTCTAATGATACAGAGAATAATGGAGAAGATTCAAATTGGGTCGTTAGTATAATGTATTATTCTTTTAATGTTGCATCAGCCGTTCCTTCTAGTAAAGTGACTGTTAAAGGTTCGACGTATTCAGAAAATGGAAATCCAGTAGGGATACGTCCACTGGGTTATGTCAATACCCTAGAATCACCAATTGAGGTAATCGTAACGAATAATAATGCCGCTTCTGACCCTATTGATTTAGCATCAAGAGGAATGAACCTCTCCGCTGATTTAAATGGAGCTCCAGCAGCATTATGGTCGAAAAGTGGGATTAGTACAACACAAGCGCCAAGTGGAGATGATATGATTATAAAATCTGTTTTGATGGGACTCTCCATGACCGCAGATCAATACCTTGCTTTGGGTGAAATTCCTGCTTTCCCGATAGACCGAATGAAATATACAGATGGCAGTGACCGCTTATTACCGTTTTACAATAAAATAAGATATAAAGCGCCAACTACAATTCTGGATCAAGACAAGGTGTATACAACGATCATGAAAACGATCATGTCAGATGGTACAGATGTGGTGTATAATGTCGATGTGATTTCAAATAGAAATGCGATTTATACTGCGCTTTCATCATTGACAGCAGCGGCTATTTCCAGTACTTCTGGAAATCAGAATTTTAATACGGTATTGAATCAATCGACTTCCTTTAGTATTGATGCACCCACTAATCCTGATCTTTCCGTAATGGCTTCTTCTGCTAATTTAATTTTGCAAGCTTTTCCAGTATTGGCTGCAATAGATGTTTATCAAAATGATGGGGAGACTATAGACCCTACACCTTACACTCCGCCGACTACTGCTTCTTTAAAGGCACTTAGTTCAAAATATGTTCCTTCACCACCAGTGATGCAGGGTGTGCTAAGACGATACCGGGTGAATTCTAATATAAGGGCTGAGCAAGGATCATCATCTAATCAACATAAAGTTGTCAGTGGAAAATGGACTAGTTATACTGGCTTCGATAAATCTGGTATCCGTAAAAGGAATTCGAAATTGCGGGAGAAAGCCCGTACCGAAATTAAAAACCTTTTTGAAGGAGGAGCGATTGTTTGGAAGGTAGATACACAAGCAGCACATACATTAAATGTAAACGGAAATGTAAATGCCATCGTACACTGTTTTGATAAGTATCATGCTTTGCAGCGTATTAAAATTTTGAAAGATAGAACAACTTATAAGCTTCCAAACCAAACAAGCCAAGTCGCAGTCGAAGCGCACAATCCTGCTGAACATGCTATAGTTGGATGGCAAGAAAATTCTATGTTGACAAAGATCAACCCAGTTTGGTCAATAGGTAATGGCTGTTTATTAAAGGTGCAAAATACCAAGAGAATAAGAGTGAATAAACGACGAGATGCACAGGGGACGGTAGAAGTTAGTCGGCTATTAGCAAACAATCTTGTGATGGGAGAAAATGATGCCCTTTCTCAAGGTTGGCATCAAACAGCCTTGCTATCTGAAAATCCTTATGTAGGCGTATTGGTCGAAGGAGGAACTTTTGATACGGTTCAAGTCAGCCTTGAAATTAATCAACTGCCATTGACACTTGGAAAATCGAAACCTATTCGAACCATGTCTTTGAAAAAGAAGCTGCTTTTAATTTTTGAAGTATCTAAATCAAAGCTTAGTGCTGGATCATATGTAGGAGTGATAACATATAGTGGAGAGGAGTCTCAACGAATAGTAGGTGTCTACAGCTTCGACGATTTAAGAAAATCTCCGAGTGCTATTTACTCCGGTTCATCCTTAAATGAAAATGCTTTAGAAATTGGTCAATCCGATATCAAATCAACAAAAGTTGCTTTAAAGATTAATGCTCCTAAGAAACCTCGTGGATCAGCTGTAAAGAAGATTAAAATCGATGAAATGTAGCATTGACATTGTTTACTGCTTGCCTCGAATACGAGATTTATCAAAGAGCGAAATTGAATAAGAGTTGCAAAAAAAATAAAAATTACGCAATGAATTTTTTGACAAATAAAAGTACAATAAGTCCGGGCGATATCCAGTTTTTCGATGCTATAGAGCCGCCTTTACTAGCTGGTGGCTATAGCCTATCGGCTAATCAGACCATTGATAATGTACCCAATCCTGATGGTCCAACTACTCCTACCTATACAACAAATAAGAGTTTTATAGTCAAAGGCCCACAGTTTTTTTTGAAAACTTCGGCAATTCATTCAATGTATCCTCCTCCATTGGCTTTAGGTACTTTTGATAATGTTTTGCCTAATGTAGTGATGACGGATATGTCATTGCCTTGGTCAAGACCGATCAATCCATTGAAGCCAGAAGAGCATAAAGGAGTACCTTGGATGGGACTATTGACAATTTATCCGGATGAAATAACACAAGGAGCTAAAAAGATCACAGATACGAATAAAGTACTAGGCCCTTTTTCGGTGTCGATTTCTGAATTGTTGACTCCAGGAGGAGATATCCAGGGGCCAGATTTAGACGCAGCAGATATTGGGATCTCTATGGATACAAAAGTAACGGTGGTCGATATTGACTTTAAAACATTTCAGAGTATTGCACCAACCATAGAAGAGTTGCCATTTTTAGCACATGGCCGGGCTGTAAATACAGATGGTAAAGTCATGTTGGGCATGGAAGGAGATGGATACTTTTCTTTACTTATTGGCAATAGATTACCCAAAGCGGGAACGGAAGATACACCAGCCGTTAATAATATTTTTTTAGTTTCCTTTGAAGGGTATTCTGATTATTTGAGAGGAGGAAGTAGCTTACCTGATGGGAAGAAACTAATAAGGTTAGTATTGCTAAATTCCTGGAATTTCAAAGCCAGTGCGGCAAAGGCAAGCTTCTTGACTTTAATGGCTGACCTTTGTAAAGAGGGGAGAGGTGGAGTCAAACTTATGCAAATGCCTGGTGCGAATGAAACCATAGAAAATGAGACCGCAAAAAAAGCATTGAAAATTGGCTATACCGCTTTGCAAAACGATATGAGGGTTGGGGAAACAGCTACTTCTTGGTATCGCCCTCCGCTAGTGCCAGCACCAACCAAAAGAGACCTTTCTACCAATTTTAATCCACCTTATTTGTACAGTGATCATGCGATGCATTATGATCCGGAAAATGGAATCTTTAATCATACGTATAGTGCTGCCTGGCAAATAGGTCGCTTACTTGCGCTCTCTGATGGGAGCTTTGCAAAAGGGTTTTTTGAATGGCGAAATAATTATATCAATGACTTAAATGAACAATCTGCGCAAGATGAAATGAATAAGAATGCTGCAAGAGTAGGATCAGTAGATGTGTCTAAACAAACAAGTCCAGTAGGCATTGTTCAAGGTGTTCAATCTTTATTTGCAAATAAAATAAAAGATGTTGAATGGCCAAAATTCGAGGCAAGACAAGCATCTGCGCTGGGGGAACACCTCCCTGGTGTTTTGACAGAAGAAGAAAAGAACGATATCCTGGACAATGATGAAGACCCCTTAATGGTAATTCTTAATAAGTAAAAAATTAACCTATGCAATCTTGGGCAAATAGAAAAAATTTTCATCAATCAGTGGCTACTGCATTTTCAGATAATGCAACGGATCAATTGCCTCCGATTCTCACCGATGATTTGAAGCAATGGTTGGCACAACTTACCTTATTATATGGAGTGCCTATCGAATATTTGGTGCCGGATTATCGAATGTTGCCAACAGAGGCTATTCGCTTTTTTTACTTGGATCGAAATTGGCTTGATCGCCTGATTGATGGTGCTGTAAGTGTTGGTGTCTTATCTACTAAAGAGCAGATTTTTAACTTTACCTTTTTTAAGGAAATTTATGAACAAGTGGATGTTGCTCAACAGCAGGTGCGATCGACTATTAGAGATGAGTCTATTGTCACACCTACTGAAATAGGTGGAACGATCTCTGGATTACTGTTTCGTTCGCAAGTGGTGACAGACTATCCCGGTGTTGAAATAAATGCTTATGATAAAACTGGAGCCTTATTGAAAATACTGCGAATGGATCGGCTTTCTAACAGTCTGCTTATTTGCATTTTTAATGGTGTGCCTGTTAATGTAGAGTTTATAGAACCTAGTGAAGGATTGCATTTTGGAATCCAAAGAGAAAAAGATAGTACCACTTTTGATGTTAACTTAAGAGGGCTGGGTTTTCAAAATGACCCACCAAACCCTGCTAAGTATCCAGGCGGTTCACAAATAATAAACCCTCCCGGAAGCGGGCAAGTCGTTCAAGCATCGGGCAATATTTTGACAGGGGATAGTGAAGGTGTTATTGATATTATTGGACTGGTTAGTAATATTGAAGACGAAATGGGAAAGGTGCCAGCACCTAATCCATTATTGAACCCTGAAACTGGTTCATCTAATCTAACTCCTGGTGGTTTTGCTATTCAAATGGTGGTTACAGCTGGGCGTCAAGCGTATAAAAACGATGATGGACTATGGCCATGTGAATATCCACTTCCTGCTCAAATTATTATATGATATACCAATTAATAACCAAAAAGAAACAGAACTGTTATGGCAAGTAATTCCATTAAAATGAAAGTATGGCCTGGACCACGAGTAATGGTACCTTTAGCAACAGATGTTTTGTTGGTCGGAAAAAATGACCTCCCTCAGGAAGGACATGAAGATTCTACAGGAACTGCTTTAGTAAGTAATAAAATAAAATATTGGGATTTATTTCTTCGCAATACATTGGGCACTATTGAGCCCGAGCTTTTTAGTGTCGTTAGTCGAAGTGATCACCTTCAACCCGGTGCACATATCATGTGGACCTTACCTTATGCTCTGCGAAAAGGAAAGCA
The DNA here is from genome assembly GCA_965277415.1 of Saprospiraceae bacterium. Classification (GTDB taxonomy): domain Bacteria; phylum Bacteroidota; class Bacteroidia; order Chitinophagales; family Saprospiraceae; genus JAHDHW01. The sequence goes on from CBDICS010000070.1 coordinate 140,939, forward strand.
AGTGGATGGCGTAGATAATGATGGTGATGTGGCATTTCCTTTGGTCCCTAATCGGTGGTTGGTCACTCGTTTGGAGTATAAAAGTATTACAGATGGATCGATTCCAACGATAATTTCTCATGTAGTAAAAAGTGATGTCATTTCTGATGGCGGACCTCCACCTGCTCCTCAGTCAAAAAGTCAATACCCATTTAATGCCAATAACTTTCCAGTAAATACGATTGGTGAAAGTGTCCCACTTGATCAATGGGATGGAGATTTGCCTCCTGAAAATACAAGTGTCGAGCTAAAAGCTGCTGGACCTGCAGCTTTATCTTGGTCTGTAACCTACGATAATGTCAGAGAGGTCTTTGGTTTTTATGATGATTCCCTTAGTGAAAATGCTTCTTCCAATACACCATATTATTATACCTATTCGATTATTGGTTGGTATATTGACCCTGATAATGATGTGTTGATTGATTTGCCTACGACTGATAATACGGCTTGGCAGGCTCAGATTCAAAATGAATTTATGTGGACAGTTGGAGAATCTGATACGGATGTAGAAAATGCAGTTGAAGCCTGGACAAAATGGCAAGCAGATCATGGCCTTACCGGAGTTTTTGATCCGTCCAAATTAAATTTACCAGAACAGTCAAAGAAAGCGATAGAAGCTTGGCACACTTGGCAACAGGCTAATGGCGAAATTAATGAACAACCGGATTTAGCGAAACAACTACTTTGCCATTCTATGGTGGGCATGGTCAAATGGGAAGGCGAGACGATTGCTTATGGCTCTGGTGTTCCATTAGGGACAAGAGAATTACCTACGATTGCGATGGGCAATAATTCTGTGGAGGCTATCGCAACTTATATGGCACATGAAATTGTCAATAATCCCGGGAATCCACAACCACCTAGCGACATTCCATTAATTGCAAGATCTTTGGAGGCTTTCCAAAAAGACCTTTTATATGATTATCAAAAAGATCCTATAAAGGTTGAAAACCAATTGCATGATGCCCGATTTACAATTTCTCCTGCTGGGATAGAATGGATTGTCGTCCGAGCAGAAAGTGATACAGATGATCCTTCGACGAAAGCAGGAAGACAATCTATTCCTTTGAATGAAGAGCAGACCCAAGCTTTGACCGATTTAAATACACTGCAAAGCACATTGAATGCATTGAATAATACCATTGCAAGTCAACGTAATGAACTATTCATGCTCAATTATAAATTGTATGTCATTAGTATTCAAAGGACTAATCCAATTCCACAATGTGTACAAGATAAGGTTCTCCAAAGTTTTGATGCACTGAAAGCCGAATTGCAAAAAAATATTGATCAACAGACAAGTGAAACGTCAACGATTACTGATAAAACTACTGCTTTAAGCAATTTATTAGGAGCTGACTTTATATTGAAATCAGCAGAACTTCCTGGTTTCGCTGCACCTAATGATCCAGTGATTATGGTTGCTGGAGCAGATTTGGATACAAAACTATCTGCGAGTTCAGTCAATATGAATTTTGAAATGCTGGACGTCAGGTATACGGGACAATTTATTACGCAACTGGAAGTGTCATATGATTTTCAGGGGACAAGTGAATCCTTTCCGATAAACGCAACAGATCTTCTTGACGAAATTACTTTCCCCAGTTGGAAGGCTTTTCCAAAAGAAGTAATGGATCTTTGGGTAGAAACCCTTCTTTTAGATTTGAGTACAGCCTCTATTATTGCAATAATTTATTTTGATAAACGAGGAATATCTGAAAGCACCTATACGGCTAAAACCCAAAATGGTGGAACAGAATCTCCTTTAGAAGAATTAACTAAAATCATTCAAACCAACCAAAGTAAAATATATAATGACGCTGATGAATTACAAATCCCGAAGGCAGCATTAGTCGCTGCTGCTGGCTTCCTCGGTATTCCACCTGCTCATGCGGCTATTGCATTTAGAACAAAACAACCGTGGACACCTATCTTTATGGATTGGAAAGTAAAATGGTTTCCCAATTCTTTAGACTCTACTACTCCTTTAGAAGATTGGGAATTAGCAGAATTAGATTATCTCTGGGAAGGTAAAAATATTTCAGATGAAAATGCCTTGACTTTTTCTGGAAGATCAGTGCTCAATCCTTCTATCGCTCAAAATATACAACTCAAATTATCAACCTTTAAGGATGATCCTAATTATGATGACTTGCCTGACTTTATAAAAGATGATTTAGAATACGCAGCTGGGCGAATTAAGAATCTCGATATATTGACTCAATCTATTAGTGGTTTTACAGAACAACTGATCACCAAAACTTTATTGGCTAGTTCACCTTTTGAAAACAATGATCCAGAGGATATTAATTCATTATTGAAAGGTGCAAATGAAAGCTTTGCACCGGAATTATCGACGACTGATTGCCCTTGTACAAATCCAAACTCATCTGGTTCACCTCAAACTTATTCCCCAATTCGATCTGGACATTTTCAATTGCTTAATGTATGGATAGTTGATTCATTTGGACAAATTATGTTTGGAAGAGACCTACCAATAGGATCGCCTGATAATACGCCAATGACGACAGTGCAATGGTCAGAAAGTTTATTGACACCTGATAATTCAGAAAATGGTTCAGGCTTAACCTTAGAAAAATTTGGACAACTTCCACCACGATTATCACAAGCAGCAAAAGCCAATCTGGATTTACTACAGAACGATGATGATAATATCATTTCAAATTCTGCGGATTCTACCAGTCCTATTTGTGGCTGGGTGATGGCCAATCATTTAGACAATTCATTGATGGTCTTTGATCAAAAGGGAAATAGTAAAGGAGCTATAATAAAAGTACAAAGTGAAGACACTGCAACTAAGGAATCAATACGATGGGATGCGACTCCGGGCTTAAACACTACCTTGGGCGCACCGCCGGATTTAGAAGAGAATGAACACTTAGCTGGCTTTGTTAATGGATTGTTGGAAACTGGCTTCGAAGGAGCTAATGCTTTTGATGATTTTATGGCCTCAATAGATAGTGCCCTTTGGACTTTAAGTAATTATGCAAATAAAGATGGCAACTTATCTATATTACTTGGACGGCCACTTGCAGTAGTAAGGGCTCAAGTTTCATTAAACATTTCTGGAGATCCAAGTTATAAACAAAATTGGTGTGATACCGGAAAATATTATAATGATGATGGTACTTATAAACCAAGTTTGCCGCCATACTTATCCGTTCCTTTTTCCTTAAGAGTGGGCGATGCCTACTTGATTGAAAATGGTGTAATGGGATATTTTGAAGCAGATCAATACAATACATTCTATCCAGTATATGGAATAGATGGGCAAACACAAACTTATATAAATATCATTCGGGCTGGTCAAACATTGAGGGCCCTTCCTCCGATATCAACAGGTGGTTATACATCTTCTTATGTTGAGGCAGGACATACAGTGGGACTTGAAGCTAATGGTACGCCAGTGAAATTGACGGTATTAGTTGACCCCGTTGGTGATATTCCAATTTTCCCTGGCAGCTTACCCTTTTCGAGTAAAGTACTCCCCAATGGCCCAGTAGCGGAGGCTTTAAGTAATTTAAAAGCTTCCTTTAGAGCGGGCCCTTTATTATTAGATCCTTCTAAAATTAAAATGCCAAGCCCCTCTGAGATAAAAGGAAAATGGGCATGGATGGCTAGGGAAAATGTTACAACTTGGAATGAGGAAACCCCTATAGAACCGTTTACACCTTTAGGAACGCTTCCTAAAAAACCTGTTAGACTTATCGAAGGCTGGCTTAATCTATCTGATTTTAATGAGAAGTAAGAAGCCGTAAAGAAATATTTTAATGCAAAAATTAAAGAAGAAATGTATAATAAACAAATCACGAATACCATAAACCTAACAGATACGAGTACTGTATTTGATTATAGAGTCGCACCTCCCGCTGCTTTCTTAAATACGACGACTAATATAGTAATTACAGCGACTAATAATTCAGCAGAAAATATCTCTTTTACGGATTCAGATGAGATTCAAATTACTTTTCCGAGCACAATGGTGAGTAGTCAGGATTTTTCAGGAAGTACACCAGCACAAAGCGGTTATACTGTTAATAAAACAGTAGGGGGGGATTCCTTTTCTGTAACAGTTTCTTTTAATGCGGTAACCGTCGAACCTGGAGATGCCCTAACTATAACTTTTTCGCAGGTGCCGATTAGCGCTACTGCTGGAGATACGGCAGTAGGCATTGTTGAAAAGATGAATGGGCAGGAGAAGAATACATCTTTGGATTTTACTATAAAAGCTCAAGGTCTGGGGATTATAGCTTGGTTGGATAAATTGATAGTTGGACAATCTGAACCGACTCAATTAAATTGGCTTTCTTCTGGTGGAATTAAAGTGGTGATTTCAGGTTTCCCAACTGGCGATGGTACAGTGGAACGCCCGGTAGAACATGATCCACCTGAGGTACAAAGTACAACGGTGTATGTTCCTAAAAGTGATACGGTCGCTCAACGGAATTATACTGCAACAGTTTATTCTTCTTCAAATCATGTTGATCAAATTGTAACCCTTCAGCAGAATCCACCAATTATCAATTCTTATACTTCTACGCCTCCTGCTACGGAAGCAATTGCAGTAAATAAGTCTGTAGAATTATCCTGGCATACTCAATTTGCTTCCTCTGTAATTCTTACGACTCCAACAATACCTAATGAACGTCAAAATATTCCTGCTAACCCATTAACGCTTACTCCAGGAAGTGACCTGTTTAGTGCTTTTAGACTCAATTATGGTCAACTGCCCAAACAAGCGGAATATATCATAACTGCAAATGGATTTAAACAAGCAGATGTGGAGAAACTTGCTTTCACTATAAAACCGGCAACTTTTCTTTACTTCAAGTTTGCAAATAAAGATGGGACAGGACTTACTTTTCAAACCAACCCGAGTACTCAGGTATATATAGCTTGGGAATTAAATACAGTAAGTAATGGTAGTTTGTCAACCTTTACTTTATACCAGCCAGGGATGATACAGGAAGTATACTATCTTGGTTCAGGAGATACAACACACCCTCAGATCCAATACTTTGAAGCGCCCGAAAATAGTGGCAAATTTGATTTGACATGGATAACGGCCAATCTCGATAGCTTAGTTTTAAATCCAGGTAATATCACTATTCCTACGGCAGACATTGCTAGTGGAACACATACAGTGGATAGCGCAGGGACTTATACTTTGACTGGAACTACTGCTGCTGGGCTTTCTGTCAATAGTGTATTGGAAGTGAAAGCAGCGGCATTAAAATTTAGAGAAAATATAGAAGCTTAGAGATATGGATAAGATCAAAAAAAAAACATTAACGGATCTGATTAATAAATTTCCGAATGAAAAGAGTGGAGATACAGCACTTGTGTTTTTAGATAAAAAAGGAAAAGAGTATCGCCAATTTTCTTTTGAGGATTTAAACAAAGAATGTAATTACGTTGCGCAAAACTTATCTATAATTTCTACTGAAAATGAAATTGTTCTTTTGGCACTTGAAGACCAAGCGCAATTTGTAACCGCATTTTTTGGTTGCTTATTACTTGGAAAAACCCCTGCGCCAATTCCTTCCATCCAAGTCAAAAAAAATAAACAAGGCTGGGGGAAAGTGAGCCAAATTTTAAAATCAGATGAGAAAATTGCTTTATTAATAGAAGAAGACCAATATAGACTGATCAAAGAAAGATTAGAAGCTGAAGCAATTGATAATGTTCAGATTTATACAATTGAATCTTTGACTCGCCCCACACGCATTGATAATCCTTTACCTGATATCCAACCTTCGGATATTGCCTATATTCAATATACTTCAGGATCAACTGCTCAACCCAAAGGCATCGTTCTGACGCATGGACAAGTTATCAATAATATGGAGCGAATGTTTCGTGTTTTTGATCGAGATGAATTGGTGAGGATAGCAGGGTGGATTCCATTTTATCATGATATGGGATTAGTCGGCCATTTGTTTGCTACTTTATTTGAATCTGGTTTCGGAGTATTTTTGCCTCCAAAAGCTTTTTTATCAAAACCAGAAATTTGGCTTGAAACGATAAGTAATTATAAAGCAAATAGTGGGGCAGCTCCAACTTTTGCTTTTGAACATTGTATTCGAAAAATTAAAGGAGACCAGATTTTTGATCTTAGTTCTTGGAAGCATGTCTATGTTGGTTCTGAAATGGTAAACCTTGATATCTTAAATCAATTTTCTGAAAAATTTTCGGATCATGGTTTTGACTCTAAAGCATTTAGACCTGTTTATGGCCTGGGAGAAATTACACTGTTGGCAGCAGGTGGACAAAGCTTGAGTGAATTAGATGATCTTTATATCAATAAAGATTTAGGTTTAAGCAAAAAGAGAAAGCTAGTTCCATATCGTATAGACTCATCTACAGAAATAAGTATTCATGATCCCGTGTCTGGAGCCCTTTTGTCAGAAGGCAAGGAAGGCGAAATATGGATCATGAGTGACTCTAATGCTCTTGGTTATCTCCAAGAGTTGGAAAGTACAGATACAGACAAAAGTTCTATCGTAAAAACTGGAGACATCGGTTTTATCTCTAATGGATATTTATATATCAGCGGTCGAAAAAAAGATGTGCTTATTATTAGAGGGGTTAACCATAGTGCGGAAGACTTAGAGTTTTGTATCCGATTGAATCAACCTCTATTGCGATTGAACGATGCAACAGCATGTGTTTCTGTTATGGATGAAGCAAAAGATAATTGCTATGTTTTTCAAGAAGTATATAGACATTTGGAACAGACCGATTTAGAAAAGGTAAGTCAGTTGATTCAAGCAAATCTTTCAGAATGCTTTGGAATTCAGGCGGATGCTATCGTACTTATTCCGCAGGGCATTATGCCTCGGACAGCCAATTATAAAATTGCAAGGAGTCAGTGCATTCAACAATATAGAGCTGGAAAATTTAAACCTTTATACACTACAGGAACTTTAATAGACCCGCCTGCTGAAAAAGAGGAAGCCGAAGACCCTGTTGTAATTGTCGGAATGGCTTGTCGTTTCCCCGGAGGCGCAGATACAACAGAAAAATTCTGGGATATTCTAGAGCATGGAAAAGACGCTATTGTAGAAGTACCTAAAGATCGTTGGGATAATGATTTATATTATGATGAAAAACCTGCGGTCCCTGGGAAATTTAATACAAAATGGGCAGGGCTAATAGATCATATAGATCATTTTGATCCGGCTTTGTTTGGTATATCTTCTTTTGAAGCTACTGAGATTGATCCTCAACAGAGGCTAGTATTAGAAACTTCTTGGCGCTTACTTGAAAATGCGGGTTGGAAAAAAGAAACATTAAAAAACTCAAATACAGGTGTATTTATTGGAATATCAACCAATGATTATTTGTATATGAAAATTAAGTTGATTCCCGGAATGGACAGCTTTAACGCATACTCAGGTTTAGGAAATGCACATAGTATTGCTGCTAATCGGGTTTCTTATTTTTATGATTTGAAAGGACCAAGTATGGCTGTGGATACTGCTTGCTCTTCTTCAATGACTGCTTTTCATCTAGGTGCCAAAGCTATTATGAATGGAGATTGCGAACAAGCTATTGTCGGAGGCGTGAATGCTATTTTAGCTCCCGGATCAACAATCACACTTGCTCAGTTTGGAATGATGGCACCAGATGGACGATGTAAAACTTTCGATGCTAGTGCAAACGGTTATGTACGTTCGGAAGGTTGTGGCTTAGTGATGTTGAAAAAAAAATCAGCAGCACTCAAAGATGGAGATACTATTCTGGCTACACTTTTAGCTTCTTCGACTAGCCAAGATGGGATGACACAGGGCATGACTTACCCCAATGGTTCTGCTCAATATCAATTGATAAAAAGTACTTTAGGGCAAGCTAAATTGCGTGGGAACGAAATTACTTATGTAGAGGCACATGGTACTGGAACGACTTCTGGAGATCCTGTAGAGATGGAGCAAATCCGGAAATTGTATGGCCTTGATGGAGAACAAGATTGTTTTGTTGGTTCTGTAAAAGCTAATATCGGACACTTGGAATCTAGTGCTGGTATAGCTAGTGTCATCAAAGCTGTGTTAATGCTTCAGAAGAAAAAAATTCCACCTCAAATTCATCTTAAAGAACTAAATCCTAAGATTACTTTAACGGGGTCTAGACTTAAGGTTGCGGAAAGGCTTGAAGACTGGCCTGCTGAAAAAGGGCAAAGAAAAATAGCATTAAGCTCTTTTGGTTTTGGTGGCTCTCTCGCTCATATTATTTTAGAAGAAGCGCTTCCGCTTCCTATTCCCGATCCTATCCCCAACGATTATTTATTACGACCTTTTGTATTATCAGCCAATTCAAATGAAAACTTAGTCAGACAGGCAGAATATTGGAAAGATTGGTTGGAGCAGGATGCATCAATAGCGCTTCCAGATATCTGTAGTACACAAGCACTAAGTAGATCAAGTTTAAATTATAGAACTCACTTTTTGGCAGATAATAAAATAAAACTAAAAGAAAAACTTAAATCTTATATCGCTAGAAAAAGTAAGGCTAAGCCTGTTAAATCTGGCGCTAAAATTTGCTTCTTATTTACAGGACAAGGGGAGCATTATATAAACATGAGTAAGGAATTGTATTTTCGATTTCCTGTATTTAAAAAGAATTTTGATCGATGTGTAGAAAGCCTGAATTATGATGATCCTACTTTTTCTCTCAAGAGAATTGCTTTTGAAAAAAGTGAATTATCAGAACGCGAAGATCGCCATTTACAACCGATTTTATTTGCCATTCAATATGCTCTAGGAATGCTGTTTGCTGAAATTGGTATAAACCCTGATGTCTTATTAGGGCATAGCCTTGGAGAGTATGCGGCGGCTTGTTTGGCTGGTTGTCTAGAACCAGAAGATGGAATGCGAATTCTTAAAAAACGAGGAGAGTTAATAGAAACACTCACGGAAAAAGGAGGGATGGCGACTATCTTTGCACCTCATGCAGAAGTTGAAAAAGCAATAGATAAAACTAAAGTTCAAATTGCAGTATATACTAGTAAAAGGAAAACAGTTATTTCAGGAGATTATCAAGAGGTGATACGAGTCTGTAATTATTTTTCTGAACAAGATGTGGAGTATTACACCTTAAAAACAAATCAAGCCTATCATAGTCATTTTGTTGATCCAATGATTGATGAATTTACAGCATTTTTAAAACCTTTTAAATTTAATCCTCCTGTAAATAAATGGCTCTCTTCTGTAAAAGGGGATTGGATTACTGAACCGATAGATGCCAAACATTGGATTGATCATTTGAGGAATGCTGTATTATTTGCTCAGGCAGCTGAAAAAATCCCTATCGAAAAAGAACAATTTCATTTTATAGAGATTGGACCTGGAGCGAGTACATTAGCTGCTATAAATGATCACTTACAACTCAAAGATACTCTGTTGCTTCGCACACTACTTCAAAGGAAAGGGGCTCGTTTGGAAGTGTTCTATTTCTTAGATTCATTGGGTAAATTATATTCTGCTGGTTTCAACCTTGACTGGCAAGCTGTTTTGGGCTCAGCGACTTTTCCTACCTGGATTCCGGGATACCAGTTTTCAAATCGTTCATATTGGGTCAAAGGAATAGAAGCGTCTAAATTGTCAGAGCTTACTAATAACAATTATTCGAAGGCTGTTCCTACTCAACCAGAAATAGCACCTTCATTAAACGGTCAGATACAGAAACCGGAAATAAAGACACCTAGTCATTATTCATTAGAATGGAAAAGTATTGGAGTTTTGAATAAAAGGAATCTGCTTGAAGATTTATCCGTAGAAGCAAATTGGATTATTTTTGGCGAACCCTGTGCATTGACTATTGCCTTGGTGCAATTAATTAAGGCACATCAAAAATCTGTTTTTTGGTTAGGACCTAAAACAGCATCCAACATCAAGCCAGACATTATTCTTCCTGAAC
>CBDICS010000071.1:0-77241 GCA_965277415.1 Saprospiraceae bacterium
TACTTTTCAGCAGCAGATGTCTGTGTTTTACCTTATCGTTCTGCGACACAAAGTGGTGTTATTGCAATCAGTTATCACTTTGATTTACCTGTGATTGTCACTGATGTTGGCGGTTTGAAAGGTACAGTAGAACCATTTGGAGCTGGGATTGTAGTAGAACGTCCAGAGCCTCTATTATTTAAAGATGCCGTGCTGACCTATTTCGAAGCAAAACACCAAGAAGAAATGACAGTCGCTATTCAAGACTTCAAAAATAAGTATACCTGGGACGGGATGGCTAAAGCCATCACAAAGTTTGTAGCGACAATTTAGAACCTGTCTGTATATGGCAAGTTCTAGAATTTTAATGGTTTTTATGGCTATTTCCTTAAAAATAGATATTATTGTTAATTTTTTTTATCATACTATTCTATCTATGACAATTAAAAAATCTACATACTTACTCTGTCTATTAATACTTTGCTCCTGCACGCTAAATCAAGAAAACATGGTTGATCAAAATGCTTTCGACTGGCAAGGTCATCGAGGTTGTCGAGGATTATTACCTGAAAATACTATTCCTGCTTTTTTAAAAGCTTTAGAGTTTCCAATTTCTACCTTAGAGCTCGACCTTGCTGTATCTAAAGATAGAAAACTCATTGTAAGCCATGATCCATATTTTTCTTATCACATTTGTAAGAAACCAGATGGTCATCCAGTCTCAGAAGAAGAGGAGCAGGATCATCGCATTTTTGATATGACTTATAATGAGGTCAAAGCTTATGATTGTGGGAGTCGTGGCAATGAGCGTTTCCCGGATCAAAAACCGATATTTGTCAATAAACCCTCATTAGAAGATATGGTCAATGCTGTTGAAGCATACTGTAAGCATAATAAAAGAGCTAAACCGTATTATAATATTGAAATTAAGAGTAAGCCAGCCTGGTATGATAGCTTGGTTCCACCTCCAGCAGAATTTGTAAAACTTGTGATTAAAGAAATTTCAGACTTAGGTATCAAAAAACGAAGTTGTATTCAATCTTTTGACCCTACAGTTATGGTAGAACTTAACAAACAAGCACCTAAAGTAAAGAATGCCTTTTTGGTAGAAAATATGGACAGTTTTGAATCCAATCTTGAAAAATTAAATTTTACGCCTGATATCTATAGTCCTTATTTTAAGCTTGTCGATGAAACTTTAGTAAGTAAAGTACATGACAAAGGGATGAAACTGATTCCTTGGACGGTCAATCAAAAGCCCGAAATGGAAAAACTAATTGAACTTGGAGTTGATGGAATTATAACAGATTATCCAAATAAAATTCTTGAAATTGAGAAAAAAAATTACTAGCCTTATAGCATCATGGCAATTGCAAGAACGATATTTTAGATTTGTGTTATGGTGATCAGTCCTATAGACTGTGTGATTTGGTGATCGCTTCGCTTGTGAGTGGCCACTTTTGGCAGACTTCAAAAATTTTGATCATTTATTTTTACTCAATCCATATTTGATAGATAAGCTTGCGATTGCCATGCTTATAGCATTATCTTCCACAAGGCTAGCATTTTTTATATTATTAATGTTTAATTATAATCTTTTTGGTGTCGACGACTTGTTTGTCTTTTAGATATTGGACGAAATAAATTCCTGGGGAATATTTTTCTACAGAAAGTTCATAGTTTGAATCGTTTAAAGGAATATCAAAATCTACTAGTACCTGCCCTTGAATATTAACTAATCTAAGTTTTTCGGAATGGGAAAAATTTTTCGAATTAATATGTACATTTAAAATATTACTTGCCGGGTTAGGATATAATAAAATGCCTGTGTCTAGCAATCCACAATTACATTCAACAGAAACAATAAAGTCTGTTCCAGAAAGAGAATTGTCCTCAGGATTTCCATCAAAGCGATGATTTGGCGCAAAAACTTCTAACCTGATTTCGGGCGCGAAATGAAATACGTTAGCAGGTAAGGCCGCTGAGATAGTGACGTTTTCTCCTGGTGGAATTATCAAATCTACAAAATGTTTGAATAGTCTGAATTCCTCACAAAAAATACCCCCTCCTGCCTGAGTGAACATCGAAAAACGAAAAACAGTATCAGTGCCTTCATTGTATACATCATATTCAAATAATATATCACTATTAGCAAAGGTATAAAGTTCTTCAATGGGATCATAGTCAATTACTTCTGATGGTTGAATAACTACAAAATTACTAATGCTGATATCAGCAGATTGAAGATAGGTCGGGGGCGAAAAAATATTGGTTGTTTTAACAAAAGCATCTTTGATAAACCATCTTTGGTCTGGTCCATCTCCTAATAATTTATCTCCGGCAATAAATAACTGAGTTCCATCAGAAAATATATCAGTAATAAATAAGTCATCCTGATTAAGTTCTATAAATTCTATTGGATTAAAATTTGTTTTATCAAGTTGACCGATTTTAGCCAATTCAATATCTTGTTGATCATGTCCCCAGAGATAAATCCAATTATCATCATATGAAAACCCAGTAGCGATCATAGTGCCAGCAAAAGAATCCTCAGAACTTAAGGTCTCTGTTGGAAGGTGAAAATTGAAAACCTTATCTGCGGTAAGGATATACAGATTATCTCCGTCTAAGTCAAGATCTAAAACAGGATTAGAAAAAGGTAAATCAGATAGAATACTTCCATTATTATCTAAGAAAAAGACTTGATTATTAGAAGATGAAATGATTAAGTTATCATTATAAGTCAAAATGTGCTTAAAAGTATTTCCGGGGTAATTTTCAGAAGTATAAGGAATGCCTTCGTTATCAGCCCAGTATAAATTTTCACCATTAGATAGGATTATTTCTTCGTCGGAATTCGTAGCTAAGTATAGATCCGCATAAGAATCACTCCCAAATTCATCGACAGTCATATGGATATCAAATACATAATTACCATTCATATCTAAAGAAAAAAGATGTGGGCCATCAAATTCCGGGTCTAAAAAGTTGCAGGCGGTACTCCAAACACTGGCAATAACTAATACAGAATCGGATGGTCTAAAAAACATATCAGTGACTTCGGAACAACCATTAGTTGCCACTTCCCATTCAATATCTCCATTTTCATCAAAGGCGATAATCGTTGCTCGATAACAATCATCTTTTTTACCCCCAACAAAAGTTTTGCCATCAACATGGATTATTTTATTGATATGAAAATAAGGGACTTTTGAAAAGATATGCTCAATGTTTACTTGAGTGAAACAAAAATTAGGTAGAGATAGTAGAATTGCTAAGATTAAAAATGGTAAAGTTGTTTTCATAATTCTTTATATTGAAGTTGTTTTAATACTTCCAGCGCCAGTCCGTAAAAACACCTCCTCTCCCAAAACCAATCCCAGCATTTCTACCAGACTTTATTTTTAATTTGTTGTTACACAATTTATTTCTTTTAAAAAAGTATTCCATAAAAAACACTTAAAATGACTACTAAATAGCACTTTTAATATTGAAGCTGTTCAAAATCAAGGGAATGAGAATCAATATAAATCTTAAATCATTTCAGAGTCAAAAATTACTAAAATGAAAAATATTAATACTTTTAGCTTATTTGTAATGTCCCTTACCATATGTGTTTCTTGTGTAAAAGAAGAGGATATTACAGAAAGTGAAACCGAAGTGATCATACAAGAAGGAGATGATTTTTTAAACCTAATCAAAGGTGACGTTTTTTCCAGATATGAAACTATAGGATTTCATCTCGGGTATTGTCACTCACTTTGATTTTATTTATTGTAGTTTTTTTTGTAAACTAAACCTTTAGGAAGCGTATTTCTCGTACAATTTATTTATTTCTATTCCTTGCGATAAGGCTATGTTTTCTAAATAGGTAGATATTTTCTTTTTTGGCCTCTTTTGTTTTATTGTGTCACCTAATGTTATCAATGCACTTATAGTTTGAGGAGATTTTATTTGAGCAAAAATATCAAGAATATCATAAATGTATAATCCGGTTGGTGCCTGTGATAAACCATTAGATTGAAATGGACAATCTAAAGCAAATTGATTCAAAAGGTTTAATAAGCTTTCATTGTATGATATTCTTACAGTATTGATTAATCCCTTTAAATACCTCCCTTTAGATGATGTGTAAAAATAATAATGAGTTGGAGGATTTTCATATGAATCAGCTGTTACAAAATCACTAAAATGTTTGTATTCTCCTCTACTCTTCTCTGCTTCTTTTATCTTTCGTTCAATTATATTATGTGTATTCTGGAATTCAACCATTTTACTAAGCACTTCTTCTAAGTGGGTTATAACTTCTTCTTCACCTATTTCTTGGATAAGATCATTTAGTTTACTGAACCAAGCCTTTTTAGGTAGTTTGCCCAAATCTTCTAACTCCAAATATTTTTCGTACAGACGTGATAGCTTTTCCGATGTTGGAGGGAAGAGTTCGTATCCGATAATATGTGAATTATTATTTTTATGCTGAATGTTTGTACTTGTTCTAAAATCTGTTTCTGGGTTTACATCTTCATAGTCCACAGGTACGTATTTGAATTCAGCTTCTTCAAAGTCTGTTCTGCTAATATTCATTTTGTAGTGCTTAGCATTTTCAAAACTTAACCTGATTTTTGAGCCTAGTATTAATCTATGTAAAATTGATGAGTATTTTTCCTGAAGAGAATTTACAATTCTTGTAACTATTGATATATTTTCATTATTGAATTTAAATAACAAAACTATGCTTCCATTTGCCTCTTTGATAAGACGTTTATCATTCGTAATAGCATATTTCAGTAAAGCTTCAGAAGTCACTATCAGTTTTTCATCAATATCTCCTTTTACTTCAATTCCCAAATGTAGACCTTTGTCATTTATTAATTTAAATCCTAAATATATTAACTCATTTTCCACATTCTTTGTTTTATCGCTACTAACATCGATCAGCTTGCTGCTGCATAGCTTCTAGTAAATATTTATTCTTCTTATTCTATTCTCATAGTAAACAATAATGTAAACTTTATTCATTTGCAAACACCTCATAATGCATTACCTTTTCTTCAAATTCAAGAAGGTATTCTTTGTCTTTGGGGTAGTATTTTGCAATTTCGTAATTATCCCCAGCAAAGTTCTTTATCACATTTAAGTTCTTCCAAAAAGTTATCAAATTGAAGTGAGCAACATCTCCTTCAATCCGTCTTAAGAAAGTTAACTTTATAAAGCCTTCTGTTTTTTTGTAATCTGGAATTGCCTTAAATTTCATGAAGTGGGTATATTCTTCATAATGTTCTGCTCTTGTCGTTCCATGCCAAACCCTTGCAATCATTTTTGCTAAAATTAGATTTCTGAGAAAACCCTTTCGAAAGAATTAATATAACTAATATTGCTTTTTCCTTATTCTAAGTTCAGTTGCCACGAAACACCGAATTGATCAATTACCCAAGCAAATTTTTGGCTAAAACCATAATTGTTCAATGGCATTGTAACCTCTCCATTTTCCGATAGCTTTGTGAATAATCGCTCAATTTCGCTTTCGTCCTCGCATGCTACATAATTTGAAACTGCTGGCGTAAAGTCCCAATTATGTATCGGTGGGCTGTCACTGCACATAAACAGTTTTCCATTTAAACTAAATGTGCCTTGCATTATTGTTCCTTCTTTTCCTGGTGCTCCCTTTCCCCAACGTTTTAGATTAACAATTTTGGAATTGTCAAACAGCCCTACATAAAAGTTCATTGCCTGTTCTGCATCTTCTTTTTGAAATGTTAAGAATGTAAGAATTTTTTGGTTCATAGTAACTTCCTTTTGATTTATCGTATTTTTTAAACTATCGTTTTCCATTTGCAGTTTCTTTAGTTCTACAAGGTTGTTATTTTCGTTTTTTGAGTCTGTACAACTTATTACTACCAAATTTAACAATAATAACAATAATATTGGTGAAATCCTTTTCATTTTAAAATGGTTTTTAATCGTTTTCAAAAAGATTCTTAATCAAAGCGGATACGCTATTGCGACCCATTGCTGGTTCCAATTTCCCAAAGGAGGGTATCCAGATCTGGGAGGTTCTACACTATGATAATAACTGCGCTGCGCAATCTTTCCTGGCCTTGTAGCTTGAAATAAAACATAACCTGATACATTGTTATTAGCATCGCGTTTTACTTCGGTAACAATACCTGCTGTAAAGACGACCTCATTTATTTGTTCAATAGTGAGGTTCGAATAAGATTTTGCGGTACGGCCATAAAACATAATCGAACCTGGACGGATCAATTCCCGATTGGCCAAAGCATCGTTAATCATTTCGAGTCTGTTTTGTTTTCCGTAAAAATCAGCAATACTCTTGGAAGTACGATGATCCTGTGTAGATGGGATTAATATATCTGGATATTGTTCTTGTATTTCCTTTAGCAAGCGTCTAACGATACCACTCGCCCCCAGGTCAGCGTTTGAATTATACATCAATTTTTGAGCTTCTAATTTTTCTGCAATATCATTTAACAATATCGTTACATTATCTTTACTAGTAGGAATATTTTGTTCAATCAATTTCTCTTCTACCTCTTCTTTGTCTTTTTTCAGGACTTTTATATCAGCATCTGCCTTTTGCAAATCCTCTAAGGCTTTTTGTAATTTAGCCAGGTTGGTCTCTGCTTCCAACCTCAACTGAATAGCTTCCTCTTTGTCAATATTCGCTACCTCTGCATTATCATGTTCTCTTAAGGCCCATAAAGTCACCATTAACATACTAAGCATTATCAGCCCACCTACACCAAAGTTAATACGTTGTCTAAATTGTTGGTGATTCCATCCCTTTTTTATGAATAACTCTTCCTCTTTAGAAGCTTTATAACCACGAGCTATTAATTCTCTGGCTTGCTGAAGGCGTCCCCCCCTCCATAATTGATCATTAGATTTTTCTTTTGACTTTTCCCAGGATTCCGAATCCCTTTTTAATTGCTGCCTCAACAGCAACTCAGACCGATGATTATTAAGCCATATCCTTAAAGGTTTCCAGGCATTGAATAAGGCTTCGTGCGCCACCTCTACCATATTTTCTTTGCCTTCCGTTCGATTGACCAATAGTCGTTGTTCTTCCAGTTTTTTTAAAAGCTCCGTAACTTTGGCCACATCTTTTTGTTCCCAGCTTACTGATCGGCGCGCATATTTGCCATCGTCCGTCAGCCTGGCCATTTTTAGGAAAGCTTTTTTTAAAGCCTCTTTTTGACCTTTTCGATTGGCAAGATCCAATACCAAATCAGCTTCCTGTGCAATAGCGCCATGCAATTTACCCAACTTTTGATATTCACTGATTTGAATATTTTTATCCTGTCCATATCTTTGCCATAGCTTCCATAATGTAAAAGAAAGTAGTGGAAGTGCGGCGGAATCTTCCATGTCCTCCATAATCTGATCAACCAGTCCATCCTCTAGTTCTATAGCGGCTAAATCTGCAGGTTTTTCAATGATCTCCCGAATGCCTTCCATCTTCATTGGTCCTAAGGACAGGCTCCCAAAGTCGATACCACGCAATGTACGATTGCGCTGAAAAAGATTGAGAAAATCTGAACGCATGGTACCCAGCACTTTGACTTGGCTACCCGGAGCTTCTATGGTTTTTCGTAGCAACTTCAAAAAGGGCCTGGCAAGCGGTAAATCTTTATTACCATGTCCAAGTATTTCTTCAAATTGGTCAATGACGATCAGTACGCGCGCACTTTGGCCTTCCTTTGAATAATGGCGTAAATCATTGGCCATTTGATTGATAATGGTATTCCCTTTTTTGGGGTTCGTTTTTTTATTGAGATTTGATTTACCAGGTGCTACTCCACAAATGACCTTCAAATCGTTGAGACTCCAATCCAGGAATTTTTTTAAACGGCGATTTCTATTTTCCAATGGTGCCGTCTTAATCTTTTCCATATGCTCCATGATATAGTAAAGACGTTCGTCTACCGTTGGCTCTCTATGTTCTTCCTCTGTTAAATTATTTTCGATCAGTTTTTCCTGTTCAGAAATATCTTCTGTTGTTATTGAATCCAATGATTCAATAACGCTTGTTTTTAATGTGTCACTAGATTCTTCTAATTCACCCTCCAGCTCCACGGAGCCTATTGTATTCAGCTCCGCTTCCTCCTGAATGGCCATTTGGAGGTTTTTATAAATTGTTTCAGGGTTTCCTTCTTTGCCAACATAGGATCTAGCATGATCAGTAAAAGCCTTTCCAAAAGCAAATGCTAGTGCCTTTAGTGGATTTGTACCCGGTCGGAAAGGATTAACGATTAACCATTCCTCTTTTCTTAGGCGAAGCCTGGGCAATATCCCTGCACGTACCAGAGAAGATTTACCACTTCCGGAAGCACCTAAGACCATGATCAGGTTCGGTGCCCCTTTAGATAGTAATTCTATCCCAGCAAAAGTCTCTTCATCCCGACCAAAAAAGACTGGTGCATGTTTTTCCTGAAAAGTGGATAGTCCCAAATAAGGCGAATTGTTTGGGCCCCAATCTCCTTGTACACCGAGTAGGTCTTCTTCTCTCAGACCGCGCCACAAACGCTCATAACCATCCTCCGTATTAGAACGAAGATCAATAAATTGTTTTTCGGTAAGGATAGATGGTAACTGGGCGTCTTTACTCAATGGATCAATGAGCAAAGCAAACAGGTGTTTTTCTTCCATGCGAGCAAGTGCTATTTCTGCAAAACACCATTGGGATTTTAAGTAAGAATCTGTACACAAAGCGATCACTGCCTGACAGGAACGCAATTTTCGATAAAGTGTGCGCTCCCAGCTCTGACCAGCAACAATGCCTTTTTCGGGGTCAAGGTCTAAAAAAACAGAGTGGTGATTCTGCTTGGCCAATCGTTCTTCTAATTGCTTGGCATATGCATTATCTTTAGAGCTATGGCTAATAAAAATAGCACTCATTTGGAGGGTTTTGATTCTGTAGTGACGATGAAGTTATAAATGATTTTTAAGATTTCCTAGTCAAAGATTCCTTTTCACATAAATCATCTTCAATATATTGACGAATCCATTTGATGTTCAAATATTTGATCACCAGTTTCGTTCAACATTAAGATCAAAATTTTAACCTCCTGACAAATTCGACCTTAATTATTGCTTGCAGTACTCCATTCTTTATTTGAAAGGGTCACTATATTTTTCATCTGTCAGCACTTCTTCATCTGTCAATGTATGTAGAAAAGCTACGAGTGCTTCCTTTTCAGCTTGAGTTAAATTTAAACGCAAAACATTTGAATCTGGGGATGGATCATCTGAATCCTTTAATCTAAAATGAAGATTTGGATGGTCTTGAACATTGTCACTATAATGATTGACTACATCCATTAAAGTTTCAAATCTTCCATCGTGCATATAAGGTGCAGTCCGCGCAATGTTTCGAAGAGAAGGCACTTTAAATAAACCGTTATGAGATGAATTACCGGTAATCTCACCTTTTCCTTTATCAGTATAGTTTAGCGATAAGCCATTATTTTTTGCTTCGTCATTTACATGTTGTGGAGTTCCATGACAATATAGACAGGTAGCCCCATTACGACCTCTATAAAAAATATCCAGTCCAAGGTTTTCTTGAGCGGTGAAATTTGGAAAATCAGGCATTTGTTCTTCATCTTCGGGAAAACCAACCGCTTCAAATCCTATGTCAAACTTTGAATTGACCGATACTATAGAACGCATAAATTGAGATAAGGCTTGGGCAATTTTATTAGAGCTAACATCAGAACTTCCAAATGCTTTTTTGAATAGTATGGGATAATAATCTAATTGTTGAAGTTTAATTTCTAGTTGTTCCAAGTCCATTCCCATTTCTATATGGTCTTGTATTGGCATTAAAGTCTGTTCTTCTAAGGTCGAAGCTCTTTCATCCCAAAAGAAACTCCCATTTTCATAGAATCGACTATTGATAATGGTCATTGAATTTCTTCGGGTTAATTGTCCGTTCAGTCCTTCACTAAATTTAGCATTATCGGAAAAAGCAGCCTCCTGCTCATGACAAGATGCACAAGAAACGGTATTGTCAATTGATAGATTTTTGTCGTAAAATAATACTCGTCCAAGGCTTGCCCCCATGTCGGTTATTTGATTATTTTCTGGAGTGTTATCTGAATTACTTGCCTCGTCTGAAGTATAGTGGAAAGGCAAGTTCATATTGGCATAGTTAAAAGGTGTCGCCGGCAAGTTTAGTACTTGATTGAGAACATTTAATTCCGAGACTGAGAATAAATTTTCTTCCGTTTCGAGTTCTTCAAATTCTTCTTTATCGCAAGCAAAAAAGAATGTGGCAAGAATACTTATTAAGATTATTGAATACTTTTTCATGTTCAAAACTTTTTTTTTAATCTTGACAATCGAATATTCAAATTCCCCTATTTTATAGCTTTGTTTTTTTCTTATTCCACATAACATCAGTCCATAAAAAAACTGACCCAAAAAAAATCATCCTTCTGACCCAATCTCAGTTTTTCTACTAGAATCTATTTTTAACAATTTTCATTGTTTTCACCTCATTTCCATAGATTATTTTTACAAAATAAATATTGGGCCCTATGTCTAAATCAAGATGAGTAACATTCTCATTGAAAAGCTTAAGTGTTTGAATTAGTTTTCCTTGAGTATCATAAACTTGAATAGTTGAATTATACAAATTTCCTGTATTGACGGTAACTTGCCCATAAGTCGGGTTAGGATAAATTAGGATATCATTATTCATTGATTCGTTTTCAATCACATTAACTGGTAGTACTAAAATACAATCGGAGGTATCTATGCACCCGTTATTCGAGATTTCTACCGCATAATATCCATTCTCAGTAATCAATATCGATTGATTTGTTTCACCTACCATAATTGAATAACCATTATCACAATTTAACCATTGATAAGAAGCTCCAGCGGCATTAGAAGTAAGAGTCGAATCCATTTGAACAATCGAGGTGTCAATTGTATTGATTGTTAAATCCAAAGTTATAATGCTGTCGCATCCTATCGAACTACTAAGTGTGTACGTTGCCGTATCGGTATCTGAACTGTAGGTAATACCATCAATCCATGTATACGGTTCGCAGGTTGAAATAACATCTGTTCCTGAAACACTAGCACCAATGGTTAAGTCTAATACAATTGTTGAATCGCATCCTAATGAACTAATTAAAGTAAAAGTTGTAGTATCGGTATTTGAACTATAGGTAATACCATCAATCCATATATAGGACGAAGAATCACATACTACCGTGGGGTCAACATATACCCGACTACCTAACCAATTAATCAATCTTCCATAAAACTCATCCCCCATAGGATAACCAACATTAGAAGATCCTGATGAGGGAGCAGTACAAACTAAAATCTTACCATGTTCATATTCCGTAATCACTAAGGAAGGGTCTAAAGACGTTGAACCGACTACCAAGACATAATAATTTGAATCAACGGCTATCATTCTATCCGCAGGAAATGCTAAATCAGATGGGTCTATGCCAATCGTTATTTCATGCGTCGGATCAACTGCTGTTGGCGGAAAATCGCCAGCGACAGTTGAATAATTAAAAGTAATCGGAAAAGGTAGTATGGTCGGGGTAATTATAAAACCGTTTTGGAATGGGTTGGGTTGTTCCACAAATAAATTTCCACCAGATGCCACATACGATTTATAATCTTCTGCTTTAGCTTCTATTTCTTCGAAAGCACCGATTCCGAATTCCGCCCAGCCAGTTGGTAAATAAATAATATCGTATAAGTTAAATACCGAAATTCCAGAGGTGTCTGGGATGAAGTTTACATTGTTGAAACCAATACTATTTAACCGATCCATAGTTTCTTGGTATTGAGTGCCAGTTTGTACGATTCCAATTTTATAACAGTCATTAAATATTTCACTTTTCACAAGCATCTCGCCTAGATGAATAGTAGGCGATAAATCAAAAAAACCGTCCTGATTATGATCAGATTTAATATTCTGAGCGTTTAAAGAGTAGTAAGTCAGTATAAATGCAAACGTTAATAAAGAAGTAAACTTATAATGCTTAGCTATACTCATTTGCTGAAAGTTATGGACTTGCCCCTTATTCCTTGTTGATCGATTGTTTAATATCATAGTTTTATTTTTGCTTGTGTCTAATACCAGTCTGTAAAATACGCATCCCTTTATCCTCCTATTTCAACAACAATACCTTAGCAATCCCCACATTCCCAATTTCGTCGGCAACCTTCAACCAATATTGCCCGGAAGGTAGCTCCTGCAAGTCAATGGTCGATTCTAACATTATACCATTATCAACTAATCTACCCAAAACATCATAAACAGAAAAATTAAACTTGTCTTTTTCAAAACCAGCATCAAAGTCAATATGGAAAAGACCAGTACCTGGATTTGGGTAAATAGATAGGCTTAATACTTGACTCCCTTTTCCAAAATTGTTCGTCGACGAAATCACAAGAGGAGAAAAGCAACACTCATTCCCCCAGGTAGGATCTGAACCTTCATTGGAATCTGTACTGCCTAAAACAGCATTGTTTTGATCCCTTAAATCCGGAATGATTTGTCCGGTGCCTTCATTCATTTCCCAATAACCCAATAATCCTGAGGAGTTTGGATCAACACCATTGGCCATACCATCCTGAAGTTCAGCTGCCGTTCGTGCCACCCTCCATATTCTAACATCACCAATATTACCTGCAAAAGGCGAATTTGATTGCGGATCAGCACCAAGCCAAATAGGCATATCTGTATTCAAATCAATATCAACCGTCATATTATTACTACCAATAAGGTTTCCATCAACGTAAAAAGACAAAGCAGTATCATCTCTTGTCACAGCCACGTGATGACAAGTTCCATCAAGAATTTTAGCATTAAAAGAACCATTATTGATATGCAGCCAATTGACCCCATTGTATCGAAACGTAAGCATCTTGTGATTAGAACCACCCCAATAATCATGAAAAGCTAAGTGCAAACCAGAATTAATACCAGTTCGATTGGAAAGGATAGTTCCATGGCCGATGTCACTTTCGTTTCCGGTAACCCATGCTTCGAAAGTGAAGTGATTGGCACCAAGAGATTGACCGACTGCTGCGGGGATAGTCACTTGATCATCCTGTCCGTCGAAAGTGAGGCAATCTCCCGTAGGTGCTGGTGTGAAAGAACAACAATCACTTCCCCAGTTAGGGTCTGAACCTTCATTGGAATCTGTACTTCCTAAAAAAGCATTATTTTGATTTGTCAAATCAGAAACAGTTTGACCAGTACCTTCATTCATAGCCCAAGCCCCAATTAAGTCTGCTGCATTTGGATCAACACCATTGGCCATACCATCCTGAAGTTCAGCTGCCGTTCGTGCCACCTTCCATATTCTAACATCACTAATATTACCTGCAAAAGGCGAATTTGATTGCGGATCAGCACCAACCCAAATAGGCATATCTGTATTCAAATCAATATCAACCGTCATATTATTACTACCAATAAGGTTTCCATCAACGTAAAAAGACAAAGCAGTATCATCTCTTGTCACAGCCACGTGATGACAAGTTCCATCAAGAATTTTAGCATTAAAAGAACCATTATTGATATGCAGCCAATTGACCCCATTGTATCGAAACGTAAGCATCTTGTGATTAGAACCACCCCAATAATCATGAAAAGCTAAGTGCAAACCAGAATTAATACCAGTTCGATTGGAAAGGATAGTTCCATGGCCGATGTCACTTTCGTTTCCGGTAACCCATGCTTCGAAAGTGAAGTGATTGGCACCAAGAGATTGACCGACTGCTGCGGGGATAGTCACTTGATCATCCTGTCCGTCGAAAGTGAGGCAATCTCCCGTAGGTGCTGGTGTGAAAGAACAACAATCACTTCCCCAGTTAGGGTCTGAACCTTCATTGGAATCTGTACTTCCTAAAAAAGCATTATTTTGATTTGTCAAATCAGAAACAGTTTGACCAGTACCTTCATTCATAGCCCAAGCCCCAATTAAGTCTGCTGCATTTGGATCAACACCATTGGCCATACCATCCTGAAGTTCAGCTGCCGTTCGTGCCACCTTCCATATTCTAACATCACTAATATTACCTGCAAAAGGCGAATTTGATTGCGGATCAGCACCAACCCAAATAGGCATATCTGTATTCAAATCAATATCAACCGTCATATTATTACTACCAATAAGGTTTCCATCAACGTAAAAAGACAAAGCAGTATCATCTCTTGTCACAGCCACGTGATGACAAGTTCCATCAAGAATT
Organism: Saprospiraceae bacterium; assembly: GCA_965277415.1. GTDB lineage: Bacteria > Bacteroidota > Bacteroidia > Chitinophagales > Saprospiraceae > JAHDHW01. The sequence continues at coordinate 14,239 of CBDICS010000071.1, forward strand.
TTAGCATTAAAAGAACCATTATTGATATGCAGCCAATTGACCCCATTGTATCGAAACGTAAGCATCTTGTGATTAGAACCACCCCAATAATCATGAAAAGCTAAGTGCAAACCAGAATTAATACCAGTTCGATTGGAAAGGATAGTTCCATGACCAATGTCACTTTCGTTTCCGGTAACCCATGCTTCGAAAGTGAAGTGATTGGCACCAAGAGATTGACCAACTGCTGTTGGGATAGTCACTTGATCGTTTTGACCATCGAAGCTAAGGCAAGATTGGCCTTGTGTGAAAGACAAGAAATTGATATTCAATAGAATCAAAAAAAATGCAAAATGAGCGTTAGATAGTTTTGACATAACTTATAGATTAATTTGTAATTGTTTGATGAAACGCAAATTTAAGGTAAAATCAATAGATACTCAAAGATAGTGTATATTCCTCAAGGCTTTTGAGCAATTTCTGCATATAGTCAATTTCTGCAACATTTATTGCTTTTAAAACAACGCCTAATAAATATTTACGCTTTTCATTCAATCCTCATAGTAGACGATGAATTTTTGGTGATCGGTTTCGTTTATTGCTCTTCACTTTTTGCTTACAACACTTATTATTTTGGGAATTAAACAGGCAAGCAGGAAGACTAAAACCCAGATTTTTAAATATAAGCTAAAAACTGACTTTATGCTCAAAGTTTGTCCAAGCCACTCGATTTTCATAATTAGGTCGTACATTAGCATACAATATAACCAATATAAAAAGCTCCATCCACTAACTGCTATAAAACCTTGAAAAGTAAATTTCTCATACAGTTTTTTGTCTTTATACGAGTTCTTATTCATAGTAAATCTCAATTCTTAAACCATATTCCTTATCAAATTTGCTACTTCGACAAAAATAATTAATTATAATCACCTGCGCCAACTGCTGCAAGTTGTATTTCAATAATTGGATTATCCACGCAGGCATAAAGAATGTTATTCTGCGCCCCACCAAAACAAAAATTAGCGACGCCTTTTGCCAGAATTTCGCCAAGTAACATACCTCTTGAGTTATACACTTTTATACCTGAAGCAGAAGAGGAATAAACTCTGCCTTCAGTATCAGTTTTTAATCCATCAGGAATTCCAAGAGAGACCACTGCAAATAATTGTTTAACGTTTTGGTCAAAGTCTGGCCTTGTGGGTGGTTTTGGATTTTAATTATTAGGCATCGTATTTTTTAAAAATAATTCGACCTCCTTTTTAATAGAGTTAAGAATACTGTCTCTATTTTCAAATTTAACTAAATTAGCAATATTATTCTCATCTTCATTTTTAAGCAAGAATTTTTTAGGTCTTGTATATATTTTTTCAAAATCTTTAGAAATTTCTTTTGTAATCAATAAAGAAATTTGAAACCTAGTAAAAGCATCAATTAAAGCTAAAGAATCATTAGCTGCTTTAATTATTATTGGTTCTTCCCTAACTATTCTCTTTGTTCCAAATACATCAATTTTTTCGACGATTTCAATATACTTATACTTCTTATTATTGTTACAGCTTAAAAATAAAAAAATAGATAGAAGAATGAATACAGTTGTTTTCAGACTAATCTTTTTTTTAAATTCCTTGCTAAATTCCAGCCATTCAATTGATTTGAATTCAAGCTGATTTACCCTTAATTTCTTCATCTTACAGTTTTATAAAATCTTATCCAATTTAATTTGAACCTGCATCATTTCTTCATTACCATATTTGATTTTTCTTCAATTCGTGTATGACGTTAAAGAATTTAGCCTAGCATCAGATTTGGCTTAGAATAATTGCAGCTAGCATCAATTCGTTGAAACTTCCCATCTCAAAAAAACTAATTCCCTCAGTCCCAATTCTAACTTTTTTAACAGGTTCTATTTTCTAATTTATTTTTACAATATTTCTTTCTTTTAAAATAACGCCTTGTAAATATTTACTCTTTTTATTTAATGCCTATAGTAGGCAATTAATTCTTGGTGATTGGTTCGTTTAACGTCTAAGTCAAAGTCTCGCCCTGTGGGCAGGCTTGTTAAGTTCTAAAAGAAAAGCTCAGGATTCGATTTTTAAATTTCAAGACCACTTGATTCGATGCAATTATATTTTGTTTTAAAGCAAGTAATAGTATTGATTCAGTACTATATTTTACTCGTTTTTAATCAGCAAACAGAATTTAACAAACCTGCCCTGTGGGCAACTTTGGACCTTAATTATTCTATGCTGTATTAATTTCCTAAGATTAATAATCCAATTTTACAATTTTGCCGCTTCCAAATTGAATACCTTCTTCCGATAATAAATTCCAGAAATAAATTCCAGAAATAAATTCCTCTATGTTAATTTCTATATTATTATATAATTGGTCGAAATTCTTTGATAATACTTCACGGCCTAAATCATCATAAATTATTAAAGTAATACGGCCATTAATTTGATCACTTGATATTGTCACTAAATCAAGTGCTGGATTGGGATAAATTTGAATTTCACGCTTTATTTCTTCATAAATAATTTCGTTGTTTACTAACTCACAGGTATCAGCTCCGGGCACAGGTCCAAGTCTGTAATTTGGAAAATTAGGCATTGAGCCATCATTGAAAGTAGGTAATACAACTCCATGTTGTTCAAAGTTACAACTAGCACCTTGTTCATTAGGATTATGGATAACATGTAAATAGCGTACCCCACTAAAACTATTAACATATATTTTTCCATTAGGAGCAAGTTGTGCTAAAAAAAAGGTAGTAGGAAAAACTATATCAACAAAACCGTCATAAATTGCAACCGTATCTTTGGAGGCTTCAATATCATTAGCTTCTAAGTCGAATTGATAGGTATAACCAAAAGAGGAAACATATAAATATCTTGAATTTGGACTAATTGCTACACCTCCTGCATAGGCAGTGTCAATAATGCTATATTGTTCTGGATTACCTAATAATCCTGTGCACCTATCGAAGTCATAGATATTTAAAAAGTTTCCTACGTTAATATTTTTGAGTACATACCGCACATACTTATTTCCATCAGGCGAAAAAACGGCCTGGCCTGCACCTGCGTATACCCCTCCCCCAATTTCCTGAGAATCTATACTGACTATGCCGTCCTTTGTAAATAAAATCCGATAATATTTATTCGAATCAAATTCAGGGATTAGAATCCACCAATCTTTGCCATTAGCGTGTTTGGTAGCTGTGATCTTTCCATAATCTATTGTATCCTGTATTACTGGGATATTTTTCTCGACCACAGAACCTAATCCATTATTAGCTGATATATCAATTAGGGTATAATATAATGTAAAAACTTTAGTATTATGGACAGGATCATTAGGAGTCAAAGTACGTTCTTCGTGTAAGAGATAAAACAAATTTGGATTTTCAGGTAAAGGAAGTATGAGTGTACCTTGATACAAAGGGTAACCATCATTTATCCAATCATCTCTAAAAGGGTCAGGGTTTAACCCTTCACCATTTTCCATAATTTCACCATTATAACTTGAGATGGCAATACCATTGGTATAAAATAAAAGGTTTCCCATTGAATCACAAATACTTGAATTAGCAATATCGAAATTCAAGTTCCGAAATTCATAATAGATGTCAGGAGGTTCAAAATTAAAATCAATATTTGTCCCGCCAAAGTCCATGGTTGAAGTATCATTATCATAACCAAAGACCCAAAAGAAGTCTTCTTTTTGACAAAGACCTGTTTGGGCGTTGACTAAAAATAAGAGAATTAAAAATATTATGGTTTTCATATGTTTGCATTTGTGTCAGGGGGAAGCAATTTTTGCTTCCCCCTGACTTTAAAATTAGTTACTGATAATACTTAATTTATCAACTACTACTTCTTTACCATCTATCCATACTTTATAAAGATATATACCATCAGGAAGAAAAGAGGTATCAAATGTATATTTTTGTTGTCCATTTGATAACGAAATATCTATTATCTTCTTGCCGTAAATGTCAAATAAGGCCATAATTCCACTTTCAAATTGATTTTGACTGACTAATAAATTTGCAGATTGATCAGCAGGATTCGGATACATGGCAATTTGACCCTCAAAACCTGATTGATTTTGACCAGAGTTCCGCCCAGTATTTAATACTGATGAAGAGTTTGGTGATGAAAAGTTACTTTGCTGTGTACAAAGTGTAGCATCATCAAAATAGATAAAAGTATCTAATACAGACATATAGGTTTCTCTCGCTGCATAAACCATTTCGCCACCACTAAAAGGACATTGATTAGCAATATGATAAATAGATGTTATTTGTGCTGAACTTAGATTTTTATCTCCCCGTAAAAGGTGATTTAGTCTAATATCATTATAGGTTTTGATATTATTCTCCTGAGTCGTAGAAGTAAAAACAGCTGCATTGAGTGGAATGATAAGGTCTAAATCAGTATTTCTGGTCGTTTCAACTATACTTCTTAAGCTATCCTGTTGGGGAACCAAGTTATGAACCTGACTCATAAGATTGAGACTAGTATTAATTAAATCAAGACTATCCTGTCCTGTTGCTGTAGTCAAGGCTTTTTCAATCATAGCTAAACTATCCATTAAAAAAATGGTTTGATTTCGGTTGATAGTCATTTGACTTTGGATATTAGAGTCTGGTTTCATTGCAGCCTCTATTGCTTTTTCAATACTAACAAAATGACCGATACTGGTATTAACATTAGCATTGTAGAAAGAATCAATTTTGGTGTTTAGCCCAATAAAATTATTATCTTCTACTTTTCTATATAATCGTCTTGCAGCAAGCCATTTCTGTTCCTCTTTATATATAGATGGTTCCAGATTACCTGTTGCAATTTCTTCGTCAGTCGGACTTAGAAACCAATCAATGCCTGTGTCACAAGTATTTGGGCATTCATATGTATTTCCAAAACCAGGTACGAACCATCCTAACGCAGGAAATGGATTTGGAGGCATTAATTCAGAGTTAATAAAAGGGTAAACATCAAATTCGTATGAAGATAAATTATCAATATCTCCCTCATATCTCGCTCCGTTTGAAGCATAAGAACCAAACCACGTATTGCCTTTATGTTCCTGGATTCCAAACCCCATTATGGATTCTTCAAGAAGCAGCCCAATGTCATGATTCAAAAAAGAATTCCCTCGAAAGTCAGTATCCGTACATACACCTTTAAAAGCTGCTCCGTTTTTAATATTTTCTACTTCATTACAACTAAAAAGGATAGAAGAAGATGAATTGCAATAAATACCATTTATATCTTTATTAATCGATTCAGCTTCAATATGATTGCATTCAATGACGCTAGTACTAACAAACCCGGCAGGAGATATCCCAATCCCTGCTACGCTGTTTGGAAAGGGGGAAGGAGCAGTGTTTAACATTCCAATGTTATTATCTTTCACATTTGGTCCATAACCATTTATCAAAATACCATTACCACTATCACTAAAACTTCTTATTTCATTATTTTGAATAAAAGATGGTGATATTGGTGGGTTTTGGAGCCTGAAGTATATTCCGTGGCTTGGCAAATTGTCTTGATTATTTTCTGTTTGAATATAGTTGTTTTCTATTAATACATTACCTGGGGAGCCATCTATTGTGATACCACTCCATCTACTATCTAAGATACTATTCTTGGTGATTTCAATTTGGGTTATTGGACTAGCAGAGTCATTGAAGTAGCCAACTTCAGCATCCTTTATTAGATTATATTCAGAACGGATAAAATCTTCAGATGCAGAATAAAAACACCACTCAACATTTTGGAATGTCGGTGTTATATTAGAAAATTGTGGGGTAAAAGGAGGTGGAGCACCTAGACCAGTTTGGATTACGGAACAATTGGCAAAATAAGAAATCCCTTGTTGTATGTTTGAAAATTGACAGCCATGAACAGAAATATGAGAATCAATTAAAAATATTCCATATTTAAGGTTTTCAAATTTATTTACTGGTTCTGCAGGACCATAATTATTATAAGCAGGATAACCAATATTAAAATAAGATAGATCAATTAACTGTATTCCTGTAGCACTCCCCACATTAGGATTACCTCCAGACTTTTTAAAAGTACAGCCATTTATCTGGTGCTTACCAAGTACTTGTGCTGTAGAGTAGATACCCCAACGATTATTATCAAAAATCACCCCAATTAATAAAAAACTGGCGTTATCAAGAGGATTAATAGCTTTTACTGCTTCAGATATTTTGCTGCTCCGAATGCGTAATGAAGCATTCCCTTTAACGGTTATTTCTTTCCATAAATAATTATTACACCCTTCCAAATTTGATGAATTAATCACAAATTCTATTCCTGGTTCTACAGAAATTATCGCATCTTCATTTAACCTTATTTCTACATTTGTCAAAGTATAATCAACATCTACAGTTAAAGTACCGGATATAAAAAAGCAAACTCCTTCAGTGGCATTGGGGTCTAAATCCCAAGCATCTATTGCAGTTGATAAAGAAACATTCGTTACAGAAATGATTTGACCAATAGGACAGCAAGCATTTGTCTTGTTTGTTAAAATAAGGATGCTTAGTAAAAGCATGAATGTGATGATTAATTATTTTGGTTTTTGGAACATAATAAATAAGGTTTTGAAGGTTTATATATCTAAAAATCAATTTTCTATTCAAGTCTTTATAGCATAGAACGCCAGTTCGTAAAAACCAAAACTCATCCCCTCAAACCCAATCCCAACTTCCCTACCAGACTCTATTTTCTAATTTATTTCTACAATATTTATTGCCTTTAAAACAACAATCCCTTCCGATCAGGTATACATCAATTTACTTGATGCTGCATAGTCCCTAGTAAATATTTACTCTTTTTATTTAATGCCTATAGTAGGCAATTAATTCTTGGTGATCGGTTTTGTTTAGCGTTAAGGTCGAAGTCTTGTAGGCGGTTTTTCGACCTTATTTATTCCATGCATTTTATTAATTCAACCATTCCTCTAAGACCAATTCATGATTAATTTCAAATTGACGAATGCTCTTTAAATATATATTTATCTTGTTTGTTGAATCTTCATTCCTTAAGGCTAGGAAAATCTTTTTCTTATTTTCTACTTTAAGATGGTTGATCAATTCTTCTATTAGTTTAATAGGTGTCTTTTTGTCTGCATATATCACCCTATAAATTCTGTTTTCTTTTATATCAGGTACTTTTAGTTTGAATTCTTCTTCGATCAAACTTATATCATTAATTTTTCTAAATTCATCAAATACTGTGACTTTGTAGTTTGCTTTTATTTTTTTTTGAACGTCATCTTTAGGTATGCCAATATAAATTGGGAATTCTAGGCTCCTTTCAATTCTCTCATGATATTCTTCATTTTGTGAAATTATTGGAAGATCTAAATAAACTTTATTCGGATAAAAATAATGTATTTGATGATCACAACATTTAGCATCACATTTAGAAGCAATAAATTGCCCATGATCTTTATTAATTATCTTTAATTCATCATTGGACAATAAGGTATACTTAAAATTAGCTTTTAAATCTGGGTCATTAAATTGGATTTTATTATTGTTGTAGGTTCCTCTGAACCCTTCTGCTTCCATGATGTTTTTTCCTAGAATTGCAATTGAGCCACTTACAAAATCCAATGTATTGTATAAATCTAAAGTTCCATTTTCTTTATTGTCATTTCTTGTTAAATGCCAATGGCCAATTACAGCAATTTCACTCAATTCTAAATCTTTAATTCTTGAGTTCCAAGTTTGGGCTTTTTTCCATGATCTATACGTTTCGCTTTTATAACTCAATATCAATTCACCAATTATTAGGATTATAATGGTCAATATTACTACAGTCGATATTTTTATAATTTTAACCAATTTCTAATGTTTTAGTGGCTATTGCTTAATTGCATGGAACGGTTTTGCTAAATAGCAGTAGCGGCGCATAGCCACTATTGACATTTTAGCTTTTGTGTGTGCCTTGAATGGGCATCAAATTCCTTTCAATATAAGGAATTATTTTAGGATGAGAAAGTTCTAAAACTCTAGAGAGATGAAAGTTATCCTATCGCTTGGGGAAGCGAGCGATTAGCAAGCCGCAAGGGCGCGTCGGGTGACTGGTGGTCTGAAGTAAGCGGGACTGCAAATGCTGGAATGCACAAATAGAAATTGCATAGGACTTCGTAGTGTGAGGGCTCTCCGACGAGGCTATCATTTAGTCTCGTCGGTTGCCACTCGATTAGGTATCGGTTTTTTCTTCTAGGCTTTTGTCTTTCTGTTTGAAAATAGTATTCTAAATTGTCAATTATAATTTTATTCATAGTAATTAACATCAAATCTTCCCTCAGTTATGGTTAAGGTATCTACATTTCCTTCTTGTATTAATCTAAACTCAAATCTTCCCGAACATATATTTGATGTCATATCTAAAGTAGTTATTTCTACAAACGAATTTGATAAGGTGTCTAAATGATATTCAATAAATGTTTCGAGTTCATTTGGCACTCTTTCCTTAAACTTAACTTGAAATGACTCAATGTTATTTATATGATAAACTTTAGTTACAAGTAAAGGATTTAAATGAATATCAAATGATTCAACAATTGTTTCTGGTCCAAATCCATAAGCATATTGAGCATGTAGGTTAAAACCATTTTTGCCAAGATAGGTACTTCCATCTTCATCATATATAGGGTAAATCAGATGGCCAAAGTCAATTCCATCTGTTTGCCATGGCTCTCCATCAATTAGACATCCTATAGTATTCTCACCTGTGTTCGTAGCTTTTGGCAATCCAAAATCATTTTCGTCATTTTCTTTTTTACAAGAGAACTGCAAAACTATTAATGCAAGAATAAAAAGTAATTTATTACAGTTAGCTAGATTAATTCTTGTTCTTGTTTTCATTGTTCAATAGATTTAGTTAAATAGTAAAACCTCTTGCAAATTTCAATGAAAATTGATACAATTTTGGTGTATAATATCATTCATTCATAATTTTATTTATTAAATATAAACTGAACTCCAGTTTTTTTACTGATATCTGACAACCCTTCCCCACACCTCCCATTACAGATATCTCATTTCCAGGAATAAATAGCATAGGGCCGTCGGACAAAAAATTTTGTATACCTGACACGAAGTGCTTACTTAGGGAGAATATATAAAGCCAAACTCAGCTCATTCACCAGAAGCCACATGAGCTTCCAATATTTTTTCAGTTCCTTTATTGTTAGAAATCGTTTCTGGATAGGTATTTAGTGCATCATACACTAGGCTTTGTATTCTTGTTCGAATTTTATTTCTAAATAATTTTCGATTTTTTATGGAAGGGTGAATTCGATTTGATAAAAATATAAAGATGAGTTCACTTTCTGGATCTACCCATACACAGGTTCCTGTAAACCCGGTATGACCATATGTTTTTGCGGATGCTTTGGGAGAGCAAGACCAGGTCTCTGATTTCGTTTTCACATCAAAGCCTAAGCCCCGATTAGAACTCCGCTGTTTTTTTGTAAAAAGGCTAACGGTTTCATCTTTAAAAAACTGCTTCCCTCCGTAGGTTCCTTTGTTTAGTAACATCTGGAATAAAGGGGCTAAAGATTCTGCATTTCCAAATAATCCAGCATTACCGCCTACTCCACCTAGCAATGCCGCGGATTCGTCATGTACATAGCCATGTATCAATTGCTTTCTAAACTTCTCTTCATCCGTCGTGGGAACGATTTCTCGTTTCTTAAAACGTTCAAGGGGTTTATAGGTCAACCGCTGGAGGTTCATGGGTTCATAAATAATCCGATTGAGATAATCATTGAGTGGCGTCTCCTCTTTGCTTTCTATGACTTTCATCAAAAGGTTGAAATTGACATCAGAATACAAATAACGTTTTCGCTTTCTAGGAACAAGCTTATACACTTCTTGCCAAATAGAGTCTTGCCATTTAAAATCCATATAAAGAGAATCTGCAATCGGGGTCACATAACTCAATACTTTCTCATTACAAAAGAATCCATTGCAACCTGTACCTGTCGTATCTTCATACATAATATAAGGCGCAATAGGCATATTGGATTGTAGCCCAGAGCGATGCGTCATCAAGTCTTGAAGGGTAATGTTTTTCAATTTCGAATCCGTTCCTAAATCAATATGCTGTTTCAGTGAATGACTTAATTTGATTTTCTTTTCATCATACAATTTCATCATCCCCATCGTAGTAGCCGCTACTTTTGTAATTGAGGCTAAATCATATAAATCTGAATGCTGAACCAATCTCTTCCCTTTAAACTCATGCTTTCCAAATGATTTCGAATAAATGATCTTTCCATCTTTAGCGACTAAGACTTGACAACCAGGAGTCGCTTTATCATCAATGGCATTGCGAGCCATCGCATCAATACCAACTAATTGGAAGGCTGCAATCCCTACTTCTTCTGGTACCGTATACTTTAAGCGTGTGATCGGTGTATCATCAATCCCATGTTGTATAGAAAGTCGATCATTTAATGCTATTGGTAATTTTCCTTTGGCTTGAAGTGCTCCAAAGAGTAATTGAGCACTTAATGACTCCATTATTGGATTTCGTTCATAGTTTTGAATCAATGCAACAGTAGAATCAAAGTGAATAAGATTCAAGGGAGAGCCAAAATTAATGAGTACTATTTCATTAGACTGTCCCAATGTATTGACAGAAGCTATAAAAGCGGAATCTTGTTCTTTTGTAATATGAACATTATCCAAACTGATAATTACCTTAGATCGTTTTATATCTTTTGAAGTAAGTGCTCTAAGCATCCCATTAGAATCAGGTAAGATCTTCATGGAAGAGAATGCTGCAAATTTTGAAAAATAATTTTGGAAGTCCCATAGCTCTTCCTCCCCTATTTGAATCAAGCGAAATGGTTTTTTATAGGTATTCTTATAAGGAAGCAGGTGTTTAGGGTTTTGTAAAAGCGTCAAGGAGTTTTCATACATTTTTCGAATCTCAAAATCGTCAAATCCTGCCTCCAATATAGATTGCGCAATGCTTCGATCAATAACAGTCCGGGAAGTATCCAAACCCATCCAGGATTTAGCCAATAAGATTTTACTTACTTTTTGATTTAAATCTGTTTCTGTAAATAAGCCTTGATCTACCAATGTCCTTATTGCATTAAAACGCCTTTCAAAGCTATCTTTTACAATAAAAACATCTACACCTGTATATGCGAGTTTTTGAAAAGATTGTGTTTCCCAATCTGCTATCATTAAACCATTAAATTCTATATGCTGATTTAGAAATCGCTTGAGAAAATGCGGGGGCAATATATTAAGGGTATCTATTTGGAAAATACTCGAATCTATATGAATACCTGAAACACCATTATGGACGAGGTTATTATATCTATGAAGTATGCTATCCAAAGTACCTATCGTATCATTCTGTAAATAATGTAGTTCATCAAAATCCCCTGCGACAGATAGAATATTGTGCTGCTGGATTTTTTCCATCATACTCACTGAATATTCTAATAATTGCGTTGAATTAATGTTAGAAGCGCTTACCTCAAAGTCTTTATCAAGCGTATTGATATTCAATGAAGGTGCAAAACTGATGTTAAACCCAAGATTAACTAACTGATCAATAAAGTAAGTAGCAATTCTTGTTTTTAATGAGTCATCTTCGATCGCACTAATTGTTGCAGGACTTGGCAAATTTGTAATATCCGAAAACTGATTATGTAGTGAAATTAAATTGCGCGATCCATTAAACAAAGGCGTCTTTGATACCTTCTGCAAAGAATCTATTAGGAAGGTATATTCTAAAAACTTGAGGTCTTCAAGTATTACACCACCCAGTTTAGATTCAGTAGTCAATGTCAATAAATGCGCTCTATCTAAGCTATCTTGAAGTTTTGGTTGAAAAATTAATAATTGGCCAATTTTCTCATCAGTAGACATGGTGAGCAAGAGGGAATCCGCTTCAGCAGTGGCTAATTGTAAAAAAGGCGCATGAAGGAGTTCATAGTTTAACTCTTGCCGTTTACACGTCAACATCAACACAGCCAAACTTAACAAGATCACATATCTGAACATAGCATTTCTTTTTCCTCCTTACAATCGTCAACCTTATTTTCGGAATCTGTTTTAGTTCATTCTAATAGAAGAGATAAAAACATATATCAAGTTATAACAATTTAATAAAGAACGCAAGCTTAGTAAGTGTTTATTGTCTAGCATATGTCTCTTTAATTACTACCTATCTCTATCATTTTATATTATTTCTATAAAAATGAACAGAAACTGTATCTTTTTAAATGAATTGCATTATGCTTTTGAAACGGTCTTTATGGCGATTAGCTATTAGCATTACTACCACAGTCAGGACAACTCGCTTCTGGCTGTGGGCGGTAAGCTTCGCAAAAACATCCTAGTTGAGCATATGGTTTATAGATTTTAGTTTTAAGTCCATATTTCCAATATATTCTACGCGAGTAAACTAATAAGTAACTAAAATCCGCTTTGGGATTTATTTTTTAACGGTACCTCAATCTAAAAAACGAAAAAAATGTTTTCGAATTTACAAATAAATCGTACCCTTGTGAAAAATGTTATTCGGATGGATAATCCAAAGAAGGTTGTTACTAATGAATCTATGCAAGAGGAATGGGTACAGATTCGAGCTGCACAAGCCAATCCTGCACAGTTCCGCCCTTTATATGACAAGTATTTTGAATCAATATATCGTTTTATCTTTCGTCGAACGGCCAATCAAAGCGCTTCTGCTGACATCTGTTCTCAAGTCTTTTTAAAAGCCATGCAAAAGCTAAAAGCATATCAGTTTAAAGGTGTTCCTTTTTCAGCATGGCTTTATAGAATTGCTTCTAATGAAGTGGCACAATTCTACAGAGAAGAAAAAAAGAACAGGGTTGTGAGTATTGAAACAACTCAATTGTCGGATTTAATTGATGAAATTGAAGAAACCGATAATGAAACATTAAGAAAAGCTATGATAGCTGCTATTGACACTTTAAAAGCAGACGACATCCAATTGATTGAAATGCGATTTTTTGAACAAAGACCTTTTAAAGAAATCGCTCAAATTATTGGAATTACAGAAAGCAACGCCAAAGTCAAAACGTACCGTATTTTAGAAAAGTTAAAGAAAAAAATCATCCAAATTATCAGTCAAGGAGGTCGGGCTCCTGAGTTGTAAACCTATTTTTTAAACGCTCAAAGCATTAACAACTTAAAGCTCATTTTCTAAATTTTTTTGATATGGAAAATAACAATTACAATATAAAATTAGATCCTGAAAAATTATCCGCAGGTGAAATCGGAAAACATAAAGATTTTGATGCACTTCTGGAACAGTTTCAGAGTCCGTCAAGTCCAAAGAAAGTTGGTATAAAACCCCTCTATTATATTAGTGGCGCTGTAGCTGCTGCTTTGATTGGAGTATTTCTCTTTTTTAATTTATCAGACAAAGTTGGCGGTGCTGATCATATGAGTACCCAAGAGTACCTTGCCGCTCAACCTTTTATCAATCCTCCGCTTAAGAATGTTGAAAAAGCATTTGGAAAAGGAAAGATTGATGCCCATGCCGGCGGTACTTATCAATACGAGAATGGAACAAAGGTAATTGTTCCAGCCGCAGCTTTTGTAGATGATCAGGGTAATCTTGTATCTGGTGATGTAGATATCAAATATCGAGAGTATCATGATTTTATTGACTTTTTTGTTTCAGGAATCCCTATGGAATATGATTCTGCGGGCGTACAATACAACCTTGAGTCTGCTGGTATGATGGAAATTTATGCAGAACAGGATGGTAAACGTCTGAATATTGCTCCTGGAAAGGATATCAATGTAGAAATGGTCTCTGAGATTATGGTCTCTGCTAAAAACCGAGCTAATATCCCTCAATTTAATATTTATTCTCTTGATGAAGAAAAACGAAATTGGGTGTATGAAGGAAGAGATGATATGGAAGTCTTAGAAGAAGATATTACAAATGTTTTAGGTATTGGTCATAATCCTGATGATGTCGCTTCAGGGCCTCTATCTGAGTTGCAAAATATTATCACACAAATAGATAAAGACGAAGCCAAAGAGCTAGCAGCTATTGAAGCATCTGTTCCCAGACCTGCAAAGCCATTTCGCCCTGTTAGAGAAAATGGAAACGATTATGTCTTCAATATTAAATTTGCGGATGAAGATATCACCTTTGGGAGCAGATCTAATCCTAGTCAAGCAGAAAGAGAACTAGATGCGGCCCAAGATGCAGTCAATGAAATCCGACGTCAGCATGAAAATACACTTTGGCAGGTCTCTCCTCAAGCAAAGAATTTTAATCAGACATTGGCTGATCAAATCGAATGGGAAGATGCTAAAATAGAGCAATTGAATAATCGGGATTATAAACTTACTCTAATTCACTCAGAACAAACATTAGAGGTCATCGTAAATCCTGTATTAAGTGCTAGTGATTATAATAGTGCTCTAGACAATTTTAATGCAGACATGGCAGCTTATAATCAGCAATTAGCTGATCGTGAAGCTCAATTAGCTACACAAAAGCAAACATTGTTTAACCGAATGCAAGCAGAAAGAGCTTTAGCTAATAGCAGTTATGAAGAGAAATTGGCTTATCATCAAGCTCAAGGGAATGCCACGGCTGTTACCGATCTAATGATTACAAACAAAGTTTTAAATAAATTTACCGTGAGTGAATTCGGAATCTGGAATTGCGATCGACCACTTCCTCCTTTTATTTACAATGTCAAAGGAGAGTTTGTAGAAAATAAATCTAAAAAGCAATTCAGACATAATACGGCATTCTTAGTAGATAAAAATAAGAATACTGTTTTAAGATTCTATGCCAGTGAAAAAGCGGATGTCGTTTTCGATAGTAAATCTGAAAACATGATGTGGATGATCACTGAAGATAATAAGATTGCACTTTGTAGTCCTGATAAATTTAAAGAAGTGAAACATGAAAAAGCGGAACATACTTTTGTGATGGACTTATCTGATCAGGTTATTAATAGTGAAGCTGATCTTAGAAAAATATTAACTTTTTAAAGACTTGAAACCCTTTTGACTAATCTCTTGCCACGGGCAAGAAAAGGCTCCGGTTGCTTTATGCGCTGGAGCTTTTTGTTTGTAGAGTTCAAACCATCCGAATTCCTTTCCCTTCCAAAACAACCAGCCGATTTTTATACAAACTTCCGACAGCTCTTTTAAAATTCTTCTTACTCATCCCAAGTAGTTCGTAAACCTTTTCAGGTGGGCTTTTATCCGTTAATGGTAAAAAACCATCATTAGATTTGATCGCATCTAGAATCTTTTGACTGACTTCGTCTATTCCTTCAGCATTGATACCAGGTTTCTGGAGAATGACATCTATTCTTCGATCTTCTCGAATATTTTTAATGTAGGCTTTTCTTCGTTCTCCAATCTCTAATTTTTGAAACACTTCATTTTTATAAAGCAGTCCCCAGTATTCTTCATTGATGATTACCCGATAGCCCAAATCTGTCGGTCCAGCAACAATGATATCAACCTCTTGCTTCAATTCAAAGTATTCATCTTTTAACTTCAGAATCTTATTCAGTTTATTCATTCCTACAATACGATCCGTCACTTCATCCAAATAAACATAAATCAGGTATTTTTTACCGACAACCATGGGTTCTCTCTGATTTCGAAAAGGAACCAACAAATCTTTTGCTTGTATTCCCCAATCTAAAAAAGCTCCAAACTCCGTCACTTCCTTGACCTCCATTACCGCAAACTCATCTGTCTGTGCAATTGGTTTGTCTGTTGTTGTAATCAAGCGATCTTCAGAATCTGAGTAGACAAAAACCTCAATTTCATCTCCTGGTTCTGTATTTTCAGGTACAAATTTCTTTGGTAAGAGTAATTCCCCATAAGGGCCTCCATCCAAATAAACACCAAAATCAACTTCTTTAATTACTTCTAAACTTGTGCATTTTCCAATCTGTATCAAATTGCTATTGTTTTAATTGATTGCAAAGGTAATAAGAAGCTATGATTATTTGACAATCTGTCTTGTTATGGTTTTATCTTTTATATTCTTATCATCAGCCAATAGAAAGGCTTTCGACAAAATTATAGACAACATCCGATCTCCTTCAAAAGGAAGAAACACTTTATTAGACTTTGAACGAGTCTGATCCGGAACAATACAAAGGTATTCATTATGAGGCTCCATCAGAATATTACCACTCCCCAAATGAATCTTATACGTCCTTATATCTCCTTTCACTATTAGATATTTATTTGTAAAACTACAGCGATCTTTAATTTTAAGTCTAGGAATTAAAAGCATTAAAATATCTTTTCTGGTAGTCGCATTTGCAGACAAATCTTGTACCGAGTAGTCTCTCCAATAATTATTATGACGCATTGTACCTTGATTAGACCAATTAGGGTCATTACCGATACTAGTGACACTGACAAACATATCAATATCTCGCATCACTTCAGTAAAAACGATGGCAGGTACATCGACCATATCTAATTGGTCTAGATCTTTATAAAATCGAACCTGATCTGTAAATATATAATTAAAAATTCCTGAATGAACAGCCTCACTTTGATCCGTTTCAAGCCAAAACTCAGCCCTTATATTCCATTTGGGTATTTGTAAAGTGGGGATATTATGAGAATCCCAATTCCCTTGCAAAGTATATTTCCAACCTCTGGCTTGACATAAAGCGGCAAATTGGAATTGTCTTAAAATGTGAGCGGCATAGCGATTTGAGTATGATTCTGTATTAATTTCAGCGTCTGTCAAAAGGTAAATTTCCCTAAATGCTTGTTTAAATGCTTGCTGAATCTCCTGATTTAATAACCAGTTTCTCCAACTTACAATTTCATTTTCAGTTGAATGAATAGGGTGCCATAAAGACACCGAAGTATTTTTATCAATCCAATCAATGGTCTTTCCATTAGAGTCGATCCACTGATTCTCAAAATAGAAAGCGGGAGTTAATTGTTCTTCTTTTTCAAATACCCAAATTAATTGTTTTCCAATAAACCCAACTAGTGAATGCTGAATATATCGTTCAAACCATTCTGTATAATTCCAGCTTCGTTGATGTAGATAAAACTGTTCAATCCTGTCTTTATGGACAGAAAGTGCTTCTTTAATATTCTTTATATTTTTCTTGAGGGTTTTTATTTCTTCTTTGTACTGATCCTTAATCAAAGCTGGAATCGTTTTTTGTACTTTTCCATTTGATTTTATCCAAACTAATCGTACAGATTTTATATCCTCAATAATAATTTTCGCCTTGAATTCACCAAAAGATTGAATAAGTTCATGTTTATTATTTAATCCATAATCTGAAACCCCCATTTCTTCTAGCTCCTCCATCGATCTATTTTCCCGCTCTGCTAATTGATAGAGTTTTCTATTGATAAACTGTTTAACTGATGGGTAATTGATTTTTTCCCGAAACTTAATTAATGCGCCTACACCATTTTGCTGAGGTAATATAGAAAAGGTGTGGATGCAAGAGTTCGCAATCTTTTTTGAAATAGGGCCAAAACCTCGGATTTTTTTGAATCCCCAAATACCAACTTCTTCAATTTCTTTATTCAATCTTGGATCATCATAAAAAGCAGATGCCCAAATCATATTTTTAATAAAACCTTCATTAAGCACTCCTATTTCTAATTGTTCTTGCAATTTATACGTTCTTTTAAATATGTCACCCGTATGCTTTAACCAAGTATTGAATTGTTTAATGACATCTTCCTTAGAAATACTTGAGAGTAAATCATTTGATGTTTTTATCCATTTTTTTGAAGGAGCAGATGACCGCGTATCCTTTAGAAGATATTGTATGATTAATGACCAAGAATTATTTTCTGGCTCTGCTAATGTTTTAAGGAAATCATTAACTATTTCGCCAAAGCCATCTTCCTTTAAATATAAAGCACTACCAGTATCATCACAAATAATCGCATCAATTTCATCATTTATAAGTTTATCTTCTTTATTCAAGTACTCATCTCCCCATCTTGATTTAATTTTAAAATCTTGTAACTGAGTTTTTAAAGAAGTACTCACCCCATGCTTTATACCAAACTTCCGTATTTGAGAAAGAAATGGTTTATATGGAAAACTATACATATAATTCCCATCTCCTCCCTTTAGGTAATTGAAAATGAAATTAAAGTCAATTTCTTGAAGTTCAATTTTAGATTGTAATAATCTGCTTAGTAACTTATTTTTTAGATTTTCAATTTTATACTCTTTAGTATTAGATTTCAAAAGTGTTTTTAAAAAGCGTATTTTGAAATCTGGTGAGGTTTTCTTAAGTACTTCATAGGTCTTAAGCTTACTTAATGTGATCAGGCTATACTTTCCACCTATTTGATATGCTTCATTATATAAAGTATTTAACAATTCCTCTTCAAGCCGTGAATCATCCAAGGGAGCTTGCTTTACTTTTTCTAATAATTGCTGTAAATTATTCATAGTTCTATATTTTTAACCTCCTACTAAGGGAGTTAGTTTTACAAAACTTACCGTTGTAGCCTCATCTATATACACTTTACTATTTAAATCCTCTGCTTGAAAACTATTGATAAGGATAAAAAATCCATTCTTCTTAAAAGCTGCCAATGCGATCAAATACTGTTTTTCAGGATCTATTTCTCGTTTTTGTTTTAGTCGATATCCATTAAGAACTTTTTCCGCATGTCTGGGTTTTACAAGTCCTTTAAAATACTCTGGAAGCCTAGTATTATAATCCTCAACTTCCTTATAAACCCTTATTCGTATTAATTCTTTTATAGATAAAGAATCCTTTTCTACCTCTACTAGCAACTCATTAAGGAGTTTACCTGTCATAGTTTCATCTTTAATACTTAGTGTTTTTATCATCTGAAACATTTTAAATACTTAATTAAGTCTTACAAGTAGAAGTAAATATACAAAAAATAAATTAATTTGATTACATTTTATCCTTTTTTTGATTACATTTTAATTAAAATTTCCCTCCTCAACCAAAAAAGGCCCTATCATCATACGATAATAGGGCCTTCCAGAAAGACATTAGATGATATCTTCCTATTTATTGAATAATCAATTTCCTTACAGCTTTCCCTTTCTCCGTTCTTAAAACAAGGAAATAAGAACCTGCGGATTGATCTATTAAGTCAATATCTATCGACAAATCTTGACTAGAAAATACATTTGCATATACACGTTGACCAAGGATATTATAGACTTCTAACGTTCCTTCATTGAAGGAACTGAATGTTGCATTTAACACAAAACGACCGTTCGAAGGGTTCGGTGCAATCAACAATTCTTCTAAATCGGTAATCTCATCTACATCAGTCGTTCCAATAACGACAGAAGCCGTACTTATACAAGCATTTGCATCTGTAACGATTACACTATAAGTTCCTATGTTGAGGCCATCAATAGTTGCACTATTAGAGCCATTACTCCATTGGAAAGTATAAGGAGTCGTCCCACCAAAAGTATTGGCAGTCGCTGTACCATTATTACCACTCGTTGCCGGAGTTGAACTAATTGAAGTAGTCATTTCAGCAGGGCTTGCTACAACGAAAGTGCTTAAGAAAGAACAATTTTGGGCATCAGTGATTAAAACAGAATAGGTCCCTTCTTCGAGATCACTTAAATCTTCGCTTGTCTCTCCGGTATTCCATTCAAATACAAAAGGAGCAGTGCCCTCTACAAGAGTTATATCAATTGCTCCATCATTTTCACCAAAACAAGTGAGGTGATCAATCTCTGATTCTATAAGGATAGTTCCTTCATCATTTTCAATAAATCCTTCGCCAGAGGTTGTACAACCATTTGCATCTGTGATCGTCACGGAATAAGCGCCATTGTCTAAATCAGAAATAGAACTCTCTGTACCGCCATTACTCCAATTATATTCATAATCTTGTGTACCACCTGAAACGGTAGCAGATACTGTTCCTCCAGAACCACAAGCACCATTAAAGCTGGAAACATTAACGTTCAAAGCATTCGGTTCAAAAATAGTGATAGGGAAAATGAGTACACAATCATTAGCATCAATAACTGTTACCGTATAAGTTCCTCCTGACAAATTGCTAATATTAGCATTATTTGAACCCGTACTCCAATTATATTCATAAGGAAGTAATCCTCCGGTTGGTATTACCGAAGCCGTACCATTATTATCACCTGAACATTCTAAATTTGTAAATTCAGTAGTGGCCTCAAAAGAATCACAGGAAGCCATAAATGCTTCAATTATCACAGATTCAGTTGCCGTACATCCAGACTCATCTGTAAGGGTAACTTCATAAGTTCCTGGAGCCAAATTATCAATCGCAGCAGTCATTTCACCATTACTCCATAAATAATCTAAACTCCCCGTTCCACCAGTACCAATGGCTGTTGCTGTACCATCATTGCCTGCAACCGTTTCATCAGTAGATGTTATCATGACTTCGAGTAAAGGAGGCTCAGTGATTTCGAAGGTTTCAATAATTTCACAACCTTCGCTATCAAGAACCGTCAATGTATAAAATCCCGCAGAAAGATCAAATATAGATTGAGTCATTTCACCATTACTCCAATTATAAGTAATTGGTTGAACACCTCCAGAGGTAGTCGTTACAATCAAACCATCTTCTTCACCATTACAGGTTATGTGCTCAAATTGAGCATCAAGTACAAAGTCTGTACAATCAATACCATCAACTGAAATCATTACCATCAATTCAAACTGGCATCCATTGGCATCTGTAATGGTCAAGGTATATACGCCTTGTGATAAATTATCAAGGTCTTCACTTGTTGCCCCATTACTCCAATCATATTCATAAGGAGGTGTCCCACCCGTTACAGTCACATCTGCTGCACCATCTCCGGCACCAGGAGCACTTTCAGGTGTCTCCATATAATCTGCATCCAATGCTTCATCAGGTTGAGTGATTTGAATCTCATTGACGGTTACACAACCTTGAGCATCCGTAGCAGTCACTACATAAATTCCTGCGGATAAATCTTGGATAGTTGAGCCTGTGCTTCCATTACTCCATTCATATTCGATTGGTTCCGTGCCTCCCGTTGATATTGCTGTTGCTCCACCATCACTATCTCCAAAACAATTAATCAGTGTGACATCAAAATCTATAATCATAAAATTACTACAATCGACGCCATCTATTTCTACTATTACATTTCCAGAAGAAAAACATCCGTTGGCATCAGTTATTGTTACTATATACATTCCCGCAGATAAATTAGTAATGGTAGAAGTATTCCCTCCATTACTCCATTCATATGAATAAGGCATTACACCTCCACTAACATCCGCAGTTGCTGTTCCATCAGCCATTCCGACTGCAGACTCAGCAGTACTACTACTCATCACCACAATAGCAGGCGGTTCTGTTAATTCTTCTTCTGCTGAAAGCGTACATCCTTCAGCATCTGTGACGGTAAGGCTATAAACACCTGCGCCTATACCAGAATTCACCGCTGTCATTACACCATTACTCCATGCATATGAATAGGGCTCTGTACCATTTGCAGCTGTAGCAATCATTGCTCCATTCTCAAAACCGTTACAAAGTATTTCAACAAGGTCAATACTTATCGTTAAATCATCGCAATTCGCTCCAGGATCTGTCAAAACTACTTCTTCGATAGCAGTACAATCATTAGAATCTGTTACCGTGACTATATAAGTACCCGCTGGTACGCCCATTAATACTGCCCCTGTTTGGCCATTACTCCAATTAGAAACATAAGGAGAAACGCCTCCCATTCCCGCAGCTGTAGCGGAACCATCATTCCCTCCAAGTGTAGCAGGGTTCACCCCATTTACATTTACACTTAAAGCAGTTGGCTCATCAATTTGTACAGAAAAGGTTAAATCGCAATCATTCGCATCTATGACGGTTACCGTATAAGTTCCCGCACTTAAGTTCGATATTAAAGCAGTGGTTTCATTATTATTCCAAAGATATTCATAAGGCATTGTTCCTCCTCCAACTGAAACAGAAGCAGAACCTGTACTTTCACCAAAGCACAAAACATTAGCGCCTATTGTTTGACCAGCAAAACTACCACAATCCACTGATGGATCTGTAAGTTCAACTTCATTAACCACTGTACAGCCATTATTATCATTTACAGTAACTGTATAGATACCAGCACTAAGATTAATTATAGTTTGGCCTGTCCCACCTGTACTCCAATTATAAGCATAACCTGGCGTACCGCCTTGAGGCGTTGCAGTAGCAGTCCCATCAGCTGCTCCATTAGATGTTGGATTAGTAGAATTAAGACCTACCATCAATTCATCCGGCTCAGAGATTACAAATTGTTCAATAACTTCACAACCTTGGTTATCTGTAACAGTAACAGAATAAGATCCAGCAGCTAAATTATTGATGCTTTGAGTGCTTGCTCCTGTACTCCAGTTAATCATAATTGGATCTGTTCCTCCTGTAGTAGCTACTGTCGCTGTCCCATCATTAGCTTCAAAACAAGAAGCGTTTTCTGAACTAAGGTTAAGGGATAAATTACAATTGACCTCATTCACAGTTCCACAACTCTCTTCTGTACAGTTATTAGCATCAGTAACTGTTACACAATATGTTCCAGGAGCTAAGCCCGTAATCGTGACTCCAGTGCCACCATTTGACCATAGTTCCGTATATGGTGCTGTGCCACCACTAACAGAAACGGAACAGGTGCCATCGTTTGCATTATTAGAAGTTTCTTCTGTACATGACACAGATACCATTATAAAATCGGGTTCTGATATTTCTGTCGTTTCAATAGCCGTGCAACCTGTGGCATCATCTGTTACTGTTAGTGTATAAACTCCTTCATTAAGGTTTTCCAAATTGGCTGTTCCGCCTCCATTACTCCAATCATAAGAATAAGGGCCAGTACCATTTTCAACTGTAGAATTGATCATTCCATTCCCTCCACCAAAACAAGTTATACCTGTAGCATTAAGCGAAACCAAGAAATTCCCACAATTAAAATCAGAGACTGATATACATCCCTCAACAGCGCAATCATTGTTATCAGTAACGGTAACGCAATATGTTCCAGGAGCAAGGGCAGTTGCTGTTTCCGTAGTTTGAGCAGCTACATCATTCCATAGATAAGTCAATGGCAAAGTTCCTCCAGAAGGATTTGCAGAAGCAGTTCCATCATTGGTATTCACAGCACTTATAGCTGTTGAACTTATGGCCAGCATTAGTGCATCGGGTTCATTGATAGTCACTGTTGTTTGACTTGTACAAGCATTCGCATCCGTTGCGGTAAGGGTATAAGTACCAGCCGATAAGTCAGTGACTTCAGCTGTAACATCCGTAGTACTCCACAAATACGTATATGGTTCTGTACCATTTTCAGCTACAGCACTTACTGTTCCATTTTGATTTCCATTACAATCAATATCAGTAGCTGTTGCCGTTACAGCAAAAGAGCCACAATCATAGGCATCTACAGCGGTACAATTAGTCACCGTACAAGAATTATCATCAGTCACTGTCACACAATACGTTCCAGGAGCGAGGGCAGTCGCTGTGGCTGTTATCTGAGCAGTTGGGTCATTCCAAAGATAAGTATATCCACCACCACTTCCACCTGATACCCCAGCTGTAGCAGTACCATCATTAGCCCCTACTGCTGTTTCTGAACTTGAGGTCAGGTTTAAGATAATTTCAGCGGGTTCACCAATAGTGACAACCGTTTCGGCAGTACAATTAGCAGCATCTGTAACGGTTACAGAATAACTCCCATCACATAGATTTGGGACAAGTGATTCTGTTGAATTACCAGCATTTGCATCCCATAAATAGGTGAACGGAGCAGAGCCACTATTCACATTCACACTTGCTGTGCCATCACATAGATCAAAGCAAGTAGCATCCGTTCCCTGAGGATCAACCGTCATACTACATCCTGCAGAGATATTTATATTATCAATAAAAAGGCGATTGCCATAACCAGATACGTTTAAAAATGATATTGTTAAATTTGCATTATTATTATAAGCACTAAGATCAATAGTATGTGTTTCCCATTCATTTGATGCCGGTGTAAAAAGACCAGTAGTAGCATCAGCAGTTGCTAGTCCAAGGTTCCCATCTGAAAAAAGTAATTCACTAAAAGTCGAACCACAATCTGTAGAGGCATATACTTTTAAAGAATCAAAAAAGCTAGCATCATAGGGCGCATACGCAACATCAAAGGATAAGCTGGCTCCTGTAACCATACTAAAATCATAAACAGAAGTAATCAAAGCATCTGTCGTATTATTGGGGTTTTGACCACCACTACTTGCAAAATTATTAAATACAGTTGAAGCAGTACCGACACCAAAACCTGATGCTGCTGTACTCCGCTCCCATTCAAATATATCTCCACTTACATTCATTTGATAAATGCCATTGCTTGTTGGATCCCATTGCGCATCTTCAAATCCTTCAAGGAGTGGAATATTAGTCGGTGTAACATTATTTACGGTCACTGCACTTTGATCATTGCTAGTCTGTCCATCAGTTGAACCATTCGGAAGGGTCGTATAAACCGTAAAAGTATAATCACCTCCTGGAGGTGTAAATGGAGCGAGTGATACATTTTGGGTTTCACCTGTACCCAATACGTCAATCCAAATAAAATCTACAGGCGTACCTCCATTTATTTGATAACTAATCGTTACAGTAGTTAGGTTGTTTATACCAAAATTTTGAAGTGTTACGATAGGCGTAACCTGACCATTTCCACAAATATTACTAGTTGGATCTGTAATAGATGAAATACCTGCATCATCATCAAAGAAGCTACATACCGTTGTTGCATTATTAGCCAAAGGTAAACGACTTCCATAATTAAATGGCGGCGGTGGAGTCGTTCCTTCTAGAACGGCTCGCATTACATTAATCTGATTATTAGAAAAAGAGGTCGAACAATCATCATCATTGACATAATCCATAAAGTTGACATACATGTGCTCATTCCCGCAACTTATTGGTCCAGTGGGGAAACTACCAGGGCTACAATTTAATCCAGGATTATAATCTGATGTTGGGGCATCTACATTAGGTGTATCCGAAATATTATCATCAGCCGCACAATCTTCACCATCAAAAGGGTGAGGCAGGCCTAGATAATGTCCTGTCTCATGGGTAAGCGTCCCATAGCCCGATTGTCCAAAACCGGGTCCTCCAAACCAACGATAGTCAACTACGGAACCATCTAATACAGAACCTATTATACCAGTAGTCGGATAGTAAGCATAGCCCGTTACCCCTCCTCCAGCTGTAGTTCCTGGAATTCCAACTACAAAAATATTATAGTATTCATTTGAGTTCCAAGCAACCGCAGGTTTTATTTCATCCTCTATATTACTATCATTACTATCTGTTCCTGTGACCGCTATATTATTTCTTGTAATACCGGTAGTAGCATTACCGTTTGGATCAATAATAGCCAAACAAAACTGAACTTCAGGATTACCTACACTATCTTGCCACTGAGCAGGTGTATCATTATAGTTTGAGTTCGTCGCCGAAAAATCTAAGTTCAGTATATCAAGCTGAGCCTGTATTTGACCATCAGATATATTTGCCCCTGTCCCAACTGCTTCTCCATTATGGATAACATGAACAACTACGGGGATATTTATAATTGGTGCTGCTGAACGATTAAATTCTTTTTTTGCGAATGCAGGAATAATATTATTCTTAAACTCTGCAACTTCTTTAGCATAATCAGGATTGATTTTAGCCAATCGATCTGTAACGGCGTCAATACCACATTTGCGATGGTCATGCTCATAAAGCGTGTTGATACTCTTATTATCTTTTGTCTTAACTTTTTGTCCTAAGACTTGAAATGGGATAAAGGCAATCATTACAAATAATGTAATGGCCAACAATAATGGGTTGAACTTCATATCTTATTATAATTGTTCGTTGAGTATTTATTACTCAAATTCAAAAAATATAAAACGGGAATCATAAACCGGTAACAAGAGAATTGTACACCTTACAGTATTTTTGTAAGATATTTTGCACCAAAGAATCAGGATAGCATTACAAAAATAACTAATAAATAACGGTTTATAATATATAGAGTGAATTTATTACGTTTTATTGTCTATTTTCTTCCACAAATCGTGCCCAATCGCTAATTGCCTTTTCTCCTTTTTTAGCAAAAGCTTTGGTTTCTTGTTCAGGAATGTCAAATAGTTCTTCTAACTTGGAGTAAACTGTTTTAGCGGCAACTTCATTGGCTAAAGCTGAAGTGATGTTATCTGTGGCTTCTACATCAATCCCAGCCTTTTCAAAAGTTGACCTGACTTTGGTATAAGTCTTATGAGAAGCTCTTAAAATAGAAAACCAATCTGTCGATTTATCTTCTTTAATTTTATCTTTATTCTTTTCTTTTACTTCTTCTAAAAAAGCCATCTCATCTTTGGTCATTGGTATCTTGTCCAATTTCTTTTTAGTTTGGCCTTTTGTTGTTCCAGTACCACTGGAATACTGGTCAGCTATTTGGCGAAGCACCATTTCTATACTTTCATTTTCTGTTGAAGATTGGTGTTTCTTACGAGGTCCTTCACGTCCACCATTATTTGGATTATTCGTAATTTCTACTTGCTCTGTTTTTTCTATAATACTGCCACCTCCACTTTTCAAGCCGATGTAGGCTAACAGAATAACAGCAATAACAAAAACTGAAATCTCTAATGGTCCAAATATTTTTTTCTTGGCTTCTGACATGTGTTTAGTGATTTGGTGATCGCTTCGCTTGTGAGATGGTGATCACTTTGTTTGTGAGATGGTGATCGGCCTGCGGCCTTGTGATTGCTTGGTTTATGATCTGATTTTAATTTTTTTAAAAATCCATTTTCAATCTGAGATTTATTCTTCTTGAAGTTAGAAAATTGGGAATTGCATATTGTGTATTATAAATGGTTTTAATCCAAGTATTAGAAGCGACATTACTAACTTTCATCAGATTAAATATTTCAAGGCTGAGCCACGTGCTTCTTGAAAATTTTAAAGGGTGTTTAGGTCTGCTCAGTCGGCGTTCTTCATCCCAAAGCTGGATAGAGAAGCCAATATCAACTCGATGATAGGCTGGAAACCTATAAGTATTTCGATATTCTCTATTATTTCCTAACAAACCATATGGTAGACCTGTACCTACAGTAAAATTCATATGCATTTTAAAATTTTCATTCAAAGGCAAATGATCTTGGAAAAAAGTCGAAAAAGTCATAAACTGATCTGTAGGTCGCGGAACATTATCCACTTCCTGAGCCTCTGTATCTCCAATATCGCGTTTTAAATGTTGAACACCATTCAAACTTTCTCTTGCTCTAAGAAAAGATAAATTAATCCAAGATTCTTCACCAGGAACAAATTCTCCATTTAGTCTTATATCTAATCCGGCTACATAGCCTGTCGCATCATTCTCTCCTGAATACCGAATTCTTACATTATCTACATCATAAGAGACTACATCCCATAAATATTTATAATAAGCTTCTGCAATTAATCGGAATTTCTTAGGATTTCGTCTACCTCCATAAAAGTCCCAAGTCAATCCTCCAACTAAATGAGCTGACTTTTGTGATTGTACATCCCTGTTGACTACGCCTAAAGGGTTTCTTAATTCCCTATAAAACGGAGATTGAAAGTATAGTCCACTTGCCAAACGAAATGATATATCCTTATCCCAATTAATAGGTTTTATCAAAAACTGAGCTCTAGGGGAAATGATTAATTCATTATTTAAATCCCAATATTGTGCTCTGACACCTGCAGTTAACTTCATTTCTTTAGTGGTGTCTTGTATAGTGTAAGTATCTTGAAAGTAAGCACTAATCCTATTAGAACTTAATTCATTTCGGGTTTTTAAAACCTGTCTTACCTGAACCTGATTCGTATCATAATTGAGCGAGTAGCCTGCACTATCTAGTCGTTCCCATTCATTAATTCGATCTACGATATCTTCATGTTGATATTTCACACTCCATTGTAAAAAGTGGCTACTACTTTTTTCAAAATCATCATGATCTATTTGTAGTTCTAATCCCCCTTTATATTCAGTATTTGTCACTCTGGAGGTTAGATAGTTTCTTACAAACTGCTGCTGAGTTCCCGTACCAAGCACTGCTACCACGTCTCCAAAATCATCACTCCCTAATCCTGATTCTATCTGCCCCAATAAATAATGTCCAATAATATCAAAGCGTTCATTTTCATTACTCTGATAAGTAGAGGCTAGAAATTTCATAAATAAAGGATTCTCATCTCTATCTGGTAAATAAGTCAGAGAAGCGCCAGTCATATAGGTGGTAAAATCATCAACTTCCTGTCCTTCAAAAACAGTGAATAGCTCTAAAGCAAAATCTATTAAACCTAAGGCTGTATTTCTGGTCGTAGGCGTAAACTGATATTCAGAGCGATTGTAATTTCCAATGACCCCTAATTGCCAATCCCTATTGATATCATAAGTGATATATCCTTGAATATCTGCAAAATTAGGCGCATACTCCCCTTTCACATCTAAAGATCCTAAAAGATATCGCGTGGTTTTATACCTCGCTCCAAAAAGG
Organism: Saprospiraceae bacterium; assembly: GCA_965277415.1. GTDB lineage: Bacteria > Bacteroidota > Bacteroidia > Chitinophagales > Saprospiraceae > JAHDHW01. The sequence goes on from CBDICS010000071.1 coordinate 42,838, forward strand.
TATCGTACTTTTTTATAAGTATCTTTTTTTGAAGGTTTGAAACTTCCTTCTAAATGCGCAGAACCTCCTAAAAAACTAAGCCCAATAGACGTTCTTATTGAATCTGGCCTTTTATACTTAATATCCAGAACGGAAGACAATTTATCCCCATACTTCGCTTCAAAACCACCAGAAGAAAAGGATAAATCTCGGATCAAGTCAATATTAGGAAAAGTTAAACCTTCTTGTTGACCGCTTCTGACCAATTGAGGTCTGTATATTTCAAAGTCATTGACGTATACTAAATTTTCATCATAATTTCCTCCTCTTACATTATATTGAGCACTCAATTCTCCTCCGGTCCCGCTACTCGTACCTAATGCAATAGAAGGGAGAACACTTTCAAAATTACCAGAAGTCGATGGCAGCAATTTTAATGCAACTACATCCTCTTTGATCATCCCTCCTTCTTGAATTCTGCTCTCTGTCACAACTACTTCAATATTAGATTCTGCACTAGCCAATTTAACATCAATCTTTCGACGAGCGCCATTACTTAAAGAACCTATACGAGCACTTCCTTCTTTATAACCAATTCTTGTAAAAATGATTGTAGCTCTTTCATATGCTGGAACATTAATGACATATTCTCCATTCACATCAGATTCGGTTGCGGTATTCGTCCCTTTTATATAAATGGTTGCAAAATCTATGGGTTCTCCAGTTGTTGCATCTGTGATTTTTCCAAATATTATGGCCTTATCGCTGTTTTGTGCAAAGAGAAAAGAAAGACTAAAAACAGTAATAAAAAAAGTCGTAAAAATATGTTTCATGAAGAGGGTTTCAGTGATTTTGAGAAAAATCTCTATTCATTCAGAGCCTATTTAAAAATTACTAGCTAGGTAAACAAAATTTAAACTGGCTCTCAGTTAACAAGTCATTGCTTGTGATTTGTGAAATTCAGTATTTTCAATGAATAACGTTAGAATCTAGCCGACAATATAATGAACTTGTTTTAAAATAGCGGTTCTTTGACAAATCTCGTGTTTGAGACAAAGTCATAAACAAACTCAAGGCTTCCTTTGGTCGCTTTTGACCTTATTTACGGCTTGTCCACGGGATTTGTCACAGAACGAAAATAGCTTATTAGCCACAAAATGACATATAATGTTTCAAGCAAGCATTGAAGTTCTTTAAAAAGCTCGCTAGGCTACAAATTCCATATATAAGAGAGAACGAACATTATACCATTAATGTATTCTCTCCGATTTTTTTCATACGTGAAATCATATCAGAAGGGTTCTCCGCTTTAAAAACAGCACTTCCTGCAACCAATACTCTAGCTCCTGCTTTCAATAAAGATTCAGCGTTTTGGAGACCAACTCCTCCATCAATCTCAATTAAGGTTTTCAAATTTCGAACCGTAATCATTTCAGACAGTCTCTCTACTTTTTTCAAAGTTTGATAGATAAATTTTTGTCCCCCGAATCCTGGGTTTACAGACATGAGACAAACCATATCAACATCTTCCAATACGTCCTCTAATAAACTGACTGGTGTACCAGGATTTAGTGCTACTCCAGCTTTAGCGCCAGTAGCTTTGATTTGCTGAATTGTTCGATGTAGATGAGGACAAGCTTCATAATGAACCGTAATAATATCTGCACCTGCTTCTCGAAATTGTTCAATATATTTTTCTGGTTCGACAATCATTAGATGGACATCTAGTGGCTTCGTACATACTTTTTTCATCGCCTTAACGATATTCATTCCAAACGAAATATTCGGTACAAAACGACCATCCATAATATCTACATGAAGCCAATCGGCATCACTATTACTGACCATTTCAAGGTCTTTAGCAAGATTAGTAAAATCCGCTGCTAAAACTGAAGGAGCTATAAGATGTTTCATGCCGCAAAAGTAAGGAAGAATTAGCTAATTATAAATAATAGGGTGAATCATTCTTAATACGCAGGTAGTTTTTAAGCACGAAGTCATTGAAAGGTAATACGAGGTTCTTCAAAATACTATTTACCAACAATTATTGAATTACCATAAAATACAAACAAAATCAGTGCTTCGTGAGACTTCGTGTATTACATCGCGAATCTTCGTGTCAAAAAACAATCAAACCATTGGTCCTTGTCCTTTTAGGAACAAAGACTTAATACATTTCACTACTCATAAGATTTCCAAGTCCACATGGTGAATTTGATCTTCGCTTAGTAATTCCTGTCGCATATACTTTAATAAAAGTTGAACAACAGCAAGGACATCTTTTTCACAGTACACACAGATACGAGGCAAGTCTTTTTCGATCCAATATACATTTCCTACTTCACTACCATCGATATCATCCTTAGGAGAAGGAATGCCAAATAAGTGTGTTAGTAAATTTAAAGAAGTATAGTGCTTATAATCTCCAAACTTCCACATCTCTAAGGTATCCAAAAGGTGCTTCGTTTCCCATGGTTTTTTACCGCTGATATCCAATGTCTTTGGCAATTTCAATTGATGAATAACCATACGACGACAGATAAATGGAATATCGAACTCTCGTAGATTATGCCCGCAGAAAAAATGTTTAGCTGGATTGTTATAATATTGCTCGACTAGTTTAGAAAAAGCCATGAGTAGTTCCTTTTCATCATCACTGGCAAATGACTTTAATCGAACACTTAATTCTTTTGTAGATGGATCACGGACAACTATACCTACTGAGATACAAACTATTTTTCCAAATTCTGCAAATATGCCTGCTTTATCAGGAAAAAGATTTTTCACGGTATCTTCTTCCAATTCTTCATCATATTGTCTTAGGACTTGTTTGCTTTTGAGTTTCCACAATTTTTTAAATCTATCATCCAAATCATCATAACTAGCCTGTCCTGATACCGTTTCAATATCTAGAAAAAGGACATTGGCAATATCTAAATGTTCTAACATAGTCTGTTTTTTTTCAAAAATTTATACTGAAATGAAATTTCTTGTCGTTAGTATTAATAGATCGAGAAAATTAAATTTAAACCCTTACCATTTCTCATCTATTTAAATAATACTAGCTTCGAATTCTTACCGAATATCTATTTTTTAAATTAAAATCTATACAAAATAGGAAAAACCATTTACACTTGTAGTTATTTGATTAGTTTTTATAACTATTTTGTTTAAAATTTAGATTTATTAAAAATAGATACAATATATCTAAAAACATAGTCGATTAGTTACTTTACCTTTGCAATGAATTGAGCATGTTTATTGAAACTTTAACAATTTCTGCATTGGGCTTAACTATTTTATAATAAAATTGCGCAAGTTTTATTAGTCTTAAAAACCAAAGTAAAAACAATGGATTTGAATAATCATCTGATCCATAAAACTGAAATCAAGTTCAAAAGAGCACTTATTCAGTAATTATAAAACTTAAAAGCATGTTGGGGAATTAGCATTCGGCCTACAAACACCACTTTTTCGCTTATACTTCAGCTCAAAAATCCTCATTATGCTAAGGCATAATTCCGGTTTTTGAACTTCGTCTAAACTAAAAACTGTCAGTTTTCGGCTCGAAGCCCAATTTCCCAACATACTCTTAATCAAAAATGGTCAAATAGGTTTTAAACCTATAATTATGGAGTATGCAAAAGTTCATATTCTAAAAACCAATCGTAAACTTAAAAATATCCATTATGAGTTTTTCAAAAGATTCGAAACAAAAGTTAACTGCTGTAGCAGCAGTCGTTATTGTAGCACTTTTGGGCTTAAATGCCTTTTTAATTTACAATAACATGCAACACAAAGCAGATAATGAAGCATTAACTGTAAAACTGGATGAAGCCAAATTGTTGGAAGCTGAAATTGAAAAACAATATTATGATGCCTTGACTGAATTAGAAACCATGAGAGGTAATGAGGAAAACCTCAATGCTTTGATTGATCAGCAAAAAGAGGAATTATTAGATCAGAAAAAGAAACTTTCTGGTTCTATCCGTACGAAAAAAGATTTGAAAGCAGCTCAGGCTCAATTGGTTAATCTTAAAGCACAAATGGAGCAATATATTGCTGACATCAATACGCTCAAAGAAGAGAATGAAATGCTTGCACAAGCAAATACGCAGCTCACCGAAGAAAAAACGCTCCTACAGGGCGAAGTTTCAAAAGAACGCCAAATGAATAATGAACTAGTCAGTGCTAAAACGGTTTTGATTAGTGAAAAAGAAGCTTTAGAAGGAGAAAAGGCAAATCTAAATGCTACCGTCCTCTTAGCTTCTGTAGTAAAAACTCAAAATGTCAGCGCTACAGGCTACAAAAAGAAGTCAAGTGGTAAATCGAAAAAGAAAACACATGCTAAAAACATAGATTATCTTAAGATCTGTTTTGATGCAACGCAAAACGATGTTACCAACCCGGGCTTAGAGCAATTTTTCGTAAGAATTATCAATCCACTTGGTGAAACATTAGCTGTTGAAAGTTTAGGCTCTGGTATAACCACCAATACTAAAACAGGTGAAGAGATTCGATATACCAAAATTAAAGAGTTAGATTATAATAATGAGAAAAGCCAAGCTTGTTTCCACTGGGAACCAAATGCAGCCTTCTCAAAGGGTAACTACGAGATCGAAGTTTATAATAAAGGTTATTTATCTGGAACAGGTACTTTTAATTTGAAGTAAGAGCATCTTGGGAATTTAGCATTCGGCCTACAAACACCAATTTTTCGACTCGAAGCCCAATTCCCCAACATACTCTAATATTTCAAGCCTTTCAAAATATTTAAAAACCCACTTATCTTGCTATGATAGGTGGGTTTTTATATTTTTGACGCAATCAGAGTATTTAGATTGTGTTCAATTTCGCAGCTTTGTTACTGTTTAGCATTTTTATTGGAATTTTGACAACCTATCTTTATTATTTAAGGTTTTAGTAGGGCAAACGCATCAAAACAGATTCACTGGCTTTTATGCTCAAAAATTTACTAAATCCTAAAGATTTAGCAAATTCGTTCCAATTTCTTGAACGCAGATTTGCTAAATTTTAAAAATTTAGTAAATCTCTGGTGAAAACTTAAGTGCTTTTTTAGAAAAAGTGGAATTAAAATTTTGATGCGTTTGCCCTAAGGTTTTAGTAAAAAGTTGTATTAAAAAAGTTTTTTTATCATTGTCTATGTCAAAAGAAGAAAAACAAGAATCAGACGAATTGTTTATCAATCCGATTGATAAAGATAAAGTAACCGATCAGCCACATCTTTTACCTTATGCGCATACGGTGGGCAGTGCAGTCATTAAGCCCATTGATAAAGGCAGGGTCAAAGGACTTGCCGTCTCTGCGATGTACGAACAAACCGAAGCTCAATTAGATCAAATCAGAAAACAAGTCGCTTTACTTGTAGAGCAAGCACAATTGATTCAAGATCGAGTCAAAATATCAGAAGATATCTATCAGGCAGAAATGGGTTTTAAACCTCTGATCGGTCATATTTATCATTTGTACAAGAATTCTAAAGAAAAAAACGTTCTGTCTATGATTGGACCAAAGCAGTGGGGAAAAAAACAGCCTTATACATTTGTTGCTACGGTACGCTTATTGTCTGATCATACTTGGGAGATAGTGGAAGGATAAAGGGGGCATCACTTTGTATGTGATATGGTGATCGACCTTCGGTCTTGTGATAACTTTGATTATCGGAGTATTGACAAAACTTAATCCTTTGGAACAGCGCATCAAAATAAAAAACTAATTATAAATTATGAAACTAATAAGTATCCTATTCCTTGCCTTTTCTGCTACTTTTTTCACTGCTGATCCTGTAGTAGAATGGCAGAGTCCAAAAGAACATGATTTTGGGGATATTGAACAAGGCAAACCAGTAGAATACTTTTTTAAGTTCAAAAATATTAGTACAGAGCCAATTACCATTGATAACATCCGGACGACTTGTGGTTGTACTGCACCAGATTGGTCAGAAGCACCTGTAGAATCCGATAGCCTCGATCAAGTCAGAATAGAATTCAATGCTGAAAAACTAGGTTACTTCCGTAAAAAAATCAAAGTTTATTTCAGTAGTCAAAGAAAGGCCGAAATTCTATATATCGAAGGCTTTGTCATGGAAAAAGAAGCGGAATAACTGCCTTCTAGTATGCCGAATAAGAGCGAATCGAATGCTTCGTCTTTAAAAATCAACTACTCTTCTATCTTTTTGATCAATTAAGCATCCAATCAATATCTTTACGTTTCGTTTTTTTAATAAGCTCCCCGTTTGAGATAAGCCATAAATAATGGAGTTGTTCAATATATCAATGTTTCCTTTGATCTCTTTTGCTCATATTTATGGCTTGTCCACAGGATTTATCAAAGAACCGATTATATTTGCAGCAAATAAGGAAAACTACGTATATCCTTAGCCTCGTTGAAACTGATTTAAAATTAAACACTAGAAACGTGAGTATATTAATTTTCTTGATCATTTACTATATTTTGACTTCTGTCACCCTTCAAAAGCTATTTGTAAAAGCAGGTGAAGATGGCTGGAAAGCTTTAGTTCCCGGATTAAATTTTGTTATTTGGACCAAAATTATCGGACAACCTAAATGGTGGGCAGCTTTATTATTAATTCCTATCGTAAATGTATTTATTTGGTCAGGAATGTGTGTTGATATGGTGAGATCATTTGGGAAATATGGGTTTTGGGATTCCTTTCTAGCTGTCGTGGCTGCTCCTTTCCCATTCTTTCAAATCGGGAAAGACGATAAAACAAGCTATGTTGGACAGACCATTTTGCTCGAAAAAGCATATGCTGAAAAATTACGCGAAGCTGAAGAAGGTGATGACAAATACAAGCTTAAAAAATTAGTTAAAAACAATCCTTATAAAAAATCCTCGGGTAGAGAGTGGGCCGAAGCTATTATTTTTGCAGTCTTTGCAGCTACTTTCATCAGAATGTTTTTGATTGAAGCCTATGTCATTCCGACCTCTTCTATGGAAGGTTCTCTACTAGTCGGTGACTTCTTATTTGTGAGTAAAGCGCATTATGGTATTCGGACACCACAAACCGTTGTGCAATTACCTTTGGTTCATAATATGGTTCCACTAGTCGGTTCAGAGTCTTATCTTAAGAATCCTAAATTGAACATGACTCGATTAAATGCTATTGAAAATATAGATCGAAATGAAGCGGTCGTTTTTAACTTTCCAGAAGGAGACTCTGTCTACGTTGCACCAGGTCGTACATTTAGCGTCTATCAGACTAGAAGGATGCCTTTAAATCAAAGAAGATCAATTGAAAGATATGGATTAAGGACACGACCTGTTGATAAAATGGATCATTATATCAAACGCTGCGTTGCTCTTCCAGGGGATAAATTTGAAATTAGAGACCGTAAAATTTATATCAATGATCAACCAGGTGAAGACCCTACAAATGTTCAATATTCTTATAATGTAACTTCTCCGGGTACGACCCTAAATGCAAAAAGACTAGCCGAATGGAATATAAGTGCTGAAGATATTAATGGTGGCAGTGGAATTCGACCGGAAAGAAATAATATAGTCCTCAATCAAAGTGAATTAGAGAAAATCAAAGGCATAGCCAATAATATTACGATTGAACCCGTGTCTCAAAATGCTGGTGCCCCCAATCAATATTTCCCAAATGATCCAAAGCATTTTGGTCCATTAAAGTGGAATAATGATAATTATGGTCCGATAACCATTCCTAAAGCAGGAGCGACGGTTGAACTTAGTCCGAGCAATCTTGCTTTATACAGACGTATTATCGAAGTCTATGAAGGGCCTAATAAAGTGTCTGTGAAGAATGGAAAAGTCCTAATTAATGGGCAAGAAACTTCCACCTATACCTTCCAAATGGATTACTATTGGATGATGGGAGATAATCGCCATCGTTCAGAAGATTCAAGGTTCTGGGGTTTTGTTCCTCAGACTCATGTTGTGGGTAAACCGCTCTTTATCTGGTTTTCTACTAAAGATGGAAGCTTATTTAATGGCATTCGGTGGAATAGAATTTTCACTACTGCTCAAAAGAACTAAGAACCTCGTTTAAATTTTCATGATTGAGCGAAAGTAAGTAAATTTTGTTCTGAATGAGGCATGTTTATTTATGACTCGTCCTTACCCATTAGTCATTAGTCATTAGAGTTAAAACTTCTAATGACTAATGCCTTGAAGGTGTTTAAATAAGGCAAAGATTCCTTTATTTTTCGCTATCGAAAGCAAAATTTAAACAGGTTCTATTACTTTACACCTTTACCTATCAAATATTTTCTATATTTGAATAGATTTCAATATAACCAACACCATCTCCTATGTTTGATAAAATTGCATCCTTCTTTAGAAATTTATTTTCTGGACTTTTTGGTAGTAAAAAAAAGGACACCAAAAACACCCCTGGTAAAAATACTTCTACCACTAAAGAAGATTTGCCAAAGGCAGAACCAGACAGTCCACAAGATGCACCAGAAGTAGATCCAGACACAGCATCTTCCGTAGTCGTAGTAAATGAAGAAGATCCAGTTGTATTGGAACCAGGAGATGATCCTGCTGAAGCAGGCAAAAATAGCGCAGAAGATAAACCAGAAACACCAAAGGGCTCAACAACTGAACCATCAATTGAAGAACCACCTGTTGTTGAAGAACCCGTAATCGAGGAACCGCCTGTTGAAGAGCCTGAAGTGATCACTACGCCACCTGAAGTGGAAAAACCTAAACATAAGGCTAGGTATATGTGGTGCCTGGATAATGGTCATGGTAAACAAACCGCAGGAAAACGCTCACCAAAACTTGAAGATGGCAGTCAATTCTTTGAATATGAATTCAATAGAGATATTGTAAAAAGAGTGAGCGAAGGACTTGATAAAGTTGGCGTAAAGTACTTCAACGTAGTACCTGAAGTAGATATTGATAATTTTCTAGAAGGGCGCGTAGGCCGTGCAAATAATTTAAAGAGCGATTTACCTAAAATATTCCTTTCTATCCATTCCAATGCCTTTGGTCGATCCGGTTGGGAAGCACCAAGTGGAATCGAAACCTGGTATTATCATAATAGTCGATCCGGTAGAGCGATCGCAAGCGTTTTCCAAAAACATCTAATGACTCAATTGAATTGGAAAAACAGAAATTTAAAATCTTACCCGGGTAAAAAACAATTTTATGTATTGCGAAACACAAAGATGCCAGCAGTACTCACCGAAAATGGTTTTTATACTAATAAAGCAGAATGTAAACTCTTACTAAAGGATAGCATTCGTCAAAAAATTGCTGATGCACATATTAATGCTATTTTGGAAATTGAGAAAAATGGCATGTAATGTCGATAAGGTTCTTAAATCAATTTCCTTTTTGTCTTGAAACAAAAAGGAACAAAAAATTCAAGGCTGTTTACTTTTTTATACGAGGAAATCAAATCAAAAACCTAAATTCTAAAAACTCGCCTTTGAGATTCCCTTCTTTTATCTAAAGAATAAATTACTTTAGAGTAAAGCTGATTTAGTTTATTTGTTGGCTCAAACAGTTTAGAATTCTTGACGGCTTTTGATTTGATGTCCTCTAAAAAGTAAAAGGCCGTATTCCTAGCTTTTGGCAAAGAATCAAATTTAACAAAAATACTCGCTCATCTGTTATCCCTACCCTATAACGATGGCGATCCCTATGAATGAATTCATTTTAAGTACTTCTTAAAGATTTTTTTTATATATTTGTTACGCTTCCCAATCACTGACAAAGTATATCATAATATTTCACTTCCCTCCAATTTATTAAAATGATAAGTTTTTAAGGCTTAATGCTTTAAGAGTCTGACTGTGCTCTACCGTTTTCACTTATGAAAAATTTAATACTCTATTTCTTGGTACTGGGGAATCTTTCTGTTTTTGGACAAATCAATTTCACAGCAAATGACCAAGTACCTATCTATGATAACACCTTTGGGTTTGGTGTAAATCCAGGTTCTAATTCTGGCTGGGATGATGAAGCAGAAGCAGATATTGCAGCGGGAAATCCAGCCAATAATGTTCAAGGTGTTGGTTGTAATACCTTACGGCCTCCCCTACCCGAATGGTTTTTAGAATCTTGGGGTTATGATATTCGCCTCGATGAATTTCAATATTTTGAATCCTTGGGAATCAGAAATTTAACTGTTTTTTTAGGTGTTCCTTCTGCGGATCATCAAGATCCAAATTTTTATTGTCCCAATTATCAATCTACACTTTTTGACAATATGTACCTTCCAATTTGGGATAATGGTGCCAATGGAACCCCTATCAATGATGATAATTATTACGCCAAATACGTTTATCAAACAGTCAATATTTATAAAGATCATGTAAAATTTTGGGAAATATGGAACGAACCAGATTTCGATTATTCTGCAAGCGGCTTCCTAGAGCCTGGGCAGCCGGGCAATTGGTATGAAAACGTTCCAGATCCTTGCGACTATAAGCTTCGCGCTCCGGTTTATCATTATATTCGTTTACTCAGAATTAGTTATGAAGTAATCAAGTATGTAGATCCAGAAGCTTTTGTTGCTGTTGGAGGCTTGGGTTATGAAAGTTTTTTAGACATCATATTGAGGCATTCTGACAATCCCGACAATGGAATAGTCAATGCATCATATCCATTAACAGGGGGTGCTTATTTTGATGCCCTCAGCTATCATTCTTATCCTCATTTCAGTCTAAAAGAATGGGATAATGATATTGGAGATTTTGTATTCTCTCGACATTCTGATGCAGCTACACAAGAAATCACAAATCAAAAGGATGACTTTACAACTGTTCTGGAAAACTATGGTTATGATGGAAATACCTATCCACAAAAAACGTGGCTGATCACTGAAGGAAATGTCCCTGCCGAAAATTTTAATCCTGATTACTTTGGTTCTATTGAAGGGCAACGCAATTTTATTATCAAAGCAGTGGTCACATGTATGAGCAATAATATTCTACAGTACCATGTTTTCAAACTGGCAGAAGATTATCCCGTTGGTGGAGGGGTCAATGAATTTGATCGAATGGGGCTTTATGAGAACATTGATAATGTAGATCAATACGATCAAGTGATGACTGAAGAAGGAATGGCTTTCAAAACGACTTCGGATGCTATAGGGGATGCTGTTTTTGACCATGATAAAACACAAGAACTTAGCCTTCCTGATCATATTAATGGAGCAGCCTTTCAGCACACTGACAATTCATATACCTACGTCCTTTGGGCAAAAACCTCTATTGATGATTCTGAACTAGCTTCTGCAAATTACTCCTTCCCTGCTTCTATGAATATTAATCTTCTTGAAAAAAGACTATGGAATTTTTCGCAAACCAATGATTTAGTTGAAATTGGTGCTAACAATATCGCACTTACTGGAGCTCCGATTTTTTTACATGATATTTCTATAACGGGTATTCCTCCTATTGCTAATTTTGATTTTATGATTAGCCAAGATTGTGCCCCTTCCATAATTTCTTTTTTTGATAATTCTACTAATAATCCTGAAAGTTGGAATTGGACATTTCCTGGAGGAGTCCCGAATAACTCAAGTGATCAACATCCAATAATTTCTTATCCCTCTTCAGGAATATATGAAGCAAGCCTTTTAGTAAGTAATGGTTTTGGGAGTCATACATATAATCTTTCTTTTGAAATTGGAATGGATATCACTTCTGAATTAAATGCTGAATTATGTTCCGGTGATGAAATTGAAATCAATGGTACCGTATACAATGAATCAAATCCAACAGGCACTGAAACCTTTCCAGCAGGAAGTACAAATGCTTGTGATAGTATAGTGATCGTCAACCTTACCTTTCATGAAATATTAGAAAGTGAAACTTTTGCTACCATTTGCGATAATGAAACCTATGCTTTTAATGGAGAAGTCCTTTCTACTTCAGGAACGTATACCTTTGAAACCACTTCTAACAATGGTTGTGATAGTATTGCCGTTTTATATTTAAATGTGGAGTCTAGTCAATTTTTCAATCTAAACATGCAATTATGTTCCGGTGATGAAATTGAAATTAATGGTACCGTATACAATGAATCGAACCCAACAGGTACTGAAACCTTTCCAGCAGGAAGTACAAATGCTTGTGATAGTATAGTGGTCGTCAACCTTACCTTTAATGAAATATTAGAAAGTGAAACTTTTGCTACCATTTGCAATAATGAAACCTATGCTTTTAATGGAGAAGTCCTTTCTACTTCAGGAACGTATACTTTTGAAACCACTTCTAACAATGGTTGTGATAGTATTGCCATTTTATATTTAAATGTTGAGCCTACTAATATTTCTAATCTAAACATGCAATTATGTTCCGGTGATGAAATTGAAATCAATGGTACCATATACAATGAATCGAACCCAACAGGCACTGAAACCTTTCCAGCAGGAAGTACAAATGCTTGCGATAGTATAGTGATCGTCAATCTTCTTTTTAATGAAATATTAGAAAGTGAAACTTTTGCTACCATTTGCGATAATGAAACCTATCTTTTTAATGGCGCTACCCTTTCCACTTCAGGGACGTATACCTTTGAAACCACTTCTAATCATGGTTGTGATAGTACCGCCGTTTTATATTTAAATGTGGAGTCTAGTCAATTTTTCAATCTAAACACGCAATTATGTTCCGGTGATGAAATTGAAATCAATGGTACCATATACAATGAATCGAACCCAACAGGCACTGAAACGTTTCCAGCAGGAAGTACAAATGCTTGCGATAGTATAGTGATCGTCAATCTTACCTTTCATGAAACATTAGAAAGTGAAACATTCGCTACCATTTGCGATAATGAAACCTATCTTTTTAATGGCGATATTCTATCTGCCTCAGGAACATATACCTTTGAAATCACTTCTAATAATGGTTGTGATAGTATTGCCATCTTGTATTTAAATGTAGAACCTACTAATATTTCTAATCTAGACATGCAATTATGTGCCGGTGGTCAAATCGAAATTAATGGAATAATATATAATGAAGTAAATCCAACAGGTATTGAAACGATTTCAGGAGGAAGCATAAATGGCTGTGATAGTATCGTAATTATCAACCTCACATTCGATGAAATTTTGGAAGGCGAAACTTTTGCTTCTATTTGCGATAATGAAGCTTATTCTTTCTATGGAGCAATGCTTACACTTCCCGGAACATATACCTTTGAAACAGCCACTAGCGAAGGTTGTGATAGTCTTGTCATTTTATATTTGACGGTGGAACCTACTTTTTATACTACAATAGAAGCAACTATCCTGCAAGGTGAAACTTATACTTTTGGTAATTCCACTTATGATGTTGGGGGGACATATTTTGATATACTCATTGCTCAAAATGGTTGCGATAGTATTATTGAATTAAAGCTAATTGTAGATCAGCTTGATGCTACCAATGATTATAATAATCCAAAACTAATTGACCTTCAGAGTTTTCCTAATCCTTTTTCTAATCAAATCAACATTTCGTTCCGATCTAATTGGGGTACGTTGAATGCATTCGATTTTTATGATACAAATGGTCAACTGATGAGTAATGTTTTAAAAAATATTACATATCAAAATGATCGGTATTATCTAAATGCAAATTTTGCTACGCTCCCTAAGGGCGTCTATTGGTGTCAAATCCATTTGGAGGAAGGTATCTTTACTCAGAAGCTGATTAAATTGTAAGGAAACCTTTGTATGTTTGTAATACAACGATTTTCTATTTCAATAAAAATCTAAGCCTTGAAATATATAGACCTTCATACCTCCAAATCAGAAATCCAAGATTATCTATCTCAAAAAGGGTGGCTTCAGTCAAAGCATGAAAAAATACTAAGCATAGAAAAACCTGGAGAAGGCAATATGAATGTTGTACTCCGCATTAGAACAAATGAACGATCCTTCATCATAAAGCAATCTCGCCCTTTTGTTCAAAAATATCAACAAATCGAAGCACCGATAGATAGAATAGATGTTGAATATCAGTTTTATGATGCCATTAATAGTGAGGAGTTAAAATCGTACATACCTCAAATTCTGGCATACGATAAAACGGAATATCTATTAGCCATGGAAGACCTTGGCCAATGCGAAGATATGGCTTCAATATATTCGTCTAATCAAATTGAAGATACAGATATAGATACCTTAGTTCGTTTTTTAGAAATCATTCATGGCAAAGCAGTATCTTCTGATTATCCTCAAAACATGGATTTGAGGCAGTTAAACCATCAACATATTTTTGTACTCCCTTTCAAAGAAGACAATGGTTTTGATCTCAATGATATCCAAGAAGGCTTACAATCCCTTTCTTTAATTTACAAAAAAGATGAAGCATTAAAATCATTAGTAGAGAATATAGGTAAGCAATATTTATCTAGAGGAACGACCCTCCTGCATGGCGATTATTATCCAGGAAGTTGGATGAAATCAGGAGATGGTTTATTTATCATCGATCCAGAATTTAGTTTTTTAGGATTTGCAGAATTCGACCTTGGAGTCATGACAGCTCACTTAATTCTAGCAAGTTTGGATGATGGATATCTGCCTACTATCTGTAATAAATACGAACGAAGTATAGATCAGAATCTAGTTAGTCAAATCGCTGGTATAGAAATTATGAGGCGATTAATTGGACTAGCTCAACTTCCACTAAAACGAAGCCTCGAAGAGAAAGACTATCTTTTACAAATAGCTCGAAGAATGCTTTTCTTATGAAAAAAAAGAATTCATTTTATATAGGAATACTTTCTATCCTATATTTACTCTCTTGTACGAACACAAAGGAATCAGAAGTCAATATTCCTGCACCTCTTGAACAACAAACCTATGATGATTCCTTAAAAATAAATACAGCTCAATACTACGATAAAATCTTAGGTGCGCTTGTAGGTTCAGCAATTGGGGATGCAATGGGTGCATCAACAGAAATGTGGCATCGATCCGATATTCAAAAAGAATACGGCTATATCAATGGCCTTACTACTGCTCTGAGAGAAAAAAGCCCGGAAGGTACTTGGCGACATAACATGATTGCAGGTTCAACGACAGACGATACCCGATGGAAATATTTTACAGGCCAATATTTTTTAAAACATCGAGGAGATTTATCTTCTGATCACTTCGCTTCTTTTATCACCGATTACTATCAATCATTGGTCAAAAAACTATCTGAAGAAGAAGCTTTAAATTCAACAGATCAATTGGATGAAACATTGGAAAAAGTGAATTGGATCAAAGAATGGGCTCGTGTATCTATGGCTTATCAAAAAGGTGGAAAGGAATATTATAAAGTGCAAAATCGCTTCTATGGTGGTGAAATGTCCTGTGCAGGAATGTTGTATACCCCTATGTTTGGCCTAATTGAAACAAATGCATTAGCTGCTTATGAACTGGCATTTGATCATGCTATTTTCGATATAGGTTATGCCAGAGATATTTCAGGTTTAGTAGCAGCTATGACGAATATGGCTATGAAAACCAATGAGATGGATTCCATTTTAAATACCCATCTTTATGTCGATCCCTATGACTATAATAATAGCAGGTTAATAGGCAGATTGGCCTTTGCAATCGTAAAAGCATCTGATTTGATCCTCGAAGCATCTAAGGATTTTGAAATCCAGGATTCCATTGAGATCCTCCCTCCTATTGGTTTCACTGGAAATGAATTAGACTGGGCAAGACAAAGCTTCATCTATAAAGAATTAGAAAAACAACAAAAAGCAATTGCTTTTCACGCAGGTGAAATTTGGCAAATCATGTATACTGGATTAAAATTCGGAGATGGAAATTTTGAAAAAACAATGTCTTTTATTGTCAATTGTGGTAGAGATAATGACACTGTGGCCGCAGTTGCAGGAATGATTCTTGGCGCTAAAGAAGGTTATTCTAAGCTTCCTAAAAATTTAAAAGAGCAGATTTTAATAGTGAACAGAGAAGTGATTGGGATTGACCTGGAAGCCTTGGCTCAAGAGATTGTCAATAGCCATTAAGTCATTCGTGTTTACAAATGACTTAATGGCTATCGGCAAATGAAATTATTAGTCCTTACGGGCTACATTATCATTTTTCTCGCTTTTCTTACTAAAGTTCTTTGTAATCGTATAGGATCCATTCTGGAAAGAAACAACATAAGAACCATCTGCTTCTGCCTCTAAATCCACTAAGAAATCATTCTCCCCTTTTTTAAGTTCAAAGGTTTGTTTCATGACGACTTCTCCAAGATTAGTAGCTAATTGGTACTTAATTTCTCCATCCACAACAGAAATAACAGACACCCTATGTTGGTCTTTATCAATCTTTTCTGTCTCTTGAATCATAAAATTATTGATAACATCCTTCACAATTGGGATCACCTGTGAGAAGCTCTCAATACCATCTTCTTCAACGATTCGAATTCTGTAAAAGGCTTTGGTCAAGCCCAGTTCACGATCTTCAAAAGCAAATTGCTTTTGGTTTTCATCAGCATCCGCTGTTAATTCTCCAATTTTTTCAAATTCAGTATCAGGGCTTAAAGCTCTTTCTACTACGAAATACTGCCCATCTTCAGGAGCATCGAGTGTTTCCCACATGACTACAATACCAGCACCAAAGTCCATACCATCAAATGATATAAGATTGTCTGTCTGAGCCTGTATGGTATAATTTGAAATTAACAGAAGTGTTAATAGGGGTAAGCCTTTAAAAATAGGTAATTTTTTCATATTTTATTAGTTTAGATATTTTTATAATGCAAATTTCACACCAAATTTTACATTGTTAGAAATAAATATACTAATTTTTAATTTTTGTAAATTCTCCTAATTCCTATCATAATATTTGTGAAATACATTGGGCGTATTTCTGTTGAAGCTTAGTTTACTGCCCTCCAAGCATTCGTATTTGTTTAGATTTCATTGCTTAATAGGTAAATATTATCATGCAGTTGTGCTTTGGATAATCTAGAATAGTTCGATATTTAGATTGACAGTTTTGGCCTGGGGGGCTTTGGATTTTAGTTATTATGCACTTTCAATATGCTTCCCCCCATTATTAAACCAAAGTAGCTAGATATTTAGTTTTATTATATTTTATTTTTCTTCCATGGAATAACTCTCCGGTGATTTGATAATCTAAAGATTGATGAGGTCTTTCATAATTATAAAACCGCATATATTCTTCGATTTCGTCATAGAGTTCTTTTCCTCCATTTGATGGATAAAGATAAACACATTCTTGTTTTATACTTCTCCAAAATCGTTCAATAAAAATATTGTCAATAGCTCTTCCTTTTCCATCCATACTTATTTGAACTCCTTGATCCTGTAATAAAGATACATATACTTGTGAAGTAAATTGACTTCCCTGATCAGTATTAAAAATTTCTGGTTTCCCATACTTTCTAAATCCTTCATCAATTATACTAGTACACCACTCTGCTGTCATCGTGTTGGATAATCCCCAGTTCACTATAAACCGACTATACAAATCAATGATTGCGAATAAGTACATATATCCTCTTTTCATTCCAATATAGGATATGTCTGCAGCTTGAACTTGATTCGGTCTCGTTACTTCTAATCCTCTTAACAAGTATGGAAACTTGTAAGCCTTTTTATCTGATTTACTTGTATTACTGTATGGATTCGGCCCTAGTGCTCTTATATCCATTGTTTTATACAATCTCTCCACTCGTTTTTCATTAATATGATAATCATAATATCGGTTAATATGATCTGTCATTCTAGGTACTCCATAAAATGGTGTTGCTGTAAACTGAGTATCTATAATATTCATCAAATGCATATTCATTATAGATTCTCCTTTGGGTTTATAGTATAAATTATTTCTGTGTATACCCAGCAACTCACATTGACGACGTTGAGATAATGAGATTCCTTTATCTACCATTTTCACCCGATCCTGTCTATCTATTTGTACAGCTTTTTTTTAAGAAAATCTACTTCCATTTGTAATTGACCAATTTTGGAATACAACTTTTCTTGTTCCGCTTCCTGTTCTTGCTTTTCTTCTTTTGGCAGTTTTGTATCGAGGATCATGGGAGCTTTTTCTAAAAAATCTCGTTTCCAATTCGTGATTTGGTTAGAATGAAGCTCATACTTTGAACTGGCGTGTATCAATAAATCCGGACACTTTTAAAATTTAATTTAAGATTAGAAATTTAGTTAAAATTTATAGTTGTTCCAAAATAATTCTTCAAATCTATTGGGACTGATTTGCCCGCATCCAGAGTGTCTTCTAATTGTGTTGTAATATCCGTCAATAAATTCGAATACTCTAAATCTTGCATTTTCTAAGCCAGTAAAGATTCCTTCATCTAAGACTTCTGCTTTAAATCTACTAAATAAGGATTCTGCATGGGCATTATCGTAGTGATCATTCTTTCTGGTCATACTTTGCCTAAATCCATTTGCAGCTAATACCGATCTAAAGTTAGCTGATCCATATTGTGATCCTCCATCTGAATGTACTATTAACCCTGACTTAGGATTTCTACTTTTCAACATCTTTTGGAAAGCGGTGATCACTAATTCTTCTTTCATAAATTCATCTACAGTCCAACCTACTATTTTCCGACTAAACAAATCCATCCAGGTAGCAAGGTACAGCCATTGAGTATAGCCCTGCTCTTCGCTTGGTAAATAAGTAATATCTCCGACTATTACCTGATTTGGCTCTGTTGGCAGATTTTCTGTATCTAGTAACAGGTTTGGTGATCTTATCAATGAAGGATCACTTTGAGTCGTCCTAGGTACAAATTGCTTCGGCTGGATCGCTCTTAAGCCCTGTTCTTTCATCAATGACCTTATTCGATATAAACCGATTTCGTAACCTTTCTCTTTCATTTCCTCTAGAATCCTCAAGGAACCATACCTTTTTTTATGAAAGTAGAAAATATCTTTTACCTCGGATAACAAAAGCAATTTCTCCTCGCTTGACAGATAAGTCTTTTCATTTACATAATCATAATAAGAGCTTTTTGATGCACCTAATATTTTACACATCGTTCGAATATTAAATTCCTCTTTATGATCTATTATAAATTTATAGATCGATCTTAGACTCCTCGGCTGAAAATGCTCAACGCTTTTTTTAAGATATCTCGCTCTAATTCTGTTTGCTTAAGTTTCTTTCTCAATTCTTTGACTTCTTGTTCATACTCACTCTCTTGTTTAGAAGATGATCCATACTTCTTTTTCCAATCATATAGATTTTGCTCGTTCACTCCTAAGCTTGTCGATACATCTGCTATACTACGTCCATTTTCTAGCATTATTATCGCATTCTTTTTGAACTCGTCATCGTAACGACGATACTTTCTCTTTGTTCTTTTCTCTTTCATAATTGACACAAATTTAAGCTTTTTTTGTGTCCGGTTTTATTGCACTATCTCAAACCTAACTCTTGAACTGTTTCTTTTTCTTTCAAGGATTCAAGGATTACTTTAAGCTTGAATTCTTTGGTGAATTTTCGACGTTGCTTTTTCATAATTAAGTTGTAATTTAGATAATTTATCACACTTAACTACTGGTACTAATTTTTGGGGTAAGTATAATCGATTTATAGGGTCAAATTCTTCATTAGAGTTGTTACCATTTTTTATTTTGACTTTATCTTTTGGTTTAATTGTAATATATTCGTCTATCCAGCCACCTTGATAACTAGGAGTTACCATCATTTTTTCTTTATTTAGAAACTCATTAATTCTCCAAACATTTCCACTCGTTCGTTTTCTATATCCGCCAAATAGAGAGAGAAACTTCCTTTTTGACATTTGTTTTTCTCCTTTAGTCTTTTTTAGTTCTTTAATTAAGTCTATAAATTCTTGCCTTGGCATAGTGGGGTATTTTGATTTAAAAAAACGCTTTTAGTATTTTATAACTGCTAATATCAATACATCTTCACTCCACATAAAACATTCCTTTTTTTATATTATCTGATCATGCCCACTAATAAAATCTAATTTCATTAGTGGTCGGGTTTTGCTCAATATTTCACCTAAAATTAAAACCTTAGGTGGCTTTGAATATTAGTTATTGCTGGCAGTGGTTCTAACGTTCAAGTGCTTTAACAATTCTGTCTCCATCAATTAATACATCTCTTAAAAGCAATGTAAGTGGAAATTCTTCCAAGTCGGATTCTTGAAAAACTTCATAAATTTTATTAAGAGATTCAGCAGTTATTAAGGATAAATTTAATTCATAGTCTAAGCCACATTCTTTAATAAAATCATCCGAGAAATCAGGGGATACAATAAATGTTTTCTTAACGCGGTACTCTTTTTTCTCCGCAAGGTCTTGATAAGATTTAATTTGCCTTGAAACACTACTATATTTATTGTAACTTTTATCCTTACGGGATTTACACTCTATGATAACTACCTCATTATTTGCTAGATTCAAGACTATATCCGCCTTGTTTTTAGCATTACTTAATCCTTTTCTTAAGGCTTCGTCTACATTAAAGCCCATTCCTGTGAAAATTATTTTTGTTAATTCCTCAAATTTAATTCCTAGATCACTTTCTTTAATTGAGACACCATTTTCTTTTAAACTGTTCAGATCTCTTTTCGCAATTGAGTCATAATTTTCAATTAATAAGTTCTGCGTATCTTTATACTTCTCTAGGATATTGTTTACTTCATTTCCTCTAATTGAAATTTCACAATTTTCACAAAATTTCTTTATTTGATCATTATCTAGCAAATACAGAATATCCTTTGGTTTGAGATTGTATTCTACAAGAGTTTTTGCGTCAATTTGAATTGTTTCTTGTAATTCGAATTCATCTCTAATCATCCTTTCGAATTTTGATATGTTTTCTTGTAAATCTACTAGTAGTTTGTCATAACCATGTAGAGAAATGCTAAGTGAACTATCTTTTTCTTCTTCGTCAAAATGATGAATCAAATGTTCTAGTTTTGCTTCTAATGAAGTTCCTTTAATATGTTTTCCAATTTTTAACTTTTTATCAATCAATTCATTCAGAAATGTTCGCTTATCAGTTTTATTTGTTCCTTCCTTATGAACTCCATTCAGTAAAGCGGCAGAAAAACCAATTCCTTCTTTTATGATTTCTCTAATTTTTTCATTCCGATCTAGTTTCCAATCAATATTGTGCTTCCTACTTAATAAGTTTATTTGACTATCCTTCAATTGTCTTAGTACTCTTCTGAAAATCTTATCTGGCAAGCGTTTCCCTCTTACTTTTCTCAATATTCGGACAACTTCATCTGGTACATATCCTTGATGATTCTTACGTGAGTAAAGGATAACACCAATTTTCGTCATGTATTTTATTATTTCATCTATTTCCGCTTTTTTAAGAGGAACAACTGTGTAGTTAATTAATTTAACTTCTTCATGTGAAAGCTCTAAACCTTTTGCTAAAGTAATAAGAATTGATTGTTCATCTTTTGTGATTTTATTGTCCTGATTATTTAATTCGTCATTTTTATAAGCAGTAGTCAAACAGTCCCTATATATTCTATAATAAGAAGTTCTTAAGTCATCGTTATCTGATTCTAATAACTCATTAAATTGTTTTAATTTTCCTTTTAAATTCCGGATTTCTTTTTCGTATAATTTTAATAGCCATTCTCTTTTCATTAAAGAATTTCCATCCCTAATAATAATATCAATTAAAATATCTAAATGAGACGTTGTATTGGTAAGCTCTTCATCAATATAATGTGCATATTCGCCTTCTATCAATTTTAGAACAGAAGAAACACTTTGATTATCAGCATTTTTCAATTGGCCATCTAATTGGCTTAAAATTTTATCAATTTCTTTAAAACCTTTAGGCTTGTTAGAAATAATATTATCGATTACTCGTAGGAAGGAATTTTTTTCGAAGGAATTCACATAATTTAGTACATCTGCTAGCTTCATAATTCGAGGAATTTAATATGATGAATTAGCAATATACGAATTTACTTTAATTTGTAAGAAGCATTGTTATGTTTTCCGGCTTTTCTGAATAATTGGGTATATTTTTGGGCCTTAGCTAATCAAAGCTGCATTCTTTTTTTTTAATATTCAGTCTTATTAAAACCAAATTTTTCAGGTTTATTTTCAAACCTTCCATAAATTCTTACCTTTTCTTTTTCATGATTCATTTTGATTCCAAAAGATTCTGCAATTGTCATTACTTTCTCATAAAGGTCATTTTTCCTTAGTGCTACCTTTTCAATCGGAAATGGATTTCCAATATCTTTAACTACTTCACCTCCTTTAAATTTTGGATCTTTTACAACGTATTGTCTAATGATTTCACCTTGTTTAAAATAGGCAAAATCAAAAGAATCATCACAATCTCCTACAGAACAGGTAAATATTTCAAAATTTTCGCTCAATAATTTTATTCGGTTTTTGATTTCTTCATTATGCCACATTGTGTAATACCAATCATCCATGAGGTAAGTCCAATAATTATCCTCTGTCAAGAATAAATATCGTTTATAAAGAACTTCTTTGATTCTCTCTTTCTCATCGGCTACAATTTTATAATCATTTAATCCCAAATGTTCAAGAATTTCTTTATCTGACATTTTACCTCCTTCTTTTATAAAGATAAAATAAGGACTGAAATAACTTTGATTTAATCTATTTAGCATCTAAAACTTCTTGTATTTATAAATTCGAAACCCTTCTCTTTCATCGAATCCATTTGGTATATATCCAGCCTTTAATAATTTATCAACAATTATTGCCATATTCATTCCCACATTATCGTTCAAAGAATTGGCAATCCAAAGTGTCTCTTCTAAATCTTTAAAGTTTTTCGTTATAAAAGATATTGCTTCATCAACAGTTTTTAGTGGGGTTCTTTGGTTCTCGGTAGATTCTGACTCAGAACTTTCTGTTTTCGAAACATTGCAAGCTAAAAAGCTTATCAAACTAATCGCAATTATTAATATTTTCATATTGAATTAAAATTTTATTTTTTAGTTTTTTCTGATTACTAATAACAATTCCATCACCGTTCATCTGCTTTAAAAGCGCCACGCATATGTAGTATCCATTGAGATTCATTTAGAGGTGAAACGCCTTTGTAGCCTCTGATTTTGTCATCAGTAGTGGTAGTCTTTTCATAGCCATCCAGCCTTAGTTTAAGGCGTCCTTTCCCAGAGGTCGTAGCATTAAATTTTATAGCATAATTCATGGCAGCAGCTACTGAAACCCTTCCTTCTATAGTAAAAGAATCATTATCGAAAACAGGAGAATTTATCTGAGCATTCATTTGGCTTAAGTCACTAGAAATAGGGCCTAACAAATCCTGATTGGCCTTGATTTCAAAAGCATACATCGGTTCTAAAAGATCTGTCCCTGCATTTTCTAATCCTCTGAGCACACCCATCGGTGTAGCCAATAAAAAATCTCCGGGATTGGAATGAACGGTATGTTCACTACCTTCTATAAGTGTAATGGATAAATCAGTGACTTCATAACCATGAATTCCTTGTTTCAAAGACCAGGGAATGGCGCGCTTGACTTCATTAATATACTTATTGCTAATGTCACTCGTTCTTACCTTCGAAGTAAATGAAATGCCACTACCCCGTGGTGCCGGTTCTATCAAAAAAGTCATAATGGCCCAGCATGGCTTTGGCATCCAATAACGCACATAGCCTTCAGCTGACTTAGAAGGCGTTTCTTTATAAATCACTTTGGGCTTGTGGAATGCTGCTTCAATCCCCCATCTTTGGGCTAAACTTTCTTTCAGAACCTCTGTTTGAATAGGGCCTAAAATTTTTAGGTGAAACTCTTTTTCATCTTTAAACCATTTAAAATCTAATATTGGATCTTCAACATTGAGGATGTCTAAGGCCGCTCCCAGTTTTTGATAATCTTTTTCGTTATTTGCAATCACTTGCACACCGAGTACAGCTTTACTAATTTTCGAATATTGATCATTAAGGTTTTCAGAGCCTAAAATATCTCCTGAAAGTATATTATCAGAGGTGGTAATAAGACCTATCTCTCCTTGATGCAATTCGGAAACCTGGACTAAATCACTAAGGTGCGGTTTAAATATCTGATTAATTTTAATGTCCCTATCCAGTTCTTGAGATCGAATGACGTCTTTACTTTTTAGCACGCCTCCATACGATTTTATGTAGACTAATCTTCCCTTTTTTTCATGGACCCTTACTTTGAAAACTTTTGCAGCAGGCTTTGAAAAATAGCTTTTTGCTTGGGGTATCAAGCTTGAAATACTGTTTAACAAATCCTCTATGCCCAAGCCTAATTTGGCACTACCGAAGAGCGAACCATAAAACGCTCCCCTTTTTATATTTTGTTTTCCTTTCTCTAAAATTTGACTTAAATCAGATAGTTCTCCTTCTAGATAATCCGCAAGAAAAGTCTCGTCATAATCTGCTAGGTTCTCCATTGACTTATCAAGAATCCTTGAGTCCATATGATTCCCACAATTTGTAAATGATAATAATTTTGGATTGTCTGGATCAGATAAGTCCGGAAAGTTCAAAGTGAAAAGCTTAGTGTTCAAGTCTTTTTCAAAATCTAAAAAAACGTGTTCTACATCTACGCCAGCCCTGTCAATTTTATTAAAGAAAACGATGATAGGTAGTTTTCGTTCTATCAAGTTCTCCCATAGGTTAAGGGTGTGGGCTTGAATGCCTTCCTTTGCAGAAACCACTAATATTACACCATCCAATATCGAAAGAGATCTATCAACTTCAGCAGAAAAATCAATATGACCTGGGGTGTCTACCAACTGGAATACATTGTTCTCCCAAGAAAAATTAACGGATGAGGCTTTGATAGAAATTCCCCTACTTTTTTCCATAGTTAAACCATCAGTGATGGCCGAACCTTTATCTACGCTACCCAAGATTTTACTTGCCCCTGAATGATGTAACAGACGCTCGGTAATTGAGGTCTTCCCTGCATCTACATGGGCTAATATTCCTATGGTTAAAATTGTTTTATCTGACATAAGTTTAGCGGAGGAGGTTTAAACATGTCTTCCGTAAGAAGTTTATTTTTAAAGATTACTTTTTTTTACATTCTCTTTTAATTCACTCATCTTATTGATTTCAGATAATATCTGTACGACAAGATACAGCGTAAAACTTATTTCCGCACTATTTTGATAAGCCCCATTATTATGCAAAGTAAACCAATTATTAAGTTCGTAATCCCTTGAACGAAAATACAACCTTTATCAAAGCATAATAATGAATTACTACCCGTGTTTTCTTTTAAGCTAAGGCCAAAAAAAAAGGTGATTATTCCTATTGGGACCAGAATCCAACCAAAATTTAAGTTTCTAATTTTATTTAGCATCGAATTTACATTTACTTTTTTCAGCCCATTACTTAAAGTTGTTTTTGTTTTGCTGGAAAGGATCTGTGCCTTCTTTAGAACGCTTACTACACTTACAATCCTCCAAATCTCTCTCTATTTTAAAGTCTTCCTTTCTCATTTTATCTTTTTAGTTGTAAGTATATAAAAGCACTCCCCTCCGTATCTCAGGACGTATAGCAGATATGAACGTTCTGTCTTTATTGTCAGACGTATTTATTTAAGTTTCAAACAGCTGCAATGTTTCTAATATTCCATTTGACTTAGTATTTAATTCTTTATAATTTCCTTTCGTATAATTATCAATACACTTTCTCCAAAAGTTTACTGCAGTTGAATTTGTTGATATTTGTCTTATTTCCCACTTCCCTTTATACCTTCCAAATATTTCCTGAACTACCCTATTACCGATTCCAATTCTACGATATTTTGGACTGATATAAAACTCAGCAATTGAATAGTTTGCATTATATTCTTTGTTTAATATCCAATTATTTATCAATAGAAATCCTATGTTTTCGCCTTGGTAATTAATGAAGAATGGCTTTCTTGATTTTTCCTCCCAGTATAAGTCTAAATAAGGGTATACAAGTTTATTTTCTATAGATATTTTTGATTCGTCTATTTCTCGGAAATAATTTATCATCAATTTTTCCAATTGTTTTTTCGATTCAAGCTTAGCTTTTGTAATTTTAACTTTCAATTTTTTTTCCTTTTGTTTAAGTTTCATTATGCCCTTTTGGTATCGTATTTCTTACCCTAGAAATTCAATTGCTTTTATAGCTAGATAATTCCAGTCTGATTTGTATTCTTGTGGAATTTGAATCCAGTCTTTCATTGCTTTATTTTTGCCTGAAGGATCCCAATTTTTTGAGCCTTCATACTTTGATAAATATTCTTTTACTTCTTTTCTTCCTATCTTAAAAATCATTTCATCATCAAAAAATGAGACAAATGCTTTTTTGTTTTTCTTGCCGCATGGTTTTCCAAATAGATTCCCAAGCTCTGCTCCTTCTATTCCTTTGATTATTTCTTCAAAGTATTCATGATTTTTAGATATCATACTTTTTGTTTTTCCTTATATCCGAGAACATCCTTATAAGCACCACCCTACACAAAGCATTCATTTATTTTGACTACCTGACCAAGTCTAAAAATAAAACCTGATTCCTTTAGTGATCGGTTTTATTCAACGTTTTGGTCAGAGCCTTGGTTTAGGGACGATTCTCGGTTTTAATTATTGAGTATAGGTTTTTATTTTTATGAAATTTGGATGATTACTTGTTCGTAATTTGCACCTATTTCCTTAAATTCTTTCATTACTGTTTCTATTGAAGTGCCTTTTATTTTTTGACTAAAGTTATTTTGAATTTCTTCAATTATAAAATCTCTTTCATTTTTTGATAAAAATCCAATTTTAAAATCTGGCTCGCTTTCTAGTTCTTGAAAGTTTTCATTATGATCTTTAAGAGACCTTCCTTCAGTTAAACATCTCCAATAAAACTGAAGCTTTTCGCTACTATCTTTTTTAACTATTTCAAAATCATCTTTATATCTTCTTACACTAATAAATGATTGATAATATTTATACTTAATTTTTGATCCGCCCATTTCTAGATAGTCAAAGAAACAACTGATAATTCTTGAAACCTTTTCCTCTTGAAAGTCTATTAAATTATTTAAGCTTTCATGCTCACTTATAAAGTCGATTGTAAATATATCCCATTCATCAAGATTTTCTTCAGCTTGTTTTAAAAGCCAGTTTCTAAGGTTGGAATATGTTTTTTCAATTATTTCTTTTAAATTATCTTCTTGAAAAGTTAGTAATTGGACTCTTACTGCCATTCTACTTTTATTTTTTTGTTTATCTCAAACATCCTTACGACCACTACTCCACACAAAACATTCATTTATTCCTACTATCTGACCAAGCTCCAAATAAAAACTAAATCCTTGAAAACCAGTTTCCTTCAACATTTTGGTCAAAGTCTTGACTTAGGGGCGATTTTGGATATTAGTTATTCGAAGAAAAAAATTCATATCATGCTAATCACCAAATATATTAATAATGTAAATGCAATCAATTTTACCGAATGGCTTAATTTCCAATTAAACACTTTCAATAACTTCTTTCTATTCATTAAAACAATGGCAAAGCAACATACAAAAATAAGATATAGTATTGATTTTATCTCACATTCGGGGCAGCATGAACAGTTAGACATTCCACTATTTTTCTCATAATTATATTCTTCTATATAATATGGTAACGAAGAAAGATTTGTTAGAATTGCAAAAACAAATATCGATAAAGTTACTCCATATGATACCCGATTATTATATCGAACTGCTCCTATCAAAAGCATAATAGGAATTATTAGTCCACCTATAATTAAACCCCAGTCTGGAAATCGATGTCCATTATCAATCATCAAATCACTCCAGGCAAAAAAGAAAACTATACTAACAATTATAAAACTGAAATTACTTGTTAGCAAAAAACTAAAAAGTCGCTCTTTTATCTGATATTTCATTTAGAATGAAATTACAATTATATTGTAATCTTTTAGCTCTTTTTGCAAAATTTTAAAAAAGTCTTAAGTCAGTAAAATACCCCGACACAAAACATTCGATTATTGCTACTACCTGACTAAGCCCCAAAATCACACTAATTTCCTTAGTGACCAGTTTCGTTCAACACTATGCCCAAAGTCTTGACATCAGGGCAGCTTTGAACTTTAGTTATCAGGCATAGTCTTTAAGAAACCCAGCTAATTGAACTTCATCTATTCTGTCGATTTTGTTTTTAATTTCGATCACTCTAATCTTATGTTTTCCTTCTATTAAATCCTCACTAATTAAGCGTTCTTCAAAAACACTTTTAGATGCAGAAACAAATTTTCTATCCCGATATATTGATTTTAAAACTACTTTTTTTGACTCCGCTGGATTATTAATCGTAAGTGTTCTTTCTTCATTTGGAATTTTACCAATTCTTTTGATTGAATAATCCCATCTTGATAAAGCACTATTTTTAAATTTGAAATTCATTTCACATACAGATCCTCTTCCTTCTAGATTTACGCTTATCGAATCAGCATTCTGAGTAATGAAATAGTACTCTTTATAAAATCTATTTTCTTGAAGGTAAGAAATTACCTCAATCATTTTTAATGAAGCCTGATCCCAAATGAAGTGAATCTCTTTATAGATATAGTTTTTATCTGTGCCAATTACTATTTTAAGAAGTTGCCCTTCATCCGTATAGTAAAAGCGCTTTATGTAATCCTCCTCATAATCTTCATTTTTTTTACTTTCTTTAATCAAGTTGAACTTCTCATCAAATTCACGGACCACATTTCCATAGAATTGCTTATTCTTGTATAATGTTTCGGTAATTATATCCGGTTCAAGGTATTCAAATTTATGGTTTATTAAATCATCAAGCTCCCAGTAATTTCCTTCTTTGTTATACTTTTCCTGAAACGTTAATTTTCCATTCTCATCGAAAGTTTTACTGCTTAATATTTTTTTCATTCCATTAAGCATAAAGTACGTAGTGTCTTGCAAAACGCCCTCATTCTTAAAAACATCAAGTGCTTCAAATGAATTTATGTCTAAAGTTTCACTTAATATCTTATTGATAATTATTTTAATTTCAGCATTCATCTTTTAGCTTGCATTTGATTTTTCTATTTTTCTTGATTATGGGACAGTGTATTAATAAGAGTCCCTTCTACCCCCTTAGTGAATAACTGATTTCCTTGGCGGTTTGGTTTGGTTCAACATTTAGGCCGAACTCTTGTCAGGCGCAACTTTGTACCTTATTCATTGGTGCTGACCTCTTATTAGAGTTCCTGACAAATTGATTATAAAATTACACTTTTAAAATTGACTTAGAATCAAAAGTCTTTAATTTTTTGGCCTAATTAAGCTGCCTAAAGTATCCTCAATGGATCGGACACCGAATCATTACCACGTAGAAAATCAAATTGCTTGATGCTTTATAGTTCACCTGTCTGAGGTTTAACTATCTTTGACACTTGTTTCTATTTCCATCCCGATTTTGTCAAGATCCTATGGCGGGTTTGGTTTTAAAATTAGATAGTTAGATAAAATTAATTGATTCAAATTTAGAGGAAGTATGCTTGAAATTTTCAGAAGTTGGATAATAGATCAGGGCTTGGATTTATCTGCCGCAAATATTTTAGCACGAGGTTTAATTTTTGTATTGCTTATTGTTTTAAGCCTTATTGCTTATTTGCTTGCGAAACATTTTATCTTAAAAGGGCTTGCCGCCATTATTGGTCGAACAGCAACACAATGGGATGATATAATGCTTAGAAAAAAAGTATTCAATCGCCTTGCTCATCTGGCGCCAGCCATTGTCATTTACATGTCTATTTCAATCCCTTTTGCAGGTTATGATTGGTTGATTGCTTTGATCAATGGGCTTGTTTTAATCTTCATGATTATTATGAGTATACTAGCGCTTGATGCTTTCCTAGATGCTTCCTTGGCTATTTATACAACATATGAGGTTTCAAATAGAATTCCGATAAAGGGCTTCATTCAAGTTTTTAAAATAATCATTTATTTTACGAGTGGTATATTTATCATTTCCATCTTATTGAATAAAACACCTATTTACTTATTTAGCAGCTTAGGCGCTCTTACCGCAGTGTTGATGTTTATTTTTAAGGATGCCATATTGGGTTTTGTAGCAGGAATACAATTATCGGCAAATCGAATGGTTGCTAATGGTGATTGGATTGAAATGCCAAAATATGGGGCTAATGGTGATATTATCGAAATAGCATTGACGACAGTTAAGGTACAAAATTGGGATAAAACGATTACTACAATTCCCACTTATGCTTTAATTACCGAATCATTTAAGAATTGGCGTGGTATGTCTGATTCGGGTGGCAGGCGGATTAAACGATCCATTAGTATTGATATGAATACCATTCAATTTTGTACAGAAACAATGCTGGATCGATTTAGCAAGATTCAGTATATCTCCGATTACATTCAAAAAAAGAAGATAGAGTTGCAAGAAAACAATAAACTGGAGCAGGTTGATAATTCCAGTCTTGTGAATGGTAGGAGGATGACCAATATTGGAACATTTCGTGCCTATGTCGAAGCTTATTTAATCAACCACCCGATGATCAATAAGGACATGACATTTTTGATACGACAGCTTGCTCCAACTGAGCATGGCCTGCCTATCGAAATTTATGTATTTAGCAAAGATCAGGAATGGGCGAATTATGAAGCTATTCAGTCAAATATCTTCGATC
Organism: Saprospiraceae bacterium; assembly: GCA_965277415.1. Classification (GTDB taxonomy): domain Bacteria; phylum Bacteroidota; class Bacteroidia; order Chitinophagales; family Saprospiraceae; genus JAHDHW01. Next base: position 73,449 of record CBDICS010000071.1, read on the forward strand.
ATATTTTGGCTGTTGTACCGGAATTTGATTTGCGAGTGTTTCAAGATCCCAGTGGTAGGGATTTTAACAAATTGATTAAATAGTGGATCATAATTACTGCACACTGTTTCTACTAGAACCTGTCCAAAACTTATTTACAAATCTTTTCAAGGTTTAATTCTAAAATATTATCTTTTTCAAGTAGTAGGTTTCTGAATAGAAAATTACTTGACTTTAAACATTCTTTGGTGTAACATATTGTTCTTTCCCATTTATTTGAATTGATAATATCTAATTGGGACAATTCTGACATTAAGAAGTAATTGGGAATTTCTAATTCAATGGATTTTTGATTACAGTCTTTTGGTAGAAAGATATTTAATTTTGAAACAGGGATCATTATATAATTACTTCCGAAAGAAGATTCTATAAAGTTGTTCCTTTCTATATAGTTAAAATATTCATTCATAGTATAAGTCGTATCATCATGAATACTCCCACTATGAAGAAAAACCTCAATCTCTTGTTTAAAAACTTTTTTCGGTATGGAGCTCAAAATTGGAGGAGCATTAAAAGGACTTTTATACACCATCTGAATGTATTTAGGCAAAGCAGTTAAACTTAGATTAATGATTATTACATCTTGCCTGAATTTATGATGGGCTTGTAAATAATAAAGAGGATAAGTATCTTGATCGCCCCAAGTATATAAAATTGAATTTTTGGGGCATGAATTTAAAACTTTCTTAGCAGCATTGATTATAGTGTCTGGGAATAAGTTGTCTTCCAATACCTGTGAAGCGGATTTAATGTTTGAGCAATACAGTAGATGAATAAATGAGTGCATTACGATATGACCATACTTTTCTGTTGCACTTCCTGATGAGTATTTGAAAGAAGGAAATTTATTCTTTAAAGTTAAGTAAGCACGCTTTTCTTTTTTCAATTCTTTCAAGTAATGGGTCAATTGTTCATTGCTTAATGTCTCATCTAAATCCAAATTAATCCTCTCACTTGGGAGCCCATATGAATTGTCATAAAGTAAGTTTACAACTTTATATGAATGAGCCTTGCATAAAGCAAATTGTTGAGAAAGGTCTAATTGATCATTACCCTCATATAGTTTTATTACATCATTGTAAAAGCCCTTATATCCGTATATAGGGAAAATATCGGAATCCTTGAAAATAGACGTATATTTTTTATACTCGGCCACTTCAACTGATAACGTTTGTTTTAATTCAACTGAAATATTTTCAGGAAGTACAAAATCGCTAGCTTCATTGATTTTAGGAAAAATTGTGATTGCTAAAAACTCATTCGTTTTAAAATCATAGAAAGGCTCTTCAATTTGAATGTCGTAAAAATCTTTCTTTCTTGCGACATATAATATATTCGCTCTTCGAGAAAAACCTAAATGCATAGATAAAGTTTGAGGGACTTTATAATTACTCAAAAAGGTGGTGACAATATCTTCTAGCTCTTTCGATTTTTTGATATCTTGGCTGTGCAGATTTACTATTGTAAAAGAAATAAAGATTCCAATTAATATTATTTTCTTCCCCATATGTTTTTTTGTTTTGGTCAAAGTTTTGCTCTGGGGGTGGCTTTGTAAGTAATTTATTTATTGTGTGACCACTCTTTACAATATCAGTTATTTATAGTACCAAAACAATACTTCATCTATTTTTTATTGAAATTGTAAATCAATTGTGCAACTTATTTGGGTTAACAATATTTCGCCTTAGGGACAGGGTATTAATAAGTGTCCAGATTAGACGACGTTATCGTTGTACTAGACGAGTCAAAAAAATAAGGTATAGTCCTTCTATGGCTTGTTTTTTTGAGGAAGTATAGTGCAAGGAGAACAAGTCCATATCGGACATTTATTAATGCTCTGTCCCTTAATACCCGATCATTGATTCGATGACATTATTAAAATCTATTAATTATACTATTGTTTTTAAACTTCTTCTAGAAATCGTTTCTTGTTGGTTGTTATTAGAATTATATTTTGATATTCCAATTCTATTTGATAATTATTATTTCTTTGATGCTTGCTTAAAATGAGTCTTATTTTACAAATCTAACTCTATCGGTCCATCAATAGTAATGCACGTACTATGGAACTTCATGGTTTATCTCTGATTTGGATTAATTGAACTTCCGTTTCCATCGGTTTATGAATACTAAATTCGAACTGTCCTGATGTTGGGTTAGGATATACCTTTAAGCCTGAAGACAAAACTGTTTCTTTTCTGTAGGTAAGTACTATTTTATGAGCATTTGCATCACTTTATAGGTATGGATACAATTTTTCTCTAGTGATTTGCCAAATTGATCTATGAAATATTGGTTATTAAGATAGGCTCCCATTTTTTCATCTAATCCGCTTAGTGTTTTTTCAGCGGTCTTTAATTCTTCTTCAAACTGAATCATTGCCTTTTCAAACGCTTCCGTCTCTTCTTCGTAAGTATTTAATTGAATTACTAATGCTGTGAAATCTTCTAAATTTTGGCACAGATCAATTGCAATGGCTTCTGCTTTTTGATTCATTTTAATATGCTCCTTTTCTATTTGTTCCAATTTTATTTCAATATTAATCGCATAATCTAATATTTCCGCAGCTTTAGTATATCCTTCGATTGCTCCAAGGTATTCACGGTTGGGAGAGAAAAAAGCCAGATACGGGATAGCTGTTAATTTACCATTCAGCAATTGCTGGAAGAAAGGATTTACAATATCTACATTAATTTTTATACTTACATAATGCTCATTGAGGTGAGCGATTAGCTTTTTATTTTTGAATGCCCGTTTTTCTAATTGTTTGCAGGGCTTACACCAATCTGCATAAAAGTCTATAAACAAAAGCTTTCCCTCTTTCTCCGCTTTTTTGAAAGCTACTTCTGGTCTGCCTTCAAAAAAATTAATCTTAGCATTACTACCAGCATAGCTTACTAATGACACACTAATCAAAAAAAGAGTAAAAATGATTCTCATAAATGATAATTTAGTAATCAAACCTACCTAACCACTCTGACCTTCTGACCACTCTGACCTTCTGACCTTCTGACCACCTGACTCTCCTGACTCCTCTGACCTCCTGACTACCCTGACCACCTAACTCTCCTACGTCTTCCTCTTCTTCTTCTTCGCAGCTGGAAATAGAACATTATTTAGAATAAGTCGATATCCAGGAGAATTTGGGTGCAAGCTAAGATCCGTTTCTGGATCATCTACAAAATGTCGATAATCTTCAGGATCATGACCACCGTAAAAAGTCCAAAAGCCATTACCAAAAACGCCATGCATATAGCGTACTTCTTGAGCGGGTTTAGTTTCCCCAAGTATCAAGACATCAGATTTTATAAATTGCTTTCTAAAAGAAGTTGTTTGTCCCATAAACCCCTTTACCGTTCTAGTATGATTTTGCGTAAGCATTGTAGGAATAGGATCCCACTTCGCTGAAAAATCAAATAAGGTAAAATAATCTTGTTCTGGGACGACCTTTCGTTTAGTGGTGTTATCAATTGATGAATATTCGTAAATCATTGGATCTTGCACCAAGTCAAAATCTTTGAAAGCAAAGGTTTTAGAGAAATCGAGCTTCCCTTGAGCACTTAGATCCTGAGGATCGCCATCATACATATGATCACAAATATCTAAACCTTCAGCAGCGATAGCGATATCATAACTATCGGTTGCAGAGCACATGGCAAACATAAAACCTCCTCCTTTTACATATTCTCTAATCTCTTTTACAACACCCAGTTTTAGTTGAGAAACTTTTTCAAAACCCAAGCTAGTAGCCAAA
>CBDICS010000072.1:0-160799 GCA_965277415.1 Saprospiraceae bacterium
TGTCATCGGAGCTGTAGGTCCTGAAATCTGAGTGTTCGTTCCTCCAAAAAGAGCAGCAAAAAAACTAACAAAAATTGCTCCATAGAGTCCTGCACTTGGTCCTAAGCCTGAACTTACACCAAACGCTAGAGCTAATGGTAAGGCTACTATTCCAGCAGTAATTCCTCCAAACATATCCCCTCTCAGATTGGAAAAATCTAAATCAAATATTTTTTTCATTTTTTTATTTTTATAAACTTCTTTATCAAATAACTATTATATCTAACACGAAGTGGTTTGTTGTTTTCTTACACTACTTCAGTCAGTATATATTAAGTAGCTAGGCTACCAATACACCTTTTCGCTTACTTTACAGCTTTTAAATCGCAATAACTAAGGCTATTCTATAAAAATAGCCTTGATTGGTCATAAAATCTTAATTTTCGCCTAAGTTATAAAATTTAAACAGTCTGTAGCACTTATGGCCTAGATTCTCAAGAATAGAATTCGCAATATCAAAATCGTGAATCTAATTAAGCTATTAGATAAATTTTGGAGGTGGAGTAGAAATTTCTGGAGGATGTAAAGATAGAAAGGCTTTCGAATGTAAAACATTTTCAAGCGACGATGAATAATAATACATTGATGTCTGTAAATTCATTCTGACCTTATCGTCTTTCTCTTCCTTCTTTTCTTCCTCTTCTGATTCACTATCTTCAAAATTACATAATTCAATTAACTCAGATTCTGAATCTATCAGCCAATAATAATGTGAGGCAATATTAACCCATAGTTGACCTATAAGCAATACATAGACAAAGCTCTTCAGAAGTAATTGGTATGCAAGTAAAAATTTCAAATCAGATTGAATATGCTTTTGTTGGACGGTAAATATAATACTTTTAGGCTAATTTCTTAAAAGGATTATCGCCATTTGAATCTTCGTCCAATACTTTTTCAAAATAGTAATAATGATTCTCAGAACTTGCAAACAGATTCATCAACCTCCATCCATTGTTTGCTAGTTCATTTAGCATATCTTCATTTTCATCTATTCTAATTTGCAATAAATTGCTTAGATTTTTTTGCACTTCAACTATCTTATAAAGATAAGATACTTTTGAGCCTATCTCTTTCTCTAAATATACAAAACCACTAATAGAAACTTCTTGTATTTCCTTCAACCTCCAACCGTCTTTACCATAAGTATTGATTTCATTTTCTACTTCTTTTGTATCTAATTCACCTGATATTTTACTTTTATAATTCAGTTTAAATATTTTATACTTGTACATCATCTATTCATATTGTTATTTTACAATCCTAAGCGATTCATTTCATCTTTCTCATATCGACTATCTTCAGCAGGATATCTAAGTTTGTCTTCGAATTTACCACTTTCTTTAGCTAAAGACCAAATCAAACTTTCTCCGGCAGGAACAACTTCAGGTCTGCTTTTATAAATTGGATCTTTATAAGCTTCAATTGCATCAATAACTTCCCATCCTTCTGACTTAAATTTTTCAATGAGACTTCTTAAAAATAAAGCAGAGGTCAAATTATGATGTAATAATAAGGTATGTTTGATATGTCTCCCATTTATTTTATAAGAAAGAGAATCATAAAATTTTGCTCGATCAATTATATGATTCAGGTAAAAATTCTGAAAAGCTATAGTATCAATATCTTCTCCAGAATGCATTTTGTCTATAAGTCTTGAATTCACATACCAATCAGAAGCATCAATTGTCACATATCCATTTTTGTATCCCTCTTTTTGGAGGATTGTTCTTATTCCTTCAATCTTTTCTTTTGTTTTCCCCTTCTTTTAGGTAAGGAAATCGAAAGTATTTAACATAGTTTTTATATTGTTTTATAATGGAATCTGTTCTTAGTAATTCATCTTCAAAGATCTCCAAAGTATTGTTCTTATCATTGAAGTTTGGATGAGAGAATGTGTGATTTGCAATTTTATGATTTTGCTTATCCCATTCAGCTAATAAAAATCGCCCTTTTCGATCCGTTTTATTAAAACCCGAAACGAAGAAGATCGATTTTAAATTGGCTTCTTTTAACGAATTCAAAATCAATCGATTCCAATCTTCAAATTTATAACCAACTATATTATTTGTGATTCCATCATCAAATGTAAAACTGACAGTTGGTTTTTCAATTTTCTTTATTGCATCAATTTTAGCATTTGTATCTTCTGTACAAGCAAATCCAAAAATTAAAATTATGCCGAGAATTAGTGTTTTTATTTTTTCCATATTTGTTAATTACTGAGAACGCCAGTCTGTAGAATACTCACCCTCCTATCGCAGAAGGGTAAGTAAAAAAAGAAATATAGCCAATCCTTAGGATAAATTTTTCAGTTTTTTTTACAGTCTCAGATAAGTGTAAATGACGCATTGGAATTCAAACTCCGAAAACTGAAAGGAACTTTGGTAAAAGCACATAAAACAACATTATAACTTTCTGGTTTCAAGTTGTTCTGTAATACATTTTGCTTAGTTATTATTACTTTGTTTTGAAATTCTTTCATTTTCTTAACTCTTGCTCGCTTTAACATCCCTTCTGAAATATCTAATCCTGTTAAATTAGAATTCGGATAATATTTTTTATTAAATCCCGTATTTATTCATATAATTTGGGAAAGAATTCTTTCCTTGTGAAAAGATTTATAAAAATTTAAAAGCATGAAACTTATAACTTTCTCATTCTTAGTTTTACTCAGTTATACTCCTATTTATTCCCAAGAGATAATAGAATTATACAATCCGTCATTTGAAAATCCTCGTATGTACACTTTGACTCAACCATATTGTTGTATGGGGGCACGAGGATGGGCCTCTTGTGGTGAACAAGATTTAAATACTCCAGACGCACAACCTGGACATTTTGGTGTAACACTGAAACCAAATGAAGGAGAGTATTATCTGGGTATTGTTACTCGTGATGATGGATCTTGGGAATCAATTTCACAAAAACTTTCTTACCCAATTGTTTTAGGTCAGGAATATTATTTTTCTATTGCGTTAGCGAAAGCAAAAGATTTATTTAGTCACAGCAGGGTTACGAAAAAACAAGTAAATTACAATAAATCAATAAAGTTAAGAGTGTGGGGAGGAAATAGCTATTGCGAAGATATTCAGCTTCTAGGTGAAACTGAAGCAATTTCAAACTTTGATTGGATGTTTTACGAATTTATATTTAAGCCTTCAGATGATTATTCCCACATTACAATTGAAGCGTATTTTGATAATAATGCTGATTCTCCTTATTGTGGAAATATTTTATTAGATAATCTTTCTCCAATAATAAGCCTTAATTCTGAAACAGATTCAATTATATCTGAATTGCGAAAGGAACGTATTCCTAGCAAATCTGTTGAGTAGATTGAAAGCGCTTTATTAATAATGACATAATTTTTGAGCGCAAGTTTGCATAAAGATTATGTCGACTCGACGAACATTTTGTAAAAATGCGGTAATCGCGATTAGCAATATTTTGCACTTTATTAGCTAGCGGATTTTAAATCTTTAATTGAATTTGTCCAATTACTTCTATTGAGATATTCGATCATTAATTTTAATAAATTATGCAAACCTTAAAAAGACGTTGAAGTTTTTCCAAACATTTTCAATTACTTTTTTTTCTAGATTATTTTTTAACGATTTTTCTATTCTCTTGTCTTTACTTTGATCATGAAATAAACAGTAGGAAAAGTCAAATTCTCCGGATAGAGTATGGAGCATGGATTGACCTAATCCTTGTTTAACCAAAGAACCATTTGGTCCTTGTTTATATTCAATAGCAATTGTATATGGATATTGAATTATAAAATCAGGATAATTTCTAGAACTAAAGAGTTTAGTTCTTTCAAAACCATATCTTCCTTCTTCGCCTTCCCAATAAAAGCTTTGATGTGCCTTTGATACATAATCTACAATTCCTTGTTTTTTGAAAAAATTTTCAAGGAAGGATATTATAATGGGTCGTATTTCAGTTTGAATTTGCTGTTCAGTTTTATCTTTTGTTCTTTTTCGATAAAGTGGGTGTTTGATAATGTATTCGTGCAATTCTTTTAAAAAAGAAATTGCTTTTTGAGTTTTTGCTTTCATATTTGAACATTAAATAATTAAAATCAACTATCACCTCAATATTACAAAATAATTATATGTATTTCAAATTAATATTAGGCTTGTTGTATCCTTATGTTTTGAATTTCTCCATCCAAGGCTGATTTTTTCTGTTAGCAAACATCCACACAAATCCTACCCGCACAAAACATTCGTTTATTTCAACTATTAATCCAAAATTAGACTATTCGGACTTGGCCCTTAATATTAGGTGGCCAAAATTATTAGTAAGTAATTGCATTTAATATAAAGATCAAAGTTTTGCTTTGGGGCGGCGTTGAGCTTTATTCTTATTTATTAGTAAGAACCTTTTTTATCGTCAATGGTTTAGTTTTCAAATCTTCGCTTTCATTTTTGTTAACTAATTCAAAGACTCCATACATCTTTCCAATTACTCTTCACCCTTATATTTTCTAATAATTGAATCAAGGTTTTTTAAATCTTCACTTTTTCTTAGAAATTTATCAATTTCCGTATCCCCATATTTTGCATTTTATATTCAGGAAGCAATTCTCCAAACATTATAAAGACAATTGTATCAACAATACGTTCTTTCAAGCCATGTGACAAATTATACCTTTGGACAATAGACTCTTCTATTCCCATATGAACTATTTCATGAATAATTGTATTTGCTGGTTCCTCGTAATTCATGAATCCACCTTCAGTTGTTGTAAAAAGAGTTACTGTTCCATGGTCAGGATCATAACTCCCACCAGTTCCGTAAAGGGTAAATATAACGTTGTAATCGTCGAATGTTTTGAATTCCCAATTCCAATATTTATTGGATTTATATAATTGATCCACTAGTTTGTTTATCAAACCTTCTTGAGCTTTTACCTTTTTTAGAGCATGTTCATAATTACTTTTACTGTAAATTATTTGCTTCCAATAAATTATATATTTCTGGAAAATCATCATTTCCAAATTCTCCATTTTTTGACTTAAGTATCAAGGATTGTATCAAATCATTTTCAGGTAGATTTATTCTATATCCCTGCTTCTCTAGAAATTCAATATCATTAATTGTTCTCCATATTGATGTAGCTTCTTGTTCAATGGTTGGAATGCGAACTGAAAAATTATCGCTTTGGACTTTTGAAAAACAAGATTGATAAAGTAGTAAGCTAAGGCTAAATGAAATGATTTTGCATGAATTCATATCAGTTTTTCATATTGAAGTTGTTTTAAGTTCCTTCCTTTCCACAAAATACATATCCACTTCTCCTTTATTTTTAACCGGAATTTTTCCACGATGAGAACATTCAAAATGGTCCTTGATCAATTCGTAAGTGCCGCCTGATACATTGACCTTTCCTTCATCTGAATTATCCTCCATTCGAGCAGCAATGTTTACCGTATCTCCCCAGATATCAAAGGCAAACTTTTTTGTGCCCACTATTCCTGATACGACATCTCCGGTATTAATACCAAGGGCGTACTTCAAAAAACAGTTTTTGTTCTTTCTTTCGCTCTTTGGCATAACGCAGCATGAAATCCCGAATCTCTAATGCAGCTTGAGTGACCTTAATAGGATTATTAACATCTGGCTTAGGCAGACCTCCTACACACATATAAGCATCTCCTATTGTTTTTATCTTTTCTAAGCCATGCGTTTCTATTATCGTATCAAAGTTTCGAAAACAAAAGTCAATTTCGGCAACCAATTCTTCTGGACTTAAGCGCTCTGCTATTTTTGTAAAACCTTTGAAATCTGTAAAAAGTACCGTTACCTGATCGTATCGTTTTGCTTTAGCTTTACCAAATTGTTTGAGTTTCTTCAGCAGTCTCCGCTGGAAGAATATTTAGAAGGAGTTCATCTGATTTTCGTTTTTCATGTTCCAGTTCAAGCGTTCTGGTTTTCACTTCGCGTTTCAATAATTTTTCTCGCTGTATACTTAAATACAATCGATATTCAAGTATCGCCACAATAGCTGCAAGCGCTCCTATAAAACAAAGCCCCCATAAACCACCAGGTTTTATAAAATGCTTCTTCCACATAGACGTTCACTTTCAACTCTTCATCATTCCAATTACCTGATCCGATTGTCGCTCTTACTCTAAAAGTATAATTTCCTGCGGGCACACTATTATATCTGGCAATATTAACCGTTGAGGGTTTTGACCATTCTTTTTCAAATCCATCTAATTTATAACTGTAGGTATTGATACCTGGCTGCTTTAAAATTAGCTAATGCGAATTCGAAGCTAAAAAATTTATCTTTATAGGATAATTCGATTGGCTCTTTTGAAGAAAGTCCAAAACGTTTATTAATAATGCTATCTGTTTCTCCATCCAATTTTGAGAATCCAGTAAATAAAACCTTATTCTTTCTCTTTAATTTTTGATTGGTTAAATCTGCTGAAGGCATAAAAGCATTAATACCATTCAAGCCGCCAAAAAACATTCGACCATCTCTTGATTTATAAAAAGAAGCTCTATTAAATTCATTGGAAGAAAGTCCATCCTGCTTATAAAAAAGGGCAACTGTCTCTTCTTTAAGATCAATTCTTGCCAAACCTACATCCGTCCCAACCCACACACTCGTATCTCCTTCAGGAAGCAAGCCATTAATGAAATTATTTGCTAATCCAGATTTAGTATCATAAATTTTAATTTTATTCGTTTCCAAGTCCCAACGATGCAAACCATCTCCTGTCCCAAGCCAGAGATTTTTATTAGCATCTTCAAATACACCATTCACCTTATTATGTCTCAATCGAGGTATACTTTCTTCCGCTGTATTATAATGACCAATTACACCTATATCTTTTTTGATTCTATAAACCCCATCTCCCATTGTACATAACCAAATTGTACTATCCACCTTACTTTGATACAAATAACTAATATCTAATTTGCTAGTATCTATCCGATTATTAAGGTCAATATATTTATTTGTTTCTTCCGATTTTGGATCATGTATATATATAGCATTCCGATAACCAAACCATATTTCACCTTCATGGTCTACCATTGGAAATCCTAAATCAATCATATCATCATTAAACAAGGTGTCAATTTCTAAATTTTTCAAATCAATCCGTCTACCATTTCCAGTATAGAGCTTGTCTTTATGATAAATAATTCCGAATGGAAAATTAAAAAAATCATTTAGAGGGAAGAGTGGTCGCAGTGAATTGGTTTGTGCATCGAGTACATGAATAGAATTGTAATAACTAAAATAAATATTACCCGCTTCATCTTCTGTGATGCCTCTGGTACTACAAAAACCAGCCGAACAGTATTCATTGCCTCCATCCATATATTTTGTAAAAACATGTTCTGTTTTTACTAATTTGATTGCACCATAATCTGATGCAATCCATATGACACCAGATTCATCTTTAAAAATCTGCCGATAAGTACAATTATTTTTTACTATATCTTTTATCTGTTGATCATAATTAATGGACTTACCTGAAGCTGCTTTATAAAACCACAAATTACCCAATCCACCAACCCAAATATCTCCATTATCCTCTACCAACATAGAGGAGCTAATGCCTTTTCCAAAAATGGCAGATGTAATCGGATGTTTTCGAAATTGCTCTTGTTCATTTTCTAAAAAATACACTTGTCCATTATTTAGCAAGACCCATATCTTGCCATCTTTCTGTGAGTTGTATCGCATTAATCCAAGCATTAGATTCCTTACCATTAACTGTAGAAGGGAAATCAAATGTTTTAATAATCTTACCGGATGCATCAACTTTTACTAGTTGATTCTCTTCATAACTCAAGTAATAATATCCCCCTCTCTCAATAAGCCCTCGCTTTGCATAAGTTCCATTACAAGCGATGAGATCTTTTAATAAACCTTGGTCTGAAATATTTTGTATGAAGGATTCTCCTGTTTCGCTTAAATGTGTATTTAGTAAGATTGTTCCATCTCCATCAAAAGTTAAGCAATTAAAAGTTCTTGGTTGATCATAGACAGCACTGGTAGTATCTGCTTTTATTTTCTTAACCTCATTATTAAAGGGGTCCAGAACAGTCAAATAATTAGGATTGGCCATCCAGATAAGATTCTCTTTATCAATGGCCATATCAGAAACATAGTCATAAGGAATATTATACTCTGGATTGTTGCTAGAATATTGTAAGAAATTGTGCCCGTCAAATTTATTTAATCCGTTTATAGTAGCAATCCAAATAAAGCCCTCTCGATCTTGAGCAATCTTAAAAACATTCCGGTGTGTGAGTCCTTCTTCAAAAGAATACACTTTGATTTCAACTTCTTCAGTTTGTCCATTCAAGGTAGCGTACCCCAAAAGAATATAGGAAAATATCAATAATGTATTTTTTAAAAATGCCATAACAGGTATACAGAAATCAATTATAGGATTTTGTGAAAGATCCGCAATTTGTTTGCTTAAAAAGAAATGATTTTTTAAACGTATTGAAATAGATGTATAAAAAATACTTGCTACTTTATACCTAGAGCATAATTATAGGGCCTGATATTTGGTATATTTTTATTGCTTAGGTTATTTTTCCATGTTCTAATCACCTCAATTTAGGGCATACATAAAGTTTTCAAACCTCAAATTGGAAAAAAAATCTACTCTAAAAAGTGTAAACCGTCACGAATCTGGGTTTACTAAAGCACGTAAAACAAATTATAATTATTTTATATTTGTAAAATGCATTTTCTTATTTCCTTCATTTTCAATTCTTAAAAATTAATTTCATAAAACAGAATTGAAATAAGTGGAACTCTACAGATAAGGATATTACAGATATAATTTCTTTTATAATCCGTCACAATAAAGTTTAGCGAAAAAATTGACATTATTGATTTTTTATATGTAGATTTGTCCTATCTTACAATGAGAAAATTCTAAACCAGCCCATTTATAAAAAAGTACCTAATATCAAATGGTACTTAAATTCAATTTTAATTTTGCGATAGAAGTTGCTTTTTTGCTTTTATTGAGGCATTAGCATTAAGCACTCTAAAGACTTCTGTCCTGTTTTATTCCAACCATTACTTACCATTACTAAATATGCATGGCTAAGATTTTATTGCTATGCCTATTGTACAGCATGTTGAATATTTTGGCTTAGTGCTAAAATGTGCAACAAGCTCTTAGCGAACACCATAATAACAAATTAGTATCCCAAAGACCGATAACCCTGATGTTTCATACATCAGCAGGTAAGCTATTGTGCAATCGAAATGGTAAACTCGGAACTATGAACAAAACTTTATACACAATTCTCTTGATTTTTTGCATTTCACTCTGCAAAGCGCAAGACCCTTCGTTCTCTCAGTTTTATGCCAGCCGAATTTATTTAAATCCGGCATTTACTGGGATTGAAAATGGAATTAGCTTTTCTGGTGTCTCCCGCATGCAATGGTTGAACGTTGATCAAGGCTTTCAAACTTATATCGCTAGTGTCGAAATTCAAGAACCTTTTCTAAGAAGTGGATTTGGCTTAAGCCTTTACCATGACACACAAGGTTTGATGCAATTAAACACAGATCAGATCGCATTATCTTATGCTTATCACATCCCACTAGATAAACACAACATTCATATTGGTTTGCAAGGACGCTGGGTTCAAAAATCTGTAGACTGGGACAAAATTATTTTTTCTGATCAAATAGACCCAGTTTTTGGAGATATAAATCCAAGTACTGCTGTCCCTCTATTAGACAAAATTTCTTTTACTGATTTTGACTTTGGAATTTTGTGGCGGTTCGAAAAAGATATGAGGATTGGGAATCTTATCTCCAGAGATACCAGAACGAGTATAGGATTGAGTCTTCATCACCTCCCCTATCTTTTTTTAAAAGACACAGGCAATGAATCTTTTCAAAATCTAGATACTCAAACGAGTCCGCGACTGACGCTACATGCGGGTACTGTTATTCCTTTGGTTTTTTTTAATGGTAAAAAGAGTAAAATTTCCATATCTCCAAACATCAAGATTGATCTTCAGGGTGATCGTTTTTTCGTACCTCGTCAGCATTTGCAAGTGATTACTTACGGCCTCTATATTTTATATGATGGAATTTATATTGGTGCATTTTATCAAAACAAACATACATTCCCACAATTTAAAGATACTAATGCATTCATTTTTGCAATGGGCGCCTACTTGAGTAATAGAAACCAACAAAATCGAAATTTCTTTTTGGGTTTTAGTTATGATGCGAATACTACAGGCCTTGGCCCAAGAGCAGGTGGTGTTTATGAAGTCGCTCTTCGATGGCTTATGAAAGGATCAGCATCAGTCAAAGGGAAATCAAAAAGAGGTCGATCAAAAAGAATTCTGGACTGCACTAACTTCTTTTAGAATAATCTCCTCACACTAGTAACACTATAATAATCTTAAAAACATGAACATTACTTTACCAAAACTGACTTGCTATGAACTCAGTCAACATTCATCAATTTTATGAAAAAATTAAAAATTGGAATATTTTAAAAGCTGTACTTCTACACTCTTTTATAATATTTACATACTCAAATCTAAATGCTCAGTGTGACTTCACTAGTTCTGAAACGACCTTATGTGGTGGAGAAACAATAACATTTATTACTTCATCTAATGATTCCGGCTATGCTTGGGATTTTAATAATGATGGTGAATATGATACGACCGGCAATATGGTTAATTACACATTTCCGGCTTTACTAACGGATGAAACATATTTGATCTCACTTTCTCAAGACAGCCTTGAATGCCATACTGATACAATACTTGTTCTTGCAGTACCCGATGCCGCTATAGGTATAATACCGGGTACAGGCACAATGGACGGAAATGAGATAAGAGTTTGCAGTGGTGCAGCACAAGCAAGTCTGTCTATTTTTAATGCTTCAAGCACTTATGATTTTAACCAATCTTACTTAATCAACTGGGGGGACGGAACAATCGAAAACTATGACAATTCCACCTTTTCTAACTCCGGTATTATTACGCATGATTATGATGGCTTCGGTTATTATAATCTACAGCTGACCGTCACTGGCGTAAACGGCTGTGTTACTATTGAAGACTTTGTTTTTTATAATGGCAGCAATCCCTCCGTGGGATTGGCCAACCCAGGTAACACAGTTGGATTGTGTATTCCAGCCACAATCACCTTTCCTATTACTAATACGGAAAACAATCCCGCCGGTACGGTTTATTTTATTCATGTAAGTGGTCAGGAAGTTGCCTCGTATACTCAGGACAATATACCTGCTGAATTCACTTATACTTTTACAGAAACGTCTTGTGGAATGTCTACCTCTACAGGAAATTATCAAAACGCATTTGATGTTCAAATTGAAGCTGTCAACCCTTGCGCATCTTCGCAAGCGACTATCGAGCCAATTGAATTGAGTGCACCTCCTATTCCTTCTTTGATAATTAGCGAACCATTTCCTTGTATTGAAAGTAGTACCATCATTACTAATACTTCCGAAACTTTTGAAGTGCAAAATGGAAATTGTTCAAGCAATCTTGCTGCTAGTTGGGTCATTACACCCGGTACATCAGGTATTGATTGGAATATTCTTGACGGTAATCTATTCAGCTCAAATGAATTGGAACTTGAATTTCTAATAGAGGGAACCTACACCATTACAATGATCATCAATAGTGAAGATTGTGGTGCAATTGAAATATCTGAACAAGTGACTACTGTTACGGAACCTACAGCAGCAGCCTATTTTGAATTAACAGATATTACAGGCGGTATTAATGATGAGGGATGCTTACCAACTACAGCTACTTTTACAAACCTTTCGCAAGGTGAAGATATTAATTGGTATTGGTTTATTAGCCCGCTTGAAGGTTTCGATTTTATTGATTCAACTCATTTCCAAAGCAACGAAGCAACAATACAATTTACTGAAGTAGGAGAATATGAAATCATTCTCTTTGCGACCAATGCGTGTATGACAAGTAGTTGGGATACTATAATTACGATAAGTGATCTGCCCGAAATTTATCTTTTAGAAACTGATGATTTTTGTGAAGAAGCTACTTTAAATTTTTCTGGCTCAGATGTATACTTCAACGATAATGAAAATGAAATCACTAATTACTCCTGGCAATTCCCGGGTGGGGTTCCTTCTTCGTCAAATGACAAAAGGCCACAAGGAATTTATTATGGCAGCCCTGGAGAATACATTATCACGGTTGAAGCAAGTAATAGTTGTGGTACGAGTTTTCTGACCGATACTTTTAACGTTCTGCAACCTGGTGCGCTCGACTTGAGTGCCGATACAACGGTATGTGTTGACGCATCAGGATTTTTAGTACTTGCAAATCCAGCCGGAGGAGAATGGGATGGTTCAGGTGTAAGTTCAGATGGTTGGTTTGATCCTTCAATGGCAAGCATCGGGGCGAATGAATTAACTTACGAGTATAATGACGCTATTTGTCCTGCATCAGGAACGATCAATATTATAGTTGAAGATCTTCCAATTGTTGAAGCGGGTTCTAATCAATCTGTTTGTGAAAATGATCAACCTTTTTTCATCAGTGGGGGCAGTCCTGCTAATGGAGTATGGACTTCAAATAATAGCGGTGTAATCATAAGTAATGAGGTCTTTGACCCTTTAGCATCCGGGCCAGGTGTTTATACACTAACTTATAGCTTTACGGATTTCAACAATTGTGAAAACTATGATGAAAAAATAATTATTGTAAATGAATTACCTTCTGTAGAAGCAGGAATTGATAGAGCTATATGTGATAATCCACATGATATTCAGTTAACTGGAAATTATCCTCTAGGTGGAACCTGGTCAGGTATAGGTGTCAATGCCGAAGGTCTTTTTAATGTTTCTAATACCCCCGGACTGGGATCGTATGAATTGATTTATAGCTATACAGATATTAACACTGGCTGTTCCAATACCGACTTTATTACTGTTACCGTTATTGAAAACCCAATTGCCGATGCCGGATCTGATCAAACTGTTTGTATAAGTGATGGCTTAATAAACCTAAGCAGTGGTAATCCCGCCGGCGGCAATTGGAGTGGCACAGGTGTCACTTCTGCCGCTGGCGTTTTTGATCCTGCAGCAGCAGGAATCGGGCTACACGTCTTGACTTATACTTTTGGTGAAGGCTTGTGTAAGACAACAGATGAAAAAGTAATTTATGTGGAAGCGCTTCCCGTAATCACTGTTCCATTGGGAGATGACCTTTGTGAAGACGCTCCTATAATCAGCCTTAGTGCCGCTACGCCTGTTGGTGGCAATTGGGATGGAAACGGTATACAAGGAGATATTTTCAACCCACAAGCAGCAGGCCTTGGTAATCATATATTGACGTACTATTATACAAATCCTATGACTGGCTGTAACAATAATAAAAGTATAGATATGACTGTTCATGCTATACCACAATTGATTGTCTCAGACAGCATTTATTGTAACACTCCCGGAACCGTAGATCTTCCTCTCGCTAATCCTCCAAACGGCAGCTGGTCAGGTCCAGGCATCATCAATGGTAGCTTTGACCCTCAGCTTGCCGGAGGGGAAGGGATTTATTTTTTGACCTATTCTTATTCCAACAACTTCGCTTGCGATAATACTACAGTAGCTCAAATTACAGTAGTCCCTCCTCCACTCATCGAGGCAGGACCAAATGACACGTTCTGTATTGATCATGGTTTGTATCAACTTGATAATTTTTTTCCTTACGGAGCAGTTTGGAGTGGGCCAGGTATTATTGACTCTGTTAATGGCATTTTTGACCCACAAAGTGCGGGCGGAGGTACACATATTCTAAATTTTTCAACAGGAATTGGAAATTGTTTCGTTGAAGATACTCGACTAATTGAAGTCATTGACTTAACAGATGCAGCACTTGGAGAAGGTGTAGAGATGTGTATTTCTGATGAACCCATTTATATCAATGCAAATGGCCCTGCCGGAGGATACTGGAGTGGGCCGGGTATCATAAATAGCAATGATGGGATTTTTGATCCGCAAAGTGCAGGAGATGGCGTACATACAATTACTTATACTTATGTAAATGCGACTATAGGATGTAATGCTTTTATTGTAAAGGACATTACCGTTCACGATATGCAACAACCAGATATCCAGCTACCTGATTTAGGCTGTATTAATGAAACCATGCAAGTGATTAATAATTCTCCTTCAGATTATTCTATGACTTGGAGTTTTGGTAATGGAATAAACTCTTTGGATTTTGAGCCAATTCATATTTTTGAAAGTCTAGGCAATCATACCATCACAGCAATCGCTGAAAATCAATATGGTTGTATTGATTCTATTAGTCAAGATATTTTTATTACCGAAGCACCGCAACCTTTTTTTGAATTGGATATAGATGATGGATGCGCGCCCCTTGAAATTAATGTGACGAACCAATCAACAGGGTTTGATGTAGATTTTTTCTGGAATTTCAGTAATGGCGTATCCAGTAATGATCCAAACCCTGAAGCTGTTATTTTTAATCAAGGAATAAATGACACTACTTATTACATTACATTAGGAGTGGTCAATGCTTGTGGTGCTGATTATTACCAAGACTCTATTTTGGTTCATCCTCAACCTGTAGCGAATTTTGGTATCTCTCCAGAATCAAATTGCACACCTGTCATTGCAAATTTTGCAAATGTATCCACAGGGAGTGCAACTTCCTATTTTTGGAATTTTGGTAATGGGAATACTTCAATAGATCCTATTCCTACACCTCAGACTTATTATACGGATACGACGACTTTATATTATACGATTAGTCTAACTGCTACAAATGATTGCGGTTCAAGCACCATTTCTCAAGAAGTAGAAGTTGCCCCTGCGGATGTTCAATCTTTCTTTAGTGCATCTGTAAGTCAAGGTTGTCAGCCATTGACCGTCGATTTTTCGGATTACTCTACTCCAGGTTCAAATGTAGATTGGGTATTTGGAGATGGGAATACTTCTTCGAGTTTTGATGTAATCCATACATTTGAGACTCCTGGAAATTATACAGTAATACAATATGCAAGCAGCACTTGCGGATATGACAGTACTACAGTTGAAATAACAGTTTATCCAATACCAGAAGTTGCTTTTACCAATCCTCTAAGTGTATGTACAGGTGAAGCTGTTTCGTTTGAAAATCAATCTGTAGGAACATCTGGACACCTTTGGGACTTTGGTGATGGCAATTCATCTGAATTAAATAATCCTGTTCATATTTTTGAAGAACCTGGGATATATACAATTACATTAATTGGTTTATCTGCTTTCAATCAATGCCCTAATACATACGAAAATGTAATTGAAGTATTAGATGCACCAACAGCAGGTTTTGAAATCTCTGAACAGCAAGGATGTGTGCCGCTTTCTGTTACTTTAAATAATAATTCATTAGGAGGTGCATATTTTGAGTGGGATTTTGGTGATGGCAATTCTTCTATTTTAGAGCACCCAAACCATACTTATTACGTCCCTGGCACCTACCCTATTAGGCTGGTGGTCACAGATATTAATGGATGTTTTAATGATTCAATCTTTTCAAATATTATCGTTCATCCAAACCCTGAGATTGATTTTGAATATGAAAATACTTCCCCATGTGGTTTACCCGCCGAAGTACAGTTCCAAAATAACACCCAAGGAGCGACTGGATTTATCTGGAGTTTTGGAGATGACAATCAATCTTTTTTAAATAGCCCTAATCATACCTATTTTGAAGAAGGAGATTATACCATTCAATTGATTGTTTCTACATCATTTGGATGTATAGATTCAATAGAACAGGAACTTGGGATATACGCTCAACCATTTGCAGATTTTGATATAGAAACGATCCAAGGCTGTACACCTCTTTCTGTATTTTTCAATAATGAATCTATCGAATCTAATACCTATCACTGGACGTTTGGAGATGGTCAGGAATCTTTGGAGCAGAGTCCATTGCACGTTTATGATCAGGCTGGGGTTTATGATGTCCAATTAATCGTTTCAAATGATGAGGTTTGTTTTGATACTTTAGTCTTTGAGGATGCAATCGAAGTTTTACAAGATCCATTAGCCAGTTTTGATATTATTGAAAATCAAAATGGCAGTTTCCAGTTTGTAAATCTATCAAGCCATGCGGATCAATTTTATTGGGACTTTAGCGATGGGACTACGGCAGAAGAGATGAATCCATTGCACCGTTTTTTAACAAATGGTGTTAAGCAAGTTTATTTGGAAGCAAGTGCCGATAATGGATGTACAGATGATACCCTAGTAACAATTGTTCCTGATTTTATAAAAGCACTTTATGTCCCTAATGGTTTTTCTCCTCAGCAAGGAATTGGGGAAGTTAGATTATTTAAACCTAAAGGAGTCGGGATTAAAGAATATCATATTCAGGTATTTTCAACTTACGGACAGTTATTATGGGAATCTAGAGCTTTAAAAGATGGACAACCTCTTGAATCGTGGGATGGTACCGTAGGAGGTTCATTATTACCTCAAGATGTATACGTGTGGAAGGCTTCAGCAATTTTTGAAGATGGTTCTGCTTGGCGAGGTGTAGAAGACGGTAAGGGTGGATTTAAAACTATGGGCTCTCTTATATTACTTCGATAAAGGAAAAAAGAGTGAATATTTATAAAATAGATTAAACGTATTAATTCGGCTGGTTTTATACATGTTAAGGGGACTGATCAAGATCAGCCCCTTTTTTATTATATACCTGACGCGAAGTGGTTTAGGATTCCCCAAAACCATTTCGGTCAGTATATATTGTAATGAAGTACATTTCTTTTCCCAAATCAATCAACATCAGTATAGTTCCTACTATAATATAGCACCAAGTAGTACTAAGACAAGAACCACCCCTAATCCTAACCAGGCAGATTTAATAGCTGGTTTTTCCATAAATATATAGGCAATTAAAACACCTATCAATCCAAGCAAGAAGCCCAGGAAGAAACCACCAACATGAAATTGAAAATCACCTCTTGCCAGGGCTTGTTTTACTTGTTTTTTAGATTTTCCTTTTTTGAGCGCGCGCTTCATTCGTTTCTTCATGACTTTTAAGGCAATACGCTCTTTTAATTTTAGTTTCTTACCAATCTTCTTTTCTATTTGCTTTCTATCCTTATTCAAGATATCATCAATTGATAATTGAGTCTGAACCAGCTCTAAACCATCTTTTTCTTGGGCTACTGTCTCTATAGTAACTACAGCAAATCCAAGGCTAATACTTATCATTAAAGCAAGCATTGTAAGTAATGAAAGTCTTAATTGTTTGATCATTTTCGATTTTTTTAGTTTAAAAATGTTATAGTTTATATTTTCTGCAAATCATATTCCAAGACATAATTCACAGAATATCAGCTAAAATAACAACAACATTTTAAATATAAAAGGTAATTGGATACAGAAAAAAATATAAGGAATCCTCGTAAAAAAAATTGGTACAAAAGTAAGTCCAATAAATAGACAATTACGTTAAAATTTCTTGTGAAATAAAAAAGAAACACTATATTTACCTCTTTACAAAGCGGAAGCCGAAAAGCTGATTAGAGTAGGCAATTAATATTTCAAAAAATCTAAATGATGAAAAAATTACTATTAACATTAATGGTTTTTAGTCTAGGATTAACTAGTTCTATGGCTGTATTGACGACTACAAACTCTGCGTCTAAAGTGGAAACGGTAGATGAAAATAAAGTAGCGGTATCTGCCGTTGATTTATTTAAAACTGTAAAAAAAGACTTAGAAGCAAAAAAAGCAGCTGAAGGTTTAAGTAAAAAAGAGCAGCGAATGCTTAAAAAAGTAAACCGGAAGATCAAAAAGATGGAAAGAAAAGCTGCTGCTGCTGGTGGAAAAAAATGGATTGTTGCCGTTTTGCTTTCTTTTTTCCTTGGAGGATTAGGTGTTGACCGTTTTTACTTAGGTTATACCGTACTTGGAATTGTTAAATTACTTACATTAGGTGGCCTTGGTGTATGGGCTTTGATTGATTTCATTCTAATTTTAATTCGTGCACTTGGACCTAAAGGTGGTGATTACGTTGACTAATTAATTCGTTAGAATTATTGTTTATATAAAAAATCGAATGTTCTATTTGTGAGCATTCGATTTTTTTATTGGCTAATGGTAATTGTATGGTGGTGGTTTACTAAACTTGATGAGCTATTTTAGCTTGGTTAGTTTAGTAAAACCTTTTCTTTCTTAATTTTTTTCGACCAAATGAAATCATCTAGCTCCATTTTTTGACTCTATCTTAAAAATATAATTTAGGCCAATTACTTATGAGGACTTAAAGCTATAGGAAGGAGGAAGATAATGAAAGGTCTAAAAAATAGAAAGTCGCGTTATCCTTTTGGAAACGCGACTCACTACAACAAATTATAATCCCATGAACATATCCGAATTTGTGGCTGGGCTTCTTCCAGCGAACAAATCTTATTAAAGATTTGTGTAATCTAAACTTATTTCTTACCTTGCAATCCGTCTACACTTAAAATAAGTAGATTTGAAGCTGTTTATAGCGAGTCGCCTTTCAAGATTCAACGACTCACTATTAACAAATTATAATCCCATGAACATATATTCTAAATTGATTTGTTACTTTCATTTAAGTAACTTTTATCATTTCCTCTCTGTTATCTATCAATCACAATACAATAATAAGGTGATTATCCACTAGAAAAAAATACACTTTGCCCCTATTGTGTGAAAAATATTCCCATTTTAACCCACCAATTCAATACTAACAAATTGATAATCAATAATTTAAATAAAAACATCAAATAAAATTGTGAAGAAAATATTATTTATTTGTCGTTTTTTTTTCCTTTTTTTAATAAAAAAAAATCGTTTTAACACTAAGAACCTGTCCAAAGCAATGAATCCAGTCGGTTCATTCCTTTCATCGGGCTACAAAATCACACAAGAACCTGATTTCGCCCTTTTGTATTCCCATAGCTAAGGCTATGAAAAAACAAAAACGCTTCTTCAGAACCTTAAATTGAGCTCTTTCGCCTTCGACAATAAAATTTAGGCAGGTTCTAAAAAATAAAAAAGGCACCCTTTTTAAGGAGTGCCTTGTATTGAGAATTATTGCTATACAACCTGTCAAGGTATTACTTCATGTTCATATAGTGTAAGCAGTTTTGATTGATTTGCCTAATTTATTGTTTAACTACTCTATGACAAATTGTTTTAGTATCATTCAAAATCTTCAAAAGATACATTCCAGCAGGTAAATCCTCATTTAATTCAATCGAGATAAACTGTCTTCCCGAATTCACATCAATTTGATCTAACTGAACAACAGTTCCGTTTTGATCTGTAATTAAAACTTGGATTGTTTTTTCATCTTTGGCTACATAAGCCACATTCAATTGATCAATAAATGGATTTGGAAATACTTCATCCAATTCTTTTTGATTGATTAGTACTGACAAAACCGGAGAGAAAGTAACACTGCCATCAACATTAATCTGTTTAATCCGATAGTAACGTCTTCCTTTCTTCCCTGGTTCGCCGTCTGTAAAGCTGTAAAAATGTGGTTCTGTTGTTGTGCGCTCGGCTTCTATGGTTCCGATAACATCGAAATCATTATTGTTATTAAAATTTTCAATTACTTCTATTTCAAAATAAGTACCTTCTGCTTCAATCGGCGTCCATTTTAGGATAACATCTCCGCCAAATTGTTCCGCAGTAAAATCTAAAACTACCGCTTCTTCTTCTTCAGATTCTACTTCTGATTCTTTCAAGGTTATATTTGTAAATGCTAAAGGGATATTATTATCATTTGTCATTTTGATCTGAAAACTGGAAGAAAAACTTTGTCCATTTTCAGTCAGTAATTTAGAGACATCAAGTCCTCTTATCTCTGTCCATTCAGTTGAATTTTTATTTAAAGTATAAAGTAATAACCATTCCTCCGCATCAGAACCTCTTACTGCTATAGTATTATCATTTACTTCATAGGAAGTGGTCACAAAATCTAAAGCTGTTCGATAATCAAAATCCAACTCTACCTCATCTTCCATATCTTCATATTGGACCATATTCAAAGTCAGTATTGCCTTATTTTGGATGGGCATTCCATTAGCGATTACCGTTGGTCTTAAAACCATCTCGACACCCTGATGTACTTCTAATTCTCCAAGCCCATAGGTATCGTAATCCCATTTCAAACAACCATCTAATCCCAAAACTTCCTCGGTATAGACTTTAGATGCCGCTGTTGCAAATGTTTCTGCAAAAGGCAATAATATAGGATAGTTTGATAATTGTTCTGCGTAGACGGCACCAGTTAGGCTATCTGTATACGAGTAATTATTATCTACAATCTCTACCCATACATCTAGATGATGTAAACCTATTTGAGATAAATCTGCTTTGGTAGCAAACTCAATATGTGTTGATTCGCCAGATTCTATATTTCCAGAAAAGGTTTCATGAACCGGCGTTCCTCCATTAACCGCATAATACATTTCAAAGCTATTGAGGTCACTATTCCCTATATTTTTTACATGTATAATTATTGTTTCTTCATCTGTAAGTTTAAGAGAAGTCTGATCTCTACCTAGCAATTGAGCTCCTACAGCTTCAACAACAGGATTATCATCCCATGGGCAAATCTCAATATCTTCAGGTATCGCAGAAGTTGCGGTCAGTCTTCTACTAATATTTCCATCAATCCCTATTGCACACACTGCAAACCAATAAGTTTCGCCAAGGTTCATGGATTCATCAACGATAAAAGAAAGCTCCTCAGTTGTACCAAGCGATTCCATAATATCTCCATTATACATAAATACTTCATAAGCCACTGTATAATCACAACTCCCCCAGCTTAATATAACCTTCTTTTCACAAGTAGGTGTCGCTATCAATTCTTCAGGCGTATTCATAATATGAAAAAACGTTGAATTCTCACCTGAAATATTACTTCCATTTTTAGAAACCCTGATTTTAGCATCTGGTGTATATACCTGTGGGATAGTCCACTTATAAGATCTAATATTCGCAGCTAGTGCTGGAGCTATTTCTAACCAAACATTTCCTCCGTCCAGCGAATATTCTAATCTAAATGTACTTGTATTCGTATTATCTGTATCCCAACTAATAAGCTCCTGCTCGTTTGGTACAAAGCTTTCTCCTCCAAAAGGATGCGTCACCACTATTTCTTCCTGAATGATATCATATGTAGTATAAAAAGGTTGTGGTCCAAAAGCGACTTCTTCTCCCTTTACTAAAATTGTATAATTACCTGCTATCGGATTATCGATAGTAATTTGTTCTATATTATTAAGTGTATCAATTCCTCGTACAGCGACATTGGCTACTCCTGCAGCAGTATGGTCAAGAATCCAAGGTCGAATTGTTTCTCCATTTGGTGTCATGACTGAAATATCCAAATCGTTGATTAGTGCTTTATCTGGATAGATTGCCGCTTCTTTATCATGCCAATAAAGCATAATCTTAAGTTGCTTTGCTCCTTGAGCAACATTAACTACATTTATTTTAATTTCTCCGTCTTGTACTTCATCACCATGAAATTGATTTTGCTCAATCGCTTCGGCTGCTCTAAGTGCGTTTATTAAACCAAAACCATAAATAAAATCAGGTCCAGGGTTTCCTAAGTCATCTGCCGTATTACAAGCGATGGCTTTTAACAAGGCACCATCAGGATTTTCTCCATTATTTTCAAGTCTATATTTCTCCACTAATAGCGCAAGTGTCCCGGTTACTCCCGGAGCAGCCATACTTGTACCTCCTTTAGTTGAATAATTAAATTCTCTACTTGTGGAAACCACATTTCTACCTACACCAATAATTTCAGGCTTAAGTCGACCATCTTTTACAGGGCCACGACTCGAGCTATTAGCAATCACTCTATTTTCTTCCGCCATCCCGACGGTAAGTACGTTTTTAGCGCTTTGATAATATCTGAGTACAGAATGATAACCGGTCGGAAACGGTTCACATGTCCCTCCACCACTGTTACCGGCGGCAAAAACGTGCAGTACTTCCGGATATTCTCGTAATTGCCAATCAAGAGTTTGAGCAGAATAGTTGTAAGAACCATTTGTATTGCAGTTAAAGCTGGTGCCATAAGAATTATTCGTTAGCACCATTCCATATTCATTAAAATAATTTTCAATATTATAGGTAATTTGACTAGTCTTTTCCGTAAGGACTGTACATTCAGGGGCCATTCCTCTATGTCGAGGATTAAGATTCCCAGCACCTCCAATAATTCCAGAAACATGATCGCCATGATCGCCAAAAGAACTATAAGTTCCATTTGCTTCATTCATAACTCGATTTCCGAAATCTATATGCTCTCCTAACTGTCCTCCATCTCCTACACCTACCGTTACTCCAAGTCCTCTCAAATCATACCCACCAGCTAATGCACTGCTAAGCACATTTACCTTTTGATTGATACAACTCTCATGATTTAGAATTTGGACAGGCTCTTGTTTAACATCTAGAAAAGATACAATAGGAGCATTTGCTATAGCCTCTATTTGATTCTCAGTAATTCTTGCAACCACCGTCGTATTTCCGCGATGTTTATCTTCAAGAACTGTAATGTTATTTTCTTGTAAAAAATGTTGAATGACAGAAGGATTTGTTTTTTCATGGAAAATAATGGCAACATCAATTTTTCCATTTTCTTTCATAATCCATTCTGGATAGTTTTTAGATAGTAATCGCTGATCGACCTTATTTTCTTTTTTATTTTCGCCAATCTCAATAATATTTAAGGATTTTATCAGGCTTGGATTAAGGTCTGCAGGAACTGCTGCTAGATAAGTATTATTAGAGTGATACTCTAGAAGTTTAATCTGATATTCAGCTAATTTTGAAATTTCTGCCTTTCCTGGCAGTTCTTTAAAAGTAAGCAATAAGTAAAATTGCTCATCAAATTGAGCATCTTGGAATTTTTTAAAATCTTCAAGCCTCTCAGTACTTTGCCCAACAGAAAATGGTGTGTTTTGAGCTAAGCATACATTGATTGACAGGTTGAGTAATGGCAATGCCATTAGGACTCTGCATAGCGTTCTCATCTTAAATTTAATTAAGGGATAAAAAAATATTTCACGTACAGGGGTGTAATGAAAAAAGAGTTTAGCAATATTCTCTTGGGGAGTAATAACAAACTATAGGGATAAAAATATGGGGGATTTTTTATTTGGTGGCCGTTCTCACAACCAGACAAATATCAATTAGGCAATTTGCATGCCGAAACAAAGGCAACTGTATCTATTTTAACATATAAAATATAACAACATTTGTAAAAAACTGAAAATCAATTATAATTTGTTGGGGCAGGTAAGTCAGGGTGGTCAGGTAAGTCAGGTGGTCAGGTGGTCAGGGTGGTCAGGGTGGTCAGGTGGTCAGGTGGTCAGAGTAGTCAGGGTGGTCAGGTGGTCAGGTGGTCAGGTGGTCAGGTGGTCAGGGAAGTTAGTGGAATTATTTTTTGTCAATTGCTATTGGGATGAATATTCTTAATATCAAATGATACTTTTAAGAGGTTTTAAGAAGGGAATATTGTTCTTATCGTTAAATCCATCTAATCTTTTCAATAGTGTATATACTGACAGAAGTGGTTTAGGAAATTCCTAGACCACTTCTGTTTTCTGATTCGATACTCTATATGAGTATATATCCTTATTAATCCATTAAAAAAAGCTATGTGACAATTGCCAGCTATCTTTCCCTAAAAAGGGCTCTGATGGGCAGGGTTGTTCATAAAAGCATGATCCGTCAAGGTATTTAAAAAACTGATCAGGGCTTGTTTATCTTCCTCTGTCAAATCAAATGCTGCTATATTAGGATCTATATTAGCGGAATTAAATCCTCCAGAACTATAATGATCCAGTACATCTTCTAGCGTCTCAAATCTTCCATCATGCATGTAAGGTGCACTCATGGCGATATTGTTTAATGAAGGAACACGGAATTTTCCATTATCAAAAACATTCCCAGTTACTTCTCCCAAGCCTAAATCTGGAAAATTTTCCAAATCCATGACAGTAGACCCAACATTTTCAAGGCCATTATTTACGAATCGATTATCTGTAAACAATTGATTAAAGGTCTTATGACAATGTGTACATCCTGGATGATTGGCTTCTTCAAAGCTAAAAAGTTCAGCACCAACCAACTCTTCTGGCTCATAGAAAATTCCTGGCTCACACCGGACTCTATCATATTTAGACTCTCCACTACTGACTAGCGTTCTTTCAAACTGAGCAATTGCCTTTGCAGCCAACTCTTTAGTAATTTCACCTTTTGTTGAAATGCCAAATGCTTTTCTAAACATTTCTGGATAGGTCGCATGATTTTGAAATTTGTCAATAATATTTGGCCACGTTTGATGTAATTCTATAGGATCTTCGACCGGCAATAGCGCTTGTTCTTCCAAAGTAACGACACGACCATCCCAAAATAAGCCCGTATTAAAATACCCTACATTGAGTAATGACATAGAACTACGTCGACCAGCAATCCCATCTATTCCAACGCTGACCGCTAGATTATCCGTAAAGCTACCATTTGGAGCATGACAAGAACTACAAGACATCGTACTATCACCAGAAAGGATGGGATCATAAAAAAGAAAACGTCCTAATTGAACGCCATCAACTGTCAGCGGATTATCAGCAGGGATTTGCATTTCAGGAAATCCACAAGGGACAACCAGATCATATGCAACAGGATCATAAGGCGTATCAGTCAAATCATCCATTCCCATGTTATCATCATCAGCAGTCATATCATCATCTACACAGGCCGTAATTAATAATCCAAAAGCAAAAAAGAAAATAAGTATGCGGTGCATAATCTATAAGGGTTTTCTAGGTCATTTTAAAATTCATACTTTCATACCATCAGGACGCATATAGTATTAATATAACTTTTCCTGAGTTTGTTGTGTCTCTTCTACAAAGTTACGATCAGTAAGTGTCTTTAAAAAAGCAATTAGTTGTCTTTTATGCATTTCGTTCAAATTAAGTGGTCGAATTAAAGGAGAGGTATTTGGGCCATTTTGTCCTCCTGAATTATAGTGATTTAGGACTTCTTCAAGTGTTCTAAAACGGCCATCATGCATATAAGGTGCAGTTTTTTCAATATTTCGTAGACTAGGTACTCGAAATTTTCCATTATCATAAGGGTTTCCAGTCGTTCCTCCCCTTCCTACATCTCTAAAATCTTCAGTCGTTTTTGCTAGTGTAATTCCATTATTTAAATATTCATTAGTCGTCATAAGAGGCGCATTATGACAATGTCCGCACTCCGCATCGGGTAGATCAGGACTTGCGTCAAAAAAGATATCGTAACCCGCTTTTTCATCTTTTGTAAAGACTGCTGTTCCTACTTGTACAGAATCAAATTTAGAATTGGCACTTATCAAGGTTTTCTCATACTGTGCAATAGCTTTTGCTGCCAGGTATTTATCGATTTCATCAATATTAGTAATACCAAATGCTTTTCGAAAATAAACAGGATAATCAGAGTCCTTTTTTAATTTTTCAATTACATTATCCCAAGAATTATTCAACTCTACCGTATCCTCTACTGGAAGCAATGCTTGCTCTTCCAAAGTGTTTATTCGACCATCCCAAAACAGGCCTTTCTTATAAAAAGCGATATTCGCGAGGGACATCGCCGATCTACGACCTATTTTTTGATTAATACCTTTACTCAATGCTTCTCCATCAGTAAAACCCAAAGTTACTTGATGACAAGAAGCACAAGACATCGTACTATCCAATGAAAGTATTGGGTCATGAAATAATTTATAGCCTAATGCAATCCCTTCCTCGGTCATCGGATTTTCTAAGGAAGGTTTTAATTTTGTAAAGTCTTTAGGTATAGGAAGGGTGTATGGATGTGGCTTATAAGAAATTTTTGGTAAGTCGGCGGGGCCATTATACGGAGAAACCTCCTTACACTCAACTGTGATTATTGCTAATAACAGTATAAGTATAAGGAGGTTTCTAAACATTTGAACCTATTTACATCTATTGTTCTAATACAGTAGCATCCGAAAAGTTTCGCATTATCTGCTTGTCTATCAAAAATTTAGGATCTTCTGTATTTCCATGCGATTCACTATATTCCTTAACATCTATATCCAATAGATTATCATCATTAGCATCATATTCATTAATTGGCATGTTAAACAATTTTTTCACATCAATATTTAAGGTCAATGTCAAAGATTGTCCATCTTGAATAATAATTGGATTAGCCGGAAAAAGTATACGTTCTGTATACACTTCATCTTGTCCTAGGTGAAACCTCAAGCCTTCATCTTCATCATTTTCGAATACACCATCTAAATCATTATCTGAAAAACCTTCAATTTTTGAAAAGATATAGCTATTCAAAGGTGCCCAGTAGTGAGTAGAAGTATTCAATGCATCTCCTTCACCATAATCACTTGGATGTGTTCGATTTAAATCAGCAGGTAGACCAAAGCCAATTTTAAGCCCTCGATATGTGCCTACAGGAATTTTCTTTGAAGGAACCGTAACCCCTGCCTCAGCCAAACTTGTCTGGTTCACATCAAAACTCAAATCAATAAAGTCAACTTCTGCCATTTCGGTTTCTTCTATTGAGTTTTCGTCCTCTAATAAACTAATGTTAGCGACATAGAAGTTAAACTCCGTAAATTTGATATTCATTCCAGGAAGGTATTCATATTCTTTCTGGGTTTGAAACACTTCTCCGTCATAATTGGCTTTAATAACCAAGTCAATATCCCCAACTAATTCGAGTGGTGGTGAATCATCATCACAGGAACTTGCAATAAAAATAGGGGCTAATAAACAGAGAAAGATTAGTTTTCTCATATTTCTAATTTTTGAGATTTAGGTCTAAGAATTAAAAACTACAACACATTTGAATAGATCAATGTTGTGTAAAACTAACTAAAAAAAAGAGATTATTCATTGATTGAAAAGGCATTTGCAGTATTCTCGACAATTTTATTAGCAATATAACTATCAATATTGTTCACAAAATCTATGCCTGAGAACCATATTTGGTAATCTATTTTCAATGGTATACTAAGGTCAATACCACGATTTACTTCTATTGGGTATGCCAGGCTTATTTCAACTAAGTTTTCATTGCCTCTAATATCAAATTGGCGACTGACCAAAGGATCGTTATTCATCGTATCTGGAACAACAGTAAGTCGATTAAATACATAACCTTCAGTAGAAGTCCAAAGCGTATCCGTATTCAATGCAAGCGGATGTCCTTCTTCTACTGTTTCAGCATCCACGAATGCCGCATCTCCAGCTAAACCAACTGTAAATTTTAGGGTGTCAAAAGTCCCTAATCCTCGTATTTCGCCTATATCATAACTAAAAGAACTAATACTTCGACTAACTAATGTGAAATCATCTTTAAAAGTAGCTGTTTCTCCTCCAATAATGTCTAAATCAATCGTTTCTATAGTTTCGAAAGAATCAGAAGCCATCGTCAATCTAAAATTAGACAGATAAAATATCATTTGTTGGAATTGAACAGCCATATTATTCCCATCATCAACATAAATAGAATCAAAACTAAAACTCAAGGAGTCCATATATCTATGAGCTATACTTAATGACAAACGCGGATAGGTACAACAATCGTTCTCGCATGGTTCATCCGCAGATACATCATAATTGGTCGCTGCGATGTCTCTACAGCCTTCGATAGGTTCTTTACAAGAAATATTCACCAAGAGTAATAATAAAACAAATGCGATTGAATATTTGACATTAAAGCATCTTGTTTTCAACATCAAATAAATCAATTTTACAACTTCAGGTATTTTGTTCATACTCTTTTACTAATTTTTTAACGATTTGCTTTACCTGATGAGAAAATTCTTTATTTAATATCCAGTGATAGTATTGTTTATCTTTAACTAATGTTGGTGCAACTGCTTGTCCGACATATTTTCCAAAATTAAAAACGACAACACCTTCATTATTATATTTTAATCTTTGGGTTGCATCTATTGTTTTCAAATCATTCGTAAAATCATGAATGACCTGCATATCATTCTTGATTGGTGTTGCTATATTATCACCATTTTCATCAATCAAGTCTTGGTCTTTATATTTCTCTAATTGTCCTTTAAAAACATCTACCGTTGCTTTAACATCCGCTAAGGCATTGTGCGCGTCAACTAATTCTTTTTGACAATAAAATCTCAAAGCAGCTCTCAGCGTACGAGGTTCCATTTTATAGAAAATCCTCTGAATATCGATACTTCGTCTGGAAGACATATCAAATTCATACCCGACTCTGGCAAATTCTTCCATCAATAAGGGAACGTCAAAACGATTAGAATTGTATCCTCCAAGGTCAGCATTTCCTATAAAATCATAAATTTTCTGTGCTACTTGTTGAAAACTAGGTTTATTTCGCAAATCTTTTGGTGTAATACCATGTACATTCATTGCTTCTTCCGAAATTGGAATACCAGGATTAATGAGCAGAACCAACTCTTCAGGTTCTCGTCCATCCTTAAAGTATTTTATAATAGCAATCTGTACAATTCTGTCTCTGATAACATTTAAGCCGGTAGCCTCAAGGTCAAAAAAGCAAATGTCTCTATCTAGATTAAATGTCATATTTTATTTTGTTTTTGGCACTGTTGTAAATTTCTAAATTCTATTGTGAAAGGTTATATTTAATTTTCAATTATCTTTAAATTTGAATTGGACATGAAAGATTGTACATTTCCATTCTCATCACTATAGAGGAAATAAGCATCAATATTTTCCAATTCTATAAGCATAAGCTTAGCTCTTTCCATTCCCATAGACATACAGGCAGTGGCATAAGCGTCAGCCGTCATACAATCTGCTGCAAAGACAGTAGCACTAAGTAAAGTGTTCTTTTCTGGAAATCCTGTTTTTGGACTAATCGTATGCGCATATTTAACTCCATTTACTTCATAAAAATTGCGATAATTACCAGATGTTGCCATAGCCATATTATTCAATTCGACTTTTGATTGAATGGCATTAGCAGCTGCTTGATCAGAAGGTTTGTTGATACCAATTGTCCAATATTTATTTTGAGGATTTTTTCCTTGAACTATTAATTCTCCACCTATTTCAACAAACAAATCTGTTATGCCTTTATTCATCAATAATTTAGCGACTGCATCAACACCATAACCTTTTGCAATGGCACTAAAATCTAATTGAATGCCTGATGATTCTTTTTTAAGGTATATCCATCCATCTTTTGCACTTCTTTGGATAATTTTCTCAAAACCAACAAATTTCATTAGAGAATCTACTTTTATTTTATCGACCTCCTCAACCGCTTTTTTTTCTGTATATCCAAAGCCCCAGTAATTAATAAGTGGCATTAATGTGGGATCATAATAACCATAACTATTTTGAAATACTTCTTTAGATTTTTCAAAATTGGCTTTAAAATGTTCAGGTAATTTCGCCCCTGATTCTAGAATATTTAAATATTGGATTTCTTCTTCACTTTGATTAAACCGTGAGATATATGAAGCAGGCTCATAAGTAGAGACTTCATTGTTGATTGCTATTAGTAAATCATCTATTTCTTGCTTAAAATCACGTTTTAGGCTATCAAGATATTTTATATGATAGGTGGTCCCCATTGTTTCACCTGTAATCTCAACATACTTAACAACAGTATTTGTTGGTTCATTTTCACATGAATAAGCTGTAATAATCCAAAGAAATATAAGAAAACGCTTCACGATGGTGTATTTTTTATGATTCTTTGATAATTCTCATATTTGAGCAGGTCAAAAATAAAACCTTCCTTTCTTCACTTTTCCTATTCTTTATAATTTTTCAAAGAACGCTTTTTATTTCGTTTTAATCATAGCATCTACCGAATATCTTCCTGCTCCAGTAAGTAATAACATGATATAAGGAATTAAATATAGTAAGGCAAATTCTTTCTTAGCAAAAGGATCATCCAAATGAACAACGAAAATAGCTACAAGCATGGTAATGATTAATGGTATCGTCACCCATCGAGTGGCCAATCCCACAATTAGCAATATTGAACAAAACACTTCAGCCAAGACCGTTAAGACTAAAGATGTTTCTTCTCCTAAGCCAATTGGATTACCAAATCGTATAGGATCATCCGCAAAAAACTTCATAAACTTTCTCCAGCCATGACTATAGACCATCATGCCTCCTACAGCCAATCTTAAAATCAATAATGCGATATCCGTCTTTTGTGAATTCTTTTCGTATGAAAATAACATGCTTGAGTAAATTTTAATGTGAACTTTTTAATGTCTGAGCACACTGATACATTAGATCAGCTTTATAACATCGAAAGTAAACTAAAAACTGAAATTAAACAAGAAGGGGGGAGCTTATTTGGGAGAGGGGAGACGGGAGATGGAAGACGGGAGACGAGAAGACGGGAGAGGGAAGACGGGAGACGAGAAGACGGGAGAGGGAAGACAGGAGATGGGAGACGGAAGATGGGAGATGGGTTTTCGCCACAAAGGTACGAAGGCACAAAGATGAAGCAGTGTACACCTTTGTGTCTTCGTGCCTTTGTGGCAAAAAAATGATGTAGATTCAAACAAGTGAATAGCCGAATTTTTGATGGCCACCAAATTTGTTTAATTCTTTTTCCGTTTTTTACTTGCCTTAGCAAATGGGTTAAAATCCAAACATAATTGTAACCAAAATTCTAAATCATCATCCGTATCAAAACCTTCTGGTGTTATAAAGACATAGTCCTTCATTGGGCGGCCCGTAAAATCCATTGGATGACAACCTTCTTTATCTAAAACCTTTTCAGAAGCAGTTTTTCCTATTCGAGCCATAAGTAAATCCGTATTTTTCTTCTTATCAAAATGGATGCCGCAGCACATTTTATCCTCTACCATAAAACATAAACCGCTGAACATTTTCTTTTCAAAATAGTTGGCTTTTTTTTCATTAAAAATTTGTCGGATTCGGTCTGCTAAATATTCGTCGTATGCCATGATTTTATTTTTTAACAACCTCTAATTCTTCTTGTGGAATAAGTAACTCATTCTTCGAGGATTAGAATTTATTTAATGAGTGCTTTCTTTTTTAATAAATAATTTCTTTCTGCATCATTCACTACTAGTTTTAGTGCCGTATTAATACTTTCGATTGCCCGTTCTCCCTCGCCTTTTTTAATAAAAAACTCAGCAAGAGATCCATAGTACAAATAAGCTCTTTGCTCTAATTCGTTGGGATCAACTTTCTCCAATAATTCACTTGCAATGTCATACTCCCCTCTTTGTAATTGAACGACTACCAAATTTAATAAAGTAAAAGGAGAAGCTTGCATTTCATAAAGCCGTTCGTACCACATGAGAATCTTATCCCAGTTGGTATCCTCAAAAGATACCGCTTTTAGATGTTCCGCAGCGATAGCCGCTTCAAAATGATAACTGCTATATTCATTTTGTTCAACAGCTTTCATCATCGCATCATTTCCTAAACTGACTAAAGGAAAATACCATAAACTCCGATCTTGATTCTTAATATCAATGATTTCATTATGTTCATTGACTTTACTTTTAAGTCGAGCAGACTGAAAGCACATTAAAGCAAATAAAGCATAAGCGGATGAACTGTTTGTAAATTCGTTTTCCAACAACATTTTACACAGTCGAATAGCTTCTCCGCATAACTCTTGGCGAATGAGTCTATTTTTTCTATTGGAATGAAAGCCCTCATTAAAGATCAAATAAAGCACTTCTAATACACGATTCAATCTTGTAGGTAATTTTTGTCCTTGAGGAATTTTAAAAGAAATCGATTCTTTTTGAATGACCTTACGTGCTCTTGATAATCTCTTTTTTATGGTTTCTTCCTTGAGTAATAAAGCCGAAGCAATCTCTTTAATACTAAAACCGGATATAGTTTTGAGGGCAAAGGATATTTGATCTTTTGAGTTTAAAGAAGGGTGGCAAGCAGCAAAAATCATCCTTAGTTGACTATCGGCTATCTCATTGTCCAAAAATAAATCGTGAATGGCCATTGCAGCCGGTCCATGATTAATTTCAGGAATTCTATTTCGTTCTGCTTTGAGTTTTCGAAATAAGTCAATCGTTCTATTTTTAGCGGCCTGAGTGAGCCAAGCCTCAGGGTTTTCAGGCATTTTATTTCTCCAAGACAATACGGCTTGCGCAAAGGTATCTTGTACTGCATCCTCTATTGTTTCAAGATGAGCCAGTCCAAATATTCGGGTTAAAATGGAGACCATCTTTCCATATTGATGTCTGAAAAGATGGTCAATCATTTTTTGTTCTGCCATTAGAGCATTTACTTTTAAAACAATTTCGATATTATCCTATTGTTCAAATACCATTATTTCTCTTATTTCTACCGTCCCACCATAATCATAATCAGGATAATCTTGTGCCATTTCAATAACCTCCTCGAAATTATTGGCTTTTACAATATAGTATCCTCCAACCAATTCTTTTAATTCAGTAGAAGCTCGATCCGTAACAGTTCGGTCAGCCCCCACTACCCTTCTCATTTCTGGATGCAAAGCATGGCCAGCTTTCATATTTCCAGATGCTTCCATTTTCGCTTGCCATGTCCACCATTTCTTTGTTTGTTCTTGCATTTGTTCTGGAGAGAGATTCAAGGTTCCGTAATCTTTTCCTATAAAGATCATCATAAATTCTTTCATTATTATTTTATTTTTATTTGATGTTATTAAAAGAAGTTGTTTAAATTTTAAAGTTGAGCTGTGAAGACTAATGTTTACTAAGTACATCGTAAAATAAGTAAACAAAACCCTTCATCATATATACCCGAAGACTTACATGGCTATCGTTTCATGGATTTCAATGGAACAGCCATTTGCCCAAGAGATATGAGGATGATCCTCAAAAAGCGCTTTTACTTCATCAATGTTTTCACCTTGAACAATTGAATAACCTGTAACATCCGTCGTGCTAGGTGACCAAGTACCTGAAACGCTGGTCGTATGTCCTGGCATTAATGGCGCGCCAAAATCAACCATTTTATCTCCGCATTTTGTCATCCAAGCCATCCAAGGTTCCATTCCTTTAGCCTTTTCTTCAGGAGAAATATTAGCCATAGCAGCGATTACAGAAGCTGGTGCGTGATAAACAGCGAGAAATTTTTTCATAGTTTTTCATTTAAAAATAAGTAAGAAAATTAATTTATCATAGAAGTTGTTTTAAAATAGATAGATAATTTTCTTGCAAGTCATTGATCTCCAATACTTTAGCTAATTATTTTCATCGTAGCTAAGGCTACGAAAAAATAATGGAGCTTCGTCTTGAAAATCAAGCACTTACAATCAATCTCAATCTCCATTTTAAAACAACTTCATAGATATGACGAAGCTATTCTAATGAGGGGGGACATATTTTAAAAAGAATAAAGAAACTTTGGGCAGGTTTTTAATTTACAATTTGTTTATTATCTATTCTATCAAGTATTTTTAATATTTCACCACAAACATCTTGGTTCATTAAATCAAAAGGGAGGACATAAAGCGGTAAACGTTCTTCATAATAGTAAAACACTGGTAGCGGATCTGTGAATTGTTCTTGCAAAGGATATAATAATATGAGTATTGGAGAATGGCCATGTTGCCGGTATTTTTCACCATAGCCGAATAATTGATAAATATCAGACTGTGTAATTTCGTAATTTGATTTTGGTCGTCCCTGATTGATCACTTTCCATTTAGCATCAATTATTATTATTTTATCTGCTTTGGTCAAAACAATATCTGGTTGGAGTCGAAATTTTGGTTTGCCCAAATGCTCATTGATCAGATGGAACTGTCGATCCTGGAGTTTTACTTCATATTCGGTTAAGTACTTTTTAATTTGAGTACCAATATAATTTTCAAAAATTCTTTCCATTGGAAAAAGCAGGGCTTGATTTAGGCTATGCCCTTTGAAATTGGTGAAAGATTTTCCTTCTAAGAAGATTTTTGCCCATTCCAGTGTTTTTTGATAATGTTGATCTAAACGGCTGCTAATTTTAGATTTTTGAAAATCACGACTAATATTTCTTGTAGTTGGTACTTGGTCAAAATGTAAAAGCTGGTGGCGGATTTGATTTTGATTGGCAATCGATTGAGCATTAGACAATAATAATTTCAAACAGGTTTTTATCAAACGATTCGGAGCAGTATTCACCAAATATTCATCTGATTGGGAATAGAAATTATGAGCCTGAATAATATTCCTTTTTTGTTGCTCTTGAAATAATAACTTCCCTTTCAGAAATCGCTGATTGCCTTCAATAAGCATATACTTTTTTTGAAGTCCGACCTTAAGCAGGTCTTGCATTTCAGAAACAAAGGCAGTGATAAAAATCTCCAGGATTGTAAAATGTACCGTTTTTAAATGTGCTTCTTTTATTGAAATGAAAGGCGTACTTTTCAAACAAGAGAGCATTTTTAAAAATTGGCGTTTATACTTAAGTAAGTTTATTTCCTCTAAAACTGGAAGTCCAAAGATCTTCGGTAAAATTTCGATGATTGTTCCATTCTTAGTTTCTATGAGGCCAACATAATTTTTTACACTGATATAAATTTTTCCTTTTTTCCATCTAATTTGAAAAGCCCTTTCAACTGTAGTCTCTTTATTTTCTTCAATAAATGATCGCACATTCTCAAAATCCAAATCACTTAAATATAAATGATCCAAAGTACCCTCTATTTCTGAAGATTCAAAATCCGCTCGTCTCCAAATCTTCCCAAACTCCCTTAATGTTTTGCTTTCTTTTTTCATGGACAATTCTGTAGTAGTATATCTCTAAAACGATCTTCTACACTCTATTTCGAATAGATTTTCAGAAAAGCAGCTGTCGGTATCTGAGCAGTACTCAATGCGGGGTTGACACTATAGCAATTGCGGTCTTCATATCCATCCAAGGAAGTTTTAAAAAGCTTGGAACGCTGTCCCTGTTCTCCTTCTTGAATAATTTTTTCATGCTTCGTCTTTCCCCATTCCGGATTGTCTGCTAATACCAATTGAATTTTTTCCCAATCATCATAGAAATACTCTTTGAGCAGTGGAATTACTTTGTTTTGAAAAACGCTACAAAGTGCTGGATAATCTTTAAGTCCAATAAAATAGGAATGTCCAAGCATATGATCTCTATCGTATAAAAACTCAATCCGTTTATTGATAGCACCTAATAATTCACCTAAATGTATTCCCTCAATCTGATAATCTAAAGCTTCTAATGCCGCATTGGGCATCAATTCAATAAAATGAAATCGCCGACGCAAAGCGGTATCCATTAAAGCAATAGATCGATCTGCGGTGTTCATTGTACCAATAATATAGAGGTTGTTCGGAATTGCAAAATCCTCATTGGAATATAGCAATTTTAGAGACAGTGCATGTTTATTATTACTTCTTTTATCTGGCTCAATCAGGGTAATTAATTCCCCAAATATTTTGGAAATATTGCCTCGATTGATTTCATCTATGAAGAGTGCAAATTTTTTATTGGGTTCTTTATTTGCTCGTTTTACCAGTTTCTTGAGTTTACCATCTGCAATATGGTAGCGGATTTGTCCATTGTTTTCTTCTGTATTCCCCAGCACCGGTTTAAGCCCTTCTACAAACTCTTCATAACTATAAGATTGATGAAAAGTAACCAATTCATAGCGCTTCTCAAGAATGGGCATTACAGGTTCTTTTTTATACTCACTTAATAGCTCAAAAAAATCAGGTTGCGTCTCTTTAAGCACATTTTCATCGAGCGTCCAAATGCCTTGATCATCTTTCCAAAAAAATTGCAAATCACTTCGTTTTTTGAATTTTACATTGGGGCATTCTTCTTTAGTATAAGATTGTAAAATAGACCAAATCGTATTTTTAGGCGTTTTATTATTCGAAATGCTATGTTTGATTTGCAAGAGTGGATGTTCATAAATTTGCTGAACTTTGACCGTTTTTAAATCCAAAACAACCAATGTAATCACTTCCCACCAAGCAAGATTTTCAACAATTTCTAAGGCTATAATTGCCTTTGACTTTACAGCTTGTCGATCTGTAAAAAAAGGGCTAAGTTCCGCTGTTATTTTATAGGTTTTTCCCGTGCCTGGAGGCCCATAAAAAATGGTATTTAAACTCGGGATCAAATCGTCTATTCTTATCGATGTATCTTGGGCAGGCATAATCTTATTCTCAAAAGGTGTCTTAAATGCTTTCTCTCAGAATCTGTCTCAGAGCTTGTATCCAATTAATGGAATTTCAAATAAGCTCTAAATTCAAATTCAATTCCGAAATTATAAATATTCTCTTTGATAACCTCATTTCTTTAACGAAAACATTTGATATCGAACAATAGCTTAGTTTTGCAATATACACTTTATGTGTGCCAGTCTTATTCATTACTCGTTTTAGCTAAGTATTCTTTTGGAGTTAAGATTGATAATTTGCTTTCTTTATAATCTTTAGTATTTCTTGTAATTATGATCTTATGTCCTGCTTTTACTGCACAATAGTTTTGAACGGCATCTTCAAAATCTTTAAATTTTGAATTCGATGCTGTAGTAATTATTTCTTGTCCTACATTTTCAACTTTTACTATTTCCAATATCTTTTTCGTTTGAGTATCTGCTTTTCTTTGATTTTCAATCTTAGCAATTATATAGTTGATATTTGTTATAGAGATTGGAGAAACACAAAGATTAATTTTATTAACAATTGAATCTTCAATGATTTCGGCAATATCATTTGTAAAAGGTTCTCTGTCTAATAATAAATCAAGAAGCACATCTGAGTCTAAAAAAATCTTGTTCATTTTCTTAAATATTTTTCGATTAGTGCATCTTGTAGTAACTCTTTATAAGAACTAAGTTCCTTTGGCATTTTTACTGAACCCTTTAATTCTTTTACAATTTTGCTTGGAGTTTTTTCGTCGTTTAATTTTTGATCTTTAGCAAGAGATTTCAAATATTCCTCAACTATACTTGATAAACTTTTTCCTGAAGATTTAGCGTATTCTTTCGCCTTTTCGATTACAGATTGGTTGATGGATAAGGTCAATTTACTCATACGTATTATTTTTTACGTACAATATCGAAAAAACCGCTGAATTTATCAAGTTGTTAGGGCAATATTCATTCTGTTTCATTTCCTTAGGGACAAGGAATCAACTTTGTATTTATAAAACCTTCTTCATCAATCCACCTCAGCCAAAATATTATTTACCGTACTTATTATCTTTTTCTTAAGCACTTCAACGCCCTTTGGTGTAAATTGATAATGGATAAATCTGATATGTCTGAGGTCTGAAGGAACATCCTCTATATTCTGCGAAATCAAGATCACTTTCTTGCCTAAAGTATGCGAAATCCCTAACTCATAAAATACATTTGGGTTTCTTCCTGTCAATTCCGCGATGATGACTTTAGCCCGATTAATCCCAAACCAGACATCTTTTATGATTGTATTGACTGTAAAAAAATCGTCTGCCCGTTCTACTTTTAGTTTACATTCCTTGATCAAGGGTTGCTTTACATAATCCTGATATATTTCATCCAGGGCATCCGAATTAAAAGGCATGAGTACAAAACAATAATTTTCTTCTTCCTCGCCGTCAAACAAGGGGAATATGGTTTGTCTATTTATTTTCTGAAATCCTTTTATGATAGATTTGATTTGATCAGCCATTAAGGTTTCTGTACTTGCTTGAGCATTTTTTATTTCTTCAATACCTGGACCGCCTGCTATTGCTTCTGGGAATATGCGCAAAGTAGATAAATTAATAAGCCCCGCCTCTTTCAAAGTTTGTCCACTACGAAGCCGTTTATTCTTTCTTCTCCCGCCCCTTACTAACTCTACAACCGCTCTTTGTCTTCTATTATCTGTAGACCAGCCCATTGCATCAAAAAAGTCAGTTGCAATTTTTCCAATTAATAAATCAGGATGACATTCATCAGATTCATATACATTACCTGCGTTATCTTCTATAAAAATGGTAATCAAGTTTTCAGATTCCGGAAAGTGCAGTTTTCTAAATTCAGGGGTCAAGTCACTTTTTTCTATTTGATCGATCAAAAGAATCAGCGCCGCCCGCAATTTACTCAAGTACATATGTCGGGTCTTATCAGAAGTGATATCCTTTAAGAAATCTCTTTCAATAGAATCTAGTTTGCCTTTATGAAAAACTAAATCACTATATATTGATTTATTCTTTTGCAATATTTTTTCAATAGCATCTATCCCCTCTTTAAGATCTTTTGCTAGCTCTTCTTTTAAATCATTTTTTATTATTTCGAGATTGGTCATAAATCTATCAATTATTTAGTGCCTGTTTTCAGACAACAAGATAGGATTTATATCAACGCACCATATCATCATATATGTGTACATCAAATAATCAAATGTGATTATTTCAGTGCTTTCATAATTCCTTTAGTTTTAGGTTTTATAAAATGCGGTTAAAATATTTGATAAAATACCTCAGCTAAAGAATAGATAATAAACAATTTATGAGAATCATAGGCATTGATTTAGGGACGACCAATTCAGTTGTATATACTTATGAAAAAGGGGTGTATACAATTGTGGAGATTTTTGGTCACAGAAGTACGCCTTCTGTAGTGGGCTGGCATCCTATCAAAAAGAATATGATCATTGGTTGGGAAGCCAAAAAGCGAATACTTATTTCACCAGAGACGATTGTTGTATCTAATAAAAGGTACATGGGAGATAAAGAAAAGGAGTATTTAATATTAGGTAACAAATATAGCCCTGTAGACATCACTTCGTTTTTATTAAAATACCTTGCGGATGGTGCTACTGAATCTTTAGGGGCTGATGTTACTAAAGTGGTCATAACTGTCCCCGCTTATTTTAATCAGAATCA
Organism: Saprospiraceae bacterium; assembly: GCA_965277415.1. Taxonomy (GTDB): domain Bacteria; phylum Bacteroidota; class Bacteroidia; order Chitinophagales; family Saprospiraceae; genus JAHDHW01. Next base: position 38,963 of record CBDICS010000072.1, read on the forward strand.
AAAAGAAGACACCAAAAAAGCAGCAGAAAAGGCGGGTTTAGAAGTTTTGGCATTACAACAAGAGCCTACCGCAGCTGCCCTTGCTTATGGTATTGACCAAGGAAAATCTCAAACCATTCTCGTTTATGATTTAGGTGGTGGAACTTTTGATGTTTCAATTCTAGAAGTAGAAGGAAATGTTTTTACAGTTAAAGGGATTGGAGGCGACCCTTTATTAGGAGGGGATAATTTTGATGAAGCTATTCAAGAATGGTTTTTCAAAGAAATCAAAACCAGCTTAAACGTTGACCTTAAAACACTGGATTCATCTGAAGGAAAAATAGCCAGACAAAAATTAAAAGAGCTCGCTGAACAATCAAAGATTGAACTATCATCCAGTAATAAAACAGAGGGTTTCTTACCCAATATTTTAGGTGATAAAACATTTGAATTTGAACTAGATTCCAAACAGTATCGCCAACTCATCTTACCGTATTTGATCAGGACTACAGATATCGTACGGCAAACTTTGCTGGACTCCAATCTAAGTAAGGAAGATATCAATCGAGTGATCTGCGTTGGTGGCGCAACAAAGAGTCCATTGGTAAGAGCGCTAATCGAAGCAGAAATAAAAACGCCATTTATGGCACCGAATGTAGACGAAATAGTTGCTAAAGGTGCCGCAATCACAGGCTTTAGTTTAATGGCCCCAATTAAAGATCAAACATTTGATAAAGAAGAACAACGTCCTGTTAAGATTATTAACGTCACCCCATTTGATCTTGGGATACGAACTAATAATGATAAATTCAGCATCATTATTCCAAAGCATAGCCCACTCCCTATTGCAGTTGAAAAAATCTATTCTACTTATACTGATTATGCAGAAGAAACCACTATTGAAATTTTTCAAGGAGAACATGCGCTCTGTTCCAGCAATACACCATTAAGTGGTTTCTCATTTCATGGGATTCAAAAAGCTAAGGCCGGCGTTCCTAGGATATCGGTTAAGTTTATATTAAATGAAAGTGACATTCTTGAAGTTTCTGCAATAGATATTTCAACCAATGCAAGTAAACAATTAAAAATAAAAAAGACAGAAGCAAAACCATTTACTCCTAAGCCTTCAAAAACAACAGGGAATATTAAAATAGGTGTTTCAAGGATAGGTTGTGATAATATGGGCGAAGTCTTAGACAAAATGAAATTCCACTGGACGCTTATACAAGATAAAGACTTTTCTGTTTTTAAAAAGATAAAGGACTTCGATGTTTTATTCATCAATTGCTGTGCAGGAGGCAGTGCCACTTCGAATCAAAAAGCATTAAGAAAATTCGTTGCTCAAGGTGGGGTCTTATATGTATCAGATTTATCTGCTCCTCAGATTAGCAATGCCTTCCCTTCATTTATAACGTTTGGTCACGGAGGAAGGTCATCTCAAAAAGTCAAAGCTAAAATATTAAGCCATGAATTGGTTGAGGCACTAAATAAAAACGAGGCCAATATATATTTTGATATGGGTGGTTGGATACCAATCTCAAAAGTATCAAACGAAGTCGAAATTTTTCTAGAAGCTAAGGTAGACTGTAGAGATAAAGGAAAAAAGAATCGGCCAATTATGGCAGGCTTTAAATATGAAAAAGGTTATGTCATTTATACCGCGTTTCACAACCATAGACAGCCTTCAAAAGAGGAAATGAATTTATTAAAAATTATCGCACTAAAGCCCATTTCAATTCATACCAATACACCATTAGTAGAATTGAATGAACAAAATATTCGAACTAAATAATTATAAACAGTGAAGTTGTTTTCAACATATATGTTTTGGCAATTTCAATAAAACAAAAATTAATATGGGACTTAAACCGACTCCAAGCCCTTATGTGTTTGGAATAGACCTAGGCACATCAAATTCCAGTATTTCTGTTTATACAAAAGGGAAATCTATTACCATTCCTTTGGAGGGGAAATTATCTATTCCTTCAGTTGTTTATTTTCCAAAAGAGAATGCAAAAGGAGATGTATTGGCAAAGGTAGGCAGGGAAGCAAAAAAACGAATGCTGATTGATCCTGATCGAACTTTTGCATCAATAAAGACACTCATGAAAAATGATGACTGGAAGGAGGAAGAAGTATTGAAACAAAAGTTCACTATTGATGAAAAAGAGTTAAGCCCAACTGATGTAGCTACAGAGATTTTGAAAAAAATTTTAGATGAAGTGCATAGTCAGCAAGAGTTTGACACAAATGGGCAAATCACTAAAGCAGTCATTTGTGTTCCCGCTAATACCACAGAAAAGTACCGCAACAATGTCTATAAAGCCGCACAAGCAGCTGGATTAGGAGAAAAAGACAGCAATGGAGACGTCCTTATAGATGAAGAAGGGAGGCCAATAGGTGTTTCAATTCTTGAAGAACCAACGGCTGCCGCAATTGCTTATGGCAGAGAGTTGGGCATGTTTGACGGACAGAGTAAAGAACAAACTATTCTGGTTTATGATCTAGGCGGAGGTACTTTTGATGTTACCATATTGAAAGTAGATTCAAACGCGGCGACACCAACATTTTCTTTATTAGCCACCAAAGGTATTGCTCAATTAGGTGGGGATGATTTTGATAGAGCGATTATGGATATCTGTGCCAATGAATTTAAGGAAATTAGTGGTATAGACATATTTGATTTAAAAAGTGATCAAAAGGCCACTAGTGCCAAGACTTTAAAAAACACGCAACAAAAACTCAAGGAAGCAGCTGAAGAGGCAAAGATTGCTATGGCAGGAGGTAGTGAAAAAATTGACATTGATATTCCTGAATTTTTAAAAGACGGTGAAGGTGCTAGTTATAACCTTGAAGTGGAAGTCAAGAAATCAGTTTTCCTTGAAAAAATCCAATCCATGCTGGAGGAGGCGAATAAATGCGTGGAGGACAGTTTAAAAGAAGCGAGCTTGACTATAGACGATATCAATCGTATCATTTTGGTTGGAGGTTCAACTAAAGCAGATTGGGTAACTGAGTCAATTGTAAAAATTGGAAAGAAGCCTTATATGGCTAAGAATGTAGACATTATTGTTTCACAAGGGGCAGCAGTTTTTGGCGCTACTAAACCGGTTGAGAATATCGACTTAAAACGCATCACTTCTCATCATCTTGGGATAGAATTAGAAAATGGTGAATTCAGTCCCATTATAGAAAAAGGCTTGCCGCTGGATAAAGAAAACCCAATCCAAATCGCCACCAAAACTTATGGCAATCAGGAAAACATTGACAGTCTACAGATTACCATCTGGAAAACTCAGCACACCATAGAATTTGAAGAAAAGGAAGGATTAAGAATTCCTGCAAATAAGCTTTATGTAAATAATAGCGACGGGGCATTTGATTGTATTGGAGATTTTATTTTAAAAGGCATACCAAAAGCTCCAAGGGCTTCTCAAAAAATAGAAATGACTATGGAGATTAATCAGGAAAATTTATTGAAAGTTCAAGCAAAAGTTCAAGCTACAAACTCTGAAGAAAGTCTAGAGTTAAAAATCAGTCAGAATTAAGGGACAGCGCATTAATAAGAGTCCGATATGGACTTGTTCTCCTTGCACTATACTTCCTCAAAAAAATAAGCCGTAGAAGGACTATGTCTTATTTTTTTGACTCGTCTAGTACAACGATAACTTCGTCTAATCTGGACACTTATTAATTCCCTATCCCTAAATTAGAAGTTTTATATCAAAGTTGTTTTAAAATAGATAGATGATCTTCTTGCAAGCCATTGATCTCCATTTTAAAACAACTTCATCGAAAACATTAATCTATGTATCCTATAGGAATTGATCTTGGAACTACTTACAGTGCTATTGCCAAATGGGTAAATAGCACAAGACTTACCGGAAGTTCAGTTTATCAAATGCAAAAAGAAAATCGAAAGACCCTTCCGTCTAAAGTCTTTGTAGAACTGAATAATGAAGAAGAAATTGCCTCGTATATTATTGGAAAACTAGCCATCAAACGAGGGATGAAAACACCTGCAAATTACATTTCTTCCGTTAAGCGTAAAATGGACGAAACGGATTGCGAATATACTATTGGGAAACATACCTTAACACCGGTTGACATTTCTTCCGAAATCATTAAGCATCTTTTAGATGAAGTAGAAGCAGTGGAGGCTCCAAGTACTTTTATTCCAGAAGGTATTGTTGTGACCGTTCCATATTATTTTAAACAACATCAAAACTTAAGGACTAAAACTGCAGCATTAAAAGCCATCAAAGATTTGTATAAAGACAGATGTGATGCGAAAGGTATTGATGTAGAATCCTTGTTTTTGGGTTTACTTCCTGAACCTATTGCCGCAGGCTTAGATTATGCTTTTAATCAATCTAGCGAAAATTTAAATAATGAAAAATTCTTAGTATTCGATCTAGGTGGGGGAACTTTTGATGTTACTATTTTTTCTTTAAATCAAAGTGCGAAAAAAATTGAGTTTGAGGTGCTGGCTATTGATGGTGATGATCGTTTGGGAGGAGAAGATTTTGATCAGAGTTTTTTCGAATGGATTCTTGAAGAAGCCAATATTGACTTCGATAAGATGGACGACAAATATAAGGCTTTACTACTGGCTGAATTAAAACCCGTAGTCACTGAAGTTAAAGAACATCTTGCTCAAGTAAACAAAACAGAACTGATTGTAGCCAAGCCTGTTGTTATTGACCTCGAAGTAAAACGAAAAGATTTTGAATCTTGTATCAATGGCGAAAAAGGAAATACTAAACGAAATTATTTCGAAGAAATAGAACTAAAAATCAATGCTGTTCTAAACAAAGCTAAAATCTCTAAATCAGCTATTACTTCTGTTTTAATGATTGGTGGTTCGAGTAAAATTCCAAAGCTAAGAGATTTAATCATTGATTATTTTGGAGAACAAAAAATTAAAAATGCAGAAAACATGGACCTTGCTGTTGCCAAAGGCTCCGCTATTTATGCGGCTTATAAACTCGACAGCCAACTAGAACGCTCCAATCAAAAACGGAAGCATTTCACGCTCTGGGATGAAATCATAATAAAAGAACGAACTGCGCATAAATTAGGCCTCGAAGTTAATGGCGGATTTTTTACGATGATTAGCGATAATGCCTTGACACCTTCTCAAAGATTAATTCCTTTTGAACCAGATGAATTGACAGAAGATGGTAAAAAAGTAAATATAGAAACCATTAAAGTGCTACAAGGAAATGCTCAGGATTATACGATGGTAGGTGAAGTAGTCCTTGATGATATTTATTCAAATGGACGAAGACCTGATCAAATTTCAATCAACATAAAGTTCACTGCCGATACGAGTCTTGTAAGTGTGGAAGTTTCTGTTCCGAACGGACAGGAAGATGGTAGTGATTATTTTCTAAAACAAGACTTGATGTTTGGAACTTCTTAAATTTTATTTTATGCAATATTATTTAACGCTTAGTTTCTATCTACCGATTATCATTTCAAGTACTTTTTTAATACTTCTTATCATCATTTTATTCTATTTAAGAAAAAAAAATATGGATCCTATCAAAAATAATAATTCTACTATGGATACTTCAAAAGATAGTTTAATCAATAAAATAAAAAAAATAAGAAGCCTTATTATAAAGCAAGCTGATTCAGAAACAATTAGTATAGATGATGAAACGATTGAGGCAAAACTGGATACTATCCTCAGTGAATTAGAAATAGATGTTTTAACTATAAATGGACAAAGCCATAATGTTCTAAATATCATCCAACAAATCATACCAGATATAAGTGAATCGGAAGATCAAGCCCTTGAGTCTATTCATCAAATCCTTAAGTCCTTACAGGCACAGTGCCTCGACTTACAGGCAAACTTTATAATAGAAGCAAAGCCTAAAGAAGAAGAAAAGCCAATTGAGGAATCGTCCATAAGCAATAATCAAGCTCAGGAAGAAGAAATAAATATGCAAACAGAGGATGATCAAAATTCTGATCAGACTTTAGACCAAATTGCTTTAATTGATCAGAAAGAAGAAATCGCTCCAATACAAGACGAAATAATTGCTTTCATCAATGAAGTACACTTACTGATCCCTAACATTCCACCTTACAATAATGAAGAAAGTGAAGAAGATGTAAAATCCGACCTAAGTCAAATCCTAAAACAAATACAAGATGAAATTGATACTTTAATAAACAGTTCAGAAGAGAAAGAAGAAGAGAAAAAAGTGGAAGAAACGGAAGAGACCAAAGAAGTGGATACAAATATAGCGCTCAAAGAATTAAACACGTATTCAGCATTATATCACAAAAAAATATCAGAACTTAAAGAAGAAGACTTTCAAAAAGATATAGAATTATTTGAAGCTTCCAAAAAACAATATCTACTGTGGAAATCTTATCTGGTTCAGCTCAATAAAAGATTTGAAAACAAATTACACTATCCCTTCACCGAATTACTAGAAAAAGATAAATATCAAATAAAAAAAGACAAAAGAGTACTTATAATTCCACTCCTTGATAATAAAGAAGAGCAGACCATTCCATTAGTGAATAAAATTGCTGCACAAGCACAGGAACTCAAGACTCCAGAAGACTTATTGAGTTTACCTGCTATCAATATCAGAAAATCAGGAGACCTGGATTATAGATTAGATGAAAACATTGATCCATCTATACAACTCTTTTTAAAAAATAAAATAAATACAATTGTTTTAATCCTAAAGCAAATGGAAGTCCTTAGGAAAAGGTTACTTGAATTGCTTAGCAATGCTTATGAACTTGAAGAAAAAATACATACCCCTTTCAGCCAGTTAGATACCAAAAAGCTAATTGAATTAATGCTTTCTAATGAAAAAAACCAAGAGACCAAAGTACAAGAAATCAAAACATTCTTATCAGATGCAGATCAAATACTAAGCGAAAATTATCAAAAAGCACAAGAGGCAAAAGCTACAGCCGAGCAAATTCAAAAACAATACTTTGATTTTTTGAAAAGAACATTGTTTAGAACTTATGATAGCTTGAATGAAGCTAAGAAAAATTTCACCAAGGAAATTCTGGCTTTTCCAGCACAGGAAACATTGCTAAAAGACTGGGGTGATCTGTATGAGCATTTATTAGTCCTGATGAAAGATTTTTTAAAGGAACAATTAGATATAGAAGTTTTACCTGTGGAACGAGGTGAAGAATATAAAGACGAATTGCATAATCCCTATATGACTTCAGAGCCTGATAAAGCATTAGAAAACAATCAGATTAAAGAGATCATCAATGAAGGTTTTCAATTTAACAATGGGACTTTACAAACGATAATCAAACAGACCGATGTCGTCGTAGTCAACAATGATTAATAGTATGGAGACAAAAAAAACTACAACACGTCCAGTTGATATCTCTTCATCAAAGAATAACAGTTGGGTTCATAATTATAAAAAACATCCTCCTGTCGGCATCGATTTTGGCACGAGTAATTCTGCTATTGCCTATTGGGTAAATACCCCACAAGTCCTAGGCGCTTATGTATATTCTTTAAATACGCTTGGCAATCCAAGCAATTCTAAACTCTTGTCTTCATGGGTCTATTTAGAAGAAGACAGTGGAAAAATTCAAGTAGGACAATCTGCTTTTCGGAATCGAATTAGATATCCTGAAAGAACCGCTTCTGGCATTAAACGAAAGATTGGTGATACAGAATCTAATATAACTTTAGGGGATCAAAAATTTTCATCTGTTGAATTAAGCAAGGCAATCATCAAAGGTTTATTCGTCGATCCGATTCGATCCGAGATGGTAAACCCAGCAGGAATCGTTGTTACTGTTCCTTATTATTTTAAACAACATCAAAATCATCAAACTAAAGTAGCTGTGGAAACAGCAATCGCCGAAATATTTCAAAATATTCAAGAAGACCAAAGACCCAAATTATTAGGATTACTTCCTGAGCCAATAGCCGCTGCTATAAATTATGCGATGGATTATATGAATTTCCCAATTGATCGAACCATCCTCACTTTTGATTTGGGTGGAGGCACCCTTGATATCACTATTTTCAAATTGACCATTAATCCAGAGCAAATTAATTTTGAAGTATTGGCAACAACAGGAGATGCAAAATTGGGTGGAAAAGATTTTGATCAAATTCTAGAAGACTATGTCCTTGATGTAGAAGGAATTAATTTTGAAGGGCTATCACAAAAACATATAAAGATTCAAAAAACTAAAATTCGCGATGCAGTTATTGAAGCAAAGGAGCAATTATCGCTCTACCCCAATTTTGAGCTAATCGTTCCTACGCTTAAATCAGATCAAGAAATCAATCTAAATTTAAAAAGAAAGGATTTTGAAGAATTGCTTAATGGTAAAAATAAAGCGGGCAAAAATTATGGTAAGGAAGTCATCAATCTGATACATAAAAGTCTAAAACTAGCAAATCTAAAAGCAGATGCTATCCACACAGTTTTGCTAGTTGGCGGATCTTCACAGATTCCATTTTTTCAGCATATACTAAAAAATACCTTAAGAGATGCGGTAATTGAAAATAAGAAAAATCTCTTTCTTGGAGTGGCCAAAGGAGCCGCAATTTTTGCTGCTTATTTACTGGATAAAAATGAAGGCCACTATCATCGACCATTTGACAAGGAAATAGGAGAAATTAAATTTACGACCAGAACCAGCCATTCTTTGGGAATTGAAGATCACAAAAATCGGTTTGATGTTCTAATTCCAGCCAATACCAAAGTACCTGCAAAAGAAACAAAACGTTATAAGGCACTCCCCTTTCCCAATATGGATTCAGAAACAATTTATGTTCCTGAAATTAAAATCTTCCAAAGAGAAGTCAAAGCTACTCAAGATACAACTCTGATAGGCTCACTGAAATTACCCGCTATATACAGGCACGGTCGCTCACCAGAAAAAGTCCCTATTGATGTCACTTTTGAAGTAAGCGATACAGAAGTTTCTGTATATGTATTTGTACCGGAAGGCAATTCCGATCATTCAAATATGAAAATTAAACTACAAATATACTTGGAATCAAAAAACTAAATTATGGATAAGTATTTATTTTTCATCATGCTTTGTCTCTCCATTCCTACTGGTGTAGTATCGAATGATCCATATAGTTGGGAAACAAAAGATTATGTCAATCATGTTATTGTTCTTATAGATCGAAGTGGATCAATGGTAAAAGTCGGGCCTCCTCATAATAGAAAGCTCAGTAAAGATAAAGTGTATCACGTAAAAAGAATCGTCACCAGCTATCTAAAAGATGCTTGTTTTGGAATGAATAAAGTAATCCCAAATCGAACCTTATTAGAAGAAGGAGATTATTTATCTATCCTAACTTTTGGAATTAATAAAGGAGTTAAAAATTTTGATGATTTTATCCATATAGCTGATGATGAGAGAGGAATTCCTTCCTATGGCGAAGTCTATAGCAATGAGTTTACTAATAATAGATTCCATACACTTTGGAATGCCATGGATAAGGATTTAGAAAAGTTCTTTAGAAAAAACACTTCTGCCATTTCTTTTGCTAATCATATGGCCATTGATTATTTGAAACAACCTTCCTTTGATCATAAAATTCATCGAACCTTTCTAATTTTTATTACCGATGACCAATACAATGCTGATCAATTAGACCCTAATGCAGAAAGAAATAATTTGACAAAAGGAGGTTTTAATTTTAATACAAAATCAAAACATACCTTAGATGCTTATTCAAATCTAGATGAAAATTTTATTAAAATTCCATATCCTAGAGAAAAAAATTATACTAAAAAATCTGGAGAAGTTTCCTTAAGAATATTTGAATATGTACCCCGAACCGGAAACTTTGATATTCAATTAGCAGCGGATCTTCCGGAAGCCTATGAGTTTAAAAGGTCAAAAAAAGGATTTAAACTCACCTTTGAAATTACTCCAAAAGAGAAAAGCATTTATGTCCCTGATTCTATAAGTATTAATTTAATAGATTCACGGACTCAAGAAAAATTACCCGTTTATTTTCGTAATGGTAAGTATGAAGTAGAAGTAGCCGATAGTTATTCCCGGCATCCCGAATCACTATCCCTCTCTATGCGTTTTTGGGTTCGATTTAAAGATAAAGCTTATGGCGTTCACGAATTGCATCCGGCAGGTAGCGATAAACAAGGCCGAAATGCACTCAATCAAGAACGGGAAGTCTCTTTCGAAACTAAACCGGGCTTATTAAAATGGGGCGCATTTGGAGACATGCTTTATTATTATGCACCTGGTTTTTTGGGCGAAGCTCAAAGCCCTATCAATACCTTTTGGTCAGGTCTGTTTACACTTATTGGTTTACTAATGATCTTGATATATATCCGAGCAAAAATTGTAATAACCAAATTACCGCTTAGTACTGAGATTTAGGAACGAAGAATAAATAACCGTCCAGTTTATGTTGATCTTTTGTTCCGATCCTTTTTCAAAGAATAAATCCAACTCATCATGAAAAGTATAGCCATAGATTTTAAGAACATTGAGAATACGCCAATCTTGCTCATTGACTCCAGACAAATAAAATTAAAAGAGGAAAAATTATTAAACGTATATCCAAAATCCGTAAAAGCGCCCTTTCCAAAGCTCTCAATTACAGAATTACAGATACCGGAAAGTGTAGTCGTTAAAAACCCAGATGAGTTAGTCAAAATTCGGCTCAATCTTTATAATCCTGGCACAAGGTCATATCAAGAAGAATCTGCTTCGGAGTTTAAAAACTTCATAGTTAATAATTTTAATTTCCCTTATCAGGTCATTCTTGATCCACAACAAATTGGAGATTATAATGATTTCTCCAATGAAGATCAAAATATCTCATTTAAGGTAACAGGAGAAATAAAAAAAGGAGATCCCGAAGCAATAAAAAGTATTGATTTTGCGGTCAACTTAAATTTCCATAAAGCACAATCTAAGCCTATCTTTTCATTTGAACTTCATAAAGATTTTCTAACAGGATTCGAATATCGAAAAAACAAGCGGGTTTTATTAGGGCATGTAAAGTTAAAAAGTCAAGCTAATTTTACCTATTCCGATTTGTTGGATTGTATCGTCGGTGTGCGGTATGATAAAAAGTATGAAGAAGATATCATCTTCCTTGGGAATCTTTCTGAAATAAAAGAATCTAAACCTTCACAATCCTATACGGGGGGCTTGATCCCAGATGGTGAACAGCCTGAATTTGATGTAAAGAAGAGCTTGACACCAAATGATGAAATAGAATTAAAAAATATTTTGCCCAATAACGATATCTATATCCCTGTCTATATTGACCTCACAAGAATAGACAACCCAATGGATGCAACAGAGCATACCATGATTTTAACTTTAAATTTTAATGGGATAACTAAGACACTTAAAGAAAAATTTACCATCAACCAAGATACGCGAACAACAGACCTAAGTATCTTTCTAAAAGGAGGAAATAGTCTGGAAACCATTTCACTTAATAACAATTCTACTAAAGAACTTGAGGGAAGATACCAATGGAGTGGAAGCGAAGAAAATGGACAAATTAGATTATTCAAATTACAATTAGGCAATAATGCACAAAATGGCGAGGGGCATGTTGCTATTCGAAATTTATTAATCAATTTTGAAGAAGACAAAAACTCAACATCAACAATTGAGCTCAAAGGCATCCCCAATAACCAACCTGATTTGCTTCATCTATTCTTGCTAAACGGTAATAAGGGCGATAGTATGTATGGGACCGATTTGACTTTTAATAATGGAGATTCGCCTTTAAACTTAGATTGTACTTTCCGGCATAAAGCTATTAAGAACATCCCAAATGATATCGCAACTGTGATATGTAAAATCAGTTTCGAGTATAAGACACATGAAGGTACAGCATTCACCTCATTTCACACGAATCTCCGATTCAAAGTCGAACGCAATCCTGGCGCTTATTGGCTAGCCATGGATTTTGGAACATCTGCTATTGTAAGTGCTTTTGACAATGGCGCTGCGAAGAATACTCAACTGATTGATATGCAAAAAGCCTTATATGAATTACTTAAGAAAAAATCGTGGGAGGATAAATATAATGAAATGGAAATCGAAGAAATCGGTGGTAGTTTTCTTTCTTCCACTTTATTATTAAGAAATAAAGGCATTATCAATGCATCAACTCATCAAGATGATATTATCTACCTATCTCCTCTAAAGAGGGAATTGAATCCCCAATTCAAAAGAATTGTTCCCTATTTAAAATCACTCATCGGAACAGAGTTTCTTCCCAACACAAAAAATAGGTTGGACAATTTCGAATATAAAGTCCATAAGGTAAATAATAAATTCAGAGTCATTAATGGTAATCAAAATCTATTAAAATTAGAAGATATACTCACCAATACTTATCAATCTCTATTAAGGGATTATATGGTTCCGGCTATCACTGCTTCTGGTCAAATGAATTCTTTAAATAAAGTAATCTTTACCGTCCCCAATACATTTACTCCTCGGCATAATGATTTTATTCGAAAGCTTATAGAGAAAAAATTTGGCTATTTTAAAAAGGATTATATAGACTTCATAAGTGAATCCGATGCCGTAGCTTGTTATTATCTAGCAAACTGGGATCAGTTTAATATGAATAGAAATCTTGAGGACAAGGACAAATTACGTCCTGGAGTTGAGTATCTATTGATTTATGATATGGGAGCAGGAACACTTGATCTAACCTATTTAAAAGTGAGTACTTCTAGCACCGGTGATAAGACCATCAATATTATAGGAAGGCTCGGCACCACTTCAGCTGGTAATTATTTAGATTATGTGATTGCAGAAGCGATCTACGAAAAGTCAAAAGACGAAAATGATGAATCCGTTTTCACTACAAAAGTGTTGAATCCTGTCCTCGGTAATGAGCTTGATGAAGCCATCAAATTAAAATCAGCCATCCGAAATAAAATAAAACCATCTTTAGAGCAAGATGAATCCTTTACCTATAAAACAAAGGATGATGCTGAAATTTTCATCTCAACGAAGGAACTTCGAAATGATAAAAGAATCAAGGACTACATCAAAAAGAATACTTCAGAATTGCTAGCCAATTTCTTTGGATTATTTAAAGAACAAGCAGAACATAAAAAAGGAAACTATCCCCTTAACACTGTTTTATTCTCAGGTCGAAGCTCGCAGTTCTTTGGTATTAAAGCTTCTCTAAAAAAGGAAGTCATGAATTGGGTTAATAATCCAAATGTATTTTTTATAGATGAATTAAATGCTTCGGAACTAAAAAATACAGTAGTTCAAGGCGCACTAAAATACGCGACGACTTATCGAAATAATCTACGAATGAATATCATCAATCCAAATCTTCAAGCTAGATACGGTGTCTTATATATTGATCCAATACAAGACAATTGGATATTTAAAGAATTGCTCAATCCAGCTACTCGGCCGCTCAAACCAAAGTATGAGTCGATAGATGGTGTAGCTATCTATGAGTACGATACCGATGTTTATGATGCGGATCCAGGGAATGACAATCGTCAAAATTTTCTTGATCTAAGTTTTACTTCAGAAGGGTACTTCGTCCAAAGTTATTCGCTCAATACAGCTAAAGACTGGAATACAGGACAAACAGAGTATATCTCCGTCATGTTCAAGTTTAATAAAGACAAAGTGAGTAGTTCTGGAACAGCAGGAAAAGTCCCAGTTAGAGTAGTCATTAATAAAGAAAACGAGATGGAAATAGAAATTGGTAACTCCATCGATGACCCAAGAAGTCCTTTGACATTAGATATCAACGAGAGTACTTCATTCAAGAAAAGTATGTGGCCGTTTTGGAGTTAGATTTTGCTCCATTTGATTTTCACATGATAATAAAACCATTGTAAAACTAGAAACGCTGGGCTTAAATTTAATAAGCCACCCTCACAGTTTATCAATATTTAAATAGTTGAAAAATGAAAAATAAATTTATCTATTTGGTCTGGAGTTTAATTTTCTTATCCGCTTCATTATTCGGTCAAGATACGATTTCTACTAAACTAGCTTCAAACCGTTTAGCATATAATGCAGAATTAGAGTTAAAGGATTTAGAAAATAGAAATTTTTATATTCTCCTCGACTCCAATGCTATTAAGAATGAAGATGGTCTAATCATAACTCCGATTTTCTATAATAAAACGAATCCTAAGAAAAAGCTTAAAATTCATTTCCAGCTAGCTTCCTTGGAGCCATATATTGAGATTAAAGAAAGCCCGGAAAATGATCGTGTTAATTTTAATAATGTTACTAAATCTGCATCAGGTAAACCATTATACCAGTTCCGGTTTACTTATAATAAAGATTTTTTCGATCCGAATCATCCGCTTGAATTTAAATTAAATTACTTTAGTTCTACTAATCCAACACAAGATGTTATCATTAAATTATTTTTCATTATTCCCAATCATAAAAAAGCAGGAAAATTGATTCTAGTAGATGAAGAAAAAAAACCGATTAAAGCTCGAAATGTCCAATTCAATTGGGAATTAGAAGAAGAGGATTTTATCGAAAAAGTCCTTATGTTACACAATGAAGGGGAACAGGATATAATCGTAAAACCTGCCGAGAAGAATTTAATGGTCAATTTTAAGAGTATACCGAATCTTAGTAGTGATACCACAAGAATACATATCAAGCCTGGCGAATATCAGGAAATAGAAATCTCTTATAAAGGCTTATCAAGAGAGCACTATCGTTCACAAAAGAATTATAATTACTCTAAAGGAACATTTTCTAAAGATGATGAATCATTCCGAATGTACGGAAATGATGATGATATTCAAACCGTTCGTTTACAAGATAATTTTGGAAATGAAATTGTAATTCGTCCCAATGCAACGATACAATTCAAACAAGGTTTTATAGCTATTTGCTTAGCGTTTTTCGAAAAGTCTACAGGTGTACTTCGTGCCCTTATTGCTTTTTTCTTGCTGCTTGTTTTAATTATTATTTTTATCCCAATCTATGCTTTGTTTAAAAGATTATTTAGTTCTACATCTAATAAAACACCTTCAAAACAAAAAGCCTCCAAACTTAAAAGTCAGTCTACATTTCAAATTCAAAAAAGTAAATGGACTTGGTTACCCTTTTGGGGAAGGAATCCCAAAAGAGATACCTGCATTGAGATTGCTCTGGAAATATTGGAAGATGTTCGAAAAAAACAATTAACAAAACTTAATTTTAAGCCCTATTCCAAAAATGAATTAATTGGGATGCTTGCATTACAAAACAAATACTTATTAAAAGAAGAAATCACATCTGTTGGAGGATTTAGAAGAGATAAAAAAAGATCAGGCAAGCAGTGGGAGTTTAGTCAAAAATTTATAGGAAAGCTATTAGCAGCAGATGAGAAATCGACAGAAAATTATTTTAAGCAATACTATAAAAGTATTCTAAAAGAGATCGGTAACCTTAAAAATAAATCTAAAAAGCAAAAATTAATTCTTGAATTTTTATCAGATTTATATGACAATAGAATTATTACCGATTGTCAAAAATATAAAAGCAAACCTAATCTAATCCTTGATATAGAAACGATAAGACAGACCTTTAATATAGCTACCAAAGAAGAAGAAAGAATAAATAATAGTTTTCGAAATTTTGATGCTAAATTAGATCAAATTGGCGCTCAACTTTTTAATGACATTTTAGATAAAAACAAAGAACACGATGATCTGGTAAATTATTATACGATCGAGATCGCAGATGAAATCATCAAAATCTGGTCAAATACAAATGACAAGCAAAATCCTCACTATAATCTCTCGAACGAAGATAGTGGCCTTGATGCAGCAAATCCTGGCCCTAGCCCAAATGGATCATTACAAGTTGATCCGAATTCAGGAAACAGTGATGATCCTGAATTAAATATCGCTCCTGAAAAAATCGAACAAATAAAAGTTTCTTTTATAAATGAGCTCATTACTCATAAAGGAAATAATAGTTTCTTTGATGTAAAACTCCGTCCAGGTATTGAACAGTTAGAACGTAGCTATCAAACAAACACCCAAGATGTAAAATCCTTTATCCTAGATTTTATTACTAATCTAGAATCTCTAAATAAGAGTCAATGGATTCCAAAACAAAGCGAACTAGAAAAAAAGACAGATCAATTCATCAATAAATTAAAAGAACAAAAATCCTTTAAAGAAGAAATTCAAACAGCATTTGGTTTCGAGAATAAAACTGCACAAGAAATTATAAGTGGTGTTCAAACTCTTTTTACAGAAATGGAAGAAAAGGATAAGTTTATCCACGAAATCATGGAGGAAGCAGATTTATTCAATTCACCAAATCACTATGCATCAGCAATCGAAAATATTAAAAAGAAAATAGAAGTAGAAAAAGATACTGAAATACAAACGTTAGAACAAAAAAATAATCAATTGGAGGTATTCAAAAGCAGTATCTTACAAAAATTAGACTTGGATCATTCAAACGCAGATACAGCAGGTACATTACTTTCCTTATATACCGGCGTAAAAAATATTACGTCAAGCCTTCTACAAAAATTCTCTATAAAACCAGAATTGATTAATTCAATAGAAAGCTTACCAGAAGTCATGCCTAGCTTTGATAATAAATTTGATCATTTAATAAAGATTCAACGCAAATGGCCAACCGAATATCAAAACTATAAAGATATGCTCTATAGAGTAGAAAACAATGCAAAGTATATTCTTCAGGAGATGGATCATCAATCCGCTTTTTATCCAATTGTAAACAACCTACTGACTGGTGATAATAATAATGCCGGTATTAAGAGAGCATTAAATAATATTAATGAAGTTGATTTTCTAAGAGAGAAACTTGGCATTACACAATTAGAAGAATTGCATGAGGTAACAAATTTAGATTTTTTCATCAAGATTGTTAAACCTCAATTTATAAAAGAAGTAGTGGATCGAATTGTCATTCTCTATCATTATAAATCAATCAAAACCAAGCGATATGATATGAATCTTGATTTTCAAAAAGACAAGATCCCCGTACATGAATTGGATACAGCCTATGGGTATATTCGCTCTATACTTGCTGCCAACTTCCATATTCATCTTGCCCACCCTATTCATTTATGCAAAGATGTTTTTGACCCTGAAATACACGCTAAATACGATTATTCAAATATCAATCGCCTTGGCAATAATAAATATGGCAGTATTGCAGATGATATTGAAAAATGGGACGTAATTTTTGATATCAGAGAAGCAGGCTATACTTCTGGTCTGGAAGGGGTAAGCAATAAGAAAACGGGGATTGTCTGTAAATAAGCCCTTCATAATATTTCTACTCATATATGATTAGAAGAAATATAGTAGAATTAAGGATGCCTGTTAAAAAAAAAGGCCATAATTTTATTCAGAAGGTTTATATATAGAAGAGCTAGATGATTTCGTTTGGTCGAAAGGAAGAAAGGATGGGTTTACTAAATTAAGCAAGATGAAATAGCCCAGCAAGTTTTCAAACCTCCAAAAAATAAACATAAACAGGCTCTATTTATGCTTTGTCTCTTAACAAAACCAGACTGCAAATTGTTAAACTATCAAATACCAAAATCGAAGACAAAATCAAAAGATACTTAGGCTCAATCCCAAATTCGTTATAACACTAAAAAATTGTTAACTTTATTTAAAACAACTATCATTATGTCAAATGTCACTGTAAATTTAGACCTTACTTATCACGACTCTCCAAAGAATGGTCGAACGTATACTCTATTGGTTGAATCTATTTTTAATCAGTCCAACATCGTAGCCCTCGATTCTGAACCTGTAATAGAACAAATAAATGATGACACACTACAAATCACTTTACAAGTATCTGACGAAAATGCCTCTAGTGAGGGGAGTTCGACTATAACTCATAGAATTCCTCTTGGGAATCTTAATTCTTTTGTTGACAATTTTGGAATTGATGTACATATTAATAATGAAAACAATCAATCAAGAGGGAGTGGACATGTAAGAAGACCTTCTGCGAGAGAAATGAGTAGACCATTACCTCCTACAGCTTCAACGCCAAAATAATAGAAACAAACACCAAGCCCATTTACCAGATTTCTTATATAATTTTCCCATATGCGATTTTGCATTATTTTAGTATGGTTCATTTTCATTTGTTTCCCAAAAGCAGATTTAAATGCTCAAGACTCCTTAATTGTAATCAGTCTTGAAAATGCTCTTCACACATTGACGAATGATACACTACGTGTAGACACTCTGAATGAATTAGCTTTTTTATTGAGCGTGTCTAAACCTCAAAAAGCTACTGAGTATGCTCAAAATGCGCTTTTACGAGCAAATATGATGAACTATACTACCGGGCAAGCTAATGCTTTTATGCGATTCGGTACGATTTATACATATAAAGGAAATTATGAAATGGCTGATAGTTTTTTCCTATTAGCACTTCCTATAAGAAAAAGACTATCTAATAAACTAGATATTGCTGGGACCTATAATAATTTAGGCCTAATAAAATCTTATCAAGGGATGGATTTAAAGGCCATTGAACATTATAAAAATGGGCTTCAGTTTTTGGAAGCCCTTCCTCCTTCTAAAAAAGAAGCTATGCTTTATAATAATATAGCAGAAAGCTATATGTACTTAGATAGCTTAGAGCAGGCCATTGATTACCTCAATCAAAGTATAAAAATCCGAGATGATTTGGGAGATCAATTAGGAAAAGCTCATTCACTTTTAAATTTAGCAATCTGGTATACTAAGATTAATAATCATAAAAAAGCAATAGAAACCTATAATAATAGCTTAATTGTTTTCACGCGAGAAAAGCATATAAATGGTATGGCGAAAAACCATATTGGTCTAGGAGAATCATTTTATGCTCAAGGACAATTTCATAAAGCTGAAAGCCATTTTGAAATGGCACTTAAATTAAAAGAGCATTTAGAAGCAACAGATATTGCACTGCTTTATCAGTTTAGAGGGAAAATATTAAAGAGCAAACATCAACTAACAGAAGCTTTGGAATCATTCGACCTTAGTCTAAACACTTTTGCTCCAAATGGAAATGTAGCGAATTCAGCTTCTGTAAAATTCTATATTGGGCAAATACATCATCGTTTAGCCAATTATAATTTAGCACTTAAATTTCTAAGTGAATGCCAAACTATTGCTGATACACTTCAGAATCAAACACTAAATATGGAAGCTTGCGAAGAGTTAGCTGAAGTATATGCAAAATCGGATCAAACAGACCTTGCTTTTTTTTACAGTAAAAAAGCCTCTGAATTAAAAGACAATATCAATAGTGATTTGCAGGCTGGTATGAATTTTAAAATAAATTATGAAGAAGAAAAAGTAAAGACTGCAGAACTTCAAAAACAACAAATCGAGCAACAAGCTGCGAGTAAACGTAAAACCATTATCATTATTAGCTTGGTCATTGTTATATTTCTATGGATTCTACTTTTCATTGCTATTTTAAAATCATATAAAGATCGCCAAAAAAGGAAAGAAGCCGAATTGGAAACTTCAACAGCTACTTTAAAATCGTATAAGGATCGTCAAAAGAGGAAAGCGGCTGAATTGGAAACTGCAGCTGCTAATAATAAGATTGATACTTTATTAAAAGAACAAGAACTCAAAACCTCCTATGCAAAACTTGAAGGTCAGGATGAAGAGAGAAAACGTATTGGTCAGGATTTACATGACCGGGTAGGTGGCATACTATCTACGATTAAATTATACCTCAAAGGCTTTGATGAAAAATTGGATGCATTGGCCTCTCAAAATCAACAACAACAATTCACAGTAAATGACTTGCTTGATAAAGCGGTTACAGAAGTCCGAAAAATTGCAAAAAATATACATTCAGGTACTCTAACGAAATTTGGTTTAAAAGCAGAACTTGAAACACTCTCTGACATGTTAAAAAATAGCGGCCATATTGAGGTCAAAGTGATCACGCATGGTTTTGAGAAAAGGCTTCCTGTCGCTATGGAGATTAAAGTTTACCGAATTATCCAGGAATTGATTTCCAATGTTCTAAAACATGCACAAGCTTCAAAAATAACGGTACAGGTCAATGAGTTTAAAGATATACTCAATGTTCTTGTCGAAGATGATGGAAAGGGCTTTGATCCAGATTTAGTGAAAAAAAGTAATGGTATGGGGCTCAAAAATGTAGAGTCAAGAGTCTATGATTTGCATGGTACTATTATCATAGATTCTGGCAAAGGCAATGGCACAAGTGTCGCCATTGATATTCCTATTGAAAACTAAAAACTTGTTAAAAAAAACGATTATGATTAAAGTATTATTAGCTGACGACCAAAAAATGTTTATGGATGGTATGAGATCCTTTTTAGAAAAAGAGTCTGATATCGAAATTGTAGGTGAAGCCATTAACGGAGATGAAGTTATAAATTTTTTAAATAAGCAATCTGATGTTGATGTTGTCATCCTTGATGTAGAAATGCCCATAAAAGATGGTATTGAAACAACCAAAATCATCAAAAAAGACATCCGTTTCAAAAAGATGAAAATTCTTATTTTAACCATGTACAATGAAAAGAATTTTATTGTCAAATTATTAGAAGCTGGAGCAGATGGATATATTTTAAAAAATAAAAGCAAAGAAGAATTGGTTCAGGCCATCCATAATGTAAATAGAGGCCAACCTCATTTTGGTTTAGAAGTCCTCAATCAAGCGCGTTCCACTTCTTCAAATCTGGAAAAAAAGATAGAATTAACAGAGCGGGAAGTAGAAGTACTCTGTTTGATTGCAGAAGGCAAAACAACAAGAGAGATTGCTGCATTACTATATATTTCGGAACCAACCGTCAATACCCACCGACGAAATTTATTACGGAAATTAGAATTCCCAAATGATAAATATCTTGTTCGATATGCTATTAAACAAGGATTCGTAAAACTTTGAATTAATACCTCATGGAAAATAAGCCCCCAAAACTAAAAGCACTCCTAATTGGGATCAACCAATACGGAGGAGAAGCCAACCTGCAAGGTTGCGAAAATGATGTAGCACTTATGAAACAAGTTCTTCAAGAACAATGCGATTCGGAA
Organism: Saprospiraceae bacterium; assembly: GCA_965277415.1. Lineage (GTDB taxonomy): Bacteria > Bacteroidota > Bacteroidia > Chitinophagales > Saprospiraceae > JAHDHW01. The sequence goes on from CBDICS010000072.1 coordinate 60,004, forward strand.
GTACAATTAAAAATAAAAACATTGCTCAATGGCGAGGCCAATCGTCAAAATACCATTAATACTTTCCAAAGGTTTTTCAGTGATCTGGAAGATGGAGATCAGGCACTATTTTATTTTAGCGGGCACGGTTCTCGAATGCCTGCTCCTAAAGAGTTTTGGTATAGTGATCATGAGGATGATAAATACCTAGAGACTTTTGTACTCTCAGATAGCCGCCATCCGGGGGGCTGTGATTTAGCAGACAAAGAATTATCATATCTTATCTGGACCATTACACAAGTAAAAAAAGTGTTTTTCACCATCATTGCTGACTCTTGTTATTCAGGTGGAATATCCAGAGGGCCTGAAGCCAATGTTCGCCATCGTCCTGATTTCAATCAAAATAGAGCTTGGAATGAATTCCTTGGTTGGAAGAATTATAAATTTGAAAATGGAAAAGCCTTTGTTCCCTCAGGTAATCGCATCGTAATTGCTGCCTGTAAAGCAGATGAAGTTTCTGTTGAATATATGATTGAACGGAAAATAAACGGTGTATTTACTTATAGTTTGGCTAAAGTGTTAAAACAATCTAAAGGTAGGCTTACTTATGAAGAACTTGTAAGTCGAGTCCAGTCCAAAGTTTATGGCCTTACCTATAATCAACACCCTCAAGTAGATACCAGCGATTCCAAGCAATCTCATACTATTTTTCTTGGTAATGCAATGAGACAAACACCTGCTTCTTATTTGCTCTATTATAATTATCAGGCTCAAGCTGGTTTGCCGATAGGATGGCTCATCAATGTAGGCGCAATTCATGGTATTGAAATGGAACATGATTCTGCTTTTATCGATCTTTCCATCTCAAGTCAACTTGTTCCTGAAAATGTGTCTAATAAAGTAAAAATAGTAAAAGTATTAACGAGCCATTCTATAGTAGCTGTTCCTAATAATCTATCTAAAGATCATCAGTATAGAGTAGTTTTCACTAACTTTCCAAGTAAAGCACTGAATGTTAGCTTTAATCCTAATAATGATCCGGAAGGAGTCGAAATAATAAATCAAGTACAAGCAAAACAACCTTCCGCATTTCTAAACTTCAGGGAAAGATGGGAAGATGCCGAATATTTAATTCATGCAGAAAACAATCAGTATTGGTTGAGACCTCTTGGAGAATTATCCAATAATGTGTTTCAGCGGCTAAATGGTTTTAGCAAGGTCTCCGCAACTCAATTATTATACAATCTGCAAACGATTGCAAGGTGGCATCAAATCATGCAATTATCCAATCCCCTATCCAAGATTAAGAAAGATCAGTTTGATTTATCTTTTCATATGGGAATCAATAAGCCTTCTGAAAATGAATCTTCTAAAGAGTTGGTACCCGTTCCTGACTTCTTAAACGAAGAAATCGTTTTAGATTTTCAAAGGTCACCTGACCCTAATGATTTTTCTGGAGATGCCGTTTTTAAACTTCAAATTAAAAACAATAGTGATCAGACTTATTGGTTGAGCGCGCTCTTTATCGGATCAGATTATAGTGTATCCAATGATTATTTACCGATTAAAAAACTTGCTCCAGGGGAAACAACTTGCCTGGAAAACCTAGATCCCAAAGGCTATCCGACTCCATTTATCAATTTACTGATTGAACCTATTTATTTAGAGAAAGGGATTCTAAAAATCACCGAATTTTTCAAGCTATTGATTTCTACTGAACCGTTTAGTACCATGCATTTAAATCAAGAAGGCATTCCTTTTAATAGCCAAACAGTTTTAAAAAAGAGTGATTCAGAAAAAGAAGAAAGTGATTTGAAAGCCAAATCCGATTGGGATAGTATTGATTTTGCTGTTCATATTAAAGCAGTAGGCAGCCAGGAGTTTGCAGTTTGATTCTTCTATTCTACTGCAAATCTTCTTCTCGAAGATCTTTAATTAATTGATTCATGGCGTATCGAATTTGATTGATTGTCCGATAGTAATCATCATTGCTTACAAGGCTAAGATTCCAATCTCTCTTGATTTGATTATATCGTCCTTGCAGTAAAATAAGATCATTATTAAGCCTCGATTTTCTATTAATTACAGATTTAATTGCTTCAACTGCTTTTTCAAAATCACCTGTAGTAAGGTTAGACAATTCATCTTTGATTTCCGACAATGGAGATAAATCATCTGAATCCCTCTCGCTCCATTTTAGTTTTGAAAATTCTTCTAATGCCTTTCTATTGGCAGCTGGTTTTTCTTCTTTTTCTTCAGGTTCAATAGATGGTGGGACAGATGTATTTCCAATAGGTGGGGTGACGGTTGCATTGGCTAGAATAAAGAAATACTGTCCTCCTTGATGTCCTACATTCCGCAATGGTTCAAAAGTAGGCGTAGTAGGCGTCGTCGTCGTATTCAAATCTAAAGTAGACTGTACTTCATTCCACAATGCTGTAATAGAAAGGTAAGGTTCTATATTATATTGTAAAGCACTAAGTAAACTTGCTGCAAATGGACTATGATGCTTTGGATGCCCATCAGGCACGGGCTCTAATAATCCAGCTGTCATAAAATGACGAGACGGTTTTGTATAGTATGCATTAAGGTTTCTATCAGAAGTCTTTTTAAATATTGATCCGGCATAACAGGAATCTGCTATACCAAGTATATGCCTTGCTTTACATCCCCTCATAAAATCCAATATTTCTGATTCAATAAGAAAATCTCCTCTCTTTTTAGAACGTGAACCATAAGTCACCCAATAGCCCCTTTGTGTCCGCTCATGAAATTCTCCATGACCAGAGAAGTAAATAACTAGATTATCATCATTCGTAAGAATGTCATATAATTTATCAAAAGCATCTAGTATATTATCCTTTGTTGCTTCATCATCATAAAATGAAAAGATATGTTCATTCCTAAACCCATACTTCGTTTTCATTAAATCTTCAAAAGCTCTTGCATCATTAGCTGCATTATTTAAAGTCAGCAAGCCATTTTCATAATCATTGATACCAATCACCAATAAATAATCGGTGGTGGGCATATCTTTCGCCTTCAATTGTTGATGAATCCGACGACCTTTAAGTATACCTTCATCCATTACACCTTATTTTTTTCAAAGATAAGGATTATAAAATTCCAATCCATCTTTTAGTTAATCATAAAAAAAGGATTTTCATCTACTCATTTATGATGAGTCAAAAATCATAATTCTATGCATTTTCCGAGCTTGCTTTTTATCTAACTTTATCAAAAGAAAATACAAACTCTAAAATGAAGAAAGCAGCACCAAGGATTATATCCGCTCTTGAAAAAAAAATAAAAAAAGAAATAGATAAAGGAAAAGAGATAGCTAATGATCCAATTAATGCCTTGCTTCCTGATCACGCTATACGTGTGACAACAATCACTTCCGATTGGTTTACCCAGGAATGTGAACATTGCAACTTAAACTTTAGAGAAGAAGACCATGTCCACGTTTGCCCAAAATGCGAGGATGCTTACCATGAAGACAAGAGGTATAATCTTAATTGCTGGACTAATAGTCAAGAAAAAGAAGGTTTGTGTCCTTGTGGAGAATTTTCCCTTACAACAGATTCAAAAGAAGAAGATAAAAATATAGCTTCTGATCAAGCATCATCCACTGTTAATTTAGAAAGCATTTACGAACATTTCACAAATGGAATGAAAAATAAATGGCAATCATTCGGAGGAGAAGAAATCGAAGTACTAACAGCCCAATCCGGAAGTAAAGCAATAGGAAAATCATGTCCAATGTGTCGATTCAAGATTAGAGAAGGAGATCGTTATGTAGAAAGTCCTTGTGGATGTAAAGCCTATTTTCACAATGACATATTTCGCCACCTTACTTGTTGGAACAATTGGAAAGGAAGAGGGAAAAAAGCCCATTGTCCTATTTCCGGAGAACCCTGCAAGGTTCAATTCCACTAAACAAACATTGAACATTGATAATTGAACATTGATAATTGATAATTGATAATTGAACATTGATAATTGATAATTGAACATTGATAATTGATAATTGAACATTGATAATTGATAATTGATAATTGATAATTGATAATTGAACATTGATAACTGAAGCATGAACCATCCCTACACGCACCGATTCAACAGACAACAGCTAATCAAAGGCTGGGATCAAGAAGCATTGCAAAATGCAGCTGTAATGGTTGTCGGTGCTGGTGCTTTAGGAAATGAAATCATTAAAAACTTAGCACTGTTAGGCATTGGTCAAATACTCATTATTGATTTTGATGAAATTGAGCTTTCCAATTTATCAAGAACCGTCCTCTTTAATGAAAAGGATATTGGTAAATCCAAAGCAGCAGCAGCAGCAGCAGCAGCACAAAAATTAGCGCCGAAGTCCAATATTCAATTTATTCATGGCGATTTATTCCATGATGTAGGATTGGGTTTCTACAAACACATAGATTTAGTAATTAGTGGTTTAGACAATATCGCAGCTAGATCAAAGGTCGGTCGGAGTTGCTATTATGCCAACAAGCCATTCATTGATGGTGGAATATGGGCGATGGGTGGAGAAGTCCGCTATTTTCTACCAGGCGAAGGATTCTGTTACGATTGCACCTTATCTCCAGTGGATTGGCAAAGTGCTCATATTAGAAATTCCTGTACCGGTTTTAAAGCGGAAAAGGATGCAGCACCTCCGGCTCCAACGACGATCTCTACGACCTCAATCATTGGTGGATTATTGGCACAAGAAGCCGTCCGATTCTTTTGCAATATTGGAAAAATCGAAAGTGGCGAAGCACTTGTTTATAATGGGCTTCAAGTAGATTTACATAAAACAGAATTGCCAGGTGATACATCTTGTCATTGTAAATTAGGGCAAGCATTTTCTAATATTATAGAACTCCCTCTTTCTACGAGAAATACAACAGCTGTTGAACTATTAGAAATTGCTAGTCAACATTTGGAAGGTAAACTAAGGTTAGAATTAGGTCGGGATTTATTAATTGGTTTTTCAAAATCAACCTGTGAAGAACGTCCCTGTCTTGGTGAACAGCAATTTCCACCACCATTTTCATTAATTAATCAGGTGGAAGAATCCGAAAAAGATTGTAGCCATTGCCAACAGGCAAGAGTGCCTTCAACGATTTCTTGGCTTGAGGCAAATAGTCCATATGCAAAGCTAAATTTAAAACAATTAGGAATTCCTCCTGGAGAAATTTTAGCCATTATGAATGAAGAACAAGTTTACTTTTTTGAATTGACTAAAGATATTATGGATTTCTGGTTTTGATTGATTTTAAGACATTATTCAATTGCTTTAATTTTTTGAAGTTGTTTTAAAAATAGATAGATAATTTTCTTGCATTTATTGATCTCCATTTTTAAACAACTTCTTTTTATAGATAATTTGTATACAAGCCAAACTTACTACTTGCTTAAAGAAAAATAAATAGAATATTTTATGAGCCAAAATAAAGAATTCTGCTACGTACTAATGCCTTTTACTGATGAGATGAATGAAATTTATTATTTCATCAAACGTACTGTGGAAGGCTTAGGTTTGGATTGTAGAAGAGCAGATGAAGACATTAACCCACAAAGTATTATTGGTAGCATTGTTGAGTCGATCTGTAATGCAAAAGTGATTATCGCCGACTTAACAAATAAAAATGCAAATGTCTTGTACGAATTAGGTATCTCTCATTCATTCGGAAATAATAGCCTAGTCATTGTTCAAAAAGATTTTATTGATGAACTCCCTTTCGACATTAAAAGCTATAGGGTTATTCCTTATGAAAACACGATTCCCGGTGCGAAGAAATTAGAAGCAGACCTTAAAAAGAGACTAAGCTCTATAGACTCCTGGATAGATAAACCAAATAACCCAGTACAAGACTATGCACCAAAAGAAAAACTGGAACGTGTACCCAAAGAGAAGTTTGATGAAATTACTTCTTTAGCCAGTTCTCTAAAACTGCAACTCAGCAAATCCCAAAAAGAAGTAATCAACGCAGAAAAGATAAAAAAAGAAATAGAAAAACTAAGGGATGAAAATAAAGAATTAGGCACCATGAAAGATTTGTTCATGCGCTTATTCCACAATGCTTTTCCAACTGAAGGTAAAGGAAGGGTCAATGTCATTGAGGTCGCTAAAAAGATATTTGAAGAATTAGAAAGCAATGGAGAATTTTCTTTAGATGTAAAATCCGAAACACATCAAAAAACTACAGAACAGCCAGGTAGAATTATTTTTAAAAAGGTAAAAGATAAATAAACAATAACATGAATTTACTTAAAATATTTGTTGAAGATACAGCAGGCAACAAATACGAATGTGACCTTAATCCTAGTCTTTTAATTGGTAGAATAGCAACTGACTTTTTTGAAGCAATGGGCTGGTCTACAGAAAACAGTAAACAAAGAGCTGTAGTAGAATTAGTAATAGGCAAAAAAAGAAGGAATAAACGCCTTCGTAGTGAACAAACTTTAGAAAGTGCTGATGTACCCAATAATGCTACTTTACGCATATTCCCAGAGGCAATCGCGGGGGTAGATGCTAGAGTAAGGAGGGCAACCCTCGCTGCTGATTTACGTGATATAAAAATACTCTGCAAAGAAAATGATAAGATTGAATATGAAGCCAAGCCAAGTTCACTTCCGACCAATTATACTTTTGAATTCCATTATGAAAGTTTTAGTAAACAGCCTATTGCTGACGCTGCTCCTGCTATTTCAAAAAAACATATAGTCATTATTGATCTTCCAGCAGATTATCCTTTAGAAGCTCCTAGAGTCCGATGGGAAACGCCCATCTTTCATCCAAATATCAGTAAAAAAGACGGAGCGGTCTGCTTGGGTCAATTAAGGGAACGGTATTTACCAAGGCTAGGATTAGGTCGAATTGTTTCCATGTTAATAGAAATGTTACAATGGAGGAATTACGACCCTTATCATTCCTTTAATATAGACGCCGTCAAATGGTCACAGAAGCCAGCCAATTGGAAATATATAAAAAAAATCGGCGGCTCTCCATTTCAAGTTCCCTGGATTCAAATCATCAATCCTAAACATTGGGGAACTAGTGCCAGTAAAGACTCTTTGTATTATGGAATAGAACAACCCATAGAATTAAAAATAGCCTGGGAGAATTATCAAAAAAGAAAACTTATTGTCTTTAAGTCACTTGATGAATCCGATTATACCTGACGCAAAGTGGTTTGGAATTCCACCAAACCATTTCGGTCAGTATATACTGTAACGAAGTACATTTTCCCCAAATCTACTTCGATGTCAGTATAATTGAAAACCGATCAAAATCATTCAACATTTAATTCTATTCTTTCAACAAAAATATTCATGAAGTCATCACCGAACTTAAGTCCGAACAAATATATATTCTTTTTCTACGATAAGCATCATAAGCCAATTATTGGAATAAATTGGAATAAAAAGATTCTTGAAATTCATACTAACAGAATCTTGAAAGCCGTACTTCCTGATCAAATGAATGATTTGAAAGAACCTTGGTTTGAGTTAATACCGAATAAAGATTCTACCAAAAAGCTAAATAGGTTTCCTGAACCAGTAGGGATGACCGCACTCAATGGAAAAGAGTTCACTCCTGATCCTGATCTGCCTATACAATTAGAATGGAGTGAAAAGTCAGTTGCCAGTTTTTTTACAATCGTAATTTATGATACTAAGAAAGAAATTTTCAGAGGTGATTATAGCGTAGAGGATTTATTTAGAGCACCAGCCGAAGCTATTGTCAAAATACTTCATGAAAAAGGTGTAGCATTTGATAAAGATGATCAACCATTCTATTATGCGGTTACCTTAGATGGCGAAGATAAAAAACAACGCACTATAGAAGTTTCTTTTGTCACCCCTTCCTTCCCCATGGAAGCCTATAATGCAGAAGGCGTATTTCAACTTCCAGAATTGGAACAAGATCGAGAAAGAATAACCTTTACTAAAGTTGCAGTAGAAAAAATTAAAGCATTACCAAAAAGGCTAAGAAAAACTTTATTGGTAAAAGGGGAAAGAGGAAAACAAAAAAGAGGTAGGGTCATCGTTCATCAAAAAGTTTATGACTCAATGGTCTCTGGTTTGGAACTAAGTAATTCTATCGAAATGGGTGGCTATTTATTAGGCCATGTTTATCGTTCTCCCGATAGCCCTGATGATGAAACAGCAGAAGATTTTAAATGGATTATTGAAGTCACCGATGTGATAAAAGCCAAAGGTACTTATGGTAATCCTGCTCGCTTGCTCTTCACTCATGACAGTTGGAGTAATATCAAGAAACAGATAGATACTGATTTTAAAGGTAAAAAACTAGTCAGTTGGTTTCATACGCATGTTTTTGAAGCGACAGATGATTTTGGACTTTCTGGTCTTGATCAAAACCTACATCGACAATTTTTTTCAAAATCATGGCAAGTTGCCCTCTTATTAAATATCAATAAAGCTGGAGCGCGTGAATTGCGTTGTTTTCAAAGAGATGACCATAACATAAAATTAGTAGAGTCAACTTTTGAAGTGTATTCCGATTAGGGACACGGTATAAATATTATTTAACTCATTATTTATTTTTTCTTATGTCTTACTTATTCAAATATCTGAAAGCTTATGCCTCCGAAGAAACGGGCGCCGTACCAACTGAGTTCAAACAGGTCTTTTATGAGTCAGATATTAGTACCCTAAATGTAGAACTCGCTTTTGAAAACCTTCAACATAACAAATCAGAATGGACAACAACTATCAAAATAAGTTGTTTCCGTTTCTCTAAAAGTAGCAAACAATTAATATATATTTTTAACGATAAAATTAATGTAGTACCATCTGAAAAATTGGCTACTTTCCAATTTGGAAAACGACAAGAAGCCACTTCTAAAATCTGGACAGCTGGAGAATATCAATGGGAAGTGCAATTAGGACAAGGTTTATTTGAAACAACTAACTTTTACATTAACAATAAGCCTCCTGACGTATCCTTTGAATTAGAATCCTTTAGTCTTTATGAAGGTTCAGTTGAAGACATGCTTTCTTCTCCTGCAAAAATAAAAGACCATCAAAGTACTTTTGAGATTGGTCGAACCAGATGTGTACGAGCTGCTGGTATCTTTAAGAATAATGCTTTAGATACCTGGAAAGAAGAATTTGTTTTTAAATTCTATAATGAACAGACGAATGAAGTAATTGGGATCACTCCTGTAATCAGACAAATTAATGGGCAAGAAAAATTCGTTGTCACAGGCGGATGGGGAACCAACCGATTAGGCAATTGGAAAGAAGGCAAATTCAAGGTATGCCTCGAAGTACAAAATAAATTAATAGCAGAGAAAACGTTCGACTGTGTTGAAAAAGAAATACTTGAAACCGAACCATCTGTCCCTATCATAGAATCACCAATTGAGCATGATTTTTCAAATCAAAAAAATCCGCTTCTTATTAATCTGGATCAGTTGAAACCTTTTCCTGATCATATTGAAGACAAGGATGCTGTACTGGTTTCTTATAAGGGAGAGTTGGATAAAATAGCGGACTATTTACGAAATGGATTATCTGTATTAGTTGTCTGCGATAAAATTCTTGTAGAGTTTATTTATCTATATGTCTGCCTAAAAGCGGATAAAGATATCATCATTGACAAATCTTATGATATCAAAGATTTATACGAACAAATAGAGGCACTAAGAAAAGGTGAGGTAATGATCCTGCGATCTATTGATATTTTACAATATAGCCCAATGGGTGCATTCTTACTTTATCATACATTAAAAGGTCAAAATGCCCAGTTCCTTGCCTTTAATGATCCTAGTCAATCCATTAATAAAGTATTGACCAATCGCTTCTCGGTACATGTTCCTCTGCTCGGAATGCCCAAACAAATTAGATACCTCAATCCTAAAAATAAAAAAGAAGTCAAAGAGCTAAACGTTTTAACGCATTTGGTTACTAAAAAGGAGAAAGCTTGTTTCAAAGATTATAATCCAGAATCACTTTATAAACAAGTCGCTAGCTTAAACATCATCCAGTTTCGACAAGCAATGAAATACATAGGGACTCAATTTACCAGTCCCACACCCTCTAAAAGAATAAACCAGGAAATACGACAGTTTAAAGTAGATATGCTTGGAGATGATATTGAAATCCCAACGACAACTTTCGAAGATATTGGCGGATATGACAAAGTTAAGCATCTACTTCAACGAATGCTTAACGTCTTTTTTAATATGCAGGGTGGTGCTGATAAAAAATTACAAATTAGATCCAAAGGTTTTATCTTTCATGGTCCTCCTGGAACTGGAAAAACTTTATTTGCGAAAGCCATTGCAAATGAAATGAATGCAACGATACAAATGATATCTGGCCCAGAGATCATGGAAAAGTGGGTCGGCCAAAGTGAAGCTAATATGAGAAAAGTATTTGCTACAGCCAGACGGAACGCCCCTTCGGTCATACTCTTTGACGAATTCGATAGCATAGCGGGTAAGCGTTCTACAGAAGCAAATGATGGTGGTGCTAGAGTTGGCAATTCTCTTATGGCTCAATTACTTACTGAGTTGGATGGGTTTAGAGAAGATGAAGGTATTTTAATTATCGGGACTACTAATATTCTAGAAGCCATAGACAAAGCTTTATTACGTCCTTCAAGATTAACTGCTGTAGAAATTGGGAAACCAGATTTTGATGCTAGAAAACAGGTCGCTAAGATTCATGCCAAGAACCTGGATGTAGATAAAGTCATGAAAGATTTATTCCTACTAGCCAATAAATATTTGGACGAATGGAAAGCAGCTAAAGAAGCATATATTCCAGAGCAATTGTTAGATGAACTTTATGAAGGAAACCCACGAACCCGCCAGAGAAGAAATCAAGAATTTGCTATACAAAATTTCCAAAGTGAATTGACTGACTTTTTCAAATTTATTTTAAGCTTGAAAAAGGGGGTGGACCACTTTGAGCAAGAATCTTCATTGATTACTCAGATTGAAATCCAATTGGATAAATTGGGGAAAAAATATGGATTTAATTTAGCTGACTTTGAGAAAACATATACCAATAAAGAAGATCAAACGGCAACAGCTCTAACAGAGGTGGACAGCGCAGACCCCACTACCAAAATTTCATTCTTTGATTCAGACCTTCATGAGCTTTTTCATGCAGTCTATAAATCAAAATTAGATAAAGGCGAAGTTTCTGCTGATGCCTATTTTGATGCGGTTCTTAATTTAATCGCAGAATTTACAGAAGACTTTAATAATGATCAGATAAGGTTGATTTTTCAAGAAGCTTATATCGATTTTATAAGCAGTGGACAAATCATTACACCGAGATATCTTGGACAAAAAATAGGACTTATTCAGAACGATAAAGATAAAACAGAAGGAACTTAGTACAAATCATTGATAATTGATAATTGAAAAAATATGAAAGCCATAGGAATAGATCTTGGAACAACAAACTCCGTTATTTCTTGTTATAGAAAAGGAGCATCAAATGTTATAAAAATTGAGGGTGAAGAAATCATTCCCTCTGTTGCCTATATTGACAAGCAGGGAAATATCATGCTGGGCAAAAGTGCAAAAAAAAGAATCCTCATTGACTCCGCTCAAACACTGAGTTCCACTAAAAGAAATATCGGAGATAAATCTTGGACAAAAGAAATTAATGGAAATGATTTCACACCAATTGATGCAGCAAGAGAAATCCTATCTTATCTAAAAAGAGAAGCAGAGAAAACACTTGGTTCATCCATACAACAAGCAGTCATTACAATCCCCGCTTACTTTAATGACGCACAAAGAAATGATACCATGATCGCAGCGAAGCAGGCTGGGTTTCAGGTTCTACGCTTACTCCCAGAACCTACTGCCGCTGCCGTTAGTCATGGTTTTGAAAAAGAAAAAGATCAATCAATTTTAGTCATTGATCTTGGAGGCGGAACTTTTGATGTTTCTATTTTAAAAATCACCAATAACAATTTTGAAGTAAAAGCAGTCGATGGAAATAGTCAACTGGGAGGAGATGATTTTGATAATGCCATTGCGGATTTCATTCATACCTGGATTGAAGAAAATCTGGGACAATCCTTAAGAGATGATCCACGTGTAAAACAAAGGTTGAAAGAGGAAGCAGAAAGAGCTAAAATAGAACTCTCTTCTGCAATGACAACTCAAATATTAATTCCCAATCTTGCCCCTGATATAAATGTAGATATAGATTTTTCCAGAACACAGTACAAAGCATTGATTCAGGAATATTTAGAACAAATAGTCAACAAAACGAATAGCGTTTTATCAGATGCTCAATTAGATATTGATGATATTAATCGAGTCGTTTTAGTTGGCGGTTCTTGTAAACATCCAATCATCAAAGACTTAATTAGAGCACATTTTAAAGAGCCCTTCGTAGCTGGCAATATGGATACCTGTGTTGCTCAAGGTGCTGCCTTAGTTTGCGCTAGTCTTTTAGCACCCACACCAGAAATTAAGGAAGAGTTGGGAAAACCAGTTGATATTTCTTTACAGGATGTATTGGCACATTCACTTGGTGTTGAGATGATCAGCTCCATATTAAAAGTCCCTGTCATCGTACATATTTTAAAAAGGAATACCAATTACCCTAATATGGCGGGTGTATTTGGAGTAGCCAAACCTAAGCAAAAAGAAGTACGTTTACGTGTTTGGAGAGGTGAAGTCACGAATCAACCGGAGGCGAATACTTTCTTAGGAGAGCTAAATATGATTATCTCAAAAGAAAATTTGGGAGATAATGAAAATCTTATTTTATCTATTTTTGATTTAGATGCTAATGGTATTATTACTTTCACTGGAGTAGAAATTCCTTCAACGCCAAGTATAGTAAATAGTCTAGAGATGCAAGCGGCTTTTGCTGAATCTGATCGGGATAGCCCTACGAAAGGTGTGATCACTTATGCTACTATTAAGCGTTTATTGGACAAGCAGAATTTTAAATCAAATGAGATTATTATTAAGACTAATGGGACGCTTTGATTTGGTGGGGACACGGAGGGCACTAAGAAGACACGGAGGACACAGTGATTATGTTTGGAAATGTGGGGTATAAAAAGCGGTGAAATATTCGTATTTAAGGAATATCTAATCTTTCATTTATTCCCCAAGAATATCCAAAAGACCATCTATATTTTAATCGCTTAAATTCAAAAGTACCTGCATCAAATAGCTTCCAGTTATTATTATTTTGTTCGATCGTTTTTCTATAATAGGAATCAATTTGATTATTAAGGTCTATATTTAAAATTTCTCCTCTATTATAAAAATTTGATTTAAGAACTTCAGCAATTATCTTAAGGTCTTCTTCCATAGTGATTCGAATTAGTTTAATCCTAGTTTTCTTTTCATCTTCTTTAAAATCATAAATACCCTTAACCTTTAGTTCTTGCTGATATGTCATTATTTGAGGGAACGGAAACACCTCTTCTGTTTTGCTGATAATTCCTAATTTACGCTTGAGTTTGGCTTTTTCTTTTGCTTTTTTCCAACGAGCTTTTTTGGGATAAGGCCCTTTTTGCAGACTATTCTGTTTACTACACAGTTTACCTGTCTTTGGATCTACATAAAATCTAAAACTTCTAAACCAGGAGAAACCTCCACTACTATTATAATGAATCAATTTATCATCTTCCAGTTTAGTATTAATGGCAACAAAGTCCCATAAATGCTGAAGAACGTGTAATCCTGTAGCTGTTCTTGTATCCAATTGCTTAATTAAATCTGAATAGACATCATTCCAAAGTCGTCCTTTATTAGATTCCAAAAATCGAATGAGCGGTTCGAGGTTGTCCTCCAGAGAAGTCCAACACCGCTTGGCTTTATAAGAAGTTTTTTGGGGCAAGGAATCTATTTCTATCAAATTTTGAATCCTTCTTTTATCTCCTTTGTCTCTATATTTTTTATTTTTATCTCCACCACCCCAGCGTCGACATTCTATCAATTCTTCATAGAGTCGTTTGTCCCTTCGCTTTTGACGATTTTGTTGTGATGGTTTTAAATAATTGACCTGGTCCATTATGTATTACTTTTTCTACAAAATCTATATACAAGTATAACATTCAGGAAGTTCCTAGATCGTATTTTTTTTGGATAATGAGTTTGCAAAAAAAATCTAATGGATAAGTGCTAAAACCTATTTAAGGATAAGGAATAAGTACTAAAGGTCAGTTTAAAACAAAAAAATTTACCAGGTATCCACAAACCGATCTCCGGTATTTTTATAGCGTTCTTGTGGGATACTTTCCAAGGCATTGATGATCCATTTTCGAGTATTTATAGGATCTATTACTTCATCAAATTCCAGTGCGGTAGCTGCATTTATAGCTTTTCCTTTGCGGTATGCGCCAGCGACTAATTTGTCATATAACAGTTGTTTCTCTTTCGGGTCTTCCACAGCATCCAGTTCTTTTTTGAAGCCTAATTTCACAGCCCCTTCCAAACCCATCGCGCCAAACTCTCCAGTTGGCCATGCTATTGTAAAATAAGAAGCGTGCAAACTCCCTCCGGCCATTGCCATTGCGCCGAGTCCATAAGCTTTACGCAAGACAACCGTCATAATTGGAACTTTAAGTGATGCTCCTACAACAAACATTCGTGCAGCATGGCGAACCATTCCAGTTTTTTCGCAATCCGGGCCGACCATAAAACCAGGTGCATCACAAAGAGAAAGAATAGGAATTCCAAAGACATCACATAATTGCATAAATCGGGCAGCTTTATCTGAAGCATCACTGTCTATAGCCCCACCTAGATGTCGCGTACTATTCGCAATAATTCCAAGCGGCTTTCCTTCTATCCGAGCAAATGCGGTAAGCATATTTCTAGCAAAATCAGGGCGAAGTTCAAGAACAGAATCCGTATCGCATAACGTATTAATTACTTTTAAAACATTGTATCCAAATTTTCTGTTTTCCGGAATAATCGTTCGTAATTTCTCTTGATTATCGCATGCCCATTTTGTCAAGTCTCCTTGAAAGTACGACAGGTATTTTTTAGCAACCGCAACCGCTTCGGCTTCATCTTTAACTAAAATATCAATAACGCCATTCTGAGTCTGCATCGCTGCAGGTCCTATCTCTTTGGGATTAAATTTTCCAAGACCGCCACCTTCAATCATAGCAGGTCCCCCCATCCCAATAGAAATATTTTCAGTAGCGATAATCACATCTGCACATCCAGCAATCGCAGCATTGCCTGCAAAACAATAGCCAGATGCAATGGCAATTCTCGGCACTTTTCCACTAAGTCGACAGAATTCCACCCAAGTTGTCAAGTCTAATCCTCCAACGGTCACCGGAGTAAAATCAACATCTCCTGGACGACCGCCGCCACCTTCTACAAAAAACACAATTGGTTTTTCTGCCTGCTGTGCTACAGACAACATACGATCTGTCTTTTTATGATTGAAGCCTCCTTGTGTTCCCGCCAATACCGTATAATCATAACTCATCACCAAACACTTGGATGCCTCTTTCCCAAACCATTCCTCATTAATCGTCCCTATGCCAGTAATCAATCCATCCGCTGGTGTTTTTTCAATCAAATCTTGACGAGAGCGTCGGCCTCTCTGTCCTGCAATAATCAATGAACCATATTCCAAGAAACTATCTGGATCACATAAATCATCTATATTTTCACGGGCAGTTCTTTGACCTTTAGCATGTCTTTTTTTAACAGCTTCCTCTCGATTTTCATCTTTAAGAAAAGACCTCCTTTCATAGAATGCCTCTAAATCTGCTCTGGTCTTTTGATCTTTTTCTTCTGACATATTTTTTGCTGAATTTATCAAAGAATCTACAATATAAAAGGGATTACTGCTTTACGTTCCTCCGGATAATCTTCAAAATGTGTTTTATACCAACGATGATGACTCAAAGCTCTGGGGATCAAATTTGCTACTGTCCAGATCGCAAATGAAAATGCAGATAAACTCCAAGCCATCACTGCAAATCCAATCCACTCAAGGATTTCACCAAAGTGATTGGGACAAGACAGCCATTTAAATAGTCCACCAAAAGGAATTTTATATCCACGCTCCTCCCCTTTCCTAAGCGAAAGTAAAATCTGATCCGACTTTATATTAGTGATAAACCCAGTAACAAATAATACAATACCCAAGTAAAAGTAAATACTTTGAAACCAAGTCTCCGTATAAATGCCTAT
The DNA here is from genome assembly GCA_965277415.1 of Saprospiraceae bacterium. GTDB lineage: Bacteria > Bacteroidota > Bacteroidia > Chitinophagales > Saprospiraceae > JAHDHW01. The sequence goes on from CBDICS010000072.1 coordinate 76,173, forward strand.
ATTTCCAAAAAAATATCCATTGATTGACCCATTTACAGAATTAAAAAAAACGGCAGATAGGACGATCATCAAAGGGATTTTCTTCCCGCTAGTTTTTGTACGAAAAGGAAAAATAAAACTTCGATTGATATAATGTACCATCCATAAAGCAAAGAATAAATAATTACCAATAGCATCGACATTTCCTCTAAGAAAAAAATAAGCAAATGCAATTGGTGACACCATTTCCATAATCATCCAACCTAAACGATTATCTAGCATTGGTCCCCAATTATGTTTTGTATGACGACCGTATGGTGCAGTGATTTTCAATTGAATTGGTACTAGAATCAATGCAATTATAATCCATATCCATACGACTAAGTCAAATGTTGTTTTATCCATAATTGAAATTCGAACTATTTGTAATTTGTGCTAAGTTTCATTATCTTTCTTACTCCATTGATCCCAGCAAGTTGCTTCGAGATCAAATACTACATAATTCATATTTTCTTTCAGTTTAACAATTAGATTGGTATTAGTAAATAACTTTAAAGGCCTTCTTTATCTCAAAAAAGGTTTCATACAATTCCTTAAATTACAATAGCTCAGTTGTAAATTTACAACTGAGCTATTAAATAATAAAAATAAAACAGTAAGGATTTTAATTCCTGTTCAAACAGGACTTAAGTCCGCTCTCGTTTTCTTATTTAGCAATAAGAATGCATTTTATTTTTATCTCTGATAAAAAGGTAATTTGTCTGGCGGCCCCATAATTCATATGCTTTTTAAAGAAAGTCAGAATAATCAGTATTTAGGGACAATGGATCAATAAAAAAACGGAAAAGGGTGTTCTAATTTTTGCTTTTATTGGAAAAAAATGTTGGATCTAAATGAATAGATTTTTATTATCTAATTCCAAAATTCAAAGTCCATAAATAGTCATTCTTACTTTTACGTTAAACAATACTTAAATGTATTAATATTTTATCAAAAAACAAAAAATTAAAATGTTAATTTTTATTTTTACTCTAAAACAGTATATTATTTTGATTAATTCTTAACTGTCAATATTTTAAAACAAGTACATAATTAATAATTTCATCTCCTAATATTAGAGCATATAAAGTTTAGGTAGTGTAATCACCTATAAGGTTTTCGCTATAAAGATGCTAAGTCACAAAGATATAAAGCAGTATACATCTTTGTGACTTAGCATCTTTATGACAAAAGAATAGCCTTATCTTTAATCTAACCCTATTTTTTATCTAAAGGCCCTTCCCATAAAACTTGTTCGATCATCCATTTATCTCCTTCTTTTGAAAGCAACATATAATCTGTTCCCCACCAAGCTGTTATTTTAGCTGCTGCAATATTATTCATAATATCTAAAACCTCTACTTTTTTAGGTGCACCTTCTTTAGCAAACTTCTTGCTTTCAAAGACACGCTTTGCATAATTGACAGCTTCTTCGAAAGTCATTTGTCCTTCTGCTTTATACTTTCCAGAGGTACGATCTTTCCAATAACCAAACTTATATAATGTAGGTCTTATACTCTCTTTGATTTTTAAAGTGTCTCCTTCATAAAATCCTTCAATATATCCCAAACAAGCTTTTTCGACACCAGCTTTTTCTGTTTCTAATTGAGCAAATGAAAGATTAGTCACAAAAAGGGCGCAAAGAATAAGTAGAACTTTTTTCATTTTTAGATATTTTATTCGTTTTACAAAAATTAAGAGTATAAGGTATAAAACTAAAACTTACTTATAAAATCCTATAGTATTTTTTCGACAGGGCTTAGGGACAGGGTATTAATAAGTGTCCAGATTAGACGACGTTATCGTTGTGCTAGACGAGTCAAAAAAATAAGGCATAGTCCTTCTATGGCTTATTTTTTTGAGGAAGTATAGTGCAAGGAGAACAAGTCCATATCGGACTCTTATTAATGCTCTGTCCCTTAACATTATTCAGACCTAATGCTCTTGACCGGATTAGCTAAAGCTGCTGTAACCGTTTGTGAACTAACCGTAAAAATAATAATCAAAAGTAATATTAATATCCCAGGTAAAAATAAACCAAGTGATAAAGCAATTCTATTAGCAAAAATTTGAAGTAATTGTGAGCCAATTAAATAACTAATAGGTATCGCAATGAGTATTGAGATGCCAAACATAGTAAGGTAACTTTTTGACAATAAAAATATAAGGTCTTTAGCACCTGCCCCCATTACTTTTCGGATTCCAATCTCTTTAGCTTTTGATTTCACTAAATATATAGTAATCCCTAACAGCCCCAGACAAGAGATAATCATACTGATAATTCCAAAAAAGCTAACGATCCAAATAATATCAGTGGCATTTGCATAATTATTCTTTATTCTTTCATTATAAAATTCTGCTTGAAAGGGTGTATCTGTTATTTCTTGCCAACTTTCTTCAAGTGTTAAACGTGTTGCCAAAATATCACTACCACTAAGATCAATATTTAGAGTCCCAAATTGATCTGGACGATAACGAAGCAATAATGGTTCGATGGCATAGTTAGTTGGTTTAAAAAGAAAATCTGCTACCACGCCTCCTATACTCAATTGTGTACTATCATCTAAAAAGATAGTTCGACCAATAGATGTCCCTGCATCCCCTAATTCAAATTTTTCAATAAAAGCTTCGTTCACAATGGCAAACAATTCTCGTTGTTGAGAGAAATTCTGAGAGAAATTTTCACCAGCTAAGAGTTGAATGTCAAAATGAGGAATATAGTTTTCATCAATAAAGTAGTCTCGAACACTAATTTCTTCATTTTCTTTTTTAGTCCGAATATCAGTAGAAGCATCTTCCCAAGTCCCCATTGGAAAAGAAATAGCAGATACCTTCTCTACTCCAGGTATGTGTGAGAAGGTTGATAAAAGTTTACTATAAGACTGGCCTTGCATATCTACCAGCAGTGTATTCGCTTGATCAAAACCAAAATTATTTTTGACGGCATAATTAATTTGCTGCCAAGCAATCGTCACCGTTATGAAAAAGATAAGTGTAAAAACAAATTGAGTAACCAATAATATTTTCCTTAAACCAAGCCATTGTATCAATTTTATATTTTGCAAATTTTGCAATACGGCTTTTGGTGTTGTTCTAGACAAACTACTAGCAGGAAGAAGTCCCGCCATAAACCCTACTACAATCGTAAATAATAAAAAGAAACCAAAAAGTCCCCAATCTTCTTTCAAAGTCAAATCAGTAAATTCAGCAAATTGTAATCGAAGAAATAAAGGTTTAAGTCCATTCAATAATACATAAGCAAATACAAATGCCAATAAAGAGGTTACAACCGCTTCAACAATGAATTGCCAAAATACTTGGGCTCTTGAAGCACCTATTACTTTCCGCACTCCAATTTCTTTAGTACGAATAAAAGATCGAGCTATTGTCAAATTGGTATAATTAAAGCAGGCTGAAAGCATAATAATTAAAGCAAGAATGACTAAAAACCAGATTAAGAAATTTGGCATACCTCGTCCCATTGAATTCGACATTATTGGCCCAGGTGTAATATCACTGATCGCTTGTAATGAAAACTGATAGCCGGTATCACGAATTTCCAAATCCAGTTTACTATATTTCGTTTTAGCAAGATTAGCTAAAGCTCGCTCTGCTGATTCCTTATCAACTTTTTCATTTAGGCGAATAAAATTGTAATTTGAATAATAGTTTTGCCATTCTTTCGTAATATTATTTGTTCCGGAAATTTTCTCCTCTGCCAATTGTGTAGCTACAGAACCTAATGCTTCAAACTCCAGGTGTGTCTTCCCAGGAAATGCTTCTAAAACACCTGTCACTTTGAAATGGCTGGCATAACCAGGAATTTTAACTTCCTTTCCTATAGCCCTTTCATTTTTGAATAATTTTGCTGCTAATTCTTCTGTTAAGACTAAAGAATAGGGTTCTTCAAAAACACGACTTACCTTACCTTCTTTCAGTTTAAAACCAAACATATCAAAGAATGATCGATCTGTCAATAAACCATTAAATTCGATTTTTTTATTCTGTACCTCTATCGTTCCTGATAAAGAATTGATCAGTGGTGTCCACAATTCCACTTGAGGCACTTCTTCCGAAATACTTTGTCCGAGTCGATAAGGCGAAGAGGCATAGCGTTCTGTTGCACCATCTTTTCGAATTGGAATTGTACTTATCCGGTATACCTGATCTGTATTGGTATGAAAACGATCATAGCTATGAGCATCCTTAATAAGCATGATAATAAGCAAACAAACACTCATACTCAATGCCAAACCAAAGATATTGATGAATGAAAACATCTTCTGTTTTCTCAATAGACGAAAAGCGATTTTAAAATAATTTTTTACCATAAGTTAGGTTTTCAAATTAGCATGCATTAGCTATACTTCTATTTAGCTCAACGGTTATGCCAAGTACATAAACGGCTAACTATGAGCACCTTATGCAACACAAATATTATACATAGTTGTTTTTTGTTCGATAATGAACAATTGGGTGTACGGAAATGAACAGTAAAACTAAAATTAGCTTGAATTAAGGCTTTAATTCCTTTAACACTTATTACTTCTCCATTTAAGAATTAAATACTTATCTTTATCATTGACAATAAGAATCTGTCCAAAATTTATTCATCATGAAAGGAAGTTATCTCGGCGAATTTCAGGAAATAGTTTTAATGATCATCCTCATCTTAGAGGACAATGCTTATGGTGTAACTATTCAGCAAGAGATTAAGGATCGTATAAATCGCAATATAAGCAGGGGCGCGCTACATTCAGCTTTTTCAAGATTAGAAGACAAGGGATTCATTCATTCAACAATGGGAGGTGCTGAAGCTATACGAGGAGGTAGAAGAAAACGATATTATTCAGTAACAAACACTGGAAGAGCAGCATTGGAAGAGGCTAGAAATATTCGCGAACGATTGTGGAAAGCAATTCCTTCAGTTTAGGAATTAAGACCACTTACAAAATACAAATCCAATGAAAGAGAAGCAAAAACCTCCTTACTTTTTTCGACGATTTTTGTCCTGGTTTTGTCATACTGATTTCCATGAAGAATTAGCAGGCGATCTAGAAGAAACCTTTATAGATAATATAGAAAAGAAAGGACACTCTTATGCTAATTGGATGTATAGAAAAGAAGTCATCCTATTACTTAGACCTTCTGTAATTAAGTCCATTCGCTTTTCTTTTCTTTCTGGTCAATCTATTGATCTACTACGCAATCATACAAAGATCGCTACTCGAAATCTAATGCGACATCGATTGTTTTCCAGTATTAATATATTAGGTTTAGCAGCAAGTATGTCATTGGGATTGATTGTCATTGGGATGATCAATGATCTCTTAAAATTTGATGAATTTCATGAACAAAAAGAAAGCATTTATAGAGTAATCAGTAATGTTAGTTCTGGGCAATGGCATAATGAAACGGCTACCTGCGTAATGCCTTTAGCAAATCACATAAGAGAAGAGGTTAGTGGCATAGAAGAAATTGTTCGCGTCCAAAAACGATTCCGAGGTGAAGTAAAAGCTAATGAAAAAGCATTATCCCTAAATGGATATTTTACAGATCCTGGATTTCTAAAGATTTTCACCTTTCCATTATTATATGGCAATCAATCAGAGGCACTAAATGATCCCTTTTCTATAGTCATCACTAAAGATGTTATGAATCGCGTGTTTGATGGCAAAAATCCAATAGGCCAAGAAATGCAAGTTGGAGATTTTGGTAGTTTTAAGGTAAGCGGTGTCTTAGCTGACATTCCGAAATATTCACATCTGCAATTTGAAATGTTAGGCTCCATCAGCTCTTTACCAAGTTTGGAAAAAGAAGGAAAAATATATTCAGTACTTGATCGCTGGGATGAGTTTTCTTCGAGTTATTTATACTTAATGCTAGCCCCCGAACGAAAGCCTAAGGATGTAGTTGGAGCAATCAATCAGATTGGAAAAACGTCTTATCAGCAATTCGAAAGTTTGCGCGCAAATTTTGAACTTCAAGCTTTAGCATCCATTGTACCTGGCAAAGATTTAAGTGATCAGATCGGTCCTAAGATGATGGTCCTGCCGATTCTCATTTTATCTTTTATTGCATTTATTATTCTCTTGTCTGCTTGTTTCAATTATACCAATCTTTCTATTGCCAGAGCGATGCGCCGAAGTAAAGAAGTTGGGATTCGGAAGGTAGTAGGTGCAACTCGTTGGCAAGTGGCCAGTCAATTTTTGATTGAAGCAATGGTCATTACTTTACTGGCTTTATTTTTCAGTATTGGTATTTTTAAAATTATCAAACCTGGTTTTCTCCAGACGGTTCCTAATGCTGAAAAGCTGCTGAATTTAAATCTTGATTTTAAACTATTCTTATATTTTCTATCTTTTGCATTGCTTGCAGGATTAATGGCTGGTATCATGCCCGCAACTGTTTTATCAAAAATGCATCCTGCTAATTTAGTCAAGAATTACTATCCTCAAAGATTACTTAAAAGGCTTTCAATTCGAAAAGCACTCATGGTATTCCAATTTGCCATTTCCTTGTTTTTTATTGGTGCAGGAACAATTGCTTATCAGCAGTATCGATTTGCACTACACCGGGATATGGGTTTTGATCAAGAAAACATTTTGAATATAGACCTTCAGGGTACGGATCCACAATTAGTTAAAAATGAATTGTCGAAATTATCAAATGTAACAGATATCTCTTTCTCTTCAACTATTCCGGGTACGGGTGTTAAAAACTTTAGTTGGATAAAAACTGCTGAGATGGAAGATTCTATTGGCTCTTCCTATATTTCTATTGATCATAAATACCTTCCCAACCATAATATAGAATTATTATTAGGTCAAAATTTTAAATCTGAAAAGCCATCCAATATTTCTAATCAAATAATAATCAATGAACAAATGTCGAAGATTTTTGATTGGCAATATGAAGAAGCTTTAGGACAAGTCCTTATGGTCAATGCCCTACCCCATCAAGTCATCGGAGTAGTAAAAGACTTTCATTATAATCATATCGAAGAACCGATCAAAGGTTTCTTTTTTCATTATCGTCCAGAGCAATTTGCCTATGCTAATTTGAAAATTAAAAGTCAGAATATGCCTGAGACAATGACTAGATTAAAACAAAGCTGGAAGCAGGTAAATCCTATCCATGATTTTAAAGCATTATTCTTAAAAGAACAAATTGAGATGGCTTATCACTTTCTCGTTGACATTTTAAAAATATTTGGATTTCTGGCCTTTATCGCTATTGCTATTGCTTGTCTGGGTTTGCTAGGAATGGCTGTCTATACCATTGAAGTAAAGATGAAAGAAATCAGTATCCGTAAATTATTTGGGGCAAGTGAATGGCAAGTGATTTCTATCTTGTTTTCTAATTTTGCAAAAATGCTACTCCTTGCTGCTTTTATTACTTTACCAATAATCTATCTTTTATTTGATCAAGTTGTGCTTCAACAATTTGCTTATCGAATCAATATTGGAATAGTAGAATTGGGGCTAGGTATAATCGTACTCCTTTTAATTGGACTTTTGACCATTGGTTCACAAACCTTTAAAGCAGCAAGGGTAAATCCGGCGGAGATATTGAAAGGGGATTGAGAATCTATTCCTCAGAAAAAAATTAGCCCGATGAGGATTTAACTCATCGAGCCGAACTCAACTAATCAAAAGTATTTTAAAGGTTCTTTATAAAAACATCAGACAGGTACTTAATCATTTCTAATCGAGGTCACCGGATTACTCAAGGCTGCTCTTATTGCATGAAAACCTACAGGAACAAAAGCAACTATAATCGACACCACAGCCGTTAAACCAAACATCCACCACTCAATATTGATTCGGTAGACAAAATTGTCTAGCCAATTATTCAAAAAATACCAAGCCACAGGTGCTGCAAGTAGTAAAGCGATACAAACTAATTTGATAAAATCTTTAGAAAGTATTCCTACAATACCAAAGGTACTTGCTCCAAGTATTTTTCGAATACCGATTTCTTTTGTTCGATTGACCGAAGCCAAAGCTGCCAATCCCATCAAGCCAAGACAGGCCAGAAAAATAGATATGCCTCCTGCCCAAGCGACCACTTTGCTAAAACGTTTTTCGGCGCGATAGAATCGATTGACATCTTCATCCAAAAAGGAATATTTCAGCGGAAAATTCGGGACAATAGTCGTCCAAGCTTTTTCAATAGCAGCAATACTAGATTTTGGATCTCCAGATTTTATTCTCACAAAATATTTAAAAGGCATATAGTCTTCATACTGATGGAACATCTGAGGCTTTACAGGCTCTCGGAAAGAACGAAAATTAAAATCTTTTACTACACCTATGACTTTAGGATTAATGCCTTCATCAAAATAACCTGTCAATTCTTGGCCAACTGCATTGTCCAAAGTCCATTCAAAATCTTTAACCATACTTTCATTAATGATAACGGAACGATTGGCTCCATCTTGTCGACCAGCTTCAAAGTTTCGACCTTTAAGGAGTTCGATATCCATTACTTTTAAGTATTCATCATCAATAAAATATTCATAAACTTGTTTGTTTACACCTTTATAATCAAAACCTGATCGACTCCATCCTGTACTCGCACCTAATCCCATATCTGAAGAAGCAAGCCCCAGGATATTAGGATTTTTTTCTAAAGTATTTTTAAGTTGACTATATAAAGCTTCCGTATTGACTTCTTCAGCATCCACCACGACCACATGCTCTTTATTGAATCCGGGGCTTTGAGTATGCATAAAATTTAATTGGCTTAGAATGACTAAGGTTGACAAAACCAAAGCTATAGACAAGACAAATTGTGTCGTGACCAAGGACTTAGTAAACCAATTGGAGCCGCCTACTTTTATTTTATTTTTCAATACATCGACTGGTCTAAACCTGGACAGCATTAGAGCCGGATAGCTACCTGCTAATAATCCAGTAAATAAAGTCAGGATAACAATCAGTCCAGATATTTCTGGAAACTGTTCAAGAGAGAATACTAATTCGCGGCCTGATAAGTCATTAAAAAATGGAAGTAAAAAGTGCGCCAATCCCAAACCAATAAGTACAGAAATAACACTTAATGAAATAGACTCTGTCAAAAACTGAATAGCCAATTGCTTTTTATTGCTTCCTACTACTTTACGAACACCTACTTCTTTTGCTCTACCCGCAGAACGTCCGATTGATAAGGTCGTAAAATTAATAATGGCAATCAACAAAACTCCAGCAGCAATACCCAAAAGAATCCAAACATTCCTTGGCTCTATAGTTGGAACTTCTCCTCCCCAGATGCTCGTATCTGTATGCATTTCTTTAATGGCTTGCAAGCGATAAGTTACCGGAGCACCTTCTCCATCCCATTGACCAGAAGCCCTCAAAGTTGCTTCTTGGTCAGGGTAATATTTTTGTCGAAATTTCAAAAGCGCCTCAGAGTTATCTGCTAAGCCACTCCCCTCTCTTAGTTTTACAAAGACACTCAAAAACGAACTCCCCCAATTGTCTATTTTTCTTTTACCATGATTAGTCCCTGCAAAATATTCGAAACTTCCCATAATTTGAAACTGCTTGGAAGAGTTGGATGGAACATTTTCTGCAATGGCTGAAACTGTAAATGGTTCAAATGTTTCTTCGATTTTAATCTCTATAATTTTGCCTGTCGGATTAGACTCTCCGAATAATTTCAGTGCTGTTTTTTCTGTCAACACAACATTTCGAGGATCAGCTAAAGCAGTCTCTGGATCTCCATATTTCAAAGGAAAAGTAAATACTTTAAAAACAACGGGATCTACATGACACACTTCCGATCTACTGACTTCACCATCGACCTTAGTAAAACTTTCACCCCAAGCTTCCTTCCAACGAACCACTTCTTCCACATCTGGAAAATCCGCGGCCAGACTAGTCCCTAAGGGCATTGGCAAATGAGGGTCGCCTTCTTCTCCTTCTCCATCCATATTGGCTGTCCAACGATACATTCGATATATTTGATCTCCATCTTTATGAAATTGATCAAAACTAAATTCATGAACGGAGTACAAAAGAAATAAACTAAAACAGGCAAGCCCAATGCTCAAGCCCAAGATATTGATGAATGATAATCCTTTTTGTTTTAATATATTTCTGATAGCAATTTTAAAATAATTCTTTATCATGTTAGTTTAATATTTGACTATTTATTATTCGGATTTCAAACTTGAGGCAATATCTACAAAAGCAGCACGAATGGAATAATAGCTTATGGTCAGCCAAGCAATACCTATTGTAAATAAGCCCGCACCCAGTAAAGTAAAAAAGTCTACATCGGTATGGTAAGCAAAGCTTTCGAACCATTTAGTCATTCCAAAACAAACAAATGGCAGAGCCAATAAGAATGCGATCAAAATGAGTTTAATTAAATCTTTTGACAACATAAAAATAATTTCAAAAATCGAAGCTCCTAGTATTTTCCTCACTCCAATTTCCTTAGTACGCTGCTGTGTGACATAAGCTGCTAAACCAAACAATCCAACGCTGGCAAGAATAATTGCCCAAATAGTAAATATTGAAAAAACCTTATTCGTTCTTAAATCTGCCTGATATAGATTTTGAAGCTTTTCCTCTAAGAACCTATAGCTGATTGGTTGATTTTGAACTAATTGATCCCAGGTAGATTCTATTTGGGTCAAAACAGATTGATAATTTTCTGATTTTATTTTAACGGCGATGCTTGGTAATGCAGCATTATTTGTTGATGAGTTAAAGAGTATTAAGGGTGGTATTTCTGTATGCAAAGAGTGATGGTGATAATCTTTTAAAACACCAACTATATTTAATTCACTCGTAGTATTTGCTTGTAGATTCCGGTTTAGTATTTTTTTGCCAATAGCATCTTGATAGCCCAATAATTTCATCGCTGTTTCATTGATCAAAACATTTAGTGAATCATTATAATCTCTGCTAAAATTTCTTCCACTGACTATTTCTAAACCTAATGCAGAAACATAATCATCATCTACCGTATTCGTAAAGGTCCTGACTTGAGGAATATCCGGGATTTCAGAATTCACGATAAGGTTTCCAATAAAATCACCAGGCATTGCAAATCCAGATCCTATTTCTTGAACGCCTTCAATTTTATTTAATTGATTTTTGAAAACTTCACTTTGTTGTCCGAGCGTTTGAGCTTGCTGAATTAGGATTACATTTTCTTTGCTAAATCCTAAAGGTTTATTACTGACAAAACGCATCTGCTTATCAAGCAAAAGTGTTCCAGCAATCATTACTACAGATATAAAAAATTGAAAAACAATAAGAAAATTTCTTAACCAAATCCCTTTATTACTAGACTTGTAATTGCCTTTTAATACTTTTGCCGAATTCATTTTTGAAAGGATAAAAGCAGGATAAAGTCCAGCAATCGTTCCGATAATTAAAGCAAAAATGATGAGCCCGATAAATAAATAAAGTAGCGTACTAAGGCTGAAATAGACTTGTTTTCCAATAAGTTCGCTAAAGTAAGGCCAGACAATCCAGACCGCTATTAATGATAAAGCCAAAGCGCCAAGAGATAGAATATTGGATTCTGTCAAAAACTGCCCAATCAATGAAGATCGATTGCTGCCCAATACTTTTCTCACACCTACCTCTTTAGCCCTTTCTGAGGATCTGGCAGTAGCTAAATTTACAAAATTGATGATCGAAATAATTAATATAAAAATTGCAATTGCTGATAATAGATAAACATAAAAAATACTACTATTCGCTTGCAATTCTACACTGAGGTTCGATTTCAAATGTATATCTTCTAATGGCTGAAGGAAATAATTGTACGCTTGTCCTGATTCCTTATAATCTGCTTCAGAAAGCCCTAATCTGGTTAAGATATTTGGTAAGCCATGAACTCTAACCATCTCTTCGAATTTAGCTTCCAGTGCATTAGATGGCATTCCTTCTTTCAGTTTAATATAGGTGTATAGCCAAGGGCTGACCCAATTATTGTCTTCGGCTGCACGTTCCAAAAATTGAAGCGAATGAATAGAGCCCAATAGATCGAAATCCATATGAGAATTATCAGGAACATCATGAATGACTCCTGAAATAATATACTCAGTAGTATCTAAACGAAACGTTTGATTGAGTGCTGACTTATTTCCAAAATATTTTTGAGCTGTGGATTCTGTCACCACTACTTCGTTTGCATTAATAAGCGCAGTGCTCGGATTACCTTCTATAAAATCAAAAGAGAAAACATTAAAAAATCCATTATCCGCAAATAAGTATTTATCTTCTACAAAAAGCCTATCTCCAAAATCAACTCTTATTTCATTTTGAAAAAAAAGTCGGTGAATCCTTCCTGTTGTTTCTACTTCATCATAATGTTCACTTAGTGTTCTAGCTAAATTCACTGGTGAGGAACCAAAGTATTTTACATTATCCGGATATTGTCTTTCTAAAGCTACACGATAAATTCTTTCGCTATCTTCAAAAAAACGATCGTACGACATTTCATCATAGACATAGATTGAGATCAACAGACAACAAGCAATTCCAACACAAAGTCCCAACAAATTGATTGTTGTATAAATCTTATTTCTCTTCAAACTTCTAAAAGCAATCTTTAAATAACTATTAATCATAGTGGTGTGGTTTGTTATTCATTTCTAATTGATTCTACCGGATTAGCTAAAGCCGATCTTAAGCTTTGTACACCTACGACCACAAAAACGGCAAATAACATAAGCATACCAATCAGTATAAATACAGACCAGTGTATCTCAATTTGATAGGCAAAATTGTCCAGCCAATCACTAATAAAATACCAAGCAATCGGGCTAGCTAAAATCACGGCTATCAAAACCAATTTTATAAAATCTTTACTGATCAATGCAATAATCTGAGGAATAGAAGCCCCCAATACCTTCCTTATCCCGATTTCTTTTCTTCTTCTTTGGATAATAAAAAGTGTCAGGCCAAAAAGGCCGGAAAGTGCTATGACCAAACAGATAATCATTGCATAAGTCATCTGCTTCCCAAAGCGTAAATAAGACTTATATTGAGCAGCAAAATGTTCATCTATAAATCGATAGGATACAGGGAATACAGGTTCAATACCTTTCCAGGTTTCTGATATTTTTTCAATAGTTGAAGATAGATCATCAGTATTTAAACGAATTGCAGCATTCCCCATCCATGCCATTTCCTTATTAGAACAAAAAACAAGTGGTTCAATAATCGATTCCATTCCTTTATAGTGAAAGTCCTTTACTACTCCGATGATTGTACTGTATGTTTCGTCGCCTCTAAATTTTAAGCGATGACCGATTGGTTGATTCAATTGATATTTATCTACAAAGGCTTCATTGACTACAAATGACTTGGTAGAATCAGCAACAAAATCATTAGAAAAAAAACGACCTTCTATCAATGGAACCTGAAATACTTCATTCCAGTCATAATCTGCAAAAATCATATTTGCCTCTGATCTTTGATCATATCCTTCAATCTCTAGTGTGTAATTTGGAATAAAACCTCCGGGTATTCTAGAAATTTGAGTCACACTTTCTACACCTTTTATCTGTTCTAATTGAGTTTTACTACTTTGAAAATTGTCTACTGTTTCATCTTGATTTATTCTTATGGACAGAATTTGTTCGCCCTGAAAACCAAGGTCTTTTTGTAACATAAAATCTATCTGTTGCCAAACCAAAACAACAAACAATACCAATCCTATTGTCAGTGCAAATTGTCCAACGATCATAGCACTTCGAGAAGTACCTGTTTGCTTATTCTTAAAGAATCGCTTTTTCAAACTTTCTACAGGTCGAATTCCAGACCAATAAAGCGCTGGAAATAATCCGCTCGTAAGCCCAATCAAAATGGCTAAACCTAAAATCAGAAAAGGCATTTCTCCATAAAACAAATCCGTATAATCCAATCCCCTACTTACAGTTTCATTGAAATAAGGCATTAGATATGGTGCAAAGAACAATGCTGCTATCAAGGCCAGACTTATATGCACTGAAGCTTCAATTAGAAACTGACTAATCAGTTGTCCCCTATTTGCTCCCGTTACACTTCGAATGCCTATTTCCTTTGTTCTTAGATTGGTCTGTGCTGTTATTAAATTAATATAATTGACGATGGCAAGGATCAATACCAATAATCCAATCAAAGCCATTAAAGTAATTTGCCACACACTGCCTCTTGCAGAGCTTGCTTCTCCCATTTTTTCTGCCTCTAGATGGATATCAGTGATAGCTTGTAATTTCCAACTCGAAAATTTAGTTGGAACAGGCTCATTATCGGCAACACTTTCTTTTACTATCTCTCTTTTAGCAATTTGATAAATAGACTGACTGACATCTTCTACTTGAACCTCTGGCAATAAACGTACATAAGTATACCCACCACCACCTGTCCAAGCAGTCATTCTTAATTCTTCGATGACAAACATATCTGCCTGAATATGACTTGGCCCTTCCTGCTCTTTCAATACGCCTGCTATTTCAAGCCATCTCGAATTTTCTAATAAGATTCTTTTACCTATTGGGTTTTCGGTTCCAAACATCTTATTTGTCAATTCAGGAGAGAATACAACCTGATCCAATTTACTACCTACTGTTGCTGGGTTTCCATATTTAAAGTCTAATGGAATCGTTTGAAAAAAAGCACTATCAACGCTCCATACTTTTTCTATAGAATAATGACTTTTATTCGATTCGATCAATGCATCTCCCCATATGCCCACCCTTGTAGCTTTGCTTACTCCAGGTACTTCTTCTCTCAAAGCATTGACCAAAGGTCCCGGCGTAGAAAGTGTTCCTTTAGTTCCTCCATTATAAGGTCTATACACTCTATAAATATTCGCTTGCTCATCAATCCAATCATCATAACTGAATTCATTTTTCACGAATAATAAGATGAATAAGCCTAAGGTCAAACCTAGCCCAAGTCCTATAATATTGATAAAAGAGACTGTTTTATTTTTCAGAATTTGTCTCCATGCTATTTTGATATAATTCGTAATCATCTTTATATTATTTTGTTGTTAGCTATTCGGATCTAAGGCTTTCTGTTGGATTACTCAGCGCTGCTTTTAGGCTTTGATAACTTACTGTTATAAAAGCAATACCTATTGCAATTAAACCAGCTAAAGCAAATATCCACCATTCTATATCTATGCGATAAGCAAAATTATCTAACCAGCCCTGCATAAAATACCAGGCGATAGGACCTGCTATGACTAAAGCGGCCATGACCAGTACTAAAAAGTCTTTGGATAATAATAATATGATATTTGCAATGGAAGCACCTAAAACTTTTCGTATCCCAATTTCCTTTCTTCGGCGTTCAGCAGTATAAGCAGCCAAGCCTAAAATACCTAAGCAAGAAATAAAGATAGCCAAGCCAGCAAACAGTCCTAATAGAAGACTACTTGTCTTTTCTTTCTTATATAAATTGTCATAAGCTTCATCTAAAAAACTATAATCAAGTAGTGCATCAGGTTCCAATTGATTAAATACTTTTTGAACAGAAGCGATTGCATCATTTGCAGTCTCCCCAGTTGTTTTCACATAAAGCCGTTTCATTCCCCATCTAAATTCCTGAACGAAAATGAGTTGTTCTATTTCATGATGAAAGGATCGGAAATGAAAATCTTTGGCGACCCCCACAATACTTCCTTCTTTACCATTAAAGCGCATCCTCTTTCCAATTGGATCTTTTATGCCTAATTTTGTAATAGCTGTTTCATTAAGGATAAAAGAACTTGAATCTCGGTTTCCGGGTAAGAACCAACGTCCTTCTTTTAAATCCAATTCAAAAAAATCAGGAAAGGATTCCTCCACACTCATTCGAAAAAGAAATGGTTCTTTCTCCTTATCTTTTCCTTCAAAGTCAAAACCGCTATAGCGATTGCTGATATCTGTAATGGAGCTGGTACTGATTGTTACCGCTTTGACTCCTGGCTTTCCTAGCAATTCATTTTTAAAGACCAATGCATCTGCATTTTGGCATCGGAATGAAAAGATTTGTTCACGTTCATAACCTAATTTCTGTTTTTTTACAAAATCCATTTGTACTAACATAACCAGCGTGCAAATAATAAGAGCGCCAGAACATGCAAATTGAGTCGTCACTAAAACTTTACGTAAATTACCTTTTCCTGAAATGCTTTTAAACCCACTCCCTCTCAATACATTTATAGGATTGAAAGAGGAAAGTTGAATAGCAGGTTGAATGCCTGCTAAAATTATTGTAATAAATGCAGTTGCTATAAAAATGCTTAAAGTTTGGTAAGAAAACAATTGCCCATCAACAAAATGTTTCCCTGATAATTCCTCAAATAAATCAAGACTTATGTGTGCAACTCCCAATGCAATAATACTTGACACCGCTACTAAAACCAGTACTTCTAAAATATACTGATTGAACAACTGCCACCTACTCGCGCCTATTATTTTTCTTACTCCTGTCGACTTAGCTCTGTGGGCAGATCGCGCAGTTGTCATATTTACATAATTGATACAGGCAATCAGCAAGATGAGCAGACCAATAGCAATAATTATTCGTATACTACTCCAGTCTCCTTTGGGTGTTTGGCTATATTCTATATTTTCAGAACCAAGGTATACATCTGATAGTTTTTGTAATGTTAATGTCGTTTGACCTCCTTCATGGCGCTCTTCATCTAGAGGTAATAAAGCAGTTAGTTTTTTATTCACCTGTTCTGCTTCCACACCTGGACGGAGTAAAGTATAACAAGCGTAGTTTAAGGAGGCCCAATGCAATTCGCCTGCCTGATAAAATTTATTGACATTTCCTTCAAAAGGAATTAGCATTTCAAATTGAAGGTGAGAGTTAGAAGGGATATCGTCCAAAACGGCGCTAACTGTCACTTCCATTTTATCAACGAGTTCTAAAGTTTGACCTACTACATCTGCCTTGCCATATATTTGCTCTGCCATACTTTTGGTAAGAACGACATTATTCGGCTGTGCTAAAGCATGATTTGCATCGCCATACAAAAACGGAAAATCAAAAATTTGAAAAAAGTCAGCATGAACGATTTTAGTATTTTTTATATCAAAACCTTTATCAGCATGACGAATCACCGTACCCCATAATCTTCCTACAAGTGTTATTTTTTCAATCTCTGGCACTTTCGTTTTTGCAGCCTCTGCAAATGGATATGGCGTACTTGGAATCAAATTATGTTCTCCTCCAAATGGCCAATAAGCCAGTACTCTATGAATGCGATCCTTCTTACTATGGAAATTATCAAAAGACATCTCATCATTTGCCCAAAGGAAAATAAGAAGGGCTGCGGCAATTCCAATTGCCAGACCACTACCATTTAGAAAAGTATAAAATTTATCGCGCCAAAGGTTCCGAAATGCATAGGTTAAATTTTTAATAAACATGCCTTAAATTTTAGAGGTGTTAAAGTAGATCATTAATAGCTTCCCAATAGTGCCTAATGGTTTAATTTACTTGTTGTCTTTTTATCTTCTTTGATAAATCCATCTTGTAATTCTATAATTCTAGTTCCATACGCTGCATACTTTTCATTATGTGTCACCTGAATAATTGTCATACCTTCCTGATGCAATTCTTTAAAAAGGTCCATAATGATTGCACCTTGTGAAGAATGTAAATTGCCTGTAGGTTCATCGGCGAGTAGGAGTTTAGGACTAGCAATAATTCCTCTGGCAAGACCTACTAGTTGTTGTTGTCCGCCAGATAATTGGCTAGGGAAAAGATCCTTTTTTGCCACCATATTAAATCGGTCTAAAACATCAGCGATTTTTGATTGGCGTTCTGCTTTTTTTACATTTCTATATAGCAGCGGTGTTTCAATATTTTCGTAAACAGTCAATTCGTCTATCAAATAATAAGCTTGAAAAACAAAGCCCATGTACTGTTTATGAATCTCTTGTCTTTTCCTTTCTTTTAGTCGATGAATTTCCTCATCAAAGAACTGATAAGTACCGCTATCTGCTTGATCAAGCATTCCTATAATATTGAGCAAGGTACTTTTCCCAGCACCACTTGGGCCCATGACCGTAACAAATTCTCCTTGTTCGATCTGAAGAGAAATATCTTTTAGTACCCAGTTCTTTTGAGCAGCATTGGTATAATAGCGTTCGACATTGGATAGTTTTATCATTGTTGATTGGTTACATAGTTTTTTGAAAAATCTCAGTATTCATGCTCTTAATGATCAATTTTTAGATCATTACAAATATTGCTTCACTACATTTTCCGTGACCACCTGTCCATCCAGCATTCGAATGATTCGATTACCAAATTCTGCACAATATTGAGAGTGGGTAACCATAAGGATAGTTGTCCCTTTGGCATTTAGCTCTGAAAGAATTTTCATCACTTCATCACCATTAGAAGAATCCAGGTTTCCAGTAGGTTCATCTGCAAGAATAAGTTTGGGATCATTTACTATTGCTCGTGCTACGGCCACTCTCTGTTGTTGTCCACCTGAAAGTTGTTGAGGAAAGTGGTTACGTCGGTGCATGATATTCATGCCTTCCAATAAATCTTCAACCTTTCTCTTTCGCTCTGCCGCTGGTACTTTAGTGTAAAGCATCGGCAATTCGACATTTTCAAAAACAGTCAGTTCATCAATGAGGTTAAAAGACTGGAAGACAAAACCCAAATTGTGTTTTCGAACATTGGAGCGCTTTCTTTCTGGTAGATTCCCTACCTCTTCTCCATTAAAATAATAATTGCCATTTGTTGGATTATCTATCATACCCAACACATTGAGCAAAGTAGATTTTCCACAGCCTGAAGGCCCCATTACACTTACAAACTCTCCTTCTTTAATTTCAATAGAGACTTCATTTAATGCAGTAGTTTCTACATCATCTGTCTGATAGATTTTTATTAATTTTTCTGTTTTTATCATGATCTTTAATTTTGTATTTTTATTGAAGTTGTTCAAAAATAGCTCACTAAACTACGAAACGATCTTTTGCCTCAATACTTCCTTATAAAAATCTCACGTAGCCCTGCTATGCAACGATTTTAAAGCCTCGTCTTGAAGCAAAATATCTGTTTCTCGTAATAGCAGCTATTTCTGAACAACTTCATTTTTATTTTTGAATGTTGTGTACATAGGAAAAAACCGAGCACGCACAACATCTCCATATTATTATTTTAAAACCAATACATCTTTGTCTCCAAAATTTTCATAGCTGGATACGATGACAACATCTCCATCTTCAAGTCCACTTAGTATTTCATAATAGTTAGGGTTTTGATTGCCTAGTCTGATTTCTCTTTTGAAAGCATTGCCAGTAGAAGGGTCTATTAGATAAATCCAATTTCCGCCAGTAGATTGATAAAAGCCGCCCCGAGCTAATAATCTACTCTCTTTATCCGCTGACAATTGGAGTTTTACAGAAACGCTTTGCCCTCGTTTTATTCCATCAGGAATTTCGTCTAAAAAAACCATATCTACGAGAAATGCTCCATTGGTAACTTGCGGATAGATTTTTTTAATTTTCATAAAATATCTTTTACCTGCAAACTCAAAAGACCCTTCTTGATTAAGGAATACTCGAGAGATATAAAATTCATCCACTCGAACTTGAATTTTAAAATTATTGAGATTATCGAGGGTGGCTATATTTTCACCTGTTGAAACCAACTCCCCTATTTCCAGATTCAATCCAGAAAGTTGTCCATCTATCGGAGCTCTTACGATAAGATTATCTAAGCTTTTTTTGGTGATTTCTAGGTTTCTTTCCATTAAATCCAAGGAAGATTCCATTTGTATTTTTTGCAACTCTTGGTATACACTATCCTTGACGATTCTAGATTTTAATAGCTTTTGCCTTCTCTTATAATTTTCAAATTCCGCAAGCATTTCTTCATATTCAATGGGTGCAATCACTTTATCTTCATATAGTGTTCGATTCCGTTTTAATCTTGTATCTGTCAAATCAATTTGATACTCTACTTCCAAAGATTCTTCCTGCAAGTTTAAGCTTTGTTGTTCCATCAAAACAGAAGTCGTTCTAATCTGATTGATTTGAGCAATAACATTCGACTCTTGGTTTAAGGAATTTAATAAAAGGTCAGGATTTGATAAAGTAAGGATCACTTGCCCTTTACTTACCATAGCTCCATCCTCAACCAATTTTTCTTCCACCTTTCCTCCTTCTACTGCATCAATAAAAATTGTTTTTATTGGCATTACTACCCCAGTAACCGGAATGTACTCTTGAAAAATTCCAGTTTGTATGGTATCAACCAATAATCGCTCTGTAACGACATTGAGTTTAGAGACACCAGCATTTTTATAAAAACTAGTGGCAAGAAACCCAACAGCTATTATTGCAATCAAAGCAAAGGTGATTTTTTGCCAGGTAAACTTCTTCTTTTCAATTTTTCTGTCCATATCATTTTATTTTTGACTCTATGAAGAGCTTGTCTTAATGGGTTGAGTTTTTCAATTAATTCTGATAATACCTTGTGATTACTATTAAATACTATGAGATAGCTATGCCAAAAGCATTAATAACTAATAATCAGACACTTACAAATTATTTATTTTTTAAATTAAAAGATTTTGTCCAAAAATGAACGATCAGGTGTTCAAAAACGGACAGTTAATGTATCTTTGGTCATAATATTATTATGTTTTTTGGGCTTTGTTCTATTTTTTAGGTAGGGCAAACGATTTCATTTAGAATCATTTTAATACCTCTATGACTAATTTAGCAGATACAACAATACTAATAATTGATGATGAGGAAGACATCTTGTTCACGCTTAAGATGTTACTAAAAAATCATATTGGCCATGTATTCACAGAGTCAAATCCTTTCCATCTTCCAAGACTGATTCGCCAGCATCAACCTGATTTGATTTTACTAGATCTAAATTATAGAGCTGGTGCAAAAACAGGAGAAGAAGGATTGAATTGGTTGACGAAAATAAAATCAATTAGTCCAGATACTCAAGTTATTATTCTAACTGCTCATGGAGATATTGAAATAGCCGTTCGGGCATTGAAAAATGGTGCAGCTGATTTTATAGAAAAGCCCTGGCATAATGAAAAATTACTCTCTACTATAAAGTCTACCTTAGAATTAATCGTTTCTAAAAAAGAAATACAACATCTAGAACAAACCAGGGAAACATTAACAAAGCAATTAAATGCAATAAATGGTCAGATGGCTGGTCGTTCTAAAGCTATTGAGCATATATTTAAAACCATTGATAAGGTCGCAAGTACAACAGCAAATGTTTTGATTCTTGGAGAGAATGGAACCGGAAAGGAAATGGTTGCCAGAGCCATTCATCAAGCTTCTGATCGGAGTAAAGAGGTATTTATCAAAGTTGATGTAGGTTCAATTCCTGAATCACTCATTGAAAGTGAATTATTTGGTCATAAAAAAGGCGCCTTTACGGATGCACATGAAGATAGAGCTGGAAGATTTGAGGCGGCAAAAAACGGAACACTTTTTCTAGATGAGATTGGTAATCTTTCACTTTCTGCTCAAAGTAAATTTCTTTCTGCGCTTCAAAATATGATAATCACTCCAGTAGGAACCAATAAGGCAGTCCCTGTTAATTTCCGATTGATTTGTGCAACGAATGAATCTTTGAATGAAATGGTTAAAAAACGAACCTTCCGACAGGATTTATTATATCGAATTAATACAGTCGAAATTCTTGTACCACCTCTTAGAGAAAGAATCGGTGATATTCCAATTTTAGCTGAACACTTTCTACATATGTATAAAGAAAAGTATCAAAAAGATCAACTCTCTATTAATCCTGAAGCAGTCAAAAAGTTAGAAATGCATAATTGGCCTGGAAATGTTAGAGAACTTAGCCATGCTATTGAACGAGCTATTATCCTTTCAGAATCTAATGTATTAGAAAGCAATGATTTTCGATTTTCTTCTTCTGATCAAAAAGTGGAGTCAGAGGATGCTTCCGTACTTAATATTGAAAAGATGGAACGGCAACTTATCCTAAAAGCTTTGCAAGTCCATAAAGGAAATATTACTAAGGCTGCGGAAGATTTGGGACTGACAAGAGCTGCATTATATCGTCGATTGGATAAATTCGGATTGCAATAGTTTACAACTTTTCAGGTATTAAAAAAGCGATAGAAAAGATTTTCCTATCGCCTTTTTATTTTATTTCGACAATATTTCTTGATGTCTATTAAGAAATACTATTTACCCATATTTTTGATAACAGCATCACCATATTCAGAGCACTTTAATAAGGTAGCTTTATTCATCAATCTTTCAAAATCATAGGTTACTTGCTTCTTACGGATTGCTCCACCAACTCCTTTTATAATTCTATCAGCTGCTTCATCCCATCCCATATAACGGAACATCATCTCGCCAGACAAGATTACTGAACTAGGGTTTACCTTATCTAATCCTGCATATTTTGGCGCAGTACCATGCGTTGCTTCAAACATTGCAATCCCAGTATCATAATTAATATTCGCGCCAGGAGCGATACCAATTCCTCCTACTTCTGCTGCTAGGGCATCTGAGATATAATCTCCGTTTAAGTTTAACGTAGCAACAATAGAATATTCAGCTGGGCGAGTAAGGATCTGCTGTAAAAATGCATCTGCAATAACATCTTTAATCAATACTGCTCCTTTATCCAAAGCTTTTTGCTGAGCCTTATCTGCTGCTTTTTGACCTTTATCCGCTTTGATACGGTCATATTGAGCCCAAGTCCAAACTTTATCTCCAAATTCTCTTTCTGCCAATTCATACCCCCAATCTTTAAATTTACCTTCTGTAAATTTCATAATGTTTCCTTTGTGAACCAAAGTAACAGATGGTGCTCCAGTCTCAAAAGCATGCTTAATAGCAGCTCTTACTAATCGTTCTGTACCTTCGATAGACACAGGCTTGATACCTAAAGAAACCGTATCAGGAAAACGGATTGATTTAACTTTCAATTCTTCAATTAAGAATTTCTTTAGTTTTTTCAATTTAGCAGTTCCCGCAAGGTATTCAATACCAGCATAAATATCTTCTGTATTTTCTCTGAAGATAGTCATATCAACCAATTCTGGTTTTCTGACAGGAGAAGGTACTCCTTTGAAGTATTTTACTGGACGTACACAAGCATAAAGGTCAAGTTTTTGGCGAATAGCTACATTCAAAGACCGAATTCCTCCCCCAACAGGTGTTGTCAAAGGTCCTTTGATACCAATCAAATATTTCTTCATAGCACTAAGCGATGCCGCTGGCAACCACTTTCCAGTTTTGTCCATCGCTTTTTGGCCTGCATAGATTTCATGCCAATGAATTTTTCGTTGACCTTTATAAGCTTTTTCTACAGCTGCATCTAATACACGAACAGCTGCTGCCCAAATATCCGGTCCAATTCCATCTCCTTCGATAAATGGGATGATTGGGTTATCCGGTACTTGTAATACTCCATCTTTGATAGTAACTTTTGTGCCACTCATTTTTATATTGTATTTTGGTCTAACTGTACACTCTAATTGCTTAGAGAAATTCTTCGAACAGACAGACAGGTTTAAATTAGTTAAATATTGAAATCGATTTTTTTAAAAATAATTGATATTCTTAATCTCATATTATGAAATTGTTCAAAAATCGGTGCAAATGTAAGAATTTTAATAATGAAAATCTATATTTAAATATACACGAAATTAGAATTACCTTTGTTCCGATTTTTTAAGACAATTTTTATTGCCTTATTTATAGCTCAACTATTAAAACAGAACTATCTATGACTCATAATCTTCTTCTAAAAATATCCATTTGCGGTCTCTTGTTTTTCTTCTTTACTTGTAATACGAATAAAGACTTGAAGACTGTTTCTTCAGAAAATTGTCAAACGCTAGCCACGGTTAAAGACATGACAGGCTTGGATGGTTGCAGTATGATGATCGTCTTAGATAATGGAGATAAGCTTTTACCCGCTAAAATAAATAATGAAGATTTTGTACTTCGAGATGGCCAAAGAATCAAATTAAATTATAAGGAATTGGAAGATGTAATGAGTGTTTGTATGGCTGAAAAAGCATCTATAGAGATTACTTGTATAGAATTGATTGAAGGAAGACCTATTGTAAAAGAATGTGTCAATACTGAAGATCCTATTTCTATTCCCTGGATGAAAGAAGTTATCAATACGTCTAAGCCTACAACAATTCAAAAATTTGATTTCCGAGATGGATGGGCATATCTTTATTATTTTAAAACCAAACAGTTACTTTATGATTGCCAAGGTACATTATTGTGTAAGCATGAAGGTTTGGGAGTCAATCAATGTAAACAAAGATATCTACAAGGACAAAAAGGAAAAGTAATCTACCGAAGTCATACAGGCCCACAAGATAAATAAGATAAGAGGTCTACATTGATAATTGATAATTGAACATTGATAATTGAACATTGATAATTGATAATTGATAATTGAACATTGATAATTGAAAAAATGAATCCAAATTTAGATCCTTCAGACGATAATTATATACCAGAAGAGAAGCTGATAGAAAGGGCTTTACGTCCTAAGGAATTGAATGATTTTAGTGGTCAACCAAAGATCGTTGAGAATCTGAAAGTTTTTATTGAAGCAACCAAACGTAGAGGTGAAGCATTGGATCATGTCTTATTACATGGCCCTCCTGGTCTGGGAAAAACGACCCTTTCTCATATTATATGTAATGAACTGGAAACTGAACTTAAGCTAACTTCCGGTCCAGTACTTGAGAAACCTGGAGACCTTGCGGGTTTATTGACTAATCTAGAAGAAGGCGATGTTCTATTTATTGATGAGATACATCGACTGAACACAGTGGTCGAAGAATATCTATATTCTGCAATGGAAGATTATCGAATAGATATTATGATTGACAGTGGACCAAATGCTCGAAGTATTCAAATTACTCTAAATCCTTTTACTTTAATTGGTGCAACGACAAGAATGGGTTTGCTGACAGCACCTATGCGAGCAAGGTTTGGTATTAATTGTCACCTTGATTATTATGATACTAAAACATTAGAGGGAATTGTCAAACGATCTTCTAATATTCTAGAAATTCCAACTACAGATGAAGGAGCACATGAAATTGCCAGGCGTAGTCGTGGTACTCCCAGAATAGCAAATGCTCTATTGCGTAGGATTCGAGATTTTGCTCAGGTAAAAGGAGACGGGACAATTGGAGTAGAAATTGCCAAATATGGTTTATCTGCCCTCAATGTTGATGAAAGTGGCTTGGATGAAATGGATAATAAAATTCTTTCAACAATCATCCATAAGTTTAAAGGAGGTCCTGTAGGAATCAGTACGCTTGGTACAGCCGTAGGAGAAGAAAGTGGTACAATTGAGGAGGTTCATGAGCCATTTTTAATTATGGAAGGCTATATTCAGCGAACACCAAGAGGTCGTTTGGTCACTGAAAAAGCATATCAACACCTAGGAATAGTTCCACCCACAAAGAATGGAACATTATTTTGAGTAGATTTTTTAAACAACCTCTATGAAAAGAGGTCTTTTTTTATCGTTTTGTCCCCGCTCATTCAAATTTTACTACAGCTTTTTTCGTTCAAAATGCATATATTTAGAGAAGTATACTGACATTGAAGTAGTTTGGGAAAATAAATGTACTTCATTACAGTATATACTGACTAAAATGGTTTGAGAGAGTTCCAAACCACTTCGCGTCAGGTATATCATGTGGACTTAAAATTTTCAAATCTAAAATTTGCTATGAAGACCATTTTATTTACCTGCTTTTTTTTGGTAACTGGCTCTTTTCTGGTGGCTCAAACTCTAGCTATTCCTAAAAAGCATCAAAGTCATGAGCACCATTCTAATCATTCACATGATATTCAAAACACGGCACTACCTAGTAAAGCCAAAGTTGCTTTTATAAAAAATAAAAATCAATGGCATGATAATGTAAAATATAAAGCTTCACTCGGAGGCTTAAATATGGTTTATCTAGAACAAAAAACGTTTACCTATGTATTTGCTAATGCCGAAGATGTAGGGAAAATCCATGAAACGAATCATGATAAAAGCGAAACTCTAGACATCCATTTACATGCTTATAAAGTTCATTTTAAAAATGCTCAAAATGTAAACTTTACAGAAACCGGGCAACATAAAGAGTACTATAATTATTTTTTAGGCAATGATCAGAACAAATGGGCATCGAATGTACCAATTTTTGAAAAAATCAGTTATCAAAACCTTTATCAAGGCATAAACCTAGAGGCATATGATAGTGATGGACACTTTAAATACGATCTAATTGTCGAGCCACATATCGATCCTTCTATTATCGAAATAGAGTACGAGGGAGCAGATGCAGTAGAAATTGATAATAGTAATTTGATCATACATACATCAGTAGAAACAATCACTGAGCAAAAACCATATGTCTATCAGATAATCGATGGCAAAGAAGTGATTATACCATGTGAATATGAATTAAAGGGCAATCTTGTTTCTTTTGTTTTCCCAGAAGGATATGATAATAATTACAGACTGATCATTGATCCTACTGTAATCGCCTCTACCCTTTCCGGAATGACCGGCACTTACAGTTTTGGACACACTGCCACTTTCGATAATGAAGGAAACATATACGCTGGAGGCCGATCTTTTGGTGTAGGATATCAAACGACTCCTGGTGCATTTCAAACTCAATTTGGCGGAGGTAATACAGACATTGCCGTCACAAAATATGACCCTGATGGGACGACACAGATTTATGCGACCTATATTGGAGGATCCGAAGGTGATTTCCCCCATAGTATGATTGCTGACTTTAATGGTCAACTTTTCATTTTAGGTTCTACTGAAAGTGCAGACTATCCTGTTACTTCTAATGCATTTCAAAATACCAAAGGTCTATTTCAAGATATCGTTGTTACCAAACTCAATACAGCTGGTAGCGCGCTAGTAGGGTCCACATTCGTTGGAGGATCTGGTAATGATGGGCAGAATACATCCACTATAAACTCTAACTATGACGACACCTACCGAGGAGAAATCGTTTTGGATAATCAAGGGAATGCATATATCGCATCATGTACTAATTCTGATAATTTTCCGGTAACACCGGGCGCTTTTGATGTTGATCAAAACGTGAGTGGTTCATCTACTCAAGATGGAGTTGTCTTTAAACTTAACAGTGATCTTTCTACACTTTTTTGGGCTACTTATCTCGGAGGTAGTGATGCTGATACGGCATTTGGCATTAGAGTAGACGATTTTGGTCAGGTTTATGTCGTTGGAATTGCCGGAGGCAGTGACTTCCCTACTACTTCGGGAACCGTTCAACCTACATGGGCAGGTGGAGAAGAAGATGCTTATGTTACCATTTTAAACGCTAATGGAAGTGATTTAATCGCTAGTACTTTTTGGGGATCATCCGGCGATGAGCATGGTTTTTTTCTAGATATCGATGAAGA
Organism: Saprospiraceae bacterium; assembly: GCA_965277415.1. GTDB lineage: Bacteria > Bacteroidota > Bacteroidia > Chitinophagales > Saprospiraceae > JAHDHW01. The sequence goes on from CBDICS010000072.1 coordinate 103,621, forward strand.
CGGAAATGTTCATATCTATGGTCAGACTACTGGTCAGATGCCGATTACTCCGAACACTTATTTTTATAATGAAGGAAGCAAACAATTTTTAGCAAGCTTTGGAAGTGACCTTTCCACTATTCAATATAGTACTGTGATTGGGAAAGGCCCCTCGACTTTTGGATATGACTTTGTCCCTGTTGCTTTTATGGTAGATAAATGCAATAATATATATTTCTCTGGTTATTATGCTGCTTGGGATTTACCACTTACTACAGATGCCATTTCTTCAGCAGGCGGTACAGTATACCTTGGTGTTTTAGATCCAATGGCAAGTGCGCTTCAGTTTGGAACTTATTACGGTAGTGCAGATCATGTCGATGGTGGTACAAGTCGTTTTGACAAGTCTGGAATAGTTTATCAAGGTGTTTGCTCTTGTACTTCTTCTGGGGTTTTGAACACCTTACCTGGGGCATTTGCTGAAACTCAATCTACATTTTGCGATATAGGTGTATTTAAAATTGACTTTGAAGTTCCTACTGTTACCGCTGCAAGTATTGCTTTGCCTAGTACTAGTGGCTGTGTACCTTTTGAAGTAGATTTTCAGTATACAGGACAAGATGCCACTGTGTTTATGTGGGACTTTGATGATGGTGGTGCTACTGCAAATACAGAAAATGCCAGCCATACTTTTAATGAGCCAGGAACTTATATCGTAACACTTAATGCCTCGAATACTTTAACTTGTAACTCTAGTGATGTAAGTTATCTTGTAATTGATGTTCTACAAGCTGGAAGTACCTTGACCGATACAACTATTTGCAATCCCGATGAAACGATCTTTTTAGATGCCACTACGACTAATGCTTCTTATACTTGGCAGGATGGTTCTACTGTTGCTACATATAGTGCTAATGGTCAGGGTGTTTACTGGGTTGATGTTTCCTTATTAGGTGGAGCATGTACCAGACGAGATTCTTTTATTTTGAATTATAATAATTCACTGGCTCTTGATTTAGGCCCTGACTTTTCTGTTTGTGATGATCCATCTTTTACACTTGATGCATCCATCTCTGGGGGTGTGGCTTATGAATGGGATGATGGTACGAATGATCCTACGCTTCAGATCACTAATTCAGGTAGATATTCTGTAAGTGTATTTGATAGTGATGGTTGTGCTATTTCTGATGAAATAAATGTGATTTTTAGCACGACTCCGGCTTTTAATTTAGGTCCAGATACGACTGTATGTGATTTACACACGGTGTCTCTTGCGCCCAATGTACCAGCCGATAGTTATACCCTGGCAAGATGGCTCTACTGAAAGTACATTTACAGTTTCTGATCCCGGTGTTTATTGGGTTGAGGTAATCCATGAGGGTTGTATAGGAAGTGATACGATAGAAGTTAGTTATCTCGAAGAGGTTTTTCTTGATATAGAATCCTTCAATGTTGATTGTAATCTAGACTGCGATGGTACAGTCATATCGACTATTTCTGGGGGCAATGGTCAATTAAATTTTCTATGGGATACAGGAGATACTTCACCTGGACTTACTGAATTATGTGCAGGGGATTATACTTTAACAATCACAGATGATTTATGTAATTATGTTTTATCAACCATTACTATAAGCGAGCCAGAAGCACTTACTTTTGATTATAGTGTAATTGATGTTCCTTGCTTTGGAGATCAATCCGGAGTCATCGAGATCAGCAATATTCAAGGAGGAACACCACCTTATTTATTTAGTTATAATGGCGAACCATTTTCCCCTGATATGATCCAATCGAATTTAAATGGTGGAATTTATGATTTTGAATTATCAGATGCGAATGGTTGTACAGCAGGTACATCTATTAGTGTTTATGAGCCTCCTTTTATTATGATTGATGCAGGTCCGGATCACAGAATAGAATTAGGCGAAAGTGTAAAAATTGATGCAACAGTCTTTCCTATTACTAATCAAGGGATCACTTGGTCTCCGACTGATAGTCTGAGTTGTATTAATTGTATAGAACCTGTAGCCAATCCTACCAGTACTATGATGTATACGATAACGGTGGTTGATTCTATCACTGGTTGTACTCAACAAGATCAGGTCTTAGTCGAGGTTATTAAAAATCGTAATGTATTTATACCCAATGTTTTCTCACCAAACGGCGATGGTACAAATGATATCTTTACCATCTTTACTGGAAATGGTGTCCGTAGAATTTTAGATTTCAAGGTCTATAATCGCTGGGGCGCTTTAGTTTATTCAACTGAAAATGTATCTCCCAGTCATCAACCTTTTGGATGGGACGGATATTTCAAAGGGAAACCTATGAATAATGCTGTATTTGCATGGTATACAGAAATCGAATTCCTTGATGATAGAGTGATATTGTATAAAGGCGATGTAACTTTGGTAAAATAGGATCAAAAGATAATCAAAATCAACATGAATCATCTCGATCTTTTGAAAATCTATAAAACGTGATTTCTGACGTTGAAAGGCACTAATCGTCATAATTAATCATATAAATCAGCGTCAAATAAAAATAAGGAATGACTCCTATTGGCAAATAGAAGTTGTTCGAAAATGGCTACTATTTTGAACAACTTCATAATATATTTTCTATAATTATTTTGATTCTTTGACAAACTTCGTGTTTGAGACAAAGCCATAAATAAGATCAAGGCTTCCTTTAGTCGCTTTTGATCTTATTTACGGCTTGTCCACGGGATTTTCCAAAGAACGATTATTTCTTTACAAACTTTAAGGTTGAGCTTGATTTCCCGGAGTAAACGTTTAAATAATAAACACCTTCTGGCAAATCATTTACTTGAATTTTTAATAAGCCAAATTCATTATCAATAGAATGTGTTAATGATTTATATAGCTTTCCTGTAATAGACATCAGATCAATCCGAAAATCTCCAGACTCTGTTATATTCATTTTTAAGTTGAGCTCATTTCCATCAACAGGATTCGGAAAAATAGTAAGCCTCTTAATACTACTTTCAAGTAGGTCTTCTTGTGGTATACTTTGATTTAATTCTGGAAGCTCTTCTTCGCTTAGATTAAAGGTGTCGTCCAAAATAAGTCCGTAAAAATATTGAGCTGCTTCCTCTGCTACATCTTCATCAGAAAAAATAATTCCACAGTCTAAATAGCTATCCTCAGTATATCCAACACAGTCCGCCCAACATGGATTCAGAAATGGCATATAAATCCCTTCCTCTATTTCAACACAGACTTCATCGACATTATAATCACAACCACAATTTGGATTAGTAGGAAGATCATAATTACACCCTAAAAAATCATCTTCAGTGTAGCCTGCACATTCCGCTAAACAACTATTTGGAAATAAAATAATTTCACCACTTGGTGCATCCACACATACCGGCTCAACATCAGAAGTACAGCCACAAACAGGGTCAAAGGTAATATCATAATTACAATCAATAAATTCCGATTCATTAAAGCCCAAACAACTAGCCCAACAAGCATTTGGAAAAGGAACAATATTCCCATCATCCGTCTGGATACAAACGATGTCTATCTCCCAATTACAATCACAATCATACATGGAAAAGGAGCTGATTTGAATGCACAATAATGCAATCAGCATAGAAAATCTAATCTTCATAATTAAAAGTATTTATTATATGTTTATAAGTTTATTTCGGATTAAGTACTCCTTTTTTAAAAAGAATAGCTAATTCAATAAAGGGGGATAGAAAATTAAGAGCTGAGAAACTGATTGGGGGGATGGGTTTATTACAGTTATTCAAAAAGGATGCCTTTTTTGAAAAATGATTGTTTTAGATCAATAGTGAATGTATAGCGCGCCTCTCTAAATTTTATTTTCATTTGTCAAAAAAGGTTATTTAAGGCGCTTAAAAAGCCTTTTCTCCTTTTCATTCAGCGATAGGAATATAAAAAACCAAGTTAGGTTTTTATGTGATTTTGCGCTCCGAAAAATGGAATAAAGCGACTGGATTCATTGCTTTGGACAGACCTTAATGGTATTTATAAGCACACTATTTTTTGAAAAAGATTATTTTACAAGCGGTTCATTTTTTTCGAAATTATAAAGTGTCAAGCGACGCAATTCATAATAAGCTGTCCAAAATGCCCGAAGAGCAGAATAATAAGATCGCCTTCCAGAATCCTGTTCCCGAAGTGCCAAATTGAGTTCTATTATTTCAATTTTACCGATCAAGTATCGTTTTCGAGTTATATCTAAACGTTTCTCAGATACATCATAAGCTCGTTTTGCTAATGCAACCTGAGTCCTGAGTAAATCAAATTGTTGCACTTTTATACTGATTTCTCTTTGAAAATTTATACGATCTTGCGCTACATTCATTCGCTCAAGTTCTTGATTAGATTTTGCGATTTCCATTCTTGCTCTTGCCTTTCCCCAATCAGCAAGTGGAACATTCAGACGTACAGAGAACCGTTCTTGGTCAAGTGGATCTGAATAGGCATTACTTAAATCATCTGATGTTTGTGATAAACCAAACTGACCAGTAATATCCGCCTGAAACCCACTCTCTGATTTAGCGCGACTCACTTCCCGTTCGGCTTCTTTTAATCTACGTCGAAAAGAAATCGATTCACTCCTATATTTTTCGGCATACTGTAAAGCGAGTTGCTCATCAATAATAAAATCAGGTAATTCCGTAGGTGGAATCAAATCAAAAAGGACTGCTTTTTCTATTCCCAGGAAGTTCCTTAATCGCTCTGTATTCGTCTGAAAATTTAATCTTGCAGAAGCTAATTCGGCATCAGCATTCATCGAACTCAATTCTATTTGCAATAATTCTGTTTCAGCAATTCGGCCAACACTAAATCGCCCTTTTGTTATTGCAAAAAGGGTATCTGCATCTTCTTTATTTTTAATTAAAGCTTCAACATTGAGTTGTGAAATTAATACATCAAAAAAGAAATTTGCAGCCCCGAATGCGACAGATTCCATTTCCTCAACAAATTCTCTATTAGCTTCTTCATAACGCATTGGTTCGATTTCTTTATTCCACTTTAATCGATTGAATCCAAAGATTGGTTGTTGAAAACCAATAAAGATTGGATTAGACAAATAAGAAGTAGATTTTCCTGTCAAGCTTGTTTTAAATATATCAAGTCGCTCTAATCCAGTAGAAGCAAAAATACGCCCTCCAGTCAAAGCAATCTCTTGACTTAGTGAAATACCTACTGAATTTTCCATAAATGAACGAGGCACAAAAGCCTGAGTTCCATCCGGTAAGATAATAGATTGAATTGATCTATTCACATTTGGAAGTGTAGCATTCAGATCAATTTGAGGTTTATAATCACTCAAAAACGATTGATAAAACCAATATCGGTTACTCAATTTCGTTTTTGAAATTTGTACATCTGGTGCATCATTTTGTGCCATGCTGATAATCTCCTGTAAATTCATTCGAAGACTCTCCTGTGCCATGCCAGCATTAAACAATGTAATAAGTAGTATTAACTGAAGGTAGTATTTCATTTACTTTAATTTTATATTCAGGGGCTCAAATAAAAGGTTTTCTAACTTACTGACTTCCTAACCATCTGACCACCTGACTTTCTGACCATCTAACTCACCTGACTTCCTGACCATCTGGCTCACCTGACCACCTACCTTATTCCGTTCTCAAAGCTTTGATTGGATCCATTTTAGCAGCCTGTTCCGCAGGAAATAGACCAAAGACCAATCCCACTGAAGCAGCAACAAAGAAGGAAATTAGTACAGACCAAGTGGAAACTTCTGCTGGTATTTCAAAATAGGTTTCAATAATATATGCTGTAGAAACGCCAAGGACCACTCCAAGTAAACCACCGATCAAACTAATAAAAATAGCCTCAAATAAAAATTGAAGGGTAATATCTTTTTGCATAGCCCCTAAAGATCTTCGAACACCGATTTCCTTAATTCGTTCTAATACGGTAGCCAACATAATATTCATAATTCCTATTCCTCCCACTAATAATGAAATCCCAGCAATAAATGCTAGTACAAGGTTAAGGCGGTCTTTGGTCGCTTGTTCTTGCTGAAGTTGAAGTTCTGGTACAGTAACTTCATAATCTACTAATCCTTGATGTCTTCGCTTCAAAACCCTTGCAATAATCTGGGCACTGGCTTTCATATTTTCTGACTTATCGACGCGAAGTACCAATTTGTCTAATTGATGATAGTTTTCGGTTTTATCAACTTCATCATCCCAATCGCCTCTTTTGATATCGTTCTTAGAAACCATTGCTCTGTTTTTAAATCGAATCAAAGCAGTAGTCATGGGGATGTAAACATCAGAATTATAATCCCGAATACCGAGGTTCTCAAGACTTTCCGCACTAGCTATTCTTTTTTCTAATACGCCTATTATGCTTAACCAAACATTGCCACATTTAATTTTATTTCCAATTGGATCTTCTTCCGGAAAGAATTTTGATTGGATATTTTTACCAATTATACATACTGGTTTCCCTGATTCAAGCTGTTTATCATGGAAAAATTGTCCCTTTGACAGATTCAAATTATTCAATTCAAAAAAAGTATTACTTACTCCAATACACTTCGCTTTTTCCAATTTCCCTGATTGAATAATATTAGTAGGTAATACAATCTCAGGGCTTATTTTTTCAATTGAAGGTATCAATTTATCCAAAGTAATCGCATCTTCCATTGTTAGACCAGGAGACCAAGGGCGTAAGTTTTTTTGCTGAGTGTTATTGTTTTGATTAGAGTTTGATTCTAAATCTTCTTCGGTGAGAATTTTAGCTTCAACAACTATATTATTCGTCCCAATCAATTTCATTTGATCCAAAATAGCTTGTTTGGCACCATTACCAATAGCAAGCATTGCGATAACTGCCCCCACTCCGAATATAATTCCAAGTGCAGTCAAAAAAGCGCGTAGTTTATTTGAAAACACGCCTTCCATTGCTAATAGAAAATTAAATATGATTCGTTTCATTTAGAATTGAGGGCTTATGTAGAAGAAAATTAAATGATTAGGCAAAATTCTGATCGATTATTTTCTGCAAGGTTTTTAATTAAAGAAGATAACATTCCCACCTCCTGACTTTTCCGATATCTCTTCATCTTTGACACTCTTTTTACGCGCTTCCATTGCTGCATTACGAGCAGCCTGATCTTCTGCCAATTTCTTTTTAATTTCCATTTTGATCTTTTCATCAAGCGGAATAAATGACATTTTTTCTGAATGCTCAGGTTCGATCAATAAAATTTCATCTTGTTCTTCTAAACCATGCGCAATAATGACTTCGTCATTACTACTTGGCCCTGGCACCACTTCTTTTTTGACAGTATTGCCTTTATCATTAAAATATACAAAGGAAAGGCTATCGCTAAACAAGCCTTCGAGTGGAATAGAAAGTACATCCTCATAGGTATTTACAAGAATTTCATTTCCCGTTGTCATTGCAGGCCTTAAGATAGAGTCTGCTTCGTTTACTTGTACTACGACCTCAAAGACTTTAGAGTCATAATTTCGAAGTTGTTCTCCAATATTCGCAATTTTGATGACCTGTCCTGTATATTCAACATCAGGAAACGCATCTACTTTAATTTTTACTTCTTGTCCTTTTTTGACTTTACTAATATCAACTTCATTGACATACGATTTAGAAATCATATCTGTCAAATCAGGTAGTTCAGCAACGGTAGGATTCCAGGAACTAATCTGTGAGCCGGGCCCAATTTTACCATTCCAACTCCTTGCGTAAATCAACATTCCATCTTTAGGGGCTTTAATGGTAAATTCCCCCGCTAAATTTTGAAGCACATCCAATCGTGCCTGTGTTTGTCTTAAAGAAGCATTTATTTCAGAGATTCTAGCATCAGATTTTTCTTTTGTCAATTCTAATTTCGCCAACAATTGATTATAATCCCTTTCTGTTCTTTGCAAATCTATTTCAGCTTGTCGAATAACAGATTGCGCTTCAAATTTACTTTGTTCTACCTGTAATAACTTTTCTTGTTTAGAGAATTTAAGATTAATTAATTGATCCCTAATTCCTCGCATTTCAATCGCAGTATCAATCTCTGCTTGTGCCAATTGAGTTTCTATTTTTTCCACTTCTGTCATTGCATCTTTCATCTTCGTCTCTAAATCTGTTTTATCAAGCGAAGCCACATAATCTCCTTCTTTGACCAAAGTTCCCTCAGCAATCATATCCGTGATATTAGTTTGATAAATTTGAGCAGATCGCATCCCGGGAGGGCCTTTGATCTCTTGAGATCGTTTTGCATTCAATTCTCCAGTGGCGGTTACGTGTACCAGGAACTCCCCTTTTGTTACTTTAGTAAGTAAATTCTGTTGTTGAGGACTTTCTTTTTTCTGGCTAAAATAAAAATAGCCAGCTCCGACAAAAAGAATAAGGATGATAGGTAAGACTACTTTAGTGGAGGACATATGTTTTCAGGTTTAGTTTCCTAGTTTTGAAATTTAAGAACTTAGCATAGGAATTCAGGTAAAACTTTCTCCCTTTAACGCTTCATTAACAAATAACGCTAATTGAGCGAATAGTAACATTGATAGATGATATGGGACATGTAGATGATATAGTTATGTAAGTTATGTAATTCAATAACCTACATAACCATATTCTACATTCTAGCTAAGCTTGAGCTTTAGGCGTATTAAAATTCATATTCGGGAAAGGAGGAATCTCTGGTTCATCAATCGACCCAAATTGAGATTCAAATTTTTTAACATTTTCTGCTAAAGCTTTCATTAAGCGTTTAGCATGCATCGGGGTGAGGATAATTCTGGATTTCACCTTCGCTTTAGGCACACTGGGCATTAAGCGAATAAAGTCTACTACAAATTCAGAATGAGAGTGAGAAATAATCGCAAGATTGGCATATATCCCTTCTGCTACTTCTTCCGGTAACTCTATATTAAGTTGTTTTTGTTTTTTCTTATCTTCTGCCATTATTTTTATTTTTGTGTAAAAGAACTATTAGTTGTTTAATAATTGAAGTTGTTCAGAAATAGTTCACTAAACTACGAAACGATCTTTTGCCTCAATACTTCGTTATAAAAATCTTACGTAGCCCTGCTATGCAGCGATTTTAAAGCCTCGTCTTGATACAAAATATCTGTTTCTAGTAATAGCAGCCATTTTTGAACAACTTCATTATCTAGCAAATATACAAACGATAAACAAAGAATAGAGTTTCAATTAAAAAATAACGATATGAAAGAATACTTTGAAAATAATAAAGCGCTATGGGATGAGAAAGTAGCCTATCATAAGAATTCAGAGATGTATGATCTTGAAAATTTTTTAAAAGGCAAAAATAAACTCAATGATATTGAGATGAAAGCCTTGGGCGATGTAAAAGGGAAATCAATCCTTCACTTACAATGTCATTTTGGGCAAGATAGCCTTAGTTGGGCCAGGATGGGTGCAAAAGTTACGGGAGTAGATATGTCTCCTAAATCCCTTGAGCTTGCCCGAGAACTAAATACAAAACTTGGATTGGATGTCAATTTTGTAGAATCTAATGTTTTGGAACTAAAAGATCATCTGGAAGGACAATTTGATATTGTATTTACTTCTTATGGAACCTATACCTGGTTGCCTGATTTGGATCAATGGGCTAATGTAATTAATCATTTTTTAAACCCCGGAGGTATTTTTTATATAGCAGACTTTCATCCAGTTCTTTATATGTATGATTTTCCGAGTAACAAATTTGAATATAATTATTTCAATACTGGGAAACCATATGAAGAAATCACTGAGGGTACCTATACAGATTTCAATGCGCCCATTCAGCACAAAGAATATTTTTGGTGTCATGGTCTTTCTGAAATAATGACTCCACTACTCAATTGTGGATTGACGCTCGAAGAATTTAAAGAGTTTGATTATTCTCCTTACAATTGTTTCGAAAATATGGAGGAAGTAGAAAAAGGGAAATATGTGTATAATCCAAAAATAAGTATTCCGCATATCTTTTCCTTGAAAATGAAAAAGAGAATGAATTAGATTGATTTTTTATGCTTGTCTTATGACAAAAGTTTGAAAAGAAGATTTTAAATGCCTAATTCTTTTTAATAATGCGTATTTTCATTGCTGTATATTACAGAATACAAACAGAGAATGTATTATGAAGAATATTTTACTTATTGCGATTACAATATTATGTTTATTTAATACTCTAATTCTACAGGGGCAGATATTAATCAACGAATTTTCAGGTGCCAATTTCGGAGAGATTTTTGACAATTATGGAGAAGATGAAGATTGGCTAGAATTGTATAATACAGGTACTACAACAGTGGATTTATCGGGTTACTACCTTAGTGATAAAATTGATAATCCAACAAAATTTCCGATTCCTGCTGGAGTAAGTATTGAGGCTGGCTCGCATCTACTCGTTTGGATCTCGGGAAGAGATGAATTCCTTGGTGGAAATTTACATACAAATTTTAAACTTACTCAAACCAAAAATAGTGAAGCGATTGTATTGGCTGGGCCTTCAGGGACAATCATTGATTTTCATGATATTGAGACGCCCAATCAAGTTAATCATAGCTGGGCAAGACTTGCTGATGGTGATGGAAATTGGGGTGTCAATTTAAATCCTGATCCCGGAAGTCCTAATAATCTTGTAAGCGATGTTTATTCCCCTAAACCTGAAATTGCTCCTATTCCAGGTTACTATGGAAGTAGTGTTAATGTTTCTATTACTAATGATGATCCTGATGTAAATATATATTATACAACCGATGGTACGGTTCCGAATATCAGTTCTACACTATATACCGCTCCTTTCACCTTGAATAGCACTGCTGTAGTCAAAGCCATTGCTATCAATAACGACCCTCATGTTCCTGCTAGTTTTATAGACTTTCATACTTATATACTAAATGATATACATAATATTCCAGTGGTATCAATTACAGGAGATGATATTTTGTCATTACTCGAAGGTGATGCTGGACTAGAACCAATCGGTACGTTTGAATTATTTAATGCAAATGGTAATCGAGTATCTGACGCTTCTGGAGATTTCAACAAACATGGCAATGATTCCTGGGCCTATAGTCAAAGAGGTATTGATTTTATCACAAGAGATCAGTTTGGAGATGATTATGCCATCAAACATAATATTTTTGATCCTGCAATAACAGACAGAGATGAGTTCCAAAGAATAATTCTTAAAGCCGCCGCAAATGATAATTATCCATTTGAAAATGGAGGTGCCCATATTCGAGATGCTTATGTCCATACGCTTTCACAATTGGCGGGCATGGAAATGGATGAACGAACAAATGAATCATGCATTCTTTATGCCAATGGAGAATATTGGGGTGTTTATGAACTTAGAGAAAAAGTAGATGATCACGATTATACCAAATATTATTATGATCAAGGACGAAAATGGATTGACTTTTTAAAAACATGGGGCGGTACTTGGGAAGAATATGGTAGTGGAGATGATTGGTATCCACTTTATGATTTTGTAGTATCCAATGATATGAGTGATCCTGATAATTATGCTTATGTTGAAGGCGAATTAGAAGTTTTGAGTATGATTGATTATGTCATTCTACACTCTCATAATGTTTCCAGTGACTGGTTAAATTGGAATACTGGCTGGTGGCGTGGACGTAAACCTACCGGAGGTGCTCAGAAATGGCGCTATATTCTTTGGGATGAAGATGCTACTTTTGGTCATTATATTAATTATACGGGTGTGCCTGATCAAAGTCCATTTGCTGATCCTTGTAATCCAGAAGTCTTGGGGGATCCAGGCGGACAAGGACATGTCCCTATGTTTAATGCTTTATTAAATAATCAAGATTTTCTTTCTTTGTATATCAGTAGATATGCGGATTTGAACAATACCTATTTTACTTGTGATTTCATGATTGGCTTATTGGACGAAATGATTGGTAAGATTGAACCTGAGATGCCAAAACAAATCGACAGATGGGGTGGATCTCTAAGTGAATGGCAAAGTAATGTACAGGAACTAAGAGATTTTATTCAAAGTAGATGTACCGTCATTTCAGATGGGATTGTAGATTGCTATGAAGATTTAGGTATTACTGGTCCTTATGAGATAACAATCAATGTAGAACCTGAGGGTGCTGGAAATGTACAGGCCAATACCTTAAATGGCCTAAATTACCCTTGGTTGGCTGAATACTTTGGTGGAATAGATTTCGATCTGACTGCCAATCCAGCAGAAGGTTTTGAATTTGCATACTGGGAAGTAGCGAATCATACTTTTAGTCCAGATCAATTTTCAGATGTAATATCCATGAGTTTGGAAACTAATGATGTTATCACCGCTTATTTCCAACCGGCAGTCCCTTGTGGAAGTCCATTTAGCTTTGGTGTAGATAGTACATTGACCACCTTAAATTTGGCTTGGGAAGGGCCGACAAATACCATCAGCTATGAAGTTAGGTATAGACGACTCGGAGATATAGATTGGAATATTTTTTCTACAGTTGATCCAGACTTTATTGCGGAAGATCTTGAATCTTGTACGAATTATGAATTTGAAGTTCGAGCTATTTGCCAACAAGCACTTAGTGGTTATGAATTATTTGTTGCTCAAACCGCTTGTCCTGTTGCAGCTTATGAACCAGAGGATTTAATTGGTTCTGTATCCGTTTTTCCAAATCCATTTCAAGATCAAATTAATGTTGAAATTGAATTATTGACAGCTCAGGATTTGACGATTGATATCTTGTCAATAACTGGTCAGCATATTCAAAGTCATAATTTTGCGAATAACTTTGCAGGAATACAAGTTTTCAATATTACTCAAACTCAAGCGCTACCTAAAGGCGTATATTTAGTATCTATAAATACAGACCAAGGTAAAATTGTACGAAAATTGATAAAAGGATAATATGATCATTAGTCCGAGTAGGGATAGTAATTGTTAGAAAGATATATTCAGTTTTCTATTATAATGATTGGCTCTTTGCTTAAGCGATCTTTGGTCTTTTGATCTGCCCTATATTCTTATGAGGTGCTACTTCTAGCATCTTCATAGTTCTACCACTACCATATATTGAGTAAGTTTCAGAATATGATTAGTAGATACTTTTGACAAATCTGTCATAATTTAGGGCATTTAGAGCCCATTCACAGAGCTATAAATACACCTTTTCGCTCATTCTTGGATAAGTCATATCCAATCATTTCAAGAAATAATACTCAAGTTTCGATTGAATTGGAACATTTCAAGGCTAAATATGTTAAAGATATGTTAAAAAATTATAATCCAATGAAGATAAGTATGAAGTATTAGTGTATTTGGTGCTAAAGCAATTACCTTTGTGCTTGTGTTTTGAAACACTTGCCTATTTTTTGTAATATAATATTTTTTTGAACATATAATAATCCAGTTTTTTAAATACTAAGGCAACCAAAACCATTATTTTACCCATGAACAATTTTAAAACAACACTGCTGTTGGTAGCAGTCTTTGTGACCATGTCACAATGTCACTTCCCACCAACTCATAGCCCATTGAGCTATGAATCCGAAAAAACTTCGCCAAATCTTCCTGTAGCAAGCGTCTCATTTGACTTTAAAGACAATGGAAAAAACGAAGATTCCCGACCACTCCACGATGTATACACTGAGACTTCAATAAAGAATATCGACTTTCCTGAACTTAATACTGAACTTAGAAAAGGGTTAAAAAAACAACTTAAAGTATTGAAATATCGAAAGAACGTAAAGATGCCTTCTTTTGAAACCCTTAATATTAATACTGAAAAGCTAGAAAAGACGATCCACGAATTGCTAGCAATGGATGATCATGAACTTACTGATATTTCTAGTACATTATCTGCTCATCAAATCAAAGGTGAAGATGGTAAAGGAAATGTATTCTTTACAGGATATTTCACTCCGGTTTTGAAAGTAAGTAAGACTAAAACTGCTCGATACCAATATCCAATTTACGCCCGACCTTCAAAGAGTTCTAAACTTCCTACACGAGCGCAAATTGACGGTGAAGGAATATTGGCAGGGAAAGGATTAGAACTAGCTTATGCAGAAAACCTTGTTGATATTTATTTTATGCAAGTACAAGGTAGTGGTGTGGTACAGTATACAGATGGCGGTCAAGAAATCTTCGCTTATGCAGGGAGCAATAAGCATTCTTATAAAAGCATCGGTAAATACATGATCGAAAAAGGTTATACGACTCCTGCAAAAGTATCAATGAATTGGATAAAAAAATATTTAAATAAGCATCCTGAATTGATTGAAGAAGTTCTTTTTGCTAATCAATCATATATCTTTTTTGAAAGAGCTAAATATCAGAAAACGCCTAAAGGAGCAGGACTGGTACCACTTACTACTGATTATTCTATTGCTGTTGATTCAAGATATATTCCATTAGGCAGCTGTCTTTTAGCAGCCGTACCTATAATCAATAAAAAGAATCAAGTCATTCGTCATGATTACAGATTACTTATCGCTCAAGACAAAGGTGGTGCGATCAAAGGTCCTGGTCATGTAGATTTATTCTGTGGAGTGGGTGTTGAAGGTAGTAAAAAAGCCAGTGCCCTTCACCATTATGGGAAAATGTGGCTACTACTCCCTACAGAGAAAGAAGTTGAACAAACTGATCCTCTAGCATCTATTTAGAGATAGGGCATCAATAAAAAACAGATGAAAACCCTTGATTCGTGACAGCCTATCAAGGGTTTTTATTTTATAAATAAACTTTAACAAAACTAAATATTGATTATACAATAAAAATAATTTAACTTTGTCTTTATCCATGAATACCTAAGAGACTCTAATACTACTACGAGAGAACAAAAACTTACCAAAAAACTTATTCACATTTTATTTTTTTAAAATATGATGGTTTTGTTTTGAATTCAATTTATCTTCGATATCTCAACAAACTTTGAATTAATTTTTTTAAGCTGAACAAACACAATTAAGCGTAAAAAATTATTTTGATAATAATTGATTTTTGAATGAATGAATAATGGGCAACCAATATTTATTTCTTGAATGATCACAAAAAATTATGTCAATATAATTAACCTAATCCAGTTGGCAAGTACATTTTCACCAAAGGGATACAGGTTACACTTTTTTTTCAGCCATTGGCTTTCAATACTATTGAAAATCAAAATTTGTTTATTTAAATTAATTATAATCCCTATGGAGCACTTCAACAAACAGCTAGAGGTCAAACTCGAACTTCTTGAATCTGAGAACTCAAGATCAAGGAAAAAAACATTTATGGAAGGGATCAATATCATGATATTGATTATTCTGGGTTGTGGAGGTTTATATATCTACTCAAATATCATTGCTCATAAGGAACCTCCAGTAAATTTTTCTGAATTCACTTCCAATACAATTGTGACAAACGAGGAGAAGACTTTAGACAAATCTCCTATTCCGAATAAAATTCATACAGACCAATTAATCATCGGTGGTCATCCAGAAGTAGGAGAAAAAATTACTATAGCGATCGATGGTTATAATAAAAAAGCAAATTATAAGATTGACTTTGGAGATGGTAAGAATCAAGCTGTAAAAGCTAAAAAGATTAGCCATATCTACAAAAAAGCAGGAATCTATACGATCCAATTATCAATGAGTTATCAAGATGAGCCTACACAAACGATCTTGAAAAAAATTGATATTGACTCACCGATTGAAGTTGACCAAAATGCCTATAATGAGCGATAGACCTGTACGAGAAACTTCTTGTAGCGTATAATAATGAATAGACTTTGTTTATAATATTTTGTGCTTATCATGAACTTGTTTAAAAATGGTGGCTATTTTTGAACAAGTTCCATGTTAAAAGTATAAACCTGGTTTACTTTTAATCAATTAGTTGTTATATTAATGTTTTGATATACAATCATGAAGCAACTAAAACATATCTTAGAAAAATCGGCATTCGGTGTTTGCAGTTATCTTGGTGAAAAAATGGGTATTGCAACTGCTCGTGTCAGAGTATATTTTATTTATCTATCTTTTGTTGCGATGGGTTCTCCAATCATTTTCTATCTTTTCATAGCCTTCTGGCTAAACATCAAAGCATATATTAAGCAAAAGCGAAAAACGCTCTGGGAGTAAGAACCTGTCAAAGTTTTTTGAACAAATCATTGTTCAAATGCATACTGAATAATATTGGCGCCCATTTTCAATGCCTTTTGTCTTAATTCTTCAGGATCTTTATGTACATCTCTATCTTCCCAACCATCTCCAAGGTCACATTCAAAAGTATAAAATACGACTACTCGCCCTTCCCACAAAATTCCAAATCCCTGAGGCGGGCTATCATCATGCTTATGGATTTTGGGTAATCCATTTTTAAAAGCAAAACTCTGATTATAAATCTCATGTTCCCAAGGTAATTCTACTAATGGTTGTTCTGGGAAAACCTTTTTTAAGGCAATTCTAACATAAGCATCCATTCCATAATTATCATCAATATGCAAAAAACCACCACCTATCAAATAGGTTCTTAGATTTTCAGCTTCTGCATCAGAAAAAACAACATTACCATGTCCAGTCATGTGAACAAAAGGATGATTATATAATTCTGCACTTCCTACCTCAACGGTAGCATAGTCACGATCTAAATTGGTACCTAATTCATCATTACAAAACTTAGCGAGATTGGGAAGTGCTGTAGGATTCGCATACCAATCCCCTCCCCCACTATATTTTAATAATGCTAATTTTAATCCAGCAGGGGCGTCAGTAGTTTTAAAAGCTGTAAAGGTCAGTATAACTAATAGGACAAACAGTAATTTTTTCAACATGGATTCTTTTTTAGAATATATCTTTAAAGGTTTGGCGCTAGAATCTGTCTAAAAGAACGTGAATATATAATTTAATATTTCAATATCTTCCTGGTTTCAACACCTTTGTTTGTACGCAACTCTAGAACATAAGTTCCTTGGGCTAAATACTGAAGTGAAATTGATTTCTGAAAATCTTGCCCCTTTATTCGCCAAGCATTAATGAGTCTACCATTCATATCGCGCAATTTTAATTCCCCTTCATTAACTTGATTGAATTGTATATTTACAAATGTTTTATCTTCAGTAGGGTTTGGGGCTAAATCAAATGCTTCCAGGCTTTTATTATCTTCCGAAGAAAGAATTACGCCATTAAAAATATTCTCTACTAAGTATAATTCCCATCCAAATTCAGTTATATATACCGTTTGGCGAGGTATTTTATTAGCAGAGAAGCCAATGATTCCTTCCAAACTATTTAAATCTTGAAGTGCCTTAAATTTTACACTATAAATCGTAGTACCGGGATTAAATTCAAAAATTGGTGGCCATCCTCCATTTATATTAAGGCCGAGAAGAAGCAACTCGCCATCTCCCCCCACCCGTTACATCTCCTGCTAGCCAGTGAAATCCTATAGTATCCTCTGTGATACCAAGAATAAGTCCTCTACAAAATAACTCATCCAAAACACTTATTCCTTCCTGCACATCTGTTTCATAAGCTCCAGAAATCGTATAGTCTACACCTTCTGGTAAATCAGTAAAACTAAAGCTTCCATCAGCTCCAGATAGCACGGATGAAGCATTTGTACAATTGACCATTACTCCTTCGACGGGATCACCATTATGGCGAAGTACTTTTCCGGATAAATTTATCTGAGCAATAGAATCAGTGAATAAGAAAATAGAAAGAAGGGCAAGCGTGTAGAATCGTTTGTTCATGGTTGATAATTTTAATTGTGGGATTAATAGACAAATTCGTAGTCAAATTAAGTTAATCAATAACTTTATTCGATTACTGAGAACCTATCCAAATTTTATTTTTGATAGTAAAAAACTCAATTTAAGGTTCTAAAGAAGCCTTAGTTTTGGGAATATTAAAGGCAAAATTAAGTTCTTATCCTAAGATAATTTTTTTTTCACAAATGATCAACATTAAAAAGCTTGAAGCTAGATGATTTCGTTTGGTCGAAAAAGTTAAGAAAGAAATGGTTTACTAAACTAAGCAAGATAAAATAACTCAGTTAGTTTAGTAAACCTCCATCAAATGATTTCATTTAGAACCACACCTTTAATATTTTACTATTTTTTTCGATATAACACCATTGTCGGTACGAAGTTTTAAAACATAAGTCCCTTGAGCTAAATTATCAAGAGCAATGTTTTTTTGAAAGTGATCTGTATCAAAATTCCAAGTCTGTATTCTTTTACCAGCAATATCGAACAAAGCGAGTTCTATTTGTTCTCTGCTTTCAAATTGGACATTTACAGATATAGCCTCATGACTTGGGTTTGGAGAACAATTAAATAGACTTAAGTTGGCGATACTTCCAAGGCTTGTAGGCGTCTCCTGATAAAGATCATCCAACAGATAGAGTTTATCACCAGATCCTCTATATACCGTTTGAGCCGGTATCAAGTCAGCGGGATATTGAATCATTTCTGCAATATTATTAATATTCTGTAAAGCATTAAAATGTAGGGTATACAGAACACTACCATCATCGAGACTTAAGCCATTAGTATTAGTAGCTAGAGCCCCTCCAGTCACAAGAAAATCTCCATCGGTAATTAAGTCTTCATTTACCGTAAGATCTATAGTTGAACTTTCAGAATCTATTAAAGTCATATAAGCGGGGTCCCAATTTAATGCCTGTTGAAATACTACAATATCTTCAAAATCATTGACTTTTATCTCTACAGAAAATTGCTCACCTTGACTAACCGATAAATCTTCAAAATAATAAACAGTATTAGGCGCATTTGAGGGTGGTGGTGTATGATCAGTCTTTATTGCAGGGTCTCCAATGACTAAACCAATTAGACTTAAATCTATAACATCTTCTGTGACATTTTCCAGCACAATTGCACCAGCTAATGTTCCTGATGATGTATTCCCATCCAAAAACACCCAATCTTCATTAAGGTAAGTATCATCAATTCTCAAAATAATTTTTCGCATATGCACCAAATCCAAAGTACTCAAATTACCGTTGAAATTTATATCTCCAGCCAAAAATTGATAGTCAATAGGGTCTGGAGCAATCGATAATATCAAATCACTATTATAAGCTAAATCCAATACAGTTATGTCTTTAATAACATCTGACGAATAAGTTCCTGTAATGGTATAATCTACGCCTTCTGGTAAATCCGAAAAAGTAAAACTTCCATCCGCTCCAGACAATACAGAAGAGGCATTGGTACAATTAACCATTACTCCTTCGACAGGGTCTCCATTATGACGAAGCACTTTTCCAGATAAACTTATCTGAGCAATAGAATCAGTAAATAAGAAAATAGAAAGAAGGACAAGCGTGTAGAATCGTTTGTTCATGGTTGATAATTTTAAATATGGGATTAAAAAAATAGCCAAACAGTTCACCTAATAATTTTGGCCAATTACCTAATTAAGATAAGTATTTATTACAATTAATTCAATTGTAAATGCATATCAATAGTATAAGGGCATAGAATTCAAAACGTGACATCATCGAATCCTATTCTATAATAATTTTAGGATTAATCCGCTTAAGTTCATCAATCATAGCATCTTTTTCAATCGGAAAAATGCTAATTCGTTTTCGTTTATTAAAAATAATTGTCAATTGACTTTCAATATTTCTTCCTTTAATCAACGTTTTGGAGTCTTTGATTAATTTTTCAATCTTGTTGATATCAATCTTGTTTCTAAAAGGTCCTGATTTTACGATCAAAAATTCATCTTCTATTTTACAATCACCATCTAACATTCCCCAAACGATAAGCGCACAAAGCACACCCAAAATCAATAGAAAATATAAGGGAATAGTATAGCCCATATTAAAGACCACGAGTTGAGAAATAACAATCAATCCGACGAAAGAGAAAGCGACAATTTTATTACTTTTTTGTTTGAATATTTTCGACATAGTATTTAATGTTTTTTGGATGCAGTATCAAAAGAAAATACGGTCCTTATATTTTATAAATATTATTCATTCATTAAATTAAAAACCGAACAGGCTATAAGACCAGCGGTTTCAGTCCTTAGTCGGCTTTTCCCAAGGCTTATTCCCTCAAAGCCATTTGACAAGGCCAGATTAACTTCTTCCTGAGTAAAATCCCCTTCAGGACCAATTAAAATCAACCCTGTGTTATTTGTAGTATAAATATTTTTTAAATGCTTTAGCTTATCATCATTACAATAAGCGATCAATTTATGATTAGTATTTTGTTCTTCTTGGATAAAATCTTTAAACCTTGTCAAGTCTCTTAATCTAGGTAATTTCGCTTTTAGAGATTGTTTCATAGCAGAAGCCAGGATCTTTTCCAGGCGATCCAAACGAATTCTTTTTCTTTCGCTTCGAGTACAAAGCAAAGGGATAATTTCATCTATTCCAATCTCAGTCGCCTTTTCTAAAAACCATTCGAAACGATCAATATTTTTAGTCGGCGCAATGGCTATTTGCAAATAGGGGCGATTGATCACCTGTTCGTATTGATCCAATATTTTTATCAAGCAGTCTTTCTTACTTGTTTCTATAATTTCTCCTTTATAAAAAAAGCCTTTACCATCGACCAAATCCATTTGATCACCAACCCGTTTTCTCAACACCTGAACACAGTGGCGTGCTTCTTCTGGGTTCAGTCGAGCGAGCTTATCATCAATATTAGTGGTATAAAATAGTTGCATGTCAATATTGGTAATTCCTTATTAAGTACACAGTGCACTAAAGGATAGTGCATTAGTAACAAAGATAGGAAAATGAATATATTCTTTTTACAAGAGCATGAAAAACTCATTCTGGGGAGAGAAAGATATTTTAAATGCAATTGTTCAATAAGTTCATTCTGTAAAAGAAATACTATAGAATTATACCTGTCATAATTTGATCTCCGTCCATCTTTGATAATTCCGGCTTTAAACCTTACTTTTGCAGTCGATTTGAAACAAGAAGGATATTGATATTGTTACTAATAGCGTTATATAGCTAAAAAAGCAATGGAATTATCCATTCTTAATTATTTCATATTTAATTATTACGCTGCATGGGATACCTGATAATGGCAGGACAGCTTATTTTGAGCCTATCAATATTAATTGTTTTACATGAAATGGGACATTTCTTCCCTGCTCGATGGTTTAATACAAGGGTTGAGAAATTTTATCTATTCTTTGATGCAGGTTTTTCGCTTTTTAAATACAAAAAAGGAGAAACAGAGTATGGAATTGGTTGGCTACCGCTTGGAGGTTATGTAAAAATCTCTGGTATGATTGACGAAAGCATGGATAGAGAGCAAATGGAAGGGCCACCACAACCTTGGGAATTTCGTTCAAAACCAGCTTGGCAGCGATTAATCATTATGTTAGGTGGGGTTACCGTAAACTTTGTACTTGGTTTTTTCATCTTTGGAATAGTCTTGTTTACCTGGGGCAAAAAATACCTTCCTGCTGAAAATGCAGTTTATGGTATCTATGTAGATTCACTTGGCCAAGAATTGGGCTTACTCACTGGAGACAAAATCTTATCCATTGGAGAAAAGCCATTTGAGGAACTGAATGATGGGATTATAAAAAGAGAAATCGTAATCAATCAGGCCAGCAATATTAAAGTCAATCGCAATGGAAAACAAATAAATCTTGCCATTACACAAGATCACGTAAACTCCCTGACGAAAAGGGCAAATAAAGATGAAGCACTATTTATGGAGCGCTTTCCCTTTGTCATTTTTGAAGACCCTGATAGTGATAAATATCCTGCAAAAGCTGCTGGTTTTTTGAAGAATGATTCAATTGTAAAATTTAATGGTGTTCCTATTCAATTTTATGACGAATTTAGCAATACTGCAAAAAAGAATAAAGGCAAAGAAGTCCTGATTGGAATCATGCGTAATGGTCAGGAATTAGAAAAACGAGTCACGCTCAGTGAAAGCGGAAGATTAGGTGTCAGACCAAAAGCACCAGAATTCTTTTTAGATTATGAACGCAAAGAATACAGCTTTATGGAATCCCTTCCTGCGGGATACAATGAAGGTTATAATGTTTTATCAGATCAGATAAAAGCTTTTGGAGGCATGTTTGCAGGTCGGATCAAAGCCTCAGAAAGCCTTGGTGGATTTGGAACGATTGCAAGTATGTTTGGTGAACAATGGGTATGGGAACGATTCTGGCGCCTAACTGCTATTTTATCCCTCATTCTGGCTTTTATGAATTTATTACCGATTCCAGCTTTAGATGGAGGTCATGTCATGTTTTTGATCTATGAAGTTATCAGTGGTCGCAAACCAAATGATAAATTCATGGAATATGCAACAATCGCTGGATTCGTCTTAGTACTCGGGCTCTTGCTATACGTCAATGGCAAAGAACTCATAGACTGGTTATTTCCATGACACATTTTGAATTCTATGATATACCCATGAGTTTTGAAGTCGACAAAGAATCACTTCGAAAGATCTTTTTTGAAAAACAGCAAAAAGTATCATCCGGATTTCTATACCCTGGAAAGTGAAGAAAAACAAGAAGAAGTCCTGGAACTATCAACGCTCAATAATGAGGCCTATAAAATCCTCTCCGACTTTGATAAACGAATGAAATACCTCCTTGAACTCAAAGGCGTTTTAGCAGAAGAAGGCAAAAATAAAATCCCTCAGGATTTTCTCATGGACATGATGGACATCAATGAAACCATCATGGAACTCCAGTTTGATTTCAACCCAGATTCCTATAAAAACGCAATCAAAGACCTAGAATCCATAGAACAAGCACAATATAAAACCATCGCCTCCATTGTCAACAGTTACCCAGAAACATCCAATACCGAAGCCGATTTAACAAAAATCAAAGACTATTATTTAAAAAAGCGATACTTGTTGCGGATTCGAGAAAATTTAGATAAATTTGCATCGCTTTAGAAGAAAACATACTTTCTTCATCTACCAATAAAGCGATTACTATGCCCTTGTGGCGGAATTGGTAGACGCGCTGGATTCAAAATCCAGTTCCTTCGGGAGTGGGGGTTCGATTCCCCCCCTGTTAGTACGCCAAGCTTAACAGAGCCTCAGAAAGTAAGTAATGATTCAAGGCTCATAAGTTGGAATGAAGTATATCCAACACTCGAAGGTTTAAAAACCGCTATCATGACAGTAGCGACAAGAGACCCTATTTGTCAACAAATGCAAAATGTTTCAATAGAAAAATTTGGATTTGACCCATTTAATGAAATGGATTCCATACCGGGAACAAAAATGGTTTCAAAGAAGGATGTAGAAAAAGCAATAAAAGATAATCTATTGTATTATGCACATCCATTGATAGGGAATATCAATAATACTAAGAGAGGGACTGTTCTTCCACGGCGAGTAGCACTTCAAGAAGGTTTTGATATTCCAGGAAATTGGAAATTTATAGATGAACGTATATTAAATGCAGAGAGTAGAAGAAAAATAAAAGAATTATTGAACAAACTTCCTCTATTAGAGAGAGCTGGAAGGGATAGGATTAAAATAATAACTAATATCGTTGAGTTGGCTAGAGCTTTTATTGGAGATGTAACAACGACAACAACACGTAGATTAGAAAAAATATATGCTTTAAGAGTTTGTCAAAGCAGAGATATCAGAGATGTTTCAATAGGTATTTTGAAAAACGCAACTCGTAACGAATTATTAAAAAGAATAAAAGAAAGAGTACCTCAAGAGATGCCTACTCAAAGATTTGAATATTGCAAATATTTTATGCCAGATATGAAAACACTTTCTATAAATGGTTTATTCCATTTTTTAAAATGGAGTTTTGAGCAGTTAACAGCGGAGTCTTATCCATTTGATCCTGAGGAAAGTGCATTAGAACCTTCCGAAGTAGTAGTGATTAATAACATGAAAAAGCTATGGGTAATGCTTCCAGTAAACATGCGTTTTGCTATACTTTTTAATGATATAAGTAGAGTAATAAGGTTAAATGAATGGGAAGAGAGATTTAGTTTCCACATAAAAGATATTTATAAAAGACAGGTTGATAAATTAGTAGAAAATAACGAGGTAGAAATTATTAAAGAGAAAAGCAGGCCAACATATCGGTTCTCCTCTAGTAGAGCTAAAACCTTTGATGTTCAAGCTCTAAGTCACTTTTGGGGTTGGAATCAGAATGAATATGATGAAGCGATACAAACGAATAGGGTTTTTTTAATGCCACTTTTGGGAAATGATGCATCACATGTAACTGTTTGTATTTCAAATTGGATTCAATACAATAACTCTACATTTGACAAAGACACTGCTTTTGTATGGCAGGCTACTCAAACAAAGGATGTATTTCCAGCTAATGGAGGAGCAGTCATTGCATCTTTGATGTTTGCTTTCTGGCGATTATATTATGATCGAAGACTATCAGGATATCATACTATGTCCGAAACTTTTGATGGAACTAATATACTAGATATGATAAAACCCCAAGAAAAAGATAAAGTAAATAAAGAAGCATTAATCAAAACCTTATTAAGTGCAAAAAATCTTCAGGTTAAAAATTTCAAGGCCAATCCTAATTTAAAAGAGCAAGACAGTATGGAATGTTTGAAGGGTTGTATACGACAGGGTGGTATGTTTGCAGGGCAACCAGCCTGGATGATCAATCCTATTTCTTTAATGGATATACTATATAAGGTTTTTTATCTCAGCCCTGAAGACTTAGATGATAACGATAAAGTAGATGTCAAGCATCATCAAGCAAATTTTGATAATCTCAAAATACAAATAGACACTTTAAGAGGAGAACTAGCCGAGCAAGAATATTTTGTTCCTCGCTTCTCCTATGAATTTAGCACAAAAACAGGCTTTGAAGTCAAAAAATATGTCAAAGTATCGAGCAAAACTGTGCCTGATGAAGAAGATTCTACAGAACTAGTTACCGGTGTAACAGCTAGTAGTCCTTTGAGGGAAGTATAGTAGAAAAATTGTTCTCAAAAAATCATCAAATTGTTTGATATATGATGCTACCCACTGATATTTAAGTAACAACAATCAATCAAAAAATTAATTAGATAACAAAAACGATATAATCTTTCAATATCTCGATGATGCTTAAATTACCATTCATCGAATCCATAACCTTATCATATAGATATCTCACATTATGTCTTACAATAAAGCATTTTGTGGGTTTATTGTTTTAATCAATTACATGCTTAATAATTGACATTATTAACTAAATTTATTCTTATAAACATTACATCTACATGCCAGTCATCATGGTTCTTTTGAGATGCCATATCAGCTTCAATATGCCAAAAACCATTCTTTTTAATCATTCGAACGCGAACTCCGCTCCCAATTCCGCCTTCATAAATATCAAGGTTTCCTGTCCAGAATCCTGCGATAATTGCGTGAAATTCATTAACAGAAGCTGTGGTATTATATGTATTACCTCCAGTCCTACTATCTCCTAAATTTTGATATCTCCAGAATTGAAAGAATGGATTACCATCTATTGTAATTTTTTTTGTTCCTCCTCTTGGAGAGAAGTCAATACCTTTATTTTCACTAATGATATTTCCAGATCCAGAAAAAAGATTATTTCCAATTTTCATATCGCCACTATTCCGGATATCACCATTAACATCTATTCTTGCATTAGGGTTTTCTATTCCGAACCCTACATTCCCATCTGGAGCTACGGTAAGTTTAGGCATGAAAGCAGTATTATTATTATCAAAACCGCCTAATTGTATCTTATGATCGTAATTCCCTCCAAACGCCACTACCCCAGGCTTTGGTGTTGCAATCCTCCATGTAGCATTTATACTATCCGTCCCTTGCACCTGTACATGTGGAATTCCGAAATACTTGTTGATTTGAATAGGAACATTTGGATTTGGTGTTCCAACTCCTATATTGCCATCAAAATGTGAATTACCGTTGTGTACATGCAGCTTATCTGTAGGGTTATTGGTTCCTATTCCTACTTTTTCAGAATTTGCTCCTGAAGCAATATAAATAGGTGTTCGTTGAATTTGTAGTATTGTCATGTTCCCTTGATATCCGACAATATTTCTATACTCAATAGACATATTGGTTAGTCCAGCTTTATCTGATTTAATATTGGCTATATTAAATGAAATCACTTCATTAGGAATAATACTTCTATCTTGATTTACAGATATAATCCACTCAATAGTATTTTTTTGCGTATCAGGAGGCTGTACTGTAAAAACCCCAGCACTTACAGGTTCAATAGTAAGTGCAGCAATAGTCGCAGGATTTGTATGCAGAGCAGCAGGGCCTACCATATCAAACTTAATAATGAACTGACTTTGTGGTGTTAGTTCAATATTATTTTCAGCAGAACCATTTAGAAATTCTAAAGTAAGTTGTTGCGCTGTATTATCATTCAATATCCTATTAAATTCGCGAAAATAAAACTGCAGCGGCATCTCAATTAAACCTACCTGACTTACAATACTAATTCGTTCTAGATCATGTCCTGAGAAAGGAGTTCCCTGTACATTGAGGTTTTTGT
Organism: Saprospiraceae bacterium; assembly: GCA_965277415.1. Lineage (GTDB taxonomy): Bacteria > Bacteroidota > Bacteroidia > Chitinophagales > Saprospiraceae > JAHDHW01. The sequence continues at coordinate 130,116 of CBDICS010000072.1, forward strand.
AATTGATTTGTACGTTGCTGCTTCTTGATCCTCTTGAAGCATCTACTTTTATGTTAGTGAGTATCACATCAAATAATTCTCCATGGGCAATCATTCCTCCCCCTGTCTTCATTAAATAAACAGATACAGTTCCATCTAAAGTACTTTTTGAAGCACTAGCTGTCCAGCCAGGAGTAGAAGTATCAATCGTATTAATACTTGCTAAGTCTATAATACCAGGCCTAAATCGGACTTCAAAATGGTGATTTGGTTGTGACGCAATAGAACTTGTTGATGCTGCATATGTAATCGGGTTTCCTGATTGATTGTTCACTTGAAGTGTTACATTTTCTCCGGCTACATTATTTGTGATAAATAGAACATCACTTTGGTCTTTACTTACTATTTTGAAATTTAATGGTGTTGCAGTTACAGTGCTTGAATTATTCATAGTAATAATTTATTATTTTAATTTATTTAATCTCAACCATCCCTCATTAAGTTCAGGCTCTTCTGGATAATTAGCATTAAGCGTAGGATTTAAAAACCCTACCTCTTCCAGATAAGTTTGAATATTTTTTTGAATGCCTTGAAAAGCTGTGGGGAGGTTCGCTTGCACTCTATCCTCTACTTCAACAACCTGAGCCACTTTTGCATTTAAGTATAGTGGAACTAATACACCTGCTTCTTCTAAAGCATCCCATAAATTAATTCCTCCTTGTGCTAAACACGCTTTCAGTTCACCTAAAGACAAATACCCTCGTCCTATTAATCGTTGATCACGCAACATTTTAATATGTTTCATTGTAAAGGCAAATCGATTGCTTAAGCTTGTTGGATTTTGGGTAGATGCTACTGTATACTCACCGGCTGTATTCACAGTTTGTATCCAATTGTTAATTATTAGGTCATTGACAAAATCTTGAAAATCCGATACAAAATAATTTTCAATTTCAGTCCTCTCTATGAAGCCATTAGACTTGTTCATTGAAATCAGATTATCAACATCCATAATATGATAATCAAACTCTTTCAAAGCTATAGGAAAGGTATCTCCCGTTAATAAGACATGAGCTTTTAACGCCTCCCCATCAAGTCCATCAAGCCAACGTGCTTCTAATAATGCTTCCCATACTCCGGGAATAGAATCGAACTTGGCCAAGATTCCTTTTCGTTGTACAACCCCTTGTTTTAAAATGGATTTCCAATTTAAACTGCCCTTAACATTTTTCACTTTTTGTTCCCAACTCCAATAATACCCCTCTTCTGGTGGAACAGGTAATTCTAACTTAGATTTTCCAGAAAGCATAGGAGCTACTTGAAACAATATTTCCATTTTTTCCAATGCTTTTTTATAATGCTCTGGTAAGATTGAAATAGTTTTCGTAGGCAATATTCCGGTAGTTAAATGAACCTTTGCAAATGGGTCAACCAACATGACTAATCTTTTAGGTCCCTCTTTGATTGTAATAATAAGGTTTACTGGATCGTCATTTTTTTGATACTTTATTAAATCATGATGTGCAACACTGTTTTTAGGTGCATAAAAAAGATCGTTCTCATACAATAAGTCTCCTTCGACATAATAGCCTATTACGCCGTCATTCAACTGATCAAATTGCCCAACTCTAATTGGCAATTTTACCTCATCAAATTTTGCTTTATGGCGATCATTCCGCTGAAGGTTACCTCTAAAAGCAGTCCAGCTTTGATCAATTGCAGCCTGTCCCTCTAATTGCCAATCAATTGTAGATCGAACAATTGCCAGCGGTTTTCCTGTTATAAAAGATAATTCAGCTCCTTGTCCACCGGGCTCAGTTTCGCTTAATGTCATAGATTCTTCAATCGAATCTATGAGGCTCGAAAGAAAAACAGGCCCTTGCCCCATAAGGTGTAAAACGAAACTCCTTAATACTATGTTTGGAATATCAGTAGGATCACTTAATCCGCCTCCGGGGCCTTCTTCCCAAAACCCATTTTGTGGAATAATTCCCAATAAATCACCCTTAGAATCATAAATATTAAAACTTCCATCAAAAAAGACAGGAACAATCCATCCACATACTGGAGTGCATTCTGGATGTGAATTAGCTTCCATTGCTATTTCATTTACAGCAAGCCACCTAAAGTTAATTCTACTTGCTTGAGCTAACCTAGGATTTAGATAGATATTAAAATCACTATTTGCAGTTTGTAAGCCCTCAATGACAGTAACATTATTTTGATCTTTTAAATCCTCTGTTCTTCCAAAAGTATCCAACAGTCTTAAGCGACCTACTTTAAGTAAACCAGCTCTTAAAGGGTTAAAACTAGCTAGTGGAAGCGAAGCAATATTATTACCTTCCCCCAGAGATTGCATAACCCGTTTTGCAAATTCCTGATCATATTGAAATCCAATCGGATCTGCTATATTTAGTCGAAAGGTAGGAAATAACTGCCTTAACTGATCATTAAAACCATCTATAGCTTGTGACAAAACAAAAGTTCCCTCAATCATAATTTCCTGATATGCAGCAATAGCATTATCTACAGATGATCTATGATTGGCAACAGGTAGGCCTTGATAAAAAGTAATGGCCGCATCAATATTAGCATAGAAGAACTCTTCTTCCGTCTTATCTTCAGGAATTGTAATACTAGACTGTGCTAAATAAAGTCCTGCAAGTTCTCTTCTTAAATATTCTTTTAGTCGTTCTATAAAAGTATCGGTTGTAAAACCATCAATTACAACTCTTCCAGTATAAGTATCAATACTTTCAAAAGTAGGCTGATTTGAGATAACTAAATCACAGGATTCTTTTGGTAACTGGAAATTGGATACAATATATTCTTCTGAATAACGACTTTCATCACTTTTAGAAGGATTCCCATTTGCCACGGAAGCAAATTCAACTTCCCATTCTAATAATAATGGATTCCAAGGCTGAGATGCTTGTGTACGAACTCCAAAAATAGGCTTTCCACCGGTGGTCAAATCGCTAGTTGCGATTAGGCTTCGAATAGTTAATACAGCATCTTTAAAATAAGTATGCGACTCGGACAAGTTAAATAAATAACAGTCTAATCCCTTATTATTTTCCTGATCATCACGACCGTGTCGGTCAGATTTAGTGATACAATCACCTTTAATCATTAAGACAGGTTCTTTAGCTTCCCAATATCTAGGTTCTTGTATTTCTTTCAGACAGTATTCAACACAAGCCATATTAGCCTCAGTACCACTATTCAAAAGATTTAACTCATCTAAAAGGTTATTAAATGCTAATACAAGTTGGTTAACAATAGCATCTACATGCGTATTCGCTTTTACAGAAGCACTAGTTATGCACCCATTTTCATCTTTATTCAAACTATAATCACCCGTTTTTTCAACTAATTTATCTAAGGGAATTATCCCATTCATTTCAATGAAATTTCGGATCACATCAATGTCTGGATAATTATCATGAGAGCCATATGTAGAATAAACGGCAGTTAAATACTTATTCCAATCTGAAAACAACTGTCTTTTAGCATCTGTTATTTCCCGTTGCGCGCTATTGTATTTAGACTGCATTGTATTTAATGCCGCCAACATAGGTCCAAGATTAGATGGCATTTTCATGTTTTCAAATCTCCCACCCATTTCTGCATTTGCAGAGATATTTATATTACTTTCTATAGCAATTTCCCAAATGTTTCCAGAATCGAAAGCTGTAAAACCATGTTCATGACAGACCTCTTTCATTTTAGGCCCAATATCCAGCAATAAATGGTTTAGTTTTTCTCCTTGAAGAATCCCTTCAAATTGTTCCTCTATTTGCTTTTTTGTAAGATTTTCTCCAGGTTTTAGCGATAGTTTTTCGGCAAAATAACTTCCAAGCGCCTGAGGGCCACTATAACCAATAGCCAACTCTATATTAGGAGACTTTGTTTCTATAGTTGTTCCTGTAAACTCAATAAAACCAGAACAAATTAGTCGTTCAGGGCTTGCTTTTGTTGAAATGCTATTCGCATTAATTGAAAAGTTTTGATTTGCAACAACCACCTTCAAATCCAATTGTTCCTCTAATGCTCTGAACACATCCTCTGGTCCTATCGTATTACCATCATTCGTTTGTTGAGTTTGATACTCTTCAACAAATTGACCTAGCCTGTCATCATTTTGATCAGAATGCCAGCCATACACTTCGTAGGTTACGCCTAAAGCATTTGAAGTTGTTATAGCAGCATCATGATATCCAAATACACTATGACAACTTGGATAAAAAGCAGCAAAACAAGGGTCGCCATATCCCATAGGCGTAAGTTTGCTCTTAAAATCAGGATTAGTATTCAAATAATCGCTACCAGACTTATTAGTATCCTCATCTGGAGTAAATTCAGTTGGAGTTAACACCCTTCCTATATGTCTAAACGTTTCATTATCTGGCGTAAATAAATTTTTTGAAACAGGATATACAGTATTTCCTATTCCTTCGCCCAGTGGATGCACATAATCACTTTCTATATAACGCACGGTATCACCTAAAGCAGCACTATTTCTAAAAACAAGCCATCTGTTTGGTGCAAGAGGAATTTGTGTATCATCTTCCTTAACGCGAATATTTGTTAATGCATCTGGTAATGCCCAGTGCAAATGGGCACCAGCAGCCAATCGCATATTTTTAGGAGAGAAAGGAGGTGTCACAATATTCTCACTTATAAATGGTGTTTCTGGATTTCTATCAAAAACCTTATCGGTATAGGGTAATCTTTCAAAATTTGCTAAGGGCTGAACTACAGAAGTAGGATTATCCAAAATAAGACTATCGATTTTTATGGGTATAATTAATATATTTTCCATATTTTATTCCGTTTTATATTGTATGATGAAACCTAACCTTTTCCGCTCCTTCAATCATGTGTAATGCGAGTTGAGCAGAGCTTTGAACAGCGGGTGTGGTTCCAGTAGCGTTTATGTCATTAACTAACGCAATAAAATCTATAACCCGTTGATTGGTTTGATCACTATTTTTAAAAGGCACTATAACTACCTGCTCACTTTCAGATCCATCCGGATTTCTTAATCTTTTATGTGTCTTACAGTCCGCAATTTGCTCAAGTGTAAGTGCTGTGGTGTCTTCATCTGGACAGTTATCATCCAGATTGTTGGGATCGTTTACTCCAAAATTTAACGCCTCAACTTTTAAATAAAAATCTACTGTATTTACTTCACCTTCAAATAAACATAACAAGGTGTCTTTTGATAGGTGATCCATACGCACAAGGTTTTGTGCCGTTTGAGAAGGAACAAAGTTAGTATCATTAACAATTTCATCAAATCCATCTACCAGAAGATCCGGCCATCCAGCAACTACGGCAGAACGTAATAAAACACCACTCATACAAGTGCTAGTCGGTAAGTTTGTCGATGTACTTTGGTATCTTAGCAAAATAGCATCAAAACATGGTTTCTTAGGAGACAAAGCGTCTCGACCTAATACTTCAGAAATTAATACGCGATCATTTGTCGTATCCTGTTGACTATTTCGCCCAATACTTAATGCTCCGTCAAGAAGACAAGCCATCCAATTGGTATCCACCTGAAAAAAACGAACAGATTCTGTTGGTAACATAAATTCATCCGGTACTAAATAAACGAAGGGTACCCCCTTTAATTCACTTAAATCGTCAAACCAATTTAAAACAACTTCTGGTACTGGAGTTGGGTTCATTGTACGTTGATATTGCGGTAAATGCCCCATATTTCCCATTTGATTTGCCATAGTAATTTGACAAGCTCTTTCTCTTTTCCACCTGTACAATGCACTAGAGACTCGTCTACTTTGCAATGTTAGCATACGGCCGAGCATCCATGCACAGCTATAAGAAGGATCAAACATTTGTCTACTAGAGTTGAAAATCATTAACTCATCTTGATTCATGGCTGGCAACATATTGAATAGCTCACTATTAAACCCAGGCGCAAAAGGTCCTCTATAATATGAAATTGATGCACTACCATTTCTGAAAAATTGTGGAATAACAGTACTCCCTTCGTTTAGAATATTTTGTAAAAGCACAGGATCTGTAGTCTTAGTTGGTTTCTTTAAAACATTTGTTCCCTCTCCAATTCTGTTGAGAATGCGAGCAAACGTATCATCTGGAACATGAATTGTAAAATTCCACTTATGCAGGCTTACAAAGCGTACTACATCATCTGGGTTTGATGCAACATTATATATAAAATCACCGCTCGAATCGTATCGATCATCTAGAGAAACCAAATGTACAATATTACGAACACCGGGTTTAGGTAATCTATTTGCTATAATTGTAGCAAAGGCATCTTCTGTGTCACTTCTTCGTACATGTGCTAAATATCTTAATTCATCTACTGAGGGTATAATAAGATCTACCGTTTCTTTTTTAATATCAATTACATTTACATTATCACTGCCATTTTCGCACGCTTCAGTATTTATTGGTGGGAAATCTACAGAAGGATCTGTAGTGCCTAGCATTGTTAGGTCATTAATGGTCAGTTGTTTCTCTTTCAGTATTTCTCCTTCTTCTAATACTAGAAGAGCCAGCCATGGTGTAGTCGAATCGTCACTTCTAACGTCGCGTTCCCAAGGTAAGGTTGGCCTGTTTAATGTTACATGAGGCAGCTTATTGGCATAGTCTCCATAATTTCCTTCTGGTGGAAAAACAGCCCTTACTTGTCCCCCATCAAGTTCAAAACGTTGACCGGTAATAAAAACCTTTTGCCTATTAATAAATTTAGTTGTAGCCGTGTTTTGAGGAATTGTTATTCCATCTTCTGTGTAAATAGATTGTTCAATTTCTATTGTGTATCCACCCGTTTTTAAATTGGGTAAATTGTATGTTAAGAATTCTACTTGCTTAGGCATGCGGTAATTTATTTTAAATATTTATTTCAATAACCCAAATGGAGTTGCTCTAAACTGATTCACAAAATCGCTTTCTAGGGTAATGTTTAGGTCTGGATATAATAGATTTGCCAAATCATCTCGATTGGAATCTATTATTTGCAATTGACCACTAGTTGCAGGAATATAATCAACGGTTACCCAATTGAAAGAAACATCTGCAACTTCCGTAGATGATTGAAGCACTTCTTTTGGTAGAGTTCCTGTTACACCACCAACGGGAGGAGTTCCTGGGGTTATTTCGAATCCAGATAAGAGATTCTTAATGAGACGATCATCATTTACATCTGCTCTTAATTTTGTTCCCCACATAGAAGCTGACATATTCTTAGTAATTGGTTTAAAACCAAAATCTGACATTAAAACAGTTCCGTCATCTTCTATAATTTTAATTTTAAAATCACTTTTTAAATCTTGCGGACTCACAGCAACGGGGCCTACTCCAAACGAACTAATATCAATTGCATTCGAATCTATTGCTATTAGGTTATTTACCGAATAAGCTCTTTTAATAGGAATTTGAGATGTTGCCAGTATAGATAGATTCACGGCATTCATTACTAATACTTCTTTATTTTCTGAATCAGTAATCATCTTTAATAAACCACTTTGAGGACTGATTGAGATGCCGCCTTTAGCTCCTTCTGGTAAGAAAGATGTTCTAAAATTATTCCATGGGATAGGCTTTAACTTACTTCCATCTGATCCAAAACTCACTGTAACTGATATTGGCCCAATTTTTAATCGCGCAACTCCTCCGAATTCAGGGCCTTTAATATGGAGATTTGCACTTATATCTATATTCAGACAAAGTGAGAAGAAAAAGAAATCCACGCATAATTTTAATTTAAAATGCACATATACACGGAAATCATAAAAATAAGGCTTCCAACTTATAATCATATGCATTCCCATATTCAGCCACCCAAATACTTTTACAGGACCAAAATTTCCATTTAAGGTCATTTCTAAATCACCACCAGCCATCATGGCATTTGGTGTTAAAGCAAAGTACATACTTCCTTTAACCATAATAATATTCGACAGTTTCCAAGATAAACCCAAACGAGGAACCTGAGGATAATAATCCGGAACTGCAAAATATGGGTTGTAACCACCTAAAGTAACCACTACATCTCCTTCTGAAGCTCCGTTATTAGGTTGATCTTTAAACCAAGCATAAAACGCGAACCCTCCTGTCAAACGTACATCTTTAGATATTACATAGGAATTTCTGGTTAATCTAGATTCTACTTGTAACCAACCTTCCGTTGGGTTAAAGCCAACTCTAATGGCTAGCTGAATTTGAGCTATTGGATTTATAGCTTCAGCTGCATCCGGTGTAGGTAGCACTAGAGTTGAAATTCCTATCATATTTAATTCAAAGCCTTGACCAAATGAAAGTGTGACTAAAGCAAAAGAATCAATTAACTTAAAAGAATTAAATGTAATTCCAATTGCCACCCAATATTCACCTATTGAAGGTGGAATGTATTTATTTAGCGATTTAATTACCTGTTTAATGTCCAGATCGGAGCCGCCAAGCGCAACAGAAACCAATGGAAATTTCAGTATATCATCTAAAGCGGGTACGAGTAAAGATCTATTATAACCAAATCCAAATGCTAATCCATCCAAAAAGAAAAATATTGGTCCACCAATAGGAATTTTTAGTACTCCATAAATAAATAAGGATGTTTTCCCTTCGAAATTTGCATACGATCCAATAGCAGAAAAGGAAAAGGCTGGAGCTGTAATTACAATTGCCCCATCAAATTGAAAATCCTGGGGATTAGGCAATGGCATACGAATTAAAGACCCCTTTATTGATAAAGACCCTGTATCCAAACTAATTCCCAATCCATCTAAACTAAATTTAGGCGAAAACTCTTTAATTTTAGAACCAATTCCCAATCCTATTAAATCTAATTGAAGTGGGCCTAGCTCCATACTTCCTGTCAGTAGGATTAATAATTCCTGTGCATCACTTCTATATTCAATTCCTGCACGTTCTATATGCACAGGGCCGAAAGTTTTTTGAAGATTAAACCATTTGATAGTACTATCTGAAGTTACTAATTCTGCATCAGCATCATCTGTTGGTTCTGAAACAGGAGTAGAAGTTTCTGTAGTTGTATTGGGCCCATCCAAATTAGTAGTAGACCCAGTAGACACACCACCTCCAATTACGTAGGAAAATTCCTTACTGTTTTTGCCTAAAGAAAGGCGCCCCATTAGATTTAAGCCTTGACTTATTTGATTAGGAATACCTTCAAAAGTATCATTTGTAAAAAGGTAGTTAATTTTATTACTTTCATCTTGCGTAAATATTCTGGAAGAATAATAAACTCTAAATCCTTCTATACTAGCACTAAGATCTCCTGAAAAGATCTTGCCTACTAAAGGCAAACCTGATAGATTCAAACTTGCATCAAGGTCTACACCAATCAAAAAACTAGATTGCCTATTGTATTTTTCATATATATAGATTATGTCTTTTAATGAAATTTCTAAATCAGGTAGTTCGATATTGCTTCCTGCTGCGGCATTTATTAGTTTTTTAATATTTAAAGCTGGTAATCCTTCATTGGTATATAATGCAGCAACTAGTAAATCTGAATTACTTTGTTCAAACAAAATATCAAAGGTTAATTTTATTTCACCATCATCAAATTGATCATTGTCATTTTCATCAATATATATATCAAGTTGATTCGAAATTTGAATGGTATGGTTGGTCGTATTATTTATAGTTGTTTTAGTTACCGTAATTCTAAAGGTATTCATGGCATTCAGACTTCCTATTTCTGCTTCTAGCCCACATACGAAAGTAAAGCCACCGGTTGCTGTTTCGTAAAGAACTCTTAAGGTGGATATCATTAAAGAATCAATTGCTGATGGGATTTTTACATCACTACCAAACTTTTCAATCAAATCTTGAAGCAGCATTCCCACTGGAATTTTCGTATCTGCTTGCGTCATCCCTACAAAAAGAAAGCCACTCCCACCTTTATAACCTTTAAAAACAATATCTATTCCTGCAAATGTACCCAACATTTTTACATTACTTCCTGATTCTAATCCATTTGAAGAGATCTTCAGGTCTACAGAAATTAGATCAATATCAAAACCGCTAGCAATTGTTAATGGATCTCCTAAATCCAATCCAAAAACAGTCATTTGAGTAGCTGCATCATATGATAAAACTAGATTAGACACTGTTAGACCTTGTATCACATCCGGAAGTACGCTATTAATATCTTTACCAGCTAAAACAGACAAGCTTGACTTAAGGTCGTTAAACACACTTTCCAAACTGATTTCTTTATTCAACGGGGTAGTTCCCGAAAAGCTCCATGCACTATTTTCATAATTTGCTGAGATGGTTAGGGGAATTGACACAAATTCAATACCACCTGTTAGATTGAATTGACTTAAAGTTCCTTCTTCAATATCCAAAAAGAATGTTATATCATTAATTGCCAATGTAGTAATACCAAGATTTAGGGAAAAACCTGTGGTAGCATGTAATTCCAATTGATAATTTGATTGAGCTATTTCGCCCGTAAAATCAAACCCCTCTATGGCTAAACTTGGTAAAGTTACCGACGTTGGAACTAGAAGAGACGTTAAGGCACTTACATCAATAGGTTTACCATTTACTAAGCCAGCTCTTATCACTTTATCAAATACGGAGATACTTACGTCTACCTGCGAAGTTCCTATTTCCCATTGACCATAAATATCCAAATTCATTCGCTTATTAGAACTTGTAGGGTCTATAATTTCAAATACTAAAGTAGGAGTAAGCGTTAAAATATTGGGTATAATTGATATCTCATTTTCAGTCCCAATTACAAAAGTGAATCTATCTACCGTACCGGTTAAAAAGTCAAATTCTAATTCAAACCTTTTTAAACCAACATTACCTAAAACAGTCTCTGTAATTTCAGAAGGTAAAGCAGCGGTTAAATCAAAACCAAATAGCGCAGTTAAATCAACAAAACTAAAGGTTCTGTCATCCCCAAAACCACCCACAATTGAAACTCCTCCATACTCAGCATCAACCAAAACAGTTGCATTCAACACCTCATTTTGCAATTCTATTTCTCCATTAAACTCAAAAGTCTTTCTGGATTGATTTATAGTAACCGTTGCCGAATTGAGTCCAATACTCGGAAAATTAGACGGTAGAGAAATGTGTGCTACTAAAAAGTTCCTAAAATTGAGCGGCGTTAATAAACGCCCAATAAGATTCCAAGTTCTAACGGTTTCTAAATTATCATCAAAGTATTCCGTTTTTGCCTGAGCAGAAACATTCATTACAACATCTTGAAAACTCCATGTCGCATCAATTCCACCCTCAGTGATTTCTAGATTTCCTTGATCATTTTTATTTAATTCTAATGCTAGTTCAACATTTTGAATTTCCAATAAACCGGGGAATATTATCCATTTATCATCTGTTGAAAGCTCAATAAAAAATCGTTGCAATGCTATATCAGAAGCATTAAAATCTACTTGAAGATCTTTTAAAACGATTCCGGGTAATGTACTTATTGTTTGTGGTAAATCAGATAACGTAATTCCTCCTAATGATAACATATCAGGAATGGAAGGAATATTAATTGGACGTTCTGAATCTCCGTATATATGAAACATCCAAATTTCCGGGTTTTCTTCGGATCGGCTTATCTCGGCATGAATTTCTACCTTATCTCCTAAATTAACCGTTCCAATAATTGTTGGTGTAATGATTCTGTTATCCGGGGCCTTAGGATTGGTTACGTTAACACTAATACTTAAATCTCTAAAGGTTAAATTTCCAGGGATTAGTTCCCATGACACTCCAGTTGCTATATGAATAAAGATTTCCTGAATCTCATCTGTGCCATCTGAATTATACGCATAGCGCCAATTTTTTATATTTGTAACTGTACCCAAGGTATCACTTAATGACTGTGGTAAATCCAAATCAGAGGACGTAACTCCTAAAAAGAAATCAATATCCGATAGGTTAGTGAGTGGAATTATATTATCATCAGCTTCAATTAAGTTTAAGCTTTTAATTGTTTTTGTTACTACTCCATTTTCTAGGAATTTTGTTACCGGCAATAACTTAATTTTAGCATTGTTCTTACTCACTAAAACTCCTTCAATTTCAGAATCAATAATTCCATAAATTTCATCATAGGAAAATGTTCCTGTAACGCTAGTTAAATCTATACCCGTTAACCCTTTGGGTGTAAATGAATCTTGCGCGTTTCCGGTTAAACGAGCACTTGCTCTTAAATTATTCCCCAAAACACTGAATGTAATTTCTAACCCTGCATTATTTGTTAAAATACTCCAATTAATGTCTCCTTCTACAATAAACACTCCTTCTTGCAAAACCTTATCTATTATGGTTACATTATCAATTAGAATTGAATTCTGAGAGTCAATAAAACTTATAAACTGAGTTGTAAAACTCTTTATGAATGCATTTGCATCTGCCGAAGAGAACATTAATGTTCCGCCTGAAGATCTTGATAAAAGATCCTGCAATAATGTTTTTAAGTTCATATTTTATTTTAAGATTTCATCTATAAAAGCTAAATCTCTTCTTAATGTTTTCTCGAATTCATCTTTGAGAAATTTATCAAATTGATTTTCTTTAATTTGTTCTGTTGTTGGAATTACTTTGAAAAAATTATTTAAGTCCGTCTTCCCTTCTAAGTCAATGGTCCTTTTAATTAATTTTCCATCAGATGTAGTTAAACTGACAAGCCCTTGAGCATTAATGACTACGGGAGTGCCATATGCATTAAACAGCAATTTTGTTCCAACTCTATGATAAAAAGAGGGTACACTAATGGTATTTAAATCTTCTAGAACATATTGTGGTAATATTGAGAAAACTTTCATATCAATCACAATACCATTTTTTGGAGCATTTAGCCAATCTTCATAAAGCTCTTCCCAGAGCTTTATTAGAAAATCCTCTTTATTACTATCATTAAACACTTCTCCAGCTTTCAGTTTCGAATCACGGTAATACAATGAGAACTTAACCATTTTGGTAGTGGAAAATGGCACATGTCGAACTGTTGTATTTTGAACCTCAGAAAACCATTTGCCCCAACTTAAATCAGAATAGGAATCTCTCATTAAGCGCATCATACTCTCGAACCCTTCTTTGAAAATCAGTGTAAAAGGAATCATTTCTGTATCTTTTTCAAATCCCTCAGTATGTTCAACAGGTTTTCTCGATTGCAAACTTTTCAAACGATTTTTTCTTGTATGTAATTTTAATCGAAAGGAAAACTTGAGAGTTATTGAATCAACACCAGACAAATCACTACTTCTAATTTCTAATTTATCCCCAGTAAGGGCTGATGTTTCGCTTCCTATAACTGATGTTTGGTATACGTCAGTTACCGGTACTACTAGACTGTTTTCACTATCGATTAAATACGGCATGAATTTACTGACAATTAAATTTTCAAGATGACGATCCGTTAAAGAAAAAACTCTGGAGATAGCCAACAAATGACCCATTTGACGGAAAAAAGAAGCCCCAATTGCTTCATACTGATTTGCAAATATCGAGTGATTTTTGTTAACAGAGGCCTCTTCATAGATTATATATTCAAGATATCCATAAGCTTTTTGAACATCAAATGTGTCGGGTGTTGTTGTAAGATCAATAGGTTCATTATATGTTTCTAAAGATCCTGGAAACATAGGTAGAATTACATATACAGGCAATGGGATAATGTCTTTATTACCGGCAGATAAATCTTTAATAATCTCTAAAAGACTCTTAGTAATTTCAATTTGTTCAGATGGAGAAACGATTCTCTTATATATTTCTGTATTCCCTGCAATTCTGAGGTCAATTTCTACATCAGAAGGCTTAAATACAATTTTTATGGTTTTGTAGGATCCTGTCAGGTTAAATGTTAAAATGAATGTTTCCTTTCCTCCTTTATGAAAATCGCTTCCAGTTACCTGAATTTCAGACAACTCAGAAAAAGATTGTTCATCTGTTTCTCTAAACATTTTCTCAAGAAGCTCCCAATCTCGGATAACTTTTAAAGAAATATCTTTTAGATTATTGCGGAAATTCTGACCTAAAATCTTCATTCCTTCAAATTGATGGGGGTAGGCTGTTTTTAAAGTCGATAAATTATTTTCATAATCAGCTAAAAAAGATGTATTCAAATATTGCAACACTTCTCCTGTATTTCTGAGAATCGGTCCCCAAATACTGGCAGAATTACTATCAATCTGGTCACTTAACGGCATATAAGTGTAATAATCCAAATTTTCAATCAATTCAGAAAGTAAATTTTTATCAGTTATTGCCGTTAAGAGTTTTTTATAATCATCTGGATAACTTATTTTAAGTTCGGCAACTAATCCAATATTAATAAATTTAAGTGCCTCTTCTAGCACATCTAAATAAAGTAGTGCTCTTTCATTAACAGGCACTTTTATGTTATGATTTTTCAAAAAATCGTTTAGTTCTTCTATACTATTTATTACTAGTGGCATTTCGAGGTTATTTATAAGAACTAGGAAAACTCATTTCTGGTTTCTACACTTCTGAAGTATCGCTAGAACTGTTCAACTATAACTTTAATTTTTCTTACCGATTTTTTAAGATTAAATGTGATTATTTTTGAAGGATTACCAACTCTTAATGAACTTTCTATCGGGACTCCTTTTATCAATTCCGTAGGATCTCCATCAGCAGTGAATGCTCTCTTAGACATCTCAACATATGGCTTTACATCAAAACCTGTTTTTTGACTAAATTCATAAGAAAACCTAGGAATAAAAAAACCTTGATCAGTCAATTCATCACGAAGCGAATCCACCTGTTCAGAGAGTCGTTCAAAATTAGCTTGATGATCTAAAATAGTTATTTGATTCTCTGATATACTATCCACACTTCTTAAATAAAATGCTTTATATAAAGTGTCCATAAGGTACATTGGATGAATCATCCAAGCACGCTTTCCGATGAATCTCCCTCCCAACCTTATACTTTGATTTAAATAAGATAATGCATCTAAATCAAACTTAATTTCATTTTTACTTCGTTTAGATTGACCCGTTGACACTAAGTCTGGAAAGAGGTTCTTTTCGTCAGGCTCATATGCGTCTATCATTGCAGCAGTATTGGTTCTTTCAAATGATTCTAACAAAGTGTGGTAAGATGATAATCTTCTGTCATAATATAATCTCCAAAAAGAAAACAAGAGGCAAGCAATCACTGCTCCACCTTTTGCTGGAAAAACATCTTTCGTTTTTCTATATTCAAAATGCTCTTTATGAACCTGTACATCAGAGTTATTAAAATGAATCCAGCTCGTTATACATTGTGTTACATGCCCTCCGTCATTTCCCGAAAGCGGCATCAAAAATATTCTATAAGTCTGAATTGTCTCATCATATTCGTTCTGAAGGTAAGTGGTCACAAATTGAAGCGCGTCCTTATCAGAGGCATCATTAACATCAATACCATATACATCCGTTACAGTGCCTCCAAATCCTATATTACCTAATTTGAATGTTTCAGACTCATTCCTTTTAGACGATTTTTTATAAATCTTTAAAAAATAAAAACTAAAATTTTCATCATCATATTCTGTCTTCAATCCTCTAGTTATATCATTAAAAAGTATGGCTAAGCGAATATTTTCAGGAAATTTCACCCATTGTCCTTTTATCTTAGTAAGTATGGCGGTTTCTTGTGAGGTTAAATGAGCATCTTCTTCATGAGTAAATACCTCTGCCGTTAACTGTTCAAATGTCCATTTTAAAAAATGAATCAACCCATTAAGAGAGAGTTCCGTCATTTCAGGAAAGTAGTATTTGGAATATTGAAATTTATGGGTAGGAGTAGTATGATGTGCGTTAAGATTAATTCCCGTCTTAATGTTCTCCAGTAGGTTATTTTGGAGTGCATTTTTTAAGATTCTTACGGCCACTTTCTTTATTTCTTTACTTTGGCAAATTCTTAACGCATATATTTTTTCTAATCTTCTAGTGGTCGTTGTTGTAACATCTCCAATAAATGCACGAGCCAACTCAATAATATTGGTTACTACTTTTAACTGATCTCTTCCTGCTCTCTTTAATTTAGGAAGCTCAATAGCCTCATTTGTAAATAATTCTTGTATTTTTTCACGTGTTACAGCATTTATTGAATTTGAAGACAATTTACTCCAATTTTCAGGAATCAAAAACCCTTGCGAAACTTCCGTTTTTCTTGGAAGAATAGTACCTCCTCTAAGGTTATTGATATTTCCTATTAATGGGTGAGCATAGTATAATAAACTACGATTTATTGCTTTCTCTACCGTAGTTGATGAAACAAGCCTAGCCTCAGTTTCTTTATTCCGTTCCTGAAACGGATCAAAACCAATTTTCTAATTGATTCATTTGTGTGGAATTGCATATTGGATCGGACTTGGCTGCTTGTATTATCGCACTCTTTAATAGCGGATAAGTTTGGATAAACTTCATTCCAAGAAATTAATCGAGATTTTGCAATTCTCCTTTGTCCTTGCAAATTTTCAGGAGATAACATTTGAATTTCGCTATAAGGCGATTTTTCTTCTTTCCCAACTATAAAAAAGATCATTTTTAAATGATTTTAGGTTAGTTAAATTACTCGGTTACAACAAGCGAAACGAGAAGCACAGTAAAAACAAGCCGATAATTATCATTCAATTCTCTACACGCTACATATCCACAGGTATTCTGTGCATTAAAGTGTTTTTAATGGAAAAGAATTCCCCGATGCTCGCATCGCGGTTAGCGTTCGAAGGACCTCATTTTTTCTATGGGCTAGCTTCGAGCGCCATACCCCGTCCGCTTGCGGGGTTGATTTTTTATCTATAAGACTTCAAAAATCTATGACTGACGAGGGGCTCCCATATCAATGGATAAGTTTAAGAGAACTCTTAACATATACAATTTGTCAGAATATTAATTTTTTCGAATATATTTCATTATGATGTCTAATGTATAAGAATATCTTTAACAACAAAAAAAAACTAAACAATCATGAATGGATTGGACATCGTCACGACAATAGGTACCAAAATAGTATAATTATGCGACCAGTTTTTATAAATAATATTATTGTTAGTTCTTTAGAAAAGAAAAACAAAGGACATCCCAAAGGATTTATTATAGTTAAAGAGGTGTACAACAAAGATAATACACTAGCAGGATGGGCAGTAATGGTTAAAACTCAGGAAAAGAATGATGATGGAAAAGGATGGTTCTGGTATGAAGTTACAAGTACATCAGACGCTCCTGCTACTTTTGCAGATTCTCCTAAAAATAAACAAGCAGGATATTCAAATACAACTATCGAAAATCTTAAGAATGGTCGAATAATTTACGAATCCTCATGCCTTCATTGCCATGAGAATCAGAGATATTCCGATCTTCGTTTAGACAATTCCAAACCATCCTTCAATTATTTACTTCGGGGCATTGCCAGTAAACAAAACAATTTATCCATGTACGATGTCATTCGTCACGGAACAGATACTTATGGTGCGAAGCAAGCTTATATGCCAAATTTCACTTTAGAAAAAATGTCGAACCAGATGGTAGAGGACTTAAAAGCATATTTGAACATGTCCACAACTTCCAATTGAATTCTTTGCTGATTCTCTATTAAGATTTCTTCTATGATTAATTTTATATCTCGCGAAATGCATGTAAAAAACCTACATCTCCCACACCACAAAATCATGAAATTTTCATCGGCACTTCCATCAAAAGGATTCGACTATTTTTATCTGCTTTGATGTCAAATTCTTCAACGTTCCAAATTCCAAAACCGTCTCTCTTTTCTAATGCTTGTCCAGCAATCTCCGCAGTACCTTCAATGATGAATGCATAGACGCCATTTCCTGATTTATTGATTTGATAATTCGTACAAACTTCTTTATCAAACTTTCCTAAATGAAACCAGGCATCTTGATGAATCCAAACACCTTGATCATCGGCATTAGGTGAAAGTACCTGATTGAATTCATTTTTCTTTTCAATGTCTTTGATCGAAATTTGGTCGTAACGTGGTTCTACATTTTTCTTATTTGGAAACAACCAAATTTGCAACAACTTCATATCTTGGTCTGTATTGGCATTGAACTCACTATGTCGGATGCCGGTACCTGCACTCATCACCTGTACATCGCCGTGCTGTACAATCGCACCATTGCCCATGCTGTCTTTGTGTTGCAGCGCCCCTTCCAATGGAATCGAGATGATTTCCATATTGTCGTGAGGATGCGTAGGGAAACCTTTTTGAAGGAGCTATTTTATCATCATTGAGGACTCTTAAAACACCAAAACTCATTCGGTCTGGGTTACGATAATTTGCAAAGCTGAAAGAATGTCGTGCTTCCAACCAACCATGATTGGCCTGTCCCCTTGTGTTTGCTTTATGCAATACGGTATTCATCGTTTTTATTTCTTTTTGATTTGGTAAATGATTGAAACCTACTTGCTTCATGAGTTTGTCATAAGTAGATTTTTTCTTCTGAGGCTTTATTCGCCTTTAGGTTTGTAGGAAGAACAGATCCTGCCAGACCAGCAATGATTGATTTTTTGATGAAGTTCTTTCTATTCATGATTGGAATGATTTTAATTTTCGAGTAATAATACAAAGGTAAGGCTACTAGATTAAAGTAACAATAAGGTAGTTTAAATAAGGAAGTTAAGGTATATTAATATTTTGCTTCATTGGGGACTTATTTCTTGATATGACTATGGAATACAAGAGATTTATCAGAATGATTGGAAACACCCTTCTTGCAGGTTTTTTTATTTGTACTATTATGGTATAATTGGGGCTACAAATATTAGGTAAGTCACGAATTAAATTTAAAATAACTTGTAGTATGTCTTTCAAAGAACTCAATCTCCATCCTTCTATACTTGCGAATATTATTGCTTTGGGATACGAGAGCCCTACGCCTATTCAAACTCAAACCATTCCCGTAGCAATCGAAGGGCGGGATCTGCTAGGCATCGCTAAGACAGGATCAGGTAAGACCGCTAGCTTCGTATTGCCAATATTGAATCAAGTGCTGGCGACTCCTATAGGTGAACGAAACAGGCAAGCCAAAGTCTTAGTACTGGTTCCTACTCGAGAATTGGCCCTTCAGGTTGCTGAAGTATTTAAAGAATTATCAATTAATCTTCCTAAGCCTGTCAAATCAATGGCCGTTTATGGCGGGGTCTCGATCAATCCGCAAATGAAAGCTATTTACGGTGTGGACATATTAATCGCTACTCCTGGTCGATTACTTGATTTACAGAGATCTAATGCGGTTGATCTCTCAAAAGTGAAAAGCTTAGTATTAGACGAAGCAGATAAGATGTTAAACTTAGGCTTCCAAGATGAAATGAAGGAGATATTTGAGCTCTTACCTAAAAAAAGGCAAAACATGTTGTTCTCAGCAACATTAAGCGATCAATTATCAGGGTTAAATAATGTATTACTTTCAGATCCTGTGACCATTGAGATAAAGGATAAGGTTGATGAAGTAGAGCTGATCAATTTATCCGGCTACTTTGTCAGTGATGATCGTAAAGGTCCTTTGCTAAGACACTTGATCAGCAAACAGGATATGAGGCAAGTATTGGTATTTACGTCCTCTGGAGCCAAGGCAGATAAGGTAGCCGGAAAATTGAGTAAAAATGGAATCCAAGCTTTATCAATTCATGGGAAGAAAAGTCAATCAGCTAGGTTGAAGGCATTGGAAAAATTCAAATCAGGAGAACTGCAAGTATTGGTTGCTACGGATTTGATCTCTAGAGGTATCGATATCAATGAATTGCCTTATGTTATAAATTATGAGTTGCCACGATCTCCTAAAGATTTTGTACATAGAGTGGGTCGGACTGGCAGAGCAAAATCTGAAGGAATGGCAATCACTTTTGTTACAAGAACGGAAACACATCACTTCAAAGTCATTCTCAAAAAAATGAAGCGATACATGGATATGATAGATAGTGAATCATTAGATTTTTAAGTATAAAACTTACCACCAGACCACAAAGAGTTTTTCAAATTCAGCCTCGGACTTTTTAAGCCAAATCAAGGGCGCATTTTCTTTAAGAAGTCTTAGGTTGATATCGGTCATAATTTCACCATGTGATTTCCAAGCTACCTGATCGTTTGGTTCGATTACCCATTCAGATTTAGTGGGCATATAAAATTGAGCCTTTTCGAATTCGGGTTTATTAAAATCATCAAAGCGCAACCAATAGCCCGCCAAACAGGCTTTATTTAAAGTTCCAATATCGACAAGGCTACCGCCAAAGGGTTGAAATAACTGAGCTTTAAAACAACATTGGTGCTCAATTTTCAAATGGTTTATATTGTTGTCATATAATGCTTTGGATCCTTCTTCTGAGTGTACTAATGGAAATTGCTTATTCTTTATTTTTTCCATTTTATCAAAAAACTTATCCCGTTTGTTAGGGCCAATTAATTGATGAATAGACTCCGAAATTTCAGGGTCGATGAGGTAGAATTTATAGGTCAGTTCTACGTGAATTAATTTGTCCTGTGTTTTATCTTTTAGAATAAAATCAATTTCTCCAAGCGTTCTTTCTCCTTGTCTGATGGGGAGATTGTACAAAACAACCTCGTAAGCTTCTGAGTACTCCACCAATTGTTTAAAAACATATTCCATTTGATGTCCCAAGCGAAGATTTCCAGGAATGGGTTTCGGATGAAATGGATGCAATTCCAAACTCGGGAATTCAAATTGCTGAATATCAAATTGCTTCTTTTCCCAAAGAGGAGGCGTGTTTAAAAATCCAGTACATTGCGCTTTAATCATGAACAAAATTTTGGAAGCCTGCCCAAAGTAGTCACTCACAAACGAAGCGATCACCAAATCACACAGTCCATAGGACCAATCACCATATTTTCTTCCTCTCAAAGTAAGGAGAAGAAAAGGAGAGAGAAAGCATCCTATATTATAATTGAATATTTAATTGTGACTCTATTGGCGATGGAATGAGTTCCTGATTTTCACCAATCATTTGTCGAATGTCAATTTCTATTCCTCTAGACATTGTTGTTATGGGCACATCATTAGGGTTTCCTTCAAACGGATTTTCTGTGGTTTCTCCAATACGCTCCATCGTATGAAAAATCCAAGAAACAATAACTGTAAAAGGTACTGTAAACCAAATAAAGTAATTCCCTACATATTCTACGATTTCATGTATAGGACTCGAATGTACCTTCATATGTTCTTGAATGGCTTGTACTACAGTCATCCCTATTTTCTCAAATTCATGCATCATACCTAGTGGCAATAGTATGATAAATATCCATACAAAAAGATAATTTAAAGTTGCAAATTGTCGAGGATATGGAAAATTTTTAATTCGCTCTACCTTACCCTGTAAAGTAAAAAACTCTGTTAGCATATTTTGCATTTCCATGTGTCGAAAATCTTCAATCAAGCCATCATCCATAAGCTTTTTTAAATGACGAGATTGTAAATTCAAGCAAGCGGCTTGCTTATTTTTTTTGGATAAAATTTCTTTCTTTTCAGATTCAGAAACATAACCGTCAAGTTCCTCATCCAACGAATACTTCCATTCTCGCACTTCTATTTTTGACATGTACTCTTGATCAGATTTATGCATTTTACTCACTTCCCAAGGTTTGTGTTGTCTAAGTGCATGTCTAAGACTTGTCATCCAAGCAACATGCCTCATGACCATCTCTTTTTTTATTTTAAATAATTCTCCTTCAGTTAAAGGATTTTTAGCATGCTGATTAGAAATAAAATCATTCAACATTAAAGTAAATGATCGAGAACTATTAACAATACCTCCGTAAATTTTTCTTGCCTCCCACAACCTATCATAAGAAGCATTGTTTTTAAAACTTACTATAAAGGCAACTGCTGTTCCTACAACACCAATAGGCAACCAAGGTAAATGTAGCCAATATAGTCCCAATCCCTTATACAGAAAAACAGGAATGGCACCAATAGCTATGAATTTATAAATATCCCTTCTGGTCCATTTTATCATACCCGATAAAGGAAACTTTCTTTGTGTATACATAAATTGTGATTTAGTATTGCAAAGCTAAAAATATCTAACAATTTATCACATGTTTTCATTTTTTTTCAAATGCATAGTTTATACATGGCAATCGCAAGATTCTAATCAGGATCGTTTCACATGTGATCGGGCTAGGCCCATGTGATCGGCTACGCCTTGTGAGGTCGCTTCAGGGCGATTTCACAAGGCGTAGCCGATCACTATATCACAAGTGTAGCGATCACCAGCCAATAATTCAAGGTTTGAAACCAATCTCGCAATCGCCATGATAGTTTATAAAAAACATGGTCTGATCAATGAAGATTTCACTATCTTTGACTCTTTTGAGTCCCCAAAAAAATCTTAGAACCTGTTTAAAAGCGAAATACTTCATGACCATCAATAATAATATTCAATCGGCCATCTGGATTCATCGTAGCAGGGATACGCAAGGTGACATGGAGCGTGTGAAAAACATCCTTCCAGAACAGTACGATTTTTATTTTAAAATATTTCTTCCCATCATTTTTGAAAATGAAGAATTAGGTCAAAGTAGAAAAGTGACCTACGAGCAACTTGCCGCATTAGGGGAAAAGCCTTTTAAAGATTCTTTTTGTCAACACAGCATTTCCAAAATCATCAGCCCATTCATTACTTCTTCTGCCGTGGAGGATTACAAAATGTTAGAAAAATTAATTTCGATTTTGGGTTCGGAAACACTTGCCATTTTTCACGGTGTGGGCGAAGAGAATGTTCCCGAAAAATTTACCGATCCCTGGCTAATAGAAGGAGAAATGGCGAAACTTACTGAAGTGGTGAGCGACCTTAATCGAAATACCAAAATAGAATTGGTACATTTTCCAAATTACATTTTTCCACTGGATAAGGAGTGGTGCTTGGGCAATCTAATTCCTCAATCTGGCCTATTCTTATTGGCTTGCAACTCTATCATCGCTCAGGAACTGCGTAACCAAAATGAAATAGAAGCAGTTGAACTATCGGCAGAAGCCATGTATTTTGAATTTCCTAAATCGTGATCTTTGAAAGATACTGATCTGGCAACCCTAAGAAGAGGTCTATTCTATATCTGACTAATCTTTAGTCCCGCTACTTATTCAATACTTTATCTGCAATTTGCCTAGCGTCTAGACAATATTTGTCATCACCTTCTAATTTCCATTCGCCAGTCTTCTTAATGTAAAATCGAACTGTTTTCTCTACAACTTCTGAATAACCGCCAAATGATGTTAACATATTTTTCACCTCTTTTAGATAATCAATCATGCTTAATTCATCCTTTGCTACCAGACTCCATAGTCTATTAATCCGTTTCGATTTTTCTTTGTGAATTGGGCTTGTCTTTTTATAAGCCATTAAAAAGAGAGAAAGCGCTTTCGCTTCTGGTGATGGTTTTTCTAATTTATTTTTCATAGTTTTTTTTATCAAAATAAGAATCTGTCCAAAGTTTATACAAGTTCTAAGTAGGTAAAGGTAATTTAATATTTTCAATCCATTCTTTGTCCATTGTTTCTTTTCTTATGATACCCTCACTAACTGGACTTTTGATAGACTCGGGATAGATAAAAAAACAGAATTGTTACCGATATTTGAAAATAACTACAAAATCAAATATTATGGTAGAACAATTCTGTAAATCAATATTACAAATAGAAACTCGAAATAGCAAAGCATTAGCGAATTTAGTGATGGGCTTATCAAGTCAACCCTTAGCGAGGTCAGTAGTAGAATTAAGTTTAAGTGGCTGCTATCATTATCAACACAGTAGTATCAATAAAGTGATAGATGGTTTAGACAAGAAATTAAAACATGAAAAGAGGAAGGGGTCTGATGGCAAAGTATTAGAGGAGGATATTTATTTAAGTCGATTAGAAGTCGAAAAAAAATTTAGGCATAAAGGTCGATCATTTTTCGAAACCCTTTGAGGATTTTTATTTATTGAATACCGATATAAGTTCTTTGTATCGTCCTCATTCTCCAAGTTTGCCTCAACGGAGGCACGTGTATAAGGCCAATAATCAAGTTAAGGGGAATCGGCCAGTAGAAATCGGTTATGAGCTTAGCACAATAGGCTTGTCTAGCCGTCAGCCTTTATATGGAATGAGTGAACCAGCGTGGAATCCTCCATTGAGTATGCGCCTGGTTCCCTATGGAGAGAATAAGAATAATTTTACGGCAAGACAAGTCAATGATTTAATAGACAACAAAGATTTACCATTTCATAAATCATTGACCGTAAATGCATTAGACAGTAGTTATTGTAGTCCTGAATATGTAGTAGGAACCTACTGTCAAAAGAATTTGCTAAATATAATTCGTAGTCCTTCGAATCGAAATGTATACAAACAGTTAAGTGAACAAGAAGTAAAACAAAGAAGGATTAATAATAAAGATAACAGAGGAGCGAATAGTGTTTATGGAGCAAAATATAAACTGAAAGAGGTAGAGGATTGGGATTTGTCTTGTGATCGGCAAATTAGTTTTGGAGTAAAGTTAGCCAAAGTAAGCCCTTCACAGGTGCAGTTACAGATGACTCGTATTATTTTAGGATTTGAGCAAACGCCCTTTTTACCAAAACTCCAAATAAATGGAAAAGGTAGACAACTAGGGCAGACCCAACTTAAAAGAGAGCAGTATCCTGTTTTAACAAAGAGCAAAAAAAGGAAAAGACAGAAAAAGAGGTATGTATAAATAAGAATTAAATATAATATAATAAATCCTAGACAGATCTATTGATTTCCTATAAATCCAATGTTGCCAAAGAACAACAATAATTACCAACCTAATACCCAGGCAAATATCAATGGTGCCACAATCGTAGCATCACTTTCAACAATAAATTTTGGAGTATCGACATGTAGTTTTCCCCATGTTATCTTTTCATTGGGTACAGCTCCTGAGTATGACCCATAGCTTGTAGTACTATCACTGATCTGACAAAAATACGACCACATCGGCGCATTAGTTACCTCTAGATCTTGGTGCAACATCGGCACTACACATATGGGGAAATCACCTGCTATACCGCCCCCAATTTGAAAGAATCCGACTCCCTTATCTTCAGCATTGTCTTGGTACCATTGGGCTAAGTATATCATGTATTCTATGCCGCTTTTCATTGTTGAAGGTTTCATCTTTCCTTCTATGCAATAGGAAGCAAAGAAATTACCACAAGTACTATCTTCCCATCCCGGTACGATGATAGGAAGGTTCTTCTCAGCAGCAGCTAGTAACCAGCTGTGTTTTGGATCGATCTGATACTTATCTTCTAGCTCCCCACTAAGTAGTATCTTATAGAAATACTCATAAGGGAAGTACCGCTCTCCTTTATTATCGGCATCTTTCCAAACTTTATAGAGATGATCCTCTATGCGCCTCATGGCTTCCATCTCGGGGATGCAGGTATCCGTGACCCTGTTGTAGTGATTGTCAAGTAGCTCTTGCTCTTCTTTTGGAGATAGATCCCTATAGTTAGGTATTCTTTTATAATGATCATGTGCAACTAAATTGAAGACATCTTCTTCAAGGTTGGCTCCAGTACAGGTGATGATATTTACTTTATCTTGTCTGATCATCTCTGCCAGAGATAAGCCGAGTTCAGCAGTACTCATTGCACCCGCAAGGGTAATCATCATCTTGTGCCCCTTCTTGACTTGATCTTCATAAGCTTTAGCAGCATCTACAAGTGATGCAGCATTGAAATGGCGATAGTGATGCTCGATAAAATTTGATATTGGACCTTTCATTCTTTTTATATTAATTTTAAATGGTACTTAAGAAAATTTATAAGACAGCATTTTATAATAAAGCTTTGCACTTAGAAATTGTGAAGCTTTATGACCTTCTATTGGTGCAAGCTCTACAATATCAAACCCAACTACATTTCGTTCTGTGAATACTTTTCGCAAAAAATTAATCGCTGTGTACCAATCCAATCCTCCTGGTTCTGGAGTGCCGGTAGCAGGGAGGATTGCTGGATCGAAAGCATCCAAGTCAAATGTAATATAGACATTGTCAGTAATGATATCCATCGCTTGATCTTGCCAATTGTTCTTATCCCGGATCTCATCTGCAAAGAACACTTTATCGTAATTCATGTGTTCTTTTTCTGAAATATCCATACTTCGAATGCCTACCTGCACTAGATTACAGTTTTTACTAGCATCATATACGGCACAAGCATGATTATATGGAGTGCTATTATAAGTAGGTCTGAGGTCAGCATGAGCATCTATCTGTAAGACGGTTAGATGATCAAAGTGTTCGTAATGGGCTTTGATAAGGCCAATACTAATACTGTGCTCACCTCCAAAGAAAGTCAAGAATTTTCCTTCTTTCAATAACTCTTTGGTGTGCTCATAAGTGTATCGAAACATGGCTTCTGGATCATCGAAATGAGGCGCTTCAGGAAGAGTGTGGATTCCTTTTAAATAGACTTCTGTATCTGTCTCTATATCATATAGTTCCATATTTTCGGCGGCATCCATAAATGCTTCGAATCCTTTATCCGCACCTTTGCCCCAGGTACTGGTGCCGTCATATGGGATAGACTGGAGGTAGATGGCTGAATTTGCTTTTTTTGCGTATTTGGAATCTATGCCTGCAAATGTTTTCATTGATACTGATAGTTGTATTTATAGATTAATAGCCCAAGATGCTTAGCATTTCATCCACCGTCTGTTCGTTGCGATAGACGGTGTCTACATAATTACCAAGCTTATCTCGATCGACTACGATCATCTTAGGAGATGGTATAAGGCAATGCTTAATGCCACCATAGCCACTAATAGAATCTTGATATGCTCCGGTATGAAAAAAACCTACGTATAAGGGTTCTTTGTCATCTGGTGAATATTTAGGTAAAACCAGCTGCTGATTCATGTCTTCACTATTATAATAGTCAGAGCGGTCACAGCTGATTCCACCTATATTGACTTTTCTATATTCATTATTCCATTTATTGATTGGAAGAAGGATAAACTTCTCATTGATAGACCATGCATCTGGTATCGTATTTATAAGACTATTATCGACCATATACCACATTTCTGCATCATTTTGAGCCTTTTGCTCTAGTACTGAGAATATCGTAGCGCCACTTTCTCCTACAGTATATTTGCCGAATTCTGTGAATACATCTGGTTCTTCGATATCAGCTTCTCCGCATGCGGATGCTATATTTCCGACTAGTTTATTGATGATATATTCGTAATCGTATTCAAACCTAAGGTTGTTGCGAATTGGAAACCCTCCACCAAGATCAATAGCCTTCATTTCTGGGCAGATTTGTTTAAGGTCCACAAAGAGCTGCATAGCCTTCTGAAATTCTCCCCAGTAATACATATTATCCTTTATTCCAGAATCTATGAAGAAGTGCATCATTTTCAGACTGATGCTTTCATCTCCTTTGATCGCTTCATTATAGAAGTCGAGGATCTCATTGGCACGGATTCCAAGTCTTGAGGTATGGTATGCCGTCTGAGGTTCTTCATCTATTGCCATACGAATGCCTATTTTAAGGGGCTCTTTAAGATCCTTTGCATAATTCTTTACTCTTTTTAGCTCTGATTTAGAATCTAATATCAAAATGGAATTGTAGAATCCATCCTTATTGAGTTGAGCTATTTTTTGAAGATAGTCTTCCGTCTTATACCCATTGTGAATGATGATAATGTTCTTATTGATCTCTCCTTCATCAAAGAGCTTATAGATTAAATCAATATCGAAAGAAGAGGAGGTCTCTAATTGAATACCTTCTCTTAGGGCAGTCTTTACTACATGGGAGAAGTGACAACATTTAGTGCAATAGGCATAATAGTATTTGCCTTTATATTTATGTTTTTTGATTGCTTTCTGAAATAAGTTTCTGACTTTTCTTATTTGCTCACCAATTCTTGGTAGATACATTAATTTAAATGGAGTACCATATTTCTCTATCAAGTATATTAAGGATAGGCCATGGAATGTTAAATAGCCATCTTTAAGGTCAAAACCTTCTTGTGGGAAATAATAACTTTGATCTATTAGATCGAAATAAGTATTTTTCATTTAAGCTTCGTCATCTTTATAAGTAATTGGCTAAAATAGGCAAAAAATAATTTTTCAAGATAAGCTAAAAAAAGCGTTCATTTCTCATAGTCATTCACTTATCATTTTTCGACTTATTTGGTGCTATTACTTTAGGCTTTAACGTTGAGTTCAAGTTTTTATGATTCTTAAATGAAGAATCCTCCTGCTCGTTTGATTGAGAGGGGATACCTTTACCTATTGCAATATGCATACACACCTTATTTTAAAGGAAGTGTATGCTAAGTCTCCGATAGCTAAGGAGGTAGCAAAACTTGATCTACTGAAAAGAGATGTGAACAAAAAAAACAGTTGCAATTGCGTAACTTTTTGATGTGAGGGGGGCATTATATAGTTGTATTTTGCAATGTATTTTTATTTAATATGTGTATTGTTGCAATGTAAAATATATTGACTATACTTGCCAGTTACATTAGGATTGATAATAATTTGTTGCAGCTCAGAAATGTCTACTTATGAAAAACATGGATCATTCCGAATTTTTAAAAATCTATAAAACGTGATTTCTGACGCTGAAAGACACTGGTCTATTATGATAAAACACTGTTTTTATTAATGCCAAAGACACTAATCCTTATAATTAATCATAGAAATCAGCATTTTTCAGCGTCAAATAAAAATAAGGGATGACTCATGTTAGTATGGTTTAGTTATTATTCGGTTCTAAATGAAATCGTTTGGTGGTGGTTTACTAAACTAGCTGAGCTATTTTAGCTTGAGTAGTTTAGTAAACCTTTTCTTTCTTAATTTTTTTCGACCAAATGAAATCACCTAGCTCCTATTATTCTCCAATATCTAAAAAACGAAAACTTGAAAACAATGCAATTTACTTATCGAAACACCAACTAACATTAATCTTCAATTAGCGAATCATCAAACATATAACCTTTATAACTCACCTTAAATAGAACACTATAAAAAGCAGGAATAAAAAATAGGGTAATGATTGTACCAAACAGCAAACCTATCATAATTGAAACGGCCATACCTTCCCACATTTCACCGCCAGTGAAATATAAAGAGGTATGAGTCCAAGTACCGTAGTAAATGTTGCCAGTAAAGTATTGGTCTAAAGCGCTGTAAACAAGCAGCTAATTACTGCGTCTTGTTCTGATCTTCCTAAGTCACGTTTTGCTCAACTTCCATCCTATCAATAAGTACAATCGCATTATTGATAACTAATTCCAGCTAAGGAAATAACTGCCTAAAAAGGGCATAAATCCAAAAGCTTCTCCAAAGACTAACAACCCAATCAGCAACGCCAATTACACCTAAAGGAATAGTACAGTACGACCATGGTCATTTTCCTAAATGAATTGAACTGAATAATTAATAAGTAGTACAATAATAAAACCTGAAAGCTGGCAAATATCTTAATTACTGAGCCCATGCTTTCAGCAGTTTGCTTTCAGCATCACCACCAAACTCATAACGTATAATCTTGAGGCCAGTTTTTAGCCTGTTCGTTCTTCAAGCCAAGGCGTAATTTCTTGCAGTAATTGCATGAAGCATTTCCATCTTAGCTCTCAATTCGACTTGTAACATTTATAGTTCGATCGTAAATCGAAACGCTTAATTTTTGCATATTGCCATTGTGGAACAATAGAAGCAACTTGCAACAAAGGCACACTTCTCACCTGTGGTTTGTGCGAATAAATATTTAAAGTTTCTAAAGACTGCTAAGGTTTGTTGTTGACTCACATCACTACGCATCACATATAGGGATTGATTTATCATCTTCACGATATTCTCCTGTTTGTAAAACCATCTAAAACAGTTTGTAATGAAGATTGCAATATCCTGACTTGTTATTCCTGCTGCCTGTGCTCTATTTTGGTCAACCTCAATCAGGAACTTTTTGGACTCTTTGGTCCCCAATCATCCTTTAACATTTTTTGTTCCTGATATACCATTACAGCTTTAATTTTAACAGCTTCGGCAATACGCAGAAAGCTCATCAGGATTATTCACCAGCTTACTTTGATTTCAATGGTGTATCTCGCTACCCGGGCCAGAGCCTAATAGCATCCAACCTTAATATCTGCATTAGGAAAATTACTGTAAATGCAAAATGCATCTAATTTGATTTATAATACGGCATTGGTTTTCATTCAAAGCTAGACGATGTATTAACCAAAATATGAGCATAATTTGAATTTGCTTCGTCTTGGAGAATATCCTAAATCATATGGATTCTGGACCTTCGCCAATATAGGATGACCAATCTGACTATGCCCTGCACTCTATTTCCATTAGAACTTTTAATGAATCTTTTGTCATAAACTGTTCAATATCAGTTTTACAACTTCAGTAGTACGCTCAATTTTATTACCTTCAGGGTAGATTAATATCTACTGTAATCATATTTCGATCACTATCCGGAAAGAATAGAAATGTCACTTTCGTAAAACCAAATATTGCTAAAACAAACATGGCAAGGATTAATAACATCGTTTTCCCTTTATGTCTTAATGCAACTAAAATAAGGTCTTTATAATATCCTTTTAACCATTCTATTAATCGATCAATTACGCTTTTTTTAGCGTCTTTACGTTTCACTTTCATGAATAGATAAGACAGCAAAGTAATT
>CBDICS010000073.1:0-3483 GCA_965277415.1 Saprospiraceae bacterium
GGTAGAATAGCAGGATGCGTAGCTAGTTGTACAGACAAAAAGATAGGTTTTATCTCCGCTTACGCACCAAACCTAAATGGTACTCACAATGCACAGACAAGTTACATTAACTTTTTAATAAATTTAGAGAAGATTATCGATGAAGTTTCAAAGAAAAGTGATTATTTAATAGTCGGTGGAGATTTTAATCTAATTTTAGACGCAACGCTGGATTCAGAGAAACTTAATGCAAAAACATATCCCATTATCGTGGAAGAACTGTTTGAGCTTCTGGGCCGGACGGGACTCAGTGATGCTTACAGATTTTTATATCCAGAAAAGCAGACCTACACGTATGCGCCTAAGGGTGAAAATGAAAAAAATATTTTTAGACGACTAGATTACTTCTTTGTCTCTGATACGCTGCTGCCATATATTAAATCAGTCGAAAACATTCACACTCATTTGTCAGATCATAAGATTCTGAAGATTGAATTTGTGTTTAAAGATGATACCAAAGGTAACACTTTCTGGCGCCATAATGATAGGATGCTGAAAAACCCAGAATATTTGCTGCATGTAATAAACGAATATCATAGCTCCATCAATGAGTACATTCAAAGCAATAACTTAACAAATACGGAAGCTGCAGATCCGTCCCAATTATGGGAATACATTAAGTACCGGTTAGGTAAATGCAGTCGGGACTTTTGTGCACAACATAAAAAGCGTATTGAAAATACCACAAAATTGTTGAGAGAGCAGCTAAATGAACTCGAAAACAACCCAATTACAAACAATAAGTATATAAAGGAAACTAAAAATGCAATCGATGTCATAGAACAAGAGGAAGCCAAAGCGATTATATTCCAGAGCCGGGTGAGCTATTATGAAAACAATGAAAAACCTACCAGTTTCTTCTTACGCAAAATTAAAGAAAATTATGTAGAGTCAAATATTATACAACTGAGGGATGGTAATGGCACTGAGCAAAGCAAAGATGAAATCAATGAAGAAATTTTCAGCTTTTATAGTAAGCTTTTTGAAAAAAGAAGTACTAGCCAGCCATCAGAAGCCTTAAATGAGATACTTGATAACCTTCCACAATTGACTAACAAAGAACGTGATAGATTAATAAGACCAATCACTGAAGAGGAGATAACCAATGTTTTATTCAACAAAATGAATCCTGGAAAATCACCTGGATCAGATGGCATTACAGTCGATGTGTATAAAAAGTTATGGGAGATCCTGAAGACTCCTTTGGCAAATAGTATCATAAGCGCAACAAAAAAAGGTGAATTAGCCGCATCACAAAAGAAATCAATCATACGTTTAATACAGAAAAAAGGGAAAGATACTAGTCTAATAAAAAATTGGCGTCCAATATCTCTCATCAACGTTGACACAAAAATACTAAGCAGATTAATAACCGCCAGACTAGAAGAAGTCATTTTAAAGATATGTAGCAAAGAGCAACTCGCTTATATTAAAGGAAGAAATATTTCGGAAGGGATTAGAATTATAGACTTCTCCATATCAGAAAAGGAAAGGAAAAAAGACGAAGGCTTCATTGTAGGCTTCGACTTTGAGAAGGCTTTCGATTCCATTAGCCATGAGTACATTTATTATACCCTAAAGAAATTTGGCTTTCCGGATGAATTCATAGGCCTGATTAAAACTCTGTATAATGGAGCTGAGTCAACAGTAATGAACAATGGAAAGACGACACCATATTTTAAGCTTGGTAGATCGTGTCGACAAGGAGACTGCCTGAGCCCGTACTTGTTTATACTTGCAGTCGAACCACTTATCAGATTAATCAATGCAAACAGACAAATTAAAGGCTTTCAAATTCTAGAACACACATATAAGCTTAGCATCTATGCTGATGACCTTACAGGCTTTATAAACAATGAGAGAGAACTTGTTGAGCTGATTGGGCTTATAAACGATTTTGGCGCAGCATCTGGATTGAAACTAAACATTGACAAAACAGAAGCACTATACATTGGAGCTGGTGACAAAAAAGCGTTTGAATCGGAAATTATAAAACATATCAAGTTTGTTGAAAGCATGAAGGTAACTGGTATACATTTTGGTCAAAGCAAGTCTAAAGAGCTGATGGAAAAAATAAACTTTGAGTCAGCCCTGAACAAAATGAGATCAAACTTCAACAGCTGGAATAGAAGAGACATAAGCATTCTAGGTAGAGTTATGCTTGCAAAAGTCCATGGCATATCACAACTACAATATTTGATAAGCAATATCGCCACACCAGAGTGGGCAATAAAAAGCGCCAGGAATTTAATATACAAATTTATTTACAAAGGACCGGATAAAATCAAACGAACGCAAGCCTCAAAACCTCTTTCTGCTGGTGGACTAAATCTCCCAATAATAGACGACATAGTAGCTGCAACCTCTGTAGGATGGATAAAGAAATTTCTTGCTAATCAGAACACTATATGGGCTCAGTTCTTCATAAGAGATATAAGAAAGTTAGGTGGACTTAACGGTATTAGCAACTTACTTCATAAGAATGATGGGTACAATATACAACCTTTCATTAGATACATATGTACCAAATGGCAATATATAAAAAGTATGGAGAAACTCGAAGATACATCCATCTTTGATCATATTATATGGAAAAATCGAAGGTTCAACTGGAGACAAAAACAGAAAATAATGACATTAGAAGGCCCGCTTTTAGCAAGAATTGGGTATTCGAGAGTTGGTGACTTCTTTGACGCTGACGGACGACTCATCGAAGCGGAAGCTATGAAGAACAAACTTACGCTCCTACAAAAGATGGAATGGAACACTGCCGTCAGAAACATAAAGAGCTATATTAAATTAAACAACACAGAAATAGTAGGAAGAGGCTTCTCCTTGCGTGAAGTGCTTATTGATAAGGATATTATAAATGACCATCAAGTTATGCTTTATGGTAACGGACAAAAATATGATTTAAAAACAATGACTCAAAAAGACATTCTGAAATGGATTGCGCAAACAAGAAGCTCGGAAACAACTCCGTTTGCTAGAAAATTAGAGACTGAATTAGGCATCACGCGAGATCAAATGCTCAAAACATATGGTATGATCACTAAAATAGGATATGACACCAAATCCAGAAGCTACCTTTTTAAACAATGTGCAGGTCTTCTCTACGCAAATGATAAACTATCCAAATTTGGATATGTACCCTCAGAAAAGTGTGAGTTCTGTGATGAAAAGAAACAAGACATACAGCACCTTCTACGGAAATGCCATGCTGCATTAGAGTTCAGAAACCAAATTTATACAATGATGAGTAAATCTTTTAACGAAACCGAAGAAATCATTGGCAGCGAATCTTACTCTGAATCATACATTTTAATGCAAATCAACAGATTCATATACTCTAGGAAATACCTCAAGCTTCCATTAAATAAATATGAATTTACAGCCCATTTGATGGGCTTAAAAACTACCGAAGAAGAAATAGCGAGAAAACAA
>CBDICS010000074.1:0-32134 GCA_965277415.1 Saprospiraceae bacterium
TATAGTACCTCCTCCAGTACCAAATTCCGAAGAGGAAAATGCAGATGATGTCTTAGGAAAATTAAAAGAACTTGGAGATCTTAAAGCCGCTGGTGTGATAACTGAGGAGGAGTTTGAAAAAATGAAGAAAAAGCTTATTGACGAGTTCTAGGGATATAGAATGGATAGTTATGTAGGTCATATTGCTATTTAACCTACATAACTATCTAAACCTAAAACCTATATCTAGCAGTTGGACTAACATCCTGTTCTGCAAATTCACCTCTTAAATATTTATAATAGCCTGTTACTGCAATCATTGCTGCATTATCCGTACAAAACTGAAAACTAGGAATATAAGTATTCCAGCCAAGTTCTTCACCAGTAGCCGCTAAAACACTGCGTAAGCCTGAATTTGCGGAGACACCACCAGCAATAGCAATCTCTTTAATTCCAGTTTGCTTAGCAGCACGTTTGAGTTTTTTAATTAGTATAGTGATGATCCTATTCTGAACAGAAGCGCAAATATTGTTTAGGTTCTTTGTAATAAACTCAGGATCCTCTTTAATATTTCGCTTTAAAAAATAAAGAATTGAGGTTTTCAAACCGCTAAAACTAAAATTTAAATCTGGAATCTTAGGTTCTGGAAAATCGAAAACGGCTTTCCCTTCTTTTGCAAATTTATCAATCAGAGGACCTGCGGGATAATCCAAACCAAGTAGTTTGCCTGTTTTATCAAATGCTTCACCTGCTGCATCATCTATTGTTTCCCCCAGAACTTCCATTGTCAAATGATCTTTAACCAATACAATTTGAGTATGGCCTCCAGAAACAGTTAGGCATAGGAAAGGAAATTGAGGTTTAGGTGCTTCAGCAAAATGAGCAAGCACATGAGCCTGCATATGGTTGACCTCAGCAATAGGAATACCAAGACTCATTGCAAATGATTTGGCAAATGATACACCGACTATCAAAGATCCAATTAAGCCAGGGCCTCGGGTAAATGCAACAGCATCTATTTCATCTTTTCTAATTCCAGCTTTTTGAATAGCTTGATCCACTACCGGAATAATATTAATTTGGTGAGCTCGAGAGGCCACTTCAGGAACAACCCCTCCATATAATTTATGTACTTCTTGATTCGCTACACAATTGCTTAGTATCTCCCCATCTTTTAAAATAGCGGCAGAAGTATCATCACAAGATGACTCAATGCCCAGTAGTATAATACTCATATAACAATATTTTTTAATTTTTCAATACAGCTGTGCTTTTTTAAATAATAATTTTTTATATTTGGGAAAAACAAATTCATATAACAGTTTTTTGTTTTATTCACACATTAGAGCATGTTGGGGAATTGGGCTTCGAGCTGAAAACTGACAATTTTTTGTTTAGACAAAGTTCGAAAACCGGAATTATGCCTTAGCATAATGAGGATTTTTGAGCTGAAGTATAAGCGAAAAATTGGCGTTTGTAGGCCGAATGCTAAATCCCCAACATGCTCTTACCATTATAAAATATTTTCTAACCCATTTAAAGCACCTCCATGTTCAAAGGTAAAAATAAGAACGAAATACCAAAATATCCAAGCCCTTCACAATCTATCGATCAATCTTCTTGCGTAATCTCAAAAGGTACAGTCATTGAAGGTAAATTCAAAACTACTGAGGATTTGCGATTGGATGGGACTATACTTGGAGAAGTTCAAATTGATAAGAAGTTTGTAATGGGGGAAACTGGAAAATTAGATGGGGTTGTTACCTGCAATGAATCAGCAATAAAAGGCAAGATAGAGGGAGAGATAAAAGTAAGAGGATTACTACATTTATTGAGTACTGCTTTTATCAAAGGCAAAATTCAAGCTAAGAAAATGATTGTTGATGAAGGCGCATCCTATAATGGGGAATGCTTAATTGGAGAGCAACAATTCAAAAAACAGACTTCTTAAGGAGTAGGTGAAAAATGGATTACTAGTAAACTGGCCAGATTACGGAATGTTTTGATGGAATTTACCAAAGGTTTAATTTAGATTCCATAGTCAATTATATTCTAATCCATTGTACACCAAAAAAAGCCAAACAGGCATCTTCTATTTATTAGAAGGTGCCTGTTTGTATTTATCATTTGAAATATTCTTTTCTTCGCTATTATATTTTAAAGAAAAAATAGTATTATTGCGTCTAATAGTCGATGTGAAGAATGTCATAAAAATGATTTGACTTGTATCGGGCATTAATTTTAAAAGTAAAACTATTATAACATATGAGAATAGCAATCAACCTTGTTTTATTTCTAATAATATGTAGCCTTATTTGGGTTCTTTATTCTAGTATTCAAGAACCAATTGCCTTCAATGCTGAAAAAGATAGACGTGAAACAGCAGTGATAGATCGCCTCAAATCAATTCGGTTAGCTCAAGATCTATTTCGTCAAATTAGAGGGGAAGGTTTTTCTCCAAATTTTGATAGTTTAGAGCAAACGCTAAAAACTGGAAAAATAATGACTATTTCTGTATTGGGTAATCCAGATGATCCAGATGATCCAACGATTACTTATGATACAAGTTATACTTTGGCTTTAGATAAAATTAAAGAGTTAAATGAGATTAACACTTTTAAACTTATTATTGATTCTTTAAGATATGTCCCCTATAGTGATGGAGAAGTCTTTAATATTGCTGCTGATACACTTACTTATCAACAAACTTTAGTAAATGTTCTCGAAGTAAAAACTTTAAAAGCTAAATATATGGGCAAATATGCATCTCCCCGATATGCTCGATATGATGCAAATTATGATCCGGAATCATATATGAAATTTGGTGATCTAAATGCCCCAAACCTTACAGGAAATTGGGAATAAGCATTGATATATATGAAGAATCTTTTGTAAAAAATGCGATTTCCTCCTATAATCTGTCTGCACTTGTAGGTGCAGACAGATTTTCTTTTTTAGCTTATGATCAAGCTCACAATAAGGTCCAATTCCTTAAAGATTATTCTTTTAGGATAGCTGACTCTAAACCCCTAAAATCTATTATCCACGAAGTCCATTCACAGGATAACCTCTTGAAATCCAGATATGCCAAATCTTCAATTGCTATCATAAATGAAAAAAGTACATTAATTCCTAGTAGATTATATAATGAATCTCATAATCGTACTTATTTCGAAAAATTGATGTTGCTTCAAAATGACGATGTACTTTTAGTTAATGATATTCCAGAATTAGATATTAAAAACATATTTGCAATTGACCTAGGGCTTAAGAAACTGATAGATGGATACTTTCCTAATGCAAATATTATTCACAATAGTACGTTATTTATAAGAGGTGCAAAAGAATTATCAAAACATAGAAATGGGTACCAAGTATATCTAGATATTAATGGAGATCAGTTTCAGATTGTTTTATATGATGATCAAGACTTGATGTTTAGTAACAGTTTTAATTTCAAAACATCTAATGATTTTATATACTTTACGATGCTTATCTTTGATCAATTTAACTTAAAACCCGAAGCAGTACCACTCTATTTGAGCGGACAAATTGTAGAAGATTCTGAATTATATAAATTAATTTATAGATACATTCGACATATTCATTTTATTCAATTTCCTCATTTTTTAAATTTTGGTAAGCGCTTAAAAAAACATTTAGGCCATCATTATTTTAATCTTTATTGTTCCAAATTATGCGTATAATTAGTGGCAAATTTAAAGGAAGAAAATTTATTCCACCTGCTAAAAATTGGCCTACAAGACCTACTACAGATTATGCTAAAGAAGGCTTGTTCAATATTATTAATAATAATTTTGACTTCGAGAGCTTAAGTGTTTTAGATTTGTTTGGAGGGACAGGGAATCATAGTTATGAGTTTATTTCGAGAGGTTGTAAAGACGTAACTTATGTCGATAAATTTGGAGGTTGTATTGCTTTTGTAAAAAAAACAGCAAAAATTCTTGAAATAGAACCTTTTATTAAAATTTATAAAACTGATGTTTTTAAATTTATAAAAAGTACTACTTTAAAGTATGACTACATTTTTGCAGGACCACCTTATCCATTGCCCACTTTAGATACTATACCAGATGTTATTTTTGAACATGAAATATTAAATCCAGAAGGATGGTTAGTATTAGAACATAATCCAAATCACGATTTTAAAGAACATCCTAAATATTTAAACCAAAGACATTACGGTAAAACTATATTTAGCATTTTTACACCTTAGTGAGGTTGAAAATGTACACTAAGTAATTATAATCTATGAAAGCCTTATGCATTTTTTTAGTTTTTGGATGTTTTATATCCGTTTCTTCTGCTCAAGATATAAATGGTTATTGGAAAGGGATAATTACACAGGATGAAGGGGGCTATAAAACTGAATATGTAATCGAGTTATGGATCTTACAAAAAGGAGATTCAATTATTGGCAAATCATATACTTATGTAGATGATAGTATTTACGCTGAGATGGATGTTGCAGGAACGATAAAGAGTGGAGTGTATATATATCTAAAAGATGTAAATATTGTTGAACATGAGGAACTTCAAGGAATGGAATGGTGTACTAAGACTTATCAATTATTATTGAAAAAACTTAATGGAGTTTTGAAATTGGAAGGGCATTGGCAAGGTCTTACCAGCTTTTCAAGCTGTATCCCTGGTAAGGTTTTTCTCAAAAGGGTAGTTCCTCGGGCCTAAAGGTACTTGGGAATGCTTAAAGCGTTTTAAAAAATCAACTTAAAACTTCTTCCTGTCAAGGATAAAAGATAGATTTGCGCCCTGATTAATTTCGTTCTTTGGCAAATCTCCATAAGCATTAAAGTAAAAGTCACAAAAAGAAATGTTGATTCTCTTTACAGATTGGTTCAAACACGGGATTTATCAAAGAAATATTGAGTTTACACTCAAAATTCTTTGTCTAAAGTAGTAAATAATGAGCATAATAAACAGTATACAAAAAGGCGTAATTAA
This sequence comes from Saprospiraceae bacterium, assembly GCA_965277415.1. GTDB lineage: Bacteria > Bacteroidota > Bacteroidia > Chitinophagales > Saprospiraceae > JAHDHW01. The sequence continues at coordinate 4,963 of CBDICS010000074.1, forward strand.
AGGTATTTTGACATTATATAATGTCGAAGTAAACGTTGATAAAATTGCAATAAATGCGACTCGAAAAGAATTTTCAGGAGACTTTACTATAGTCACCTTTCCATTTACTAAGGTTGCTCGAAAAAAACCAGAAGAGATAGGGGAGGACTTAGGCGATTTTCTAGTTCATAATGTGAAAGAAATAGCTGGATTTAATGTCATAAAGGGCTTTCTGAATATTGAAATTAATGACGAGTATTGGATATCTTTTCTTGAAAAAGTCAGTTTAGAAAAGGAATATGGGACGCATGCTTCCACAGGAGAAAAAGTAATGGTGGAGTTTTCTTCTCCAAATACCAATAAACCATTACATCTAGGACATATCAGAAATATTTTATTAGGTTGGTCTTGCTCAAAACTTCAACAAGCAGCGGGTAATGAAGTCGTTAAGGTGCAGATAGTTAATGATCGAGGAATTGCTATTTGTAAATCTATGTTAGCTTGGAAAAAATATGGAGACCAACAAACACCAGAATCGTCGAAGATAAAAGGTGATTTTTTTGTTGGTAAATTCTATGTGTTATTTCAACAAAAGCTAACAGAGGAATATAGTAATTGGCAACAAACAGAAGAAGCAAAGAAAGTATATTTAGAAAAGAAAAAGGAGGAAGAGGATGAGGGGACATTTTTTAAAAAGTACGATAAACAGTATTTTAATGAATATAGCTCTCTAGGTAAAGAAACGAAAGATTTATTATTAAAATGGGAAGATAATGACCCTGATATTCGAGCGCTTTGGGAAAAGATGAATGGATGGGTCTATGATGGATTTGGAAAAACTTATGAAAGTTTAGGGGTCTCTTTTGATAAACTTTACTATGAATCTGATACTTATTTATTGGGCAAAGACTCAATCAATGAAGGATTGAAAAAAGGAACTTTTTATAAGAAAGAAGATGGTTCTGTCTGGATTGATCTTGAATCTGCAAAACTTGATCATAAACTTGTACTTAGAGGGGATGGCACTTCTGTTTATATGACTCAAGATATTGGAACTGTAGATTTACGATATAAAGATTTTGGCACGAAAAAGATGGTGTATGTTGTTGGTGATGAACAAAATTATCATTTCAAAGTTCTATTTGAAATTATGAAAAGACTTGATGCTCCATATGCAGATGGCCTTCATCATTTATCCTATGGAATGATTGATTTGCCAACAGGAAAGATGAAATCAAGAGAAGGTACAGTTGTAGACGCGGATGATTTGATTGCTGAAGTGATTAATGAAGCGCGAAATGGTTCGACAGAAAGAGGAGATTTAGAAGATGTTTCTATCGAAGAAAGAGATGAAATTTATCGAAAAATTGGGCTTGCTGCTTTGAAATACTTTATCCTTAAGGTAAACCCTCAAAAGAGAATGGTTTTCAATCCACAAGAGTCAGTTGATCTTCAGGGAGATACTGGGCCTTATATTCAAAATGCTTATGTGAGAATCAAAAGCGTTTTGAGAAAAGCAAACCAAGATGATTTTTCTGATTCTATTCAATATAAAAAACTAGAATCAGCAGAACGAGATTTAATTGCTACAATTTATCGATTTCCTGAAATTATTCAACAGGCAGCCAAACAATTTGATCCGGCACTCGTAGCTAATTTTAGTTTTGATCTAGCTAAAGGATATCATAAGTTTTGGCATGATTGCAGAATCATTACGGCTGAAACACCAGAGGCGAAAGCTTTTAGACTGAAATTAAGCACCGTAGTTGGGTATGTAATTCAAAAATCAATGGATTTGCTTGGCATCGAAATGCCTGAGAGAATGTAATTTATCTAGCTCTGCTATGCAGTGATTTTAAAACCTCGTCTTGAAGCAAAATATCTGTTTCTCGAAATAGCAACTATTTTTGAACAACTTCTAGCAATACTAATAATAATCAATAAGTAATGACTGAAAAAATAGAATCGCTCAATTTTATAGAGCAGATCATAGATGAAGACATTAAAAATAATGTAAATGAAGGAAAGGTGCATACTCGGTTTCCTCCAGAACCTAATGGTTATTTACATATTGGGCATGTGAAGGCTATTTGTGTGAATTTTGAAATTGCTAAAAAATTTGGAGGCAAAACTAATCTGCGATTTGATGATACCAATCCAACGACAGAGGATACAGAATATGTTGAGAATATAAAGAAAGATATCAAATGGCTTGGCTATGATTGGGAAGATCGAGTGTATTTTGCTTCGGATTATTTTAATAAATTATATCAGTTTGCAATAGATCTGATTAATAAAGGCCTTGCTTATGTAGATGATTCAACAGCTGAAGAAATTGCTGAACAAAAAGGCACACCAACAAAGAAAGGTATCGCCAATCAATATCGTTCACGTTCGATAGAAGAAAATTTGGATTTGTTTAAGAGGATGAAGGAAGGAGAATTCCCTGATGGTTCTCGGGTTCTACGTGCTAAAGTAGATTTAGAATCTCCAAATATGTTGCTTCGAGATCCTGTATTGTATCGAATTAAGCATGAGCATCACCACCGTACTGGTGATGAATGGTGTATTTATCCGCTTTATGACTTTGCTCATGGCCAATCTGATTCTATTGAAGGTATTACTTATTCTCTTTGTTCCTTGGAGTTTATGAATCATAGACCACTATATAATTGGTTTATAGAAAAACTTGAAATATTTCCTTCTCGACAAATAGAGTTTGCACGTATGAATGTAGCTTACATGATTACAAGTAAACGAAGGTTGAAAAAACTAGTTGAAGAGAATCTTGTTAATGGATGGAATGATCCCAGAATGCCAACAATCTCTGGGATGCGTCGAAAGGGATATCCTGCCGCTGCACTCCGAACGTTTTGTGATAAGGTTGGTGTAGCCAAAAGAGATAATGTTATTGAGATTGATTTATTAGAGTCATGTGTTCGTGATGAACTCAATCAGACAGCAGCCAGAGTAATGGCTGTTTTGAATCCTGTAAAAGTTACAATTACTAATTATCCAGAGGGGCAATCTGAAGATTTGGTAGCAGTCAATAATCCTGAAGATGAGTCAATGGGAACTCGAGTAATGCCGTTTTCTCGAGAAATTTATATTGAACGAGATGACTTTATGGAGGATGCACCGAAGAAGTTTTTCCGCTTAGGCCCAGGAAAAACAGTTCGTTTAAAAAACGCATACATCATTCACTGTGAAGATTTTGTAAAGGATGAAAATGGCTTGATTACCGAGATTAAATGTATTTACTATCCAGATAGTAAAAGCGGATCTGATATATCTGGAATAAAAGCCAAGGGTACGCTCCATTGGGTGTCTATCCCACAGGCAATAGAAGCAGAAGCACGATTATATGGACGCTTATTTACCGATGAAACGCCAACTGCTCATGAGGATAAAGAGTTTATGGATTTTTTCAATCATGAATCATTGAGTACTATACCCAAAATCTACGTTGAGCCTAGTATGAAGAATACGACACCGGGTACACAGGTACAATTCATGCGTAAAGGTTATTTCGCTGTGGATATTGATTCTACTGAGGAGAAATTAGTATTTAATCAAACAGTTAATCTAAAGAGTAGCTGGAAGAAACCTAAGAGCTAGGGCTATATCGGATACTTATAGATGCTCTGTCTCTAAATAATCAAAACTAAGTCATCATTGCTAATGGGACATTTGTCAATAGTCATTTACACTCAAACCAACTGACGATTGATGAATGTCCCATGTTATTTTAATTCAATGATAAATCTTCATTCTGAATTTCTATTTTCTTAAACCTATTTTCCTACCTTTGCAAACCTATGGCAAAAGGAAGAGTCATACTAGAAAATAAACGATTTAATTTAATGATTGACCGGTTATGTCACCAGTTAATTGAGAATTATCATGACTTCGAAGACGCTTGTCTTATCGGTGTTCAACCGAGAGGTGTTTTTTTCGCTGATCGTATTCACAAGAAATTACAATCCATTCTAAAAGTTAAGAATATTGAATATGGAAAGTTAGATATTACTTTCCATAGAGATGACTTTCGAACACGCGAAAAGCCATTACAAGCTAGTGTTACAGAAATGAATTTTCTAGTAGAAGATAAAAAAGTACTCCTTGTCGATGATGTCCTTTATACTGGGAGGACAATTCAAGCTGCTATGAGTGCATTACAACATTATGGACGGCCAGAAAAAGTTGAATTAGTGGCTATGGTTGATCGACGTTTTAATCGACATCTGCCTATTCAATCTGATTATATTGGTTTAACGATTGATGCGATTGATGAAGCATACGTAAAAGTAGAGTGGGCAGAACAAGATGGAGATGATCGGATCATCCTTTTTCCTAATAAATAACACGACTTACTTTCAAACAGGTTCTAAGAGGAAATGTCTAACAAAAGCCTGGTTAAATTTTGTTTTAAATGACAAAAACACAACTCAGTACAAAACACGTCTTAGGAATTAAGTACTTGACGGTCAATGATATTAATCTGATTTTTGAAACCGCAGAGAATTTTAAAGAAGTCATCAATCGACCTATTAAAAAGGTACCTTCTTTAAGAGATGTAACTGTAGCGAACCTTTTTTTTGAAAATTCCACACGGACTCGAATATCGTTTGAACTAGCAGAAAAAAGACTTTCTGCTGATGTGGTAAACTTTTCTGCTTCCTCTTCTTCTGTAAAAAAAGGCGAAACTTTGCTCGATACTGTAAACAACATACTGTCTATGAAAGTGGATATGGTTGTAATGCGGCATCCAGCTCCTGGTGCGCCCACTTTTTTAGCAAATCATATAGACGCAAGTATTATTAATGCCGGAGATGGTACACATGAACATCCAACGCAAGCCTTATTGGATGCATTTTCAATGCGCGAAACTATAGGCGATTTGACTAATAAGAATATTGCTATTTTTGGTGATATATTACATTCAAGAGTAGCTTTAAGTAATATTTACTGTCTTCAAAAATTAGGCGCAAATGTTCGAGTCTGCGGACCTCCAACACTAATCCCAAAATATATAGACCAATTGGGAGTAGAAGTCAATTATAATGTTCGAGAAACCCTAGAATGGTGTGATGTCGCTAATATTCTTCGGATTCAATTAGAAAGACAGGATATTAAGTATTTTCCTTCTTTGCGAGAGTATTCCCAATATTATGGTATTAATAAAGCGCTTTTAGACAGTTTAGATAGTGAAGTTGTGATTATGCACCCTGGACCTATTAATAGAGGTGTCGAAATAACAAGTGATGTAGCGGATTCTGACCAGTCAATAATATTACAACAAGTAGAAAATGGCGTCGCTATTCGTATGGCAATTTTGTTTTTATTGGCAGCTAAGCGTTAAAGTCTGGCGTTTTATTTGAAGAAAACAAATAAAAAAAAGTTATTTTCCGTTTTCCCAACAAATATTTCGTCATTTAGACTACACATTTGTAATTGTTTTATGTAACTTGTAATATAGTTTTAATGTGTAAAAAACCTTTCTTATGAAGCAAATTTGCTTAGTTCTGCTCTTCATTTCGCTTACAGGTCTATTATCTCAAAACTTAAGTGCTCAAAACTGTGATTCCTGGATTACTGAAAATAGGATGGTTGGAAACTTCCAACAGCTAAAGACAAAGTCTCAAACTTTAGTGGTAAGAGGGAATTATAGCTATGCCATTGAGTTTATTAATGACAAAAAAGGCGTTATTGCACACGTTTATTCAAAAAACGGTGTTGAATTTAATCAAGATGATGAAATCATCTTTACTGACAATGCTAATAATAGAAAGACTTATCGCTTTATTGGGATGGGTGAAATGAATAATAAAGGCGGAACCCCCATCTTCCAAAATATATTGCAATTAGATTTAGCAGCTGTAAACTGGTTCACCTCATCTATCATTACGACCATTTATATTAAAAATAATATCAGTAATGAAATGCGGAAGTTTACCGTAAATGGTAGTCGTCAAGCAGAATTTAGAAATTTGATAAGTTGCTTTAATAATACTTTAGATAAGAGCCGGGTAAATGATGTAGTGATAAAAGGAAATGATTATTCTCCACGTAAAGGAGGGAATAAGAAAAAACCTATCAGTGCGACTTCTTCTGGTGTTAGAAAAGTAGCAGATATTAGTTTGTTGAATGATGAGGAATTAGCACTTCTTCAAGAAGAGTTGAAGACAGTAAAAGATCAATTGCGAACAGAGATAGAAGAAGAAAAAGCCCAAGCTGAAAAGATTAAAGCAAGTTTACGCCAAGAAGTAGCATTTGCGCAAGAACAAGCAGCAACGAAAAAAGCACAATATGCAAATGAGGTACTGGAAGCAAGACGAAGTTCTCAAGGAGAAATTGATAAAGAAAAAGAGGCAATTGCTATGTCGGTTTCTGACGCGCGAAACAATGCCACAAAAGAGTTGGATAAGATTAATCTAAGTGTTGCGGAGTCTCGACAAAGAGCAAATGAGCAAATTCAAAAAGCAAAAATTGAATCTGCAGAGGAAGTAGCTGCCGCAAGAGAAAATGCTGCTAGTGAAATCAAGAAAGTCAAAGAAAATTTGGCACTCGCTAAATTAGAATATAGTGATGAAATATCGTCAGCAAGAGAAAATTCCCAAAATGAATTGAAAAAAATCCGAGAAGAAACGGCTGCTATTATTGCAGAAGCTCGTGAAAAAGCTAAAAATGAAAGTGAGAAAACGACTATTGATGTATTGAATACTAAGAAAACAGCTGGTGAACAAATTCTTTCTATCAAAGAAGAAACTGCAGAAACTATTGCACAGCTTAGAGAAAACGCTGTATTAGAAAAAGAAAAAATTGCTTTTGAAATTGCGGAAGCCCGGCGGAAAGGAGCAGAAGAAAAAGCTTTAATAAGAGAAAGCAATGCAAACGAAGTAGCGGATTTAAAAGAGAATGTAGCTAAAGAAAAAGAAACTCAAGCTAAATTAGTCGCAGATACAAAGCAAAAGGCTGCCGAAGAGATCTCAAGAACTCAAGAGCAAGTTGCGAATGAAAAGGAAAGAGCAAAATCTGAAATATCATCTTCTCAGAATTTGTCTGCTCAAGAGATTGCTGAGGCTAAGCAAAATGCAGAAAATGAAAAATCAAAAATTGCTTCAGATGTATCTCAAGCCCGAAAGAAGGCAGCTTTGACTATTCAGGAAATTAGCAAAGAAGAGGCTAGTAAAATTGCAAATTCTAGAGCAAATGCTAAAGCAGAAAAGGAAAAAATTGCCAATGATGTTCAAATAGCAAAACAAAAAGCTTCTGAAGAAATAGCAAAAGTTCAGGCTGAAGTAGCTCTGGCAATTGAAAAGGCAAAAGAGGCTGAAATGAGTGTAAAAAATGAATCAGCTCAAGAAGTGGTTAAGGCAAAAGAAAGGTCAACTAAAGAGATCAAATCAGCTCAAGATGAAGCTGCTAAACGAGTAAAAGAAGCTATCGCAAATGCAGATAAGGCGAAAGGTGATTATGCTAATAATGTAGCAGACGCTCAATCGAAAGCACAAAATAAAATTAAAGAAATTCAAAAAGAAGTAGCTCAAAAGATTGCTGATGCAAAAGCTAAGGAATCTCAAACTCAAAAAATGACTACAGAGGAGATCATCTCTGCCAGAGATAAAGCTACTCAGGAATTAACCAAAATTAGAGAAGAAAGTGCAAAAGAAATTGCAAGGACGAAAGAAGCTGAAGCATTAGCTGTTCAGAATTCTTCTAATAGTATTTCAGAAGCTAAAAGAAATGCAGCAGAGCAAATTGCAAAAACACAACAGGAAGAAGCAGAATTAATTAGACAAATTAAAGAAGATGCTTCTCGTGATAAACAAGAAATCGCTAATAGTGTCGCGACAGCTAGAGATCAAGCAGCAACAGAAATCGCTGCGATTCAGCAACAAGCTGCCAATGAAGTAAAAGAGGCAAAAGAAAGATCAGCAAGAGCTAAAGAAGAATCAGCACTCGAAGTACTCAAGATCAGGGAAGCTGCTGCTGAAGAGATTGCTAATACTCAGGAAGCTGCTGCCGTGGAAGTTTCAGCGACTAAACAGCAAGCTGCGGAGGCCATTGCTCAAGCTACAAATGATCGGGATGATCGTTTAGCTGAATTGAGTAAAGAGGTGGCAGAAGAAGAAGCCAAAAGCCTAGAAGAAATTGATGATGCAAGAACTGCTGCAAATGAAGAAATAACTCAAATTCGAAATGATGCAGCAGAAAAAAAGATTAAATATAATAAAGAAACAGAAGCGGCAAGAAAAACTTCTTTAGAAGAAATATCAAAAGCTAAAAAAGAATCTTCTGACGCAATTTATAATGCAAAACAAGAGTCTAAAGAACAAATCACTGTTGTCAAAGAAGAAACAGCATTGCGTATTGCGGAGATAAAAAGTAAGATTTCTGATGAAGAGAATAAATTGGAAACCCAAAAAGAAAAACTAAAGGCTGAAAAAGATAAGCTGAGGATTGAAAAAGATAAATTGAAAGCTGAAGAGGAAAAATTTCTTGCAGCTCAAGATCGTTTGAATGAAATTAATAAACAAATCGAAATTGCTGAGAAGCGTAAAAAGGCACTTGATGAAGAGCTGAGTAATAACAAAGACGATTAATTGTCAATAAACTTCATTTATAGTAAGTAATGAAATAAAAACGCCTTGTGAAACAACTTTACAAGGCGTTTTTACGTCATAATACAAAGTATAACTTAAATAAAATTTGAACAGGCTTTAGCTGTTAATTAGCTAGAAATCAATGATTTGCTTTTAGATAAGCTCTAAACCAATTGATTAGAATAAAGCCTTTTGTTAAAAAAGTATTAATAAGGTTCTAATTCCTTTATATTTTCGTCTAAAGGAGTGAAATTTGCTGTATACTTGGAAGCCTATTCTAAAATCAAAAAAAAAAGATGAAAAAAACTGCATTTACACTTTCTTTATTACTGATTTCTTTAATGTCTGTATTCGCTGCTACTGGTCATAATATAAAGATTAAAGTAGATAATTATGATCAACAAGAAGTGGTTCTTGGATTTCATTATAATGGGAAACAATTAGTAAAAGATACGATCAAGGTAAATCAAAATGGTGAATTTATATATGCAGGTGAGGAAGCGCTGGATGGTGGTATTTATATGGTTTTATTAGTACCTTCTAATAATTACTTTGAAATGTTAATAGATACGGAAGACCAACATTTTAGTGTTCAAACCTCTGCTGATGATTTAGCAGGAGCTTTAAAATTTGAAGGATCTAAATCAAATGAAGTTTTTCAAGAATACTCTATTTTTTTAAGAAGCAAAGGAAAAGAGGCTAATGATTTAAGAAAAGAAAGAGATACAGCAACAGGTGATAGATTAAAAGAAGTAACACGATTATTGGCGGAATTGGATGCAGCTGTTAAAACCTTTCAAAAAGAAATGGTTGAGAAACACCCTGGTTCTTTAACTGCTGCAATTATTAAAGCGTCCTGGGGAGTAGACCTTCCAACGTTTGAAGGAACCGAGGAGGAAGTCAAACAAAAAAGATATACTTATTATAAACAACATTTTCTTGATCATATTGACTTTGCAGATCCAAGATTAATTCGTAGCCCATTGCTTTTCAATAAGGTCAAGTCTTATTTCGAGAACCTCGTTTATAAAGTGCCAGATTCTATTAATGTAGAATTAGATGGAATCATAAAAAAGGCGAAATCTAACAAAACTACCTACCAATATTGGGTGACTCATTTTTTAAATAAATATGCTAAAGAATCAGCTGAGGTTGTAGGTATGGATGCCGTTTATGTTCATGTAGCTCATAAGTACTATTGTAATGACAATAAATCAGACTGGGTAGAGGAAGAACAACGTAAAAAGATTTGTAAAAATGCGAATGATTTTGCACCAATCTTGATTGGAAAAACAGCCCCTAATGTTCGATTTCAAAAGCGAAACTTAGAATGGCTTAATTTGCATGATGTGAAATCAGATTTCACTATTCTATATTTCTGGGATCCAGATTGTAGCCATTGTAAGAAATCAATACCAAAGGCAGTCGATTTTTATAAAGAATATGCAGATAAAGGGGTTAAAATTGTTGGTGTTTGTAATCGTAGAAAAGACGAAGTCAAAATGTGTTGGGAAGTTGTTGAGGAACGATTTATGGACAATTGGATTAATGTTACTGATCCTTATGTTCAAGGTAAATCCAAATTTAATGTCACCTCAAATCCAAGAATCTTTGTACTAGATAAGGATAAAAAAATTCTGTCGAAAGGTATAGGAAGCGATCAATTGAAAGAAGTACTTGATTTCCACATTGATCAATTGAAAAAGGAAAAAACGGTCCAGAGTAAATAAGAATTAGTGGAGTAATGCCCCTTATATAAAAAGGATTCCGTAATCCAGTTTTTTTATAATATATAATTAATGTTATAGTTTAATGGTCATTAGAAAGGTTAAATTTCTAATGACCATTAATTATTAAGCAACTGTAAAAGGTGCTAAAATATCTGTCTTACTAGCTATATACCTTCTTATTTGTCCGCAAGCATCAATTTTAACTTAATATTTAGGCAAAATTTTTACAAATATGCTTTTATTTAATAAATTGCACGTGCTAATCCGAAAAAAGCCTTAAACTAGCCTATTATTTGTTTAATTTTTCAATCAAAATATTATAAAATGAAGAAACTATTTACAACCTTACTCTTATTAGGTGGAGCATTTTATGCTTTTTCTCAAACTATTTATTTCCAGGAAGACTTCAATGCTGGACTTCCAGTTGATTGGACTGCTGATGCAGAATGGATTATTGATACGCCTGCGGCAGCATCAAGCATGTTCTTTACTGTACCTGCTGCTGATGGAAATGTCGTTACTTTTAATGATGATGGTTTAGGTAATGGTGTTGTTGGTGGTGGTATCGTGGTTTCAGCTGAAATTGATCTTTCTGCTGTAACTGGAACTGCTTACCTTGAAATGAACTCTTACTTTCCTAATCTAGACTATCAAGGAAATGATGAAACTGCAATTATTCTTATCTCAACAGATGCTATGAACTGGACAGAAATACTTGACCTTACAGGAGGTGAAGGTGCAGATTTTGGTGTTGCCTTTGTTGACATTAGTTCTTATGTTGGCCAATCTATCTGGTTAACTTTTGCTTATGATGATGGTCAGACTTGGAATTATGGATGGTCATTTGATAATGTTACTATTGCAGATCAAATTACACTTATTCCTGCTCGTGCTTTTGGTATTCATGCAGGTGGTTCTATTATGATAGACCAGGCTTTAGAAGGAATTGAATATTATAACAGCGGATTCGTTTATAATGACGGAGCTGAGGTAATTACTTCTTTTGATCTTGAATTATCAAATGGTACAGATGTAATCTCTCAATCAGTTACAGGTGTGGAGATTGGTTATGGCGAGGTAGAAAGATACTCAATAGATGAAGCTATAGTTGTAAGTGGTGATCAAGAATGGACAGTTACTATAACTGGTATTAACGGATCTACTGATGCAGATGATGATGCAAGTGATAATTCTATGTCTTTCAATCTTAATGGAATAGCTACTGCTCATCCTGATAAAGGAGTAGTAGTAGAAGAAGCTACTGGTACATGGTGTACATGGTGTCCAAGAGGAACAGTTTTCCTTGATGAGATGTCAAAAAGATTTGGAGAACACTTCGTAGGGATTGCAGTTCACAATAATGATCCAATGGCATTAGCTGCTTATGATAATGCAATTACTAGCTTTCCTGGTTTTACAGGATTTCCTTCTGTAATTTATCAAAGAGAAAGTATTATTGATCCTTCTGCGATTGTTAATCCAAGTATTGCTGATATGGCAGTTGCTCCTCCAGCTCGATTGACTTTAGGTGCTTCGCTTGATGGTGCTTCTTTGACAACTTCTTTAGAGATTCAATTCCTTGAAGACGTTACTGAAGATTATAATATTTCTGTTATTTTGACAGAAGATGGTCTGAATGGAACAGATGCAGGTTGGAATCAAATTAATGCTTATAGTGGAGGCGGAAATGGACCAATGGGTGGATTTGAACTTTTACCTGGTTCAGTTCCTGGTGAATTGATGATTTATGACCACGTTGGTAGAGCATTGATTGGTAGCTTTGCTGGTGTAGCAGATACTATTGATGGAGAGCACCTTACAGATGCTATTGAAGGATATGTATTTGATGCTTATTCTGTTCCTGCTGAGTTTAATATGGACAATATGCATATTGTTGGTTTATTAATTAATAGCTCAGGAGAGATTGTAAATGCTATTTCAACTTCAATTGATGATGCTATAGCTAATGGTTTATTTGTACCTACAGTTGGTACTGTAGATGTATATGATAATACTTTAGCAGAAGTATACCCTAATCCTGTAGTGGATATGGCTACTATTCATATGTCTTTGGATGAATCTGCAGATGTGACTGTTTCTTTGATGAATGCAGTTGGTCAGCAAGTTTCAAGAACTCACTATGATATCCAAGCTGGTGATTTTAAATTGGAGTATAATATGAGTAATTTAGTTCCTGGTGTATATTTCATGCACATTAAGGCAGATAATAAATTTATCTCTAAGAAAATTACTAAAGTACAATAGTCACTTCATTTATATTAGAAAGGTCGTACTGTTTTACAGTGCGACCTTTTTATGGATTAATAGTTAATTTATTAGAAAAAAAATTAGGCTCATGAAATCATTATTTACTTTTTTGTTTTTAGCTTTCTTTTCATTGTCCTTTGCTCAAAATTTGTCTTTGGATGTTGAATCAGTGCATTTGGAACTCGATGGTCATATCGAATATGGAGATGTATTATTGACCAATACAGGAACAGAAAGTATTGCAGTTGCAGTCAGATTAGAGCGAGTTTGTTATATGGCTGATGATGTTACAAAGATTCAAGTATGTGTTGGTGCTTTATGTTATTTCCCTACAGATCAAACAACAACTTGGGGCAGTACAGGAGATACCATTCTTTTATTAGAACCGAATATGCCTTCTGATGCGCTAAAGTTTACGCCTGGCCCAATTGGAACTTTAGGTTCATCTTGGAATATTGTTTTCTATGACAGAAATAATACTGCGGATAGTACCGTACTCGAGGTCACGATTGATAATTGTATACCCACTGGGGTAAATGATTTTGAGCATGAGGTTGGTGCTGCATATCCTAATCCTGCGGGAGATTTTATTACAATCCCATATGAGTTTGAGGCCAATGAAGCGAGTTTACTTATATATAATGCTGTCGGGACTCATTTAGAATCTGTGGTTTTAGATCGAAACCATGGACAAGTACAAGTAGATGTTAAAGATTACATACCAGGTGTGTATTTCTATTACATTTCAGATGGCAAAGGTGGACAATCACGAATGCTTTCTTTTATTAAGTAAGTAGTTTATACCAGATAAACTTCTATAGTTTAATGGGCAAAGTTGTTTTAACAAACGATTTTGCCCATTATTATTCTATTCTATCTTTCCATGGACTTCCTTTCCACAGTGTGGGCAAAAACTAATTGGCGTCTGATCTTTTTTGGCCATTTCAACCTTCTCGATAAATCCAGCACTAATGATTCCAGCAGGGAGGGCAACCATTCCAATACCTAGAAATGCAATGATCCCACTTATGAATTGCCCCATGCCTGTAATGGGGTATACATCACCATAACCTACAGTAGTTAATGTGGCAATTGCCCACCATAACGTTGCGATGATATTGGGGAATTGTTCTGGCTGTATATCATGCTCAATATTGTACATCAAGGTGGATGAAATCAATAATAAAAGGACCGTTACAAATACAGTAAGGCCAAGCTCTGTTCTTTTTTCGTAGAATATCTCTCCAACTAATTTTAATGCGCTGGTATATCTATTGAGTTTAAATAATCGGAATAATCGGAATACCCTTAAAATTCTAATGAACCTCATATCGAATGAGCAAATAAAAGGCAGATAGAAGGGGAGTATCGCCATTAAATCAATCAAGCCCATTTTAGAGAAAATAAACTTCAAGCGTGCATTTACTTTATTCTTCTCAGGGTATTTTAGATCAGCAGTCCAGACTCGCAGTACATATTCGATCGTGAAGATAATAACAGTAAAGTATTCAAAGTATTTAAATTTTTCTTTATGAAGGCTGTGTATATCTTTATAGGACTCAAGGATAATTCCGATAGTGCTTAAGAAAATTAAGCTAATAATTAATATATCAAAAGAACGACTCCATGCAGATTTGTTTTTACTACTAGGATCAACTAAGTTGAATATTTTTCTTTTGATGCTCATTTTTTTTTGCTACAAACTACTTATTTTTTTTGAGTTTTTATGAGATTATTTGTCATAGGGTGTACCTGAACATTAAAAAAAGCGATGAAGATATTACTCCACCGCTTTTTTCATATTGTGTATTAACCCAAAGGGCTGTTACATCATACCTGGCATTCCACCACCCATTGGAGGATGGGCATGTCCTGCTGCTTCAGGTTCAGGTTTATCATTAATAACACATTCGGTTGTCAATATCATACCCGCAATTGAAGCTGCGTTTTCCAAAGCGATACGCGTTACTTTAGTTGGATCAATAACCCCAGCTTTTTTCAAGTCTTCGTATTGCTCTGTTCTTGCATTGAATCCTTGATCACCTTCGCTGCTTTTAACATTCATTAGTACTACAGATCCTTCAACACCTGCATTTTCAGCTATTATTCTTAAAGGAGCTTCTAAAGCTTTTCTTACAATAGCGATACCAATGTTTTGATCTTCATTATCACCTGAAAGATCATCTAAAGAACTCATCGCACGAACAAGTGCAACACCTCCACCAGCAACAATTCCTTCTTCTACCGCAGCTCTGGTAGCGTGTAAGGCATCATCTACTCGGTCTTTCTTTTCTTTCATTTCAACCTCAGTAGCAGCACCTACATAAAGCACAGCCACTCCACCTGCTAATTTCGCTAAACGCTCTTGCAATTTTTCACGATCATAATCAGATGTTGTAGACTCTATTTGTTGTTTGATTTGACTAATTCGAGAATCAATAGTTTCTTGATTGCCACTTCCATTTACAACAGTTGTATTATCTTTATCTATGTGGATTTTCTCAGCAGAACCTAAGTGATCTAGTTCTGTGTTTTCTAATTTATAACCTTTTTCTTCTGAGATAACCGTACCTCCAGTCAATACTGCGATGTCTTCCAACATAGCTTTACGACGATCACCAAAACCAGGAGCTTTAACTGCAACAACTTTTAATTGAGCTCGAAGTCGATTGACAACTAAAACGCCAAGTGCTTGACTTTCGATATCTTCTGCTATGATCAAAAGAGGGCGACCAGCTTGTACCACTTTTTCTAAGATAGGTACAATATCCTGCATATTGGCAATCTTCTTATCATGGATAAGGATATAAGGATTTTCATATTCCGTAGTCATATCCTCCGCATTGGTAACAAAGTAAGGGGAAAGATACCCTCGATCAAATTGCATACCGATTACTTCATCTACATAAGTATCTGTACCTTTTGCTTCCTCAACAGTGATCACTCCATCTTTAGTAACCCGTTTCATTGCATCAGCAATCAGTTTACCAATCTCATTATCATTATTCGCTGAAATTGCACCGACTTGCTCGATTTTTTGAAAATCATCACCAATGATTTCACTTTGTTCTTTTAGATCAGCTATTATTGATTTTACTGCTTTATCAATACCTCTTTTCAAATCCATAGGATTAGCACCTGCAGTTACATTTTTCATACCCGCAGTTACGATTGCTTGAGCGAGTACAGTCGCAGTGGTTGTTCCATCACCAGCGATATCAGCGGTTTTAGAAGCGACTTCTTTTACCATTTGAGCGCCCATGTTTTCAACCGCATCTTCCAGTTCGATTTCTTTCGCTACCGTTACACCATCTTTAGTGATAGAAGGTGCACCAAAGCTTTTTTGAATAACAACGTTTCGTCCTTTAGGGCCAAGGGTTACTTTTACGGCATTAGCTAATGCATCAATACCGCTTTTTAGTTTTTCTCTTGCTTCTGAATCAAAGCTAATTTGTTTAGCCATTATTTAGAATTTTTTTTTGTTTTAGATAATATTCTGCGATTTAGCAGAAGAGTTAAAGTTTAGATTCTGATTACGTGAAAATACACGTATGTCATTGTTTAGAGAATTACAAGAATGTCGTCTTCTCTCATAATTAAGTAATCGTTACCTTCGTACTGTAATTCTTGTCCTGAGTACTTTCCATAAAGAACCTGATCACCAACCTTCACGGTCATTTCATTTCCATCTTTACCGGGTCCAACTGCAATGATTTCTCCTTTCTGAGGTTTCTCTTTAGCTGTATCCGGAATGATGATTCCACCGGAGGTTTTCTCTTCAGCCTGAGCAGGTTTAACAACTACTCTGTCGTTGATTGGCTTCATTGATATAAATGTTTTGATTAAAATTTAGTAATAAAGTTTTCTTCATATTATGCTTCATCACAACTTGTGCCAAGCCAAATTTCATGACATTTTTGCAGAGTTTGTATGAAATTTTAGCTTGTTATGATTGATCAGTCAGCATGCTTGTCAAATTGGCAAACGAAAGTAGTGTTTTTTTAACAGTTTTGAGGTAGTGCCTGTTAAATTTTATTTGCTTAGGCGGAAAAATAATTTCTCAATTATGACTTAGAACAACTTCTTTTTAAATTGGAAAGAAAGTATCTAAAACTAAAAAACCTTGGTAATGAGACCATTACCAAGGTTTTTTAACTATTTAATAGAGTAAAACTATTTTCTTTCTAGATAGGAGTAGACTTTACCATAATCGCAGTAATAATGCATAAAAGGAAAAGTGCAGCTCCTAAACCCCAAGTTGCTTTTTCTACAAAATCAGTAGATTTGGCTGCACCAAACATTTGATTGGTTGCATTTCCTCCAAAAGTAGAGTCAACTCCTCCTCCTTTAGGATTTTGGATCAAAATGACTGCCATCAATAGGACAGAAACAAGGGCGATTAATACAGTTAACAATAATATCATGTTATAATTTTTTTAGTTTTTTAATTTGCTCCGCAAAGTAAGCACTTTTTTCGGGAAAAATCAAGCTTAGGTTTTCATACATTTTAATTGCCTTCTTATATTTCTCCTGTTTTACTAAAAGGTTAGCTAATGTTTCGGAAACTATCTCTGAATTTTGAATCAAACTCTTTTCAGCAACTATCTTTGCCTTTTCAGGAACGACCGCTGGGGGAATAGTAGGAGCTTTTCCTTTTTTCTTTTCTTTTTTTCTTTTGGTCTTTTTCTTTTGGCTTTTGGCTGGCTTCTTTGATTTCTCTACCAATTTCTTCTTTTTCTTCTCCTTTTTAGCACTTGGTTTTTCTTTCTTTACCTCAGGTAAATCAAAGATTTCTTCTTTTGGTTTTTCCTCTTCTGATGCTTTAAATTGTTTAAGCCAACTTCCAAAAGAAGATTTAGGAGAAGGTCGTGGGCTTGTATCTTCTGTTACATTCAGAGAATCTTTATTGGTAATCTCAAAAGGTACTTTCTTTTTCGCTCGTTTGATAAGTGCATCTATCTCTTCAAAGTCTGTGTCTTTTCTTTTCATATCGTTTGTGTCATCCTCAATTTTGTGCTCGTCTTTTCTTTTTATTTCTTTTTTATGGGATTTTATTAGTTCTAATCGTTCTAAAGGAGCTGAATTATCCATTTCTATTAATTCTTCAATGGATATGACTTTACCGACTTTGTCTTCATCTACAATATTCTCATTAGAAATGCCTTGTTCTGATTCTTCTTCTTTAAGGACGGTTTGAGAATCCTGAATTTCTTTTTTATCAAGATTTTCATCAACAAATACGCTGTCTATCTCATCAGTAATATCAATAATTTCATCTTCTGCTATTTCTTCTAGATTGAATGAAAGATTAGTCTCCTGTGCATCTGTTTCCTTATTTTGTTCAATGGATTTAGCTTCACTAGGCGCTATATTTATTATTGATTTATTATCTGTTTTGAATGCTTCAAGCTCTGTATTAGCGGAATCTATGATGATAACATTCTCGACAGAATCAGAAGCAGAATATTCTTCAATGACCTGTTCTGATTGAAGGTCCTTCAATTCAAGATACGCTTCTTTCAATCTAAAGCTGTCAACCTCACTTTCATATGCATCTTTATCGTTTATTTGTTGATAAAGAAAATTTCGGTCATTACTATATGTTGCGGCTAATTGAAGATTTTTATTTGATTCTGAATGCTTTTCAAGTATACTCTTTTTTAATAAAAGATACCGTAAGTTCTGACAATAAGGATACTGTAGAACCAAACTCTTTAGTTCCGTATATGTGATTTGGTAAAGATGTGCCGGATTTTTTATATAGAAATTGAATCTATCGGCATTCATAATACTGCTGTTAAGAAGGGGAAGTTACGGATTTTTGTTTAGAAGTGCTGCTCAAATATTAATAAGCTGCTAAAGAATCTGGTTAGAACCTGTCCAAAGCAATGAATCCAATCGGTTTATTCTTTTCATTAGGCTATAAAATTTCACTTTAAGAACCTGATTTCGCCTTTTTGTATTCCGATAGCAAAGACTATAAAAAGACAAAAATGCTTCTTCAGAACCTTAAATAAGATTTACCAATTCGTAAAAGCCTTATTAAAAATATCCTCAACTAACTGTTCATTAATTGTTTCTATTAGCTCATCTTGTATAGTAAGAAAATTTTGATCGCTGGCAAAGTCACTGAAATAGGAAAAAGAATGTTTCCAACTTTGACTGTCATCTTTGTGATTGATAAATTCAACACTTACAGAAATATCTAATCGGTTGAATGCTGTCAATTCTCCGGGCTTTGGTGCAACAGAGCTAATCTGAAACCTGGAAATTATTCCCATAAATTCACAATGCGGATCTGTTTCAGATTGACTCAGTCGAGATTCAGTTTGTATCTTATCTCTAAGTGCATCTGAAAAAGTTTGACTGAGTACCGGTTCGGCATTAGGAGCATTAAGTTCAAATGGAGCAACATAAAATGTACGAACTGAATCTGGTATACTAATTCCTGTAAAAGAATATTTACAGGCAGACAAATTTAATACAGCAAATGAAGAGAGTATATAGAGTATAAAGAATTGAAATTTGAAGGCTTTCATAGTCAAGTTTATTTATGCCTAAAACGAATGCTACCTTAATATGTGGCGTATTTGTCAGGAATTAACATATACTACAACTCATATTGTTTAATTTTTCTATAAAGTGTTCTTTCTGAGATGCCTAATTCTTCAGCAGCGTCTTTTCTTCTGCCTTTATGCTTTTTTAATGCTTTTGAAATCAAATCCTTTTCCATGTCCTCAATAGAAAGGTTTTCTTCGACTACTTCCATCCGATCAAAAGGTTTATCTAGTGGTCTATCCAAAATAATTGGTTGGTTTGTATCATTTTGAAGCGATGCATTCGGATTAAAAGTTTCTTGAAACTCTTCACTAATTCCATGTTGACTTGGGCTTGGAATAGGAGAGGAAGGTGCTTGTAATTGACGAAGGGACTTTATATCAGGAACACTAAGGTCATTATTACTAATTAACTCGAATACTAAGGACTTCAAGTCATTGAGATCATGCTTCATCTCAAAAAGCAATTTATAAAGAATTTCTCTTTCTTTTAAATCTTCACCTTTCTCATTCCTGATAGCTGGGAGGTTCCTGTTTCGAATATCAGGGATATATGTGGTAAGTGTTTCCGCAGTAATCATTCTGTCTTCAGCCAAAACGGACAATTGACCTGCAACATTTTTCAATTCTCGAATATTTCCTGGCCAGAAATAGCTTTCAATTAATAAACGGGCATGTTGATCCAATTGAATACTTGGTGTCCTGTACTTTTCTGCAAAGTCGTTTGCAAATTTTCTAAAG
Organism: Saprospiraceae bacterium; assembly: GCA_965277415.1. GTDB lineage: Bacteria > Bacteroidota > Bacteroidia > Chitinophagales > Saprospiraceae > JAHDHW01. The sequence continues at coordinate 24,844 of CBDICS010000074.1, forward strand.
AGTAAGAAAATGTCTTCTCTTCGTTCCTTTAAGGAGGGAACTTTAATGGGGACTGTATTCAGTCGATAATATAAATCTTCTCTAAATTTTCCCTTTTGTACTTTTTTTACCAGATCAACATTAGTGGCAGCAATAATGCGGACATCCGTTTTTATAATTTTTGAAGAACCTACTCTAATAAATTCACCGGATTCTAAGATTCTTAATAAGTAAGATTGAGTATCAAGAGGCATTTCGCCAATCTCGTCTAGAAATATAGTTCCAGTATCAACTGTTTCGAAATACCCTTTGCGGTCAGAATTCGCACCGGTAAAAGCACCTTTTTCATGGCCAAACAACTCAGAATTAATAGTTCCTCCTGGAATTGCACCACAGTTTATAGCAATAAAATTATTATGTTTTCTTGGGCTTAATGAATGAATTACTTTTGAAAAAACTTCTTTACCAACACCACTTTCACCTGTGATCAGAACAGAAAGGTCCGTGTTAGAAACCCGAATTGCAGTGCTGAGTGCGCGGTCAAGTAGTTCGGAGCTACCAATAATCCCATAGCGTTGTTTTATAGATTGTATGTTGCTTGCCATGTGTAGTGTTTAATGCAGATACATAAAGGTATATGGCGACAGAATTAAATGCCGACCATATTTATAGTACTAGTTGGAGACAATATCTCCTTTTAAAGTTGCTGAAGTCGTCTCATTAACTTTTACCATTACGTAATCTCCAATTTTTAAGCCTTCTCTTTTAGGGAAAATGATCATTTTATTATGTGTATTTCGACCTTTAAAATCTTTGTCAGACTTTTTTGAATCTCCTTCAATTAGAACTTTAAATGTCTTGCCAAGATCATTGAGATTATGTTCTGCGGAAACATTACGCAATACATCAATCAATTCAGATAACCTTCTTTTCTTTACTTTTAAGGGGATATCATCTTCATATTTTCTGGCTGCAAGTGTACCTGGACGCTCCGAATAATAAAACGTATAAGCCATACTATATTTGGAGTATTTGATAATTGAAAGTGAATCCAGATGCTCTTCTTCTGTCTCTGTACAAAAACCAGTTATAAAATCTGAAGAGATCGCGCAGTCTGGAATAATCTCATAAATACGATCTACCTTTTTTTCATACCATTCTCGATCATAGGTACGATTCATCAATTTTAAGATTCTACTATTACCTGATTGGACCGGTAAGTGAATATAATTACAAATGTTTTCATAATCTCTTATCGCATAAAGAACGTCGTCTGTTATATCTTTTGGATGAGAAGTGGAAAATCGAACCCTCAAGTCAGGATGAACTTTGGCGACCATTTCGAGGAGGTTTGCAAAAGAAACGACCTCTTTAGTCTCTGGGTTTTCCCATTTATAAGAGTCTACATTTTGTCCTAGTAAAGTGACTTCTTTATACCCTCTTTCCTGTAAGTCTACTGCTTCAGCAACAATCGAAAATGCATTTCGGCTCCGTTCTCTTCCTCTTGTAAAGGGGACTACACAAAACGAACACATATTATCACAGCCTCGCATAATAGAAATAAATGCAGTCACCCCATTAGAATCTAATCGCATAGGGCTAATATCAGCATAAGTCTCTTCTCTACTCAGGATTACATTAATGCCTTTATCCCCATCATTTGCGGAAGCGACTAATTTTGGTAAATCTCTATAAGCATCAGGCCCGACTACAAGATCCACTAATTTTTCCTGGTCAAGTAGCTTAGCTTTTAAGCGTTCGGCCATACAGCCTAAAACACCGATTAGCATGCCCGGTCGCTCTTTTTTTAATTTGTTGAATATGCGAAGGCGTTGCCGGACAGTATCTTCAGCTTTTTCACGAATAGAACAGGTATTGATTAGTATTAAATCAGATTCTGCTGAATTTCTGGTAGCTACATAACCAATGTCACTGAGAATAGATGCGACTATTTCACTATCACTAAAGTTCATTTGGCAGCCATAGCTCTCTATATAAAATTTCTTCCCATTTTTAATGGGATTCATTTGCTCATTATAAAAAACATCACCCTGCTTACTTTCATCAATGACTTTATTTCCTATACCTTCTAAAGTCGGATTATTATTATACATAAATAAAAAAATTATTGTGTCATTCTAAATCTTGCCGCAAATATAAGCTTTTTGAAATTTAGATGTGACAAAATGGCAGAATTATTCACTTTCATCTTTCGCACCAAGATATTTCTTGTTTGCATCTATAGAATAGATTTACTTAACCAAAAAAGAATAAAAATGAAAAAAGTATGCTTAGGCTTAATCCTATTAGGTTTGTGCTTTGGGTGTTCACAGATGGAACCTCAATTCAGTCCTAATGATCAAACAAATACTGCTTCAAGCGAATCAGTTACAAGTAGCTATTTACAAAATGATAATGAGGAAAAAGATGCGAAACAAATGAAACCGGATGAGCTGGTTCAAATAGATCGTTTTAAAGATCTAAAGATTATAAAAACGGGATCGATGACGATTGAGGTAGATGATTTTAAGGAAACAAGAAATCACCTTGACTCTTTAATTGCTTTGCATCATGGATTTATTTCGAAAGAAAATGCTAACAAACCAAATGACCGCATGCAAACTACAATTACGGTTAAATTGCTACCAGATCAGTTTTATCCATTTTTCAAAAATGTAGAACATCTAGGACTTAAAGTTCATGCTAAGAATATTAATACAAGAGATGTAACACAAGAGTATACGGATTTGGAAGCGAGATTAAAAGCAAGAGAGGACATTGCAGAGCGATATAAAGCCATATTAAAAAGAGCAAATACAATCAATGAGATATTCACAGTTGAAGGAAAACTAAGAACAGTTTTAGAAGATATTGAAGCAATGAAAGGACGAATTCGTTATTTAAGTGAACAAGTAGGTTTGAGTACAATGACGGTTACTATTTTTCAGTACCTGCCGATTGCAGAGGTAGCTGAAGCTGGGTTTTTCAAAAAATTAGGGCATGCCTTTACATTTGGATGGAATGATATCCTTGAAGTGATTTTGAATATAGCTTCTAATTGGCATCTATTATTACTCTGGGGAACCATTTTCTTTTTTGGATACCGATGGCTGAGAAACAGGGACTTAGTCAAGATAGTGAGAGAAATGATTAAAATTGATAATAGAGGGAAAGTAGTATGATGTGAGGCCAAATAGGCTGTACTTAATTTGCCGCTACTAAATTTTTAGTAGCGGCAAATCAAATATATGTCCCTAAAACTTATACTCAAATCGTAGCGTCGCATTTCTAGGAGCTTCAATATAAGCAGGACGTAAAGTATACTCTTCGTTGAAAATATTGTTTAATATAAAAGAGCATTTTGCATGTTCATTTAATTGATATGCAAAACGAACATCGAACGTTTTTGAACCATTGGTATCCTCGACTCTATGCTCTTTTAAGCCAGGAATCGTTTGTTCAAATATAAAATCAATCGATTCCATATGGCTAACATATAATGCAGCTACACCTACTGAAAAGGATTTATATTTAACTTCAACATCCATTTTGAAGGAGTGTTTATTTCGATATTTTAAAATATTATAATCCGCAGAAGAACTTCGGGCATTCGCTTTTCCTTCTGTATCTACGACTTCCATAATATCATTGCCAAGTGGATCATATTCTTTAAATTTTGGATCAATATAAGTGTATCCGCCTAGAATAAAGAGGGAAAAGTTATCAAATTTCCCTTCACCAGCTATACTCATATCAATTCCTTTGATGACTGTTCCTCCAACATTTTGAGATTGGAATGCCAATTGAAAGGGGACAAAAGTATACTCCATCATATTATCATACTCCGACCAAAATGTTGCAAAATCAAAATAGCCATTCCAATTTTTTATTCTTACACCTTGCTTGATTCCAATTTCAGTAGTCCAACCTGTTTCTGATTCTAAGAGAGGATTTGGAACAACCTTTACCGCTCCGACTGTTGTAGAAACAAATTTTTCTGCGATGGTTGGAAAACGATACCCTTGACCCCAGGAAGCTCTTAGGAAAGTACCTTGATTTACCTGATAATTTAATCCAAATCTAAAAACAGGTTTTGACTCAGTAGACCTTCCATCTGGAATAGTATCCATTCCAACAACTTCAGGGCTATTCAAAACATTGTTTTCATATCGCATACCAGCTGATAAATTAAGCTTACCAAAAAGTTTTTTATCAAATTGTAAATATGCGGCAACATTACTTGAAGAAAAAGTCGTGTCGCTATAAATATCAGCTTGAGTACCTGATGTTGTTCCTACTAATCCTGTCGTCGCAGTCAAGTCAATATCATCAAATCTTTTCTGATACTGGTATTCTCCATAATATAGTTGTGATTGATTGGAATTATTGCCACTATTATCATTGTCAATAATATAAATCCGGCCATTGAATTTATGTCGATTCCCCTTTTCATCAAAATAATTAATAAAGGGATCAATATTAATTCGATTCGCTTTTTCTGTAGAATAAGCTGTTTCATTTCCTCTAAAAGAATCTGCACCCCAGCCTTTCCAATAAAAATATCCACCTCCTTTTGTTTTATTAAAACTAGTATTTACTCCAAGGGAAAGGTTGTTATTTACCCGATAACGAATATTAGAAGATAATCTACCATAGCGAATAAAAGAACCTTCTCGAAATTCGTCTCTATACAAACCAAATCCACCAAGCACAAGATCAAGTTTATCGAATTTTTGTCTGTGTGCAATACTGACTCCAGTTTCAAAAGGTTGCTCATCATACCAGATTTTGTCTTTATCCTTTGGATCTAAATAGGAAGTAAAAAAGGTAGAAATCTTAGTTTCTGGTTTACTCTTCGCATAAGCTGTTCGAATATTAATGATTCCATTCATTGCTGAAGAACCATAAAGTGCAGATGCAGCCCCTTTAATAATTTCGATTTGTTCCGTATTTTCAACTGGATAATCATTCCAATTTGGTCTGCCTGCATCAGCCTGTAGAGCAGGGATATCGTCAATCAATATTAAGACCCGACTACCAGAACCGTATGACCAACCAGAACCTCCTCTAATATTGGCTTGACCATCAATAATATTAACGCCTGGGACTTTTTGAAGGGCATCATCTACAGAGGTTGAATTGACGGATTCCATCAATCTGGGTTTGAGTATTTCCATAGAAACGGTTACTTCTCCTAGGGGCTTTTCAAATTTACCACTGGTAACTGTAGCTGTTTGTAAAAGCGTCGTCTGTTCCGATAATTTAAAGTCTAATTTTTGAGATTCACCGGATTTTAAGTCAACAGTTTGAGTAATTGATTCATAACCAATAAAACTGATATTTAATGTGTGTCGGCCTTCCGGAAGGCTGATTAAATATTTTCCATCAATATCGCTGACGACTCCTGTATCACCGGATTTTACGGTAGCTCCAATTAAGGATTCACCAGAATTTAAGTCTGTAATCACACCTTCCACGGAAGCATTTTGTGCCAAAGTAGATAAAAAAGGAATAAATACTAATAGGCTGATAATCAGCAGGTTTGTAGTGTTTGATTTCATCTAAATAGAGATTTAGTCTTTAAATATACTTGAGAAGGGTGTTCTGTAGATAGTTCAGTGTGGGTATAAAACGAAGTCAAAACGGTAGACAAAATTACTTTATTGTTTACAGAAATTATAATAAAATTAACAAATGGTCGCGCAATAGTTGTAAAATTCGTTTCGTTTGTCTGACGCGATTAGTACATTTTTAAATGTATTTAAGCCTTACTCAGTACACCGTAAAATAATTAAAATTGCTTTTGGTGGTCTCTTTTTCGATTTGAACTTCCTCAAATATTCCTTAAATAGCTAAGGCTATTCGCGTCACATTTGAGTCGTCAAATCAAAAAATAGCCTCAAACCAAAGCGCAAAAGAATTTAATTTACGATGTACTAAGTACTTAAAAATTTTTACCTTGCATAAAATTTATTTAAATAAATTACTGATTTCAGTAATTGTATAACAGTGCTAAATTATATAACTGAAAAACACGAATTATGAAGCAAGCAATACTTTTTTGTTTATTTACTTTTCTTTCTTTCCAGGCTTTTTCTCAATGTACACCAAACGAAATGTACAGAGATTCAGCTGTAGGGGTCTATCCACCACCTCTTAGTATGGATAATCCTGATGGTGGAATTACTGAAAGTGCATGTATTGGGGCTCCTTATGAGTTTGTATTTACTTTTAAAGTTCCCGCTACTTTAAATTTTAATGGAGTTGATGTTGATTTATTTTCTATTACAATTGCAGAGACCGGAGCAGTAGGTGGTTTGCCTGAAGGTATTGTTTATGGTTGTAACCCTATGAGTTGCGTATTTACACCTGAGGATACTTTGGCTTGTATGGTAATATTCGGTACGGCAACTGATGCAAATGCTCCTGGAGATTATCCTTTAACTATTGAGACTACAGTTGCTACAAGTATTGGCACCTTACCAATAACTTTTCCTACGCCACTTATTCCCGGTGCTGATGGAGAGTATATTTTGACTTTGGAAGAGACAGGAAGCCCTACTTGCTTTGTAGGTACAGATGATTATATTACTAAGAATATCAGAGTAAGCAATGCTCCAAATCCGTTTAGTAGTAGTACGACCATTGAAGTCTATTCTGATATTAATGAACGATTAAATTTTCAAGTGTTCGATATTTTAGGTAATGTGGTTCATCAAAGTCAAGTTGAGATCTTTGAAGGCATTAATAATTTTGATTTTGATGGTACGCATTTGGCAAATGGAATTTATACATTCAGTTTGAATAACCATTTAGGTTCGATCACCAGGAAAATAGTGGTTAGTAGATAAGACCACTTTCAATTTAATACAAACTTAAATCTAGGAAACTATAAGAAGTTTCCTAGATTTAAGCACTAAGTACACGATGTACTAGCCCTATTTCAAATAATTCTTACATTTAGACCTCACAATTTTCAGAGAACATACGCCCGTTTTGACAACTTTAGGTTTTTAGAATTACTAAGTAGTTTTAAATTAATCTATCAGCCTATATATGTTTGTTTTGTGATATTAGGACTTCAACTATTATCATGCTGTAGAATTTATTTTTAACGCCTACAAAAAATGGATTTATGAGTAAATATTTTTACTTTTCTCTTGTAATCTTTTGTTTTACTACAATTAATCTTTCTGCAAATTGTCCAGGGTGTATCGTAGATGTTCCCGGAGGATTAGCAACGGATACTTTATACTTAGGAGCTGTTCCTAATGGAGTGGCAAATAGTAATTATGATCAGGATGTGAGTTTT
>CBDICS010000075.1:0-10754 GCA_965277415.1 Saprospiraceae bacterium
AGTTACACAAAGTTCCACTCGAGGCATTGGTTTTCACAAATAGGGTCACTAGAGGTACTGGTCAACATGCAAGTAACACCATTCAGGCTGATGCCGTAAATCAACTTGAAACAGAGGGAAAAACTGTAGAACCAGGTCAAAAAATTCGATACATCCTCAATGATAATTCTAGGAAAAAGTCTAAGCGAGTCATTCCAATGGAAATAACAAATTCTGACAGTAATTATGATTCAAAACAATATTCTGAACTTTTGCATTTGTGTTGCATGTCTGTAATTGAACCCTTTTTAGATGAAGGTTCAATCTAGCCATAATTTTTTTTGAGACAAGTTAACAACTAATCTGTAGGATTTAAACGTCTATAGATTTGAATCAATGATATGATGCTCATCTAGAAATTTGCAAGTTACAGCATCAAAATAAAACTTCAACAGTAAGTAAGAGTTAGATGTTTTTTGGTGTTTATGCAACGCATAGATCAACATCATAGATGATGCAGTCCACAAAGAGGAATATTATCAACCCAATTCCCATCAAGAATTTCTACATTATGATAAACGGAATCTTCAATGGTTGCAACAGATATTCCTACAAGAAGTAATAACCAAGAACTGAATAACCTTGGTAAGATAATATCCCTCATGGATCCTCTTATCAAATTCATCATAATCAATTTAATTAGTCATATAATGATCATGGAAGTGTATGTCTTTAATCTTAACTTAAGGTATTTTCTAGAATCTCTATAATTTTATAGAATTCTTTACATCAATTGTAATTTAAAATAATTTCATTTCTCATAGAATAGATAAATTTAGTGATGTAGAATTTTTTTGTCAGAAAAAATTAATTATTATTCTAGCACTTTTTTCATATCGTTATATTGTTTTTTTGTAATCTCACCCTTCACAAATCGTTTTTTTAACATAGTGAGAGGATCATCATCAGGATTGAATATTATGTTGGATTGAGACGAAACATAGTCATCTTCTTCAATTTTTTTTCCCAGATTTATTTGTCTAATTCCTCCATCCATAATACTTTGTTTATTAAAATCCATTCCTTTATCCATGATACTTTGTTTTTTTAATTCAGTTTTTTTTTCTAATCCATGTTTACCTAATTCAGTTCCCTCATCCAGGATACTTTGTTTTTTTAATTCAGTTTTTTTTTCTAATCCTTTTTCAGTACTATCTTTTATCTTCGCTAAAAACCCATAAAATAACCAGCACATATCATAATTTAAGGACTTGTGTTGTCATTTCAATAACATGTCATTTTTTTAAATTAATCTCGTCTAGGGGTTTTTAGAATTGAATTTAGATCTGATTAAAATATTACAAATTAATGATTTAATGGGTGGTAAATCGAGACGAATTAAAAAATGAAATAGCGATTGGTCGAAAATACCATGATGCTAAAGAATTCAAGAAGGCCATAGATACTTTTAACAAAATAATCGATAAAGATAATAACTTTGAAGAAGGTTGGTTTAACAAAGGCAGATCTCTTCAAAATTTAGGAGAGATAGATGAATCTTTAGACTGTTATGAAAAAGCTATTACTTTAAAATCAAATTATATTGAAGCTCTCAATAACAAAGGAATAATCCTTACGGAGAAACGTAGATTTGAAGAAGCATTAAAAATTCACGAAGAAAATATCGCAATCAAACCTGATTACATTAATGCCTGGATAAATAAATCAACCGTTTTACAATATCTAAAAAAATATGCTGATGCATTAATTGCTCTCGATACATTAATTTCATTGCAACCTGAAAAATCTGAAGGATATATTTGGAAAGGGAATCTATTATTATTTCAGAAAAAATATGAGGATGCAAAAAAATCATTTAACAAAATTTTGGAATTTGATAAAGAAAATACAGAGGCATTAAATCAGATAGGATTTTGTTTTTATTTTCAGAAAGATTATGAAACAGCATTAGAGTATTTTGATGAAACGTTAAAAATAGATTCTAGTAATGTGGATGCCATTTTAAACAAAGGCTACGTAAACGTAGATTTAGAACTTTATGATGAGGCAATAGAGTATTTTGATAAAGTGTTAGAAATTGATAAAAAATACATTGAAGCTATAATTGCTAAAGGTTCTTTATTTTCAACATTAAAAAAATATGATGGTGCAAAGAAATTTTTTAGACAGGCCCTTAAAATAAATCCAAATTCTATTCAGGCTTTAGACGGATTATCTGTGACATATTTTGAATTAAAAGAGTTTGATAAATCCATAGAAAATATAGATAAAGCTATTGATCTTGATCCCGATAATGCTTCTCTGTGGAATAATAAAGCATGGTATTTTGCAAATAATGACAAACCTGAAGAAGCATTCAAACTAGTAGAAAAATCCTTGATTTTAAATCCAGAATCAGATGTTGCATTAGATACTTGTGCTTATGTTGAATACAAATTGGGCAATTATGATAAAGCATTAAAAATTATCAATAATGCAATAGGTAAAAATTCCAAAGATCAAATTTATTGGTATCATAAAGGTTTGATTCAATTAAAACGTATGAAAATTGATGATGCATTACGTTGTTTTGAGGAAGCCCTGAAAATAAATCCAAATTATTCATATGCATTAAATGCCAAAGCTGATGCATTAGCAAGAAAATCAAAATTTGATGAATCTATTGAATCATTAAAAATTGCTATTAGAATAAATCCAGGATTGGTTATTTCCAAAGCATTGTCAAGTCTTTTTTTTAAATCAAAAGCTTTTACATCGATTTTGATTTTATTCGTAACAGATACTTTTTGGGCCAGGTCTTTAACCGCAGGAAGAAGGCCTTTTTGAGCGATTACCCCACTGTTTTTCACATGTGCCATTCCGTGTACATCTGAATAGGCATTAGTGATCAAGGAATTTGCCTTTTCTAAAATTTCTATTGGATCATTTAGATGTTCTTTATTTTTGAGGTAGTAATTAAGTTGCATTCCTGCTGATGCCAATGTTGAAGCCACATTGTGGTGCAATTCTTCTGCCAATACCTGACGTTCCTTCTCTTGGCCTTCTATCATAGCATTGATAATTGATACTTCTTGTTCTTTTAATATTTTTTCAGTTTTACGCATCTCTATTTCTCTTTGTTGTTCGATAATGCGTTGCCTTCGTTTCATATTCTTATAGATTAATATGAAGAAAGAACCACCAACAAATATGGACAGGACTATTCCAACCCAAAGTATTCGTCTTTTTCGTTTTTCATCCTTGATTACGTTTTGCTGAGACAATATTTGATTTTCTTTTTCAGCTGTGCGAAGCTGTACATTGAGTTCAGATATTTTAAGGCTATTTTTTCTAAAATCAAGCTTCTGCTCTTTCAGAATAGAGTTTTTTAAATAATAATAGGCACTATCATATTTTGGGATTTTTTCAAAGAAATATATGGCACTAAATCTTTCCCAAGCGAAAGCTGAACGAAGAGAATCAGATGGGTTAAAATATTTTTTCGCTTCAAACAATTTATCTTTGGCTTTGACATAATCCTTCTCTGAAGAATCCATATCTGCCATATCCAGTAAGGCTGCAAATTTATGCGGACTTACATACGGCAAATCAGGCAATTCGAGAATTCGATGATAGTATAACCTGGCACTGTCTTTTTTTTGAGTTCTATTATAATACAGCCCTACATCTTCATAAAAACGAGCTTTAAGAGAAATGCTAAACTCATTCTTGTCAAGAAAATCTCTTAAAATTTTAGAGGATTGATAATAGGCATCAGGTTGAAAAATAGACGTGCTATTGAAAAAATTAGTGTAATACAATCTCCAGGCTTTGGCGTCATTTGACTCAGCAAGTTGCTCGAATTCATCAAGATAGATTTTGAAAGATTCACTGCTTTGCACAATTTCTTTACTATACAATTCCAAAAACCCCAATAAGCTCAATAATAAGAATGGAGTATTACTTTTTTGTTTAGAAGAAAGGTAAGCTTCATTCAAATATTCAAATGCTTTGCTCGTACCGTTTTCATTGTATATATAGAAGAATCCTTTCGCAAGGTTGTACGAAATGATAGCGTTGCTATTAGATGCTCCTTTTTTTAATAAATTTATTTCCTGTGAATCCTTTTTCTTTTCATGGCCCCTATTGTACATTACCTGAGTAAGCACAGATAGGTTATTGTATAAATCTTGATCAGTAAAGACATTAATTGCATCCTTCACTTCATCAAAATGATGACCAATTAATTTTTCGGAAATGGCATTTACATCTTGTTGCCCTTTTGCCAAAAGTGCAAATGTAAAAATCAAAACCATGTACATTAATCGATTCTTCACCTATTCATTTTCATGTAATAATCTTGGCAGTACCTACTCTACATCTTATTGAGCCAAATATAGTCTGTGGAAATTTAATAGTGGTTTCAAAATCAAAACCTTGATCCTTAGATGGAGTTTGACCCAATGGAATACTTGTAACTTCTCTGGGATGAGTTGTAAGACCATCTCTGTAAAAGTATTCTGAATCAAAAAAACCATTGACGAAATCTACTTTGGAATCATGACTACCACTTAATGGTAGCAAATCGCTAATAATAGAAAAGTAACTATTTTGTTTGATTTCGACTGGTGGAGCAAATGAAAAACTTCTTTCTGTAACAGCAGGACCCATCGCTTGTTGAAAATCCAATTTTGCAAGTATTGTATCTATACCTCTGACCGTTTCTATTGCCACTGTATCAATCTCTATTTTAATGAGACTGATATTGACTGGACCTTTATAGTTGATCAATTCAAAATCAATTTGATCCAACAGAGTCTTGTTTTCTTCTTTTCGAATTTTAAATTTTCCGAAAACTCCAAAGAAGGTTCCATAGCGCTGGCTGGCGTAGACTACTTGGAATCGATCATTGTCATCTGGCGTAAGGGATACTGTTGTGCTGTAGTTTATTGTTTTTTTTGTGGGCATGGCTTTTAAGGTTTTTAAATAGAGTTAATATGTATATTAAAGTACGAAGAATTTTGAATTTTGAATGACTAGTATTTCATAAATTTAAAATCACTTCTAGAATTTTGTATTCTTTATGCGGCAAATTCCTGCAAATATTTGCCAAGTTTCGACCGAAAATATATTCAAATCTAAGTATAGAGAAAGATCAATTGTCACTGTAAAGCGATACTGAATAATTCAATTTATTCTTTATCAGAGACCGATCCCCACCCTCCACCAAAATGTGGTAATTTTTTTGGTTGTCTATTGCGATGAAGTTCTTGAAGTCTTGGATCTAAGTTGTCCCAAGGAACCTCAGCCTTTTTTGGGTTGTCAGGGTTTTCATGTTCTGTTTTGGTAACAATCGCCTTATCTGATCCAGCATTATCGTTTACTCTTTCAATTTTTATTGTAGTTGGTTTTTCCCCTTCTGGCCTATTGTCGTCATAATCTTTGTTAGCCTGGGTCCATGCTTCTTGATCTGCTTTGCTTTTGCTTTCATTATATTTTCTACCTAATTGATTTGCTTTATCTCGCCTTTGAAGTGTTTGTATTTCAGCTTCATTTAAATTAACATTTTTTACTTCGTTTGGCCCACCTCCATTTGGATTTTGTGCATTCGCTGCAACATTACCATGTTGGTTGTTTTTAGGCTTTTGTTTTTTCTTAATATCCAATGTTCGTTCCAATGCCACACGCGTCATTACAGAAACATCTCCAGTGGCTACTGCCGTTGCCATGGCAACACCTTCTTCAATTTGATCTCTTACCTCATATGCCTTGTCCACAACTTTTTTGATTTTTTTGGCTAGATCAACAGCCTTTTTTGCATGTTTTGCAGCCTTGGCAATTAATTTTGCTGTGCCTAATCCTGGGACGGCTCCTACTAAATTTGTAGCCGCGCCTTCTAAATCTCCTCTACAGACACTTATACCAGCATTCACCACACCAGCAACAGTCCCAATACCAGGGATTGCACCAACTACATCTAAGGCACCTTGAACATAATCCCACCATTCTCCTTCATGATCTATCATATTGATAGGATTATTATTGACAAATAAATAATTGTTTATACTATCATGGAATCCAAGAGGATCACGGCTTATATATCTTCCTGACCTAGGATCATAATATCGTTTGCCGTGATAATCCAATTCCAAACCAACAATTCGTTCTTTGGAAAAAGCAAGACGGGTAGTACTATTTTTTTCAGTTTCATGGATGATTTTACCAAATGCTGAATATGCCATTATTGACATTTTTATTCCTTGTCGATTGGTAGTGGCAACAGTATGTCCATGCATATTGCTATGATACCCTATGAAATTTTTTCCTTTTTCCTCAGTGTAGAGCACCCCTCCAATTCCTCCACCCATACTGACTCCATAGATATAATCCTTGGTGCTTCTTTCAGTAATTTCTTGAATTGATACAGCGTTGTGCCATCTGTCAATTTTGACTTCATGGCCATTTTTTGTCCAATATTTATGATTTTGATAATCATATTTAGCATTAAAACAAATGTCATTCTCCAAAGAACAACCCACCAAACGATTCAAACAGTCCCAGATATATTCTTTTTGAACAATGCCATTCTTTTTTTCAAGTAATAGATTACCATTGAGATCATACTCAAAATCGAATATTTCTTCTTTGGTTTTTAGTTTTACTAATTGATTTAGCAGATTATAGGAGTATAGATTTTCAATATTAGATTCTGAACCAAGCCCTTTTTTACTCAGCCTATTTCCCATCGTATCGTAGGTGTATTCATAGCCAGCACCCTCCCATATTTCTTTTATCAACCTGTTCTTATTGTCATAGGTGTATTCCGTATTTAATGTTGGTCCTTCATTCCATTGTTGACTTGTCCCAATGCAACTTCCACCAGTATTATATGTATATGTGGACCTGTACAAAGAAACTTTATTTGAAATAATATGCATCAATATCAAGCGATTAAAAAGATCGTAAACTCTATGCTCAATGATTCCATTTGGTTTTTTGACACTGATCAAATTGTTATTTGTATCGTATTGATAACTTGTATTTTTATCGCCATCACTTATTTGTGTGAGCCTGTTTTTTTCATCATATGTGTAAAGTAGGGTTCTACTATTATTAGGATAATGCAGTTCAGTTTGATTTCCTCGGGCATCATAAGTAGATTTCACACTATAAGAATCTAAGGTTTTATCATTAAAAAGTGTGTTTATTACCTGACCGACATTATTTCTTATTAGCGTGATGTCGGCACCCATATCATCTTCAATGCTGAGTATCTCATCTCTTTTATTATATGTAAACCTACGCTCGAATGTCTTTTTCAACCTCGCGTCAGAATACAAGACTTTTTCTGTACGCCCAAAACCATCATAAAACATTTGATGAACATCTCCTTTTGGATTTTTACTATAGAGGAGTTTGCCATTTAGACTATATTCGAAAAGTGCTATTCTTTTTTTGCCATCTCCAATATCTGGCATTTCTTCGCGGACCAATCTATCAAAAGCATCATATGTTCTCTTTATAGAAACTTCTGAATTATTTTGATGATAAATAATCTCTACGATGTTTCCATTTTCATCATATATAGAGCGACAGTTTGACACTCCTCCCCGTTGAGGAGAGACGTTGACATTAACAAGTCGATTTAGGTTGTCATATTTGCTCTGGACTTCTTGACCACTTTCATATTTGATTACTATAATATTTCCATTTTTGTCATATTGGGTTTGTGTTTCACGCTTTCCATTTTGTACAAGATTTTGGCCAGATGGAGCAAAAGAACGAATTTCTCTACCTGCCTTGTCGTAATCATATTGCATTATGCCTCCTCTGCCATCAGTTACGGTAAGAATCCTACCTTCAAAGTCATAGGTTGTAGTAGTAGATTGATCTGAGTTTCTGTCTTTGGATACAATCCTACTTTTGACAATTCGATTTCGAGCATCATACTCAGAGATACTACGACTATGATTTTCATCGATTATTTCCTTCTGATTACCAATAGCATCATATATATAGCGCCTTATAGGAGAATGCAATCCATCGGGATTGTAACTAGATGTATCTTTGATTTTTCTTTTGGGCAGGATAGTTTGAATTTTTCGGTTTGCACCATCATAAACATGGATAGTGATCTCGCCATTAGCACCTTGATGTTTGATCAGATTTCCAGCTTTATCAAACCAACTACGCGTGACAATGTCATCTTTCTGAGCAATGTTTTTTAATTGCCGTGATACTGAGGATGCTTCTAGAAACACCACTTCTTGGTCTGAATGTCGTTCAATGTTAACGGTCTTCCTTCCCAGATCATCATACAAGCTAATATTTGACAAGACGGTAGTATTATTTTCATTTGACTGGTGTGCAACAGTTTCCTTTATTACCAACCCTCTTTGGTCATATTCCAGTGTACTCCATGGTTCTCCTGAAGCTGGTGGGTCTGAAGGTTTAGCATTGGTATTTTTATCCTTTCTGCTTACTTCTTGAACTAAGCGATATTGGTTATCAAATTTGTAATGTGTTTGAAAACCTCTTGGATTGATTGAAACTATTGGACTCCAACCTCCAGAATAGGAAAAAGCTCCTGAACCTGAATTCGGTCCATAGATAAATTTGACGCTGCTTTTTTTTGATGTTCTGAGCACATTTACCTCAGGTAAAGTTTTTTGAATTATCCTTCCAAAATTATCATATTTAATTTCAAATGAGTTACCGTTTGGATCTGTTTTCTGGAGCATCCACCCAGCAAAGTTATAGCTGTATCTAGATATCAAATCCTGTTCTGAGCGAGAGCCTGGACTGGTCATAAGTACTCTTTTTTCGATGACTCTATTCAGGCCATCATACGTAATCTCCTCAATATTGTTTGTATGACTTATAGATTTTATCAGATTCCCCATCAAGTCATATTCTAATTTTTGACTGCTACTCTTTTTACGCCTTGTCATTGGATTTGTTACGGCTGGTTTAATAATTTCAATAAGTTGATCCTGAGCATTGTAGATTTGTCTTGTCTTATTGCCCATTGGGTCAGTTGCACTGACTTGATTTCCCACAAGGTCAAAGCAATATTGAGTTTGATTTGGGAGAATGAAATTTTCAAAGTTATGGCCTTCAATAGTACCTATTACTTCCTTGTATGCTTTGGGAGTGGCTTGATTAAATCTTCGTTCAAAACTTTTTACTCGACCATCTGGATCCGTTTGCTCATGTACGAATCCATCTTTAGTGTATTTGAATTGAGAAATGGTATTTAGAGGCTCTATAACCTTAATCCTATTGCCTCTTGTGTCAAAAATGTGTTTAATGGTGGAACCTATTTCATTGGTAAATCGAGCAAGTTTATTGAACCTTTTAGAATACCTATAAGAACGACGAGAGTTCAATCCGTTAGGATCATAGATTTCAGTAGCTGGCTGATTGAAAGCTTGATAGGAATTTGGATTTGTAATAGGGTTGATTGGTATACTTGGGTCTAAAGCCTTATTGTAAGGGTCATTCGAATCTTTTGAAGAATACTCATATAGGATCGTGTTTCCTGAACAGTCAACCACTTTTTTCAAATTTTGATTGGGGTCAGAGCTGAAATTATAAGTTGCGATTCCCAAATTTTTAGTCTCTCTTGTCATCTTTTGGATGAATATTCCTGGAATAGTTTGGTTGGGAATATTGACCATATTACTATTAAAGAAGTACGAATTTTCCACACCATCTGAATTTTCCACATTGGTTTTTACACGTAGAAGTTCAAGTATTTGACTTTTGAATCTACAATTTCCATCTGCTGTTGTCACTTTTCTAATTTCATACCTTGGAGTTTGGATTATATTATTTTCAGTGACTATTTGCGGTGCATTTTTTAATACATGATCAAATTTGAATTCGTATTGATTTGGCATAGTTACCTTGCGAATAGCAACTGCAACTTCTTTTTTATTATTGGTTGAGTTTTTAATTTTTTCAACCTTATATGTAAATGAGAAGGTAGGTGAAGTTAGGATGCCTTTGCTTTTGATTTTAGGAGACTTTACAGAGGATAAAGCAGACGAAACAGGATCAGGAGCGGCGATTGAAGAAGAATAGGTGAATGTAGTTATTCTTCCTAACGGATCTGTAATTTTAGTCAACCTGAAACCACAATCAAAGGCTATGGGTGTACTTCCTAAACTTCTATACGCAAACTTGATCTTCCTTAGAGGATGTGCTTTTTCATGGATGGACTTGACCAAGAATTTAATTGACGAGTCATATGTATAAATCAAGGCATTCTTATTTCTATCAATTACTTCTTTTAATCTAAATCTAGTAACCCTCTTGCCATCTTTCTTTTTGGACTCATATTTTTCATATTTCAATTGAGTTCGTTGCCATTTTGTAATTAGAATTGTACGTTCAGTAAGTATTTTAAATTTTATTTTTCTGGAAGCATTTGAAGTAGGATTTGTAAATAATGGTTGATAGCCAATTCCTTTTGCTCTTTCAAAAAAAGTATAGGCCGCTCCACCTTCATCTATGATGGATGCCATTGTGGTTCCATTTTCTTCTGTCAATATGATTTCAGAATTGATATTGGTATTCCATCCTATACCCAATACTCCAACCTGCCTTTCATCGTCAAGAGATATCTTTCGTAGAGCTAAAATTTCTAGAAAATTGTACGCTAAGTTCACCTCCTTCGCAGGGTATGCTTACATCTACAAAGGCAGATTGTAAAGACAATGAGAACATGTCAACATGCAATAAACTGAAACCTCCAGAATCGCCTTCTGCTT
>CBDICS010000076.1:0-60519 GCA_965277415.1 Saprospiraceae bacterium
CGCAAGGTTATCTATTAAATATGAATTGAGTAAAAATAAATGATTAAAATTTTTGAAGTCTGCCAAAAGTGACCCCTCACAAGCGAAGCGATCACCAAATCACACCGTCCATAGGACTGATCACCATAACACAAGTCTAAAATATCGTTCTTGCAATTGCCATGACTTATTAATGCCCTGTCCCTAAGTACAGCAACTCTAATTGGCTATAAGGATTGCATAAACGACAGACAGCCTAACCGAATGGAGAGGCTGGCCGTTTTATGTGGTATTATTAGAAGTTTTAATTCAATTCTTTTAATAAAGTTTGTGCTGCTAGTTTCCCCAATTCATTAGAAGCTAAAGGACTTGCTCCTGTGATTAATTTCCTGTCCAGGCAAACGGTTTTGTCTGACTTAGTATTCACAATATTAGCTCCTAAGCGCTTCAACCTTTCGCTTAAACCCCAAGGCATTTGCCCCGGCAAATAACCAATCTTAGGTGTCATTTTATCTACGGAATCTGGGAACACAGCCATTTTGTACCCTTTATAAATAAATTCCTGATTATTTAGTGTGGTGGTTAGAAATGAACCTGGTCCATGACAAAGGCTTATTGTAAACAAGTCGCTTTCATGTGCCCAGTTCAATATTTTGCCAACGTTTTCGTCTTCTGGGATACCTAACATAGATCCATGTCCACCAGGTACAAACACTGCTGCATAAGAT
Source organism: Saprospiraceae bacterium (assembly GCA_965277415.1). GTDB lineage: Bacteria > Bacteroidota > Bacteroidia > Chitinophagales > Saprospiraceae > JAHDHW01. The sequence goes on from CBDICS010000076.1 coordinate 708, forward strand.
GCAGTATCAGTTAATGAAGTATCAATAAAGTTTTGTAATTTTTTCGGTTGCTCAAAACTTGATTTGTATTCCTTATAGATAGCTTTTATATGTTCGTCTTTTTTCGGAAAAGCCCACATTTCAAAAACTACTGGCTTTCCTGTTGGGGTGACTATTTCAAAATCAAAACCCGCATTTTTAAGATGTAACATAGGCAACAGGGCTTCTACTGGATGATTTCCGGTAGAAAACAATTTGCCATTCTGCATTTTCATGTTTTTCTGTTCCGTGAAAATCACTAAAATCTTCGACTTATTTCCTTGGTATTTCGTGTATGTAATATTTTCAAAATCAGTAGTTTGAACAGTTCCTAACTTCAGCGCCAATTTTGAAGGACTATAAGACCCATCTGATTCTAATTTTGGTGCAAGGCCTAATAATTTTTTTAGCATTTTAATATTCTTTTAGGTTGTTATAATTTAATAAGACAAAAGTATTTCTCTTTATTATTGATGTATGGTAAGAAACAAATTTTGCAAGTAGATTTTTGATTGTTACTTTAGGTAAAGGCTTAATCTATTTTAATAACAATTTTACCTTTAGCTCTGCCTGATGCAAGATGAGTGAATGCCTCAATACTGTCAGAGAAGGAATAAACCTTATCAATGATTGGTTTGATTTTTTCATCTTCGATCAATAATTTAATTTCACCTAATTGCGCTCCATTCGGATGCATGAAAATAAATTTATACAATGCATCTTTAGCACTAATTAGTTTGGCTAATTCTTCTGGTAATTTGTAGTCAGCCATCCCGAACATTCTAGCACTCTCTTCATCTAAAGGACCGACAACGCTAACGACTTTTCCTCCTTGCTTAATAAGTTCAAAAGCTTCCAGAGAATAGTTTTTACCAAGTGTATCAAACACAATGTCTGCGTCTTTTACGATAGTTTTATAGTCCTCTGTTTTATAATCAATTACCCTATCTGCTCCAAGCGCTTTAACCCATTTTACATTGCTTGTACTTGTAGTAGTGTAAACATAGGCTCCTTTTGTCTTGGCGTACTGGATAGCGAAACTACCCACACCACCTGAACCTGCGTGAATAAGAATTTTGTCGTTTTCTTTTATACCAACATGTTCCAAGGATTGTAAGGCAGTAAGTCCAGCTAATGGTATACTTGCCGCTTCTTCGAAAGAAATATTTCCAGGCTTTTTTGATACCGCAATACTATTTACAGCAACATATTCTGCAATGGTGCCCATTTGTTCTTGAGGTACTCTAGAGTAAACCAAATCTCCAATTTCAAAATTATTTACTTCATTTCCTTTTTCGACTATAATGCCACTAACATCATAGGCGCTGGTACTTGGAAATGGAATAGGAAGCATGCTTTGTAAGTTTCCTAGAATAATACTTTTGTCTATCGGATTTATAGCAGCAGCCTTAACTTCGATAAGCACATCTGTTGCTTGTATGCTTGGTTTGCTTACTTCATTAAAGGCCAAACTATCTTTAATGTCACCATATTTTACTAATTGTAATGCTTTCATTGTTGTATCTTTTTATTTCGATTAATAATCTGACACAAAAATAGAGCAAAGGATTTGATTAAAAATTGACCTATGGTAAGAAGTTATTTTTTTGCCTTTTCAACTCTAATACGGCTCAAACTTTCTTGTGTGATACCTAAAAAAGATGCGATGTGATAATTCCGAGTATACTGCTCTATATCTGGATACTGCTCCAAAAACAAATCATACCTCTCCGAAGCAGTCAGTTGTAATTGATTCAAAATCCGCTTATGTAAACTAACTACATGACGCTCTAAAAGATTTCGCTGAAAGGGCTCGTATTCAGGGAACAGTGTAAGTATTCCGTCAAGTTCTTTAGCATTGAATTCAATAACACTTGATTCTTTAAGACATTCTACTGTTAACGTTGCGGATTCATTATTGTGAATAGCGATATAATCACTTATCCACCAATTTTTAATCGCAAATTGCAGGGTATGCTCTTTACCGTTTTTGTCAGTGCAGTATGATCTTAGACATCCGTCTGTCACAAAATATATTTTGCTTACATTTTGTCCTTCCCTGATCAAGACTGCCCCTTTAGAAAAAGTCTTTTTCTTTGAAATAGAAAAAAGATATGCTTCTGCTTCTAAACTTAGTTGTATACTGCTTTTTATTTTTTTGATTAATTCTTTCAATTTTAATAAAGGTTTTGATATTGGCTGGTGTTTACAACTAATTGATTATCATTGTTTGTCTTGTTTCATTCTTTGTAAATCCATCTTGCTTGATGATTGACTCAGGGGCTAATATAAAAATTTCTTTTTGATGAGGGTGAACAATGGCTGTGTTCAGCATAGAATGATAAGAAGTAGTGCTGTATCAAGATAGAATTGATTGGGACACTCTTTAAAAGCTAAAAATATTGTTAGTAATATATTATCTTGATTTTGATAAAACTAAGGTAGTATTCTAGTGAATTCTGAAGGTTTTTTGAAATCTACCTCCCACAAACAAAAACGATCCATAAATCATTGATTTACAGATCGTTTTAAAAATTATTTGTGGTCCCACAAGGACTTGAACCTTGGACCACCTGATTATGAGTCAGGTGCTCTAACCAACTGAGCTATAGGACCCTGGACAATTTAAAATCTGGCTTTAAAAATATCGAAAAATCTTTATTTTTCATCTTCAAAAACACAGTATCTTAATTTGTGGATGCAAATCTACATATTTGTATCACTCTATGCAAATTTATATATAAAAGAGATTTAATCAAACTCATTTTTTTCAAATTTCACTCTAATTGTTGGTATTGGTTTAATCAATTGAATTCCCCGATGCTTGCATCGGAAAAGTAATTTCCGAGTTAAGCTTTGAGGGAGTGATACCCCGTCAGCTTGCTGCGGGGAGCTTCATTGGGGCAGTTTACAATCAATTATTGATTTGTACCTTTTAAACATACTCATTTATACTGGCCGAAGTGGTTTGAGATTTCCCCAAACCACTTCGCGTCAGGTATAGCTTTACTTAATAAGTACTTTCAAGGTTTCTGTAATTTCTCCTGAGCTGACTTGAATCAAATAAATACCTTTAGGGTAGGGATTCATATCGAACTCTTTTTGATAGGCGTTTATTTGTTCCACATTTTCGGATAGTATAAGTTCTCCGTGGCTGTTGTATATTTTTATAAATGCATTTCCTCGTAATTCGCCATTTGATATAATACTGAATTGACCATTGTTTGGATTGGGTTGGATGGATAGGTTAAATGGTTTTTGAACCATTATTGTAATGATTTTTGAATATCCAAACTGGCCGTCTTTATCTATCATTTTTAACCGGTAGTAGTGTTCTCCATGCTTTGTTTCAGAATCTTTAAACTCGTAGGACTGTGATTCGGTGGTGTTTCCATTGTTTGAACTCAGGATACCGATTGACCTAAAACTATAGCCATCGGTACTTCTTTCAATATCAAATTGATCAAAATTGGATTCTGTAGCTGTGACCCATTTCAAATGATTGGCTCCTTCTTGAAAAGTACCTGTAAATGAGGTTAATTCGACGGGAAGTGGTGAATTGTCTTCAACTTGATAAATGGTTCCTCCTAAGCTGGCGGCGTAAAGCTCTCCGTCTTCATCTTCTCCAAATGTACTAATACTGTTTGCACCTGTATTATCAAAATCTGTTGAGGTGATTGTGCCATCATTTTCTCTAAACAGGGCCCATACTTTGTCGGAACCATAATCAGCCATTATATAATATCCGATCATATTGGTAAATACGGTGCCTCGATATATATAACCTCCAGTAATGGACCAACCATCCAAATGATCATATTCGAAAGCCGGATCTGTATATTCTTCGGGACCATCACAACCTGATGTATTATACTCGTGATCTCCTTCATAGCATCGCCAGCCATAATTTTTTCCGCCATCATTACTACTTTCAAAATCTACTTCTTCGTAATCGCCTTGCCCCACATCAGCAATCCATATCTCACCACTGGATCGATCAAAACTAAATCGCCAGGGATTTCTTAGACCTAATGACCAAATTTCATTTAATATATTTGGATCGCTTCTGAATGGATTGTCCATTGGGACGGTATAGTTTGCAGAACTTGTAAAGATACAATTGCCAGTAGTCTGGGAGCTGCTCGCAGGACCTCCTCCTCCATCTACGTCAATTCGGAGCATCTTACCCAATAAACATTGGCCATCTTGAGAACGATCACCGGGGTCGCCTCCGGAACCGCCATCTCCTAGTGGAATATATAGGTAACCATCAATTGGACTAAATTCGAGGTCTCCCGCATTATGATTGTTAAAAGGTTGATCAATTTCTAATAAAATCACTTCACTATCGGGGTCTCCAATATTTGCATCCATCGCATCGACTTCAAAACGAGAAATTCTGGTATCGCTCTGATTATCGGTATAATTAACATAGAAATAACCATTGTTTTCATAGTCAGGATGAAATGCGAGCCCTAGCAAGCCACGCTCACCACCGGAGGTTACTCGATCATCCAAATCTATAAAGGGCGTGGCGAGTACAACATCATTTTCAATTATTTTTATCAAGCCTCCTCTTTCAACTATAAATAATCTATCTGTACCATCTCCTGGATTTGCAATATCAACAGGAGAGCTAAATCCGGTTTGCCAAGACGTAAACACGATGTCTGGCTGGGCAAATAAAGAACAAGAAAAAATGGCAACCCAATAGAGAATAAGGGTACTAATGGTCTGTTTCATAATTCAACGATTTTATGAAAAATTAAAAAATTATTCAGGAATTAGTAAAAGGCTTGGAGTCGACTTGAACGGGAATCTTAAGACTAATAGTAAGAAACAGCTTTTGATAGTTTAGGGATATTTTAACATCTCGTCCCTTACTCCTAAATATAAATAAAAAAGATTATATATTTGAACTTAAATGACTCCTGCAATACAAAATATCATTTTTGACCTTGGCGATGTCCTGCTTGACCTTGATTTTGATCGAGTGAATACTGAATTTCAAAAATTGGTCGGAGCTGATTTTTTTCAATTGGCTGCTTCTGATGAGACAAGAAATATTTTCCTCCAATTCGAAACTGGACATTATTCTGAAGAGTCCTTTATCAATGCGCTTCAAAGATTGGCTCCAAAAGTTCCAGATGGTCGAAAAATGATTGAGGCCTGGAATGCGCTTTTAGTTGGTATTCCACTTCAAAGACTAGAGATGCTAGAAGCATTAAAAGCTAAAGGATATCAATTATACCTTTTGAGTAATACTAATAGTCTTCACATTCAATGGTTAAATAAATACCTCCGGAAAACGTATAATATTGAGCATTTTGATGCGCTTTACTTTACGAAGTCGTATTATTCTCATCTAATTAAAATGCGGAAACCCGATCCAGAGATTTATGAATTTGTACTCAGTGATGCTTTTATCAAAGCAGATGAGACTGTTTTTATTGATGATAATAAAGAAAATATTATGACTGCTCAAGCATTAGGTATTGGGACTATTCATCATGATTCAGGGCAAGATATTACAAAGGTCATGGAGGGCTTCTTGAAGTAAAACTTGATGGTGATTTTTAGATTTGAAACCTGAAAATTTCTCTGATTCTTTTAGGGCACTTTTTATATTTAAATCGGCTTGGGTTTGAGTATAAAACAGTTTTTGTTGAAATAACCTTTTGGCGAGGTATTCTTGTTCCGTTTGCCCAGGAGTCGGAATTAAAATGGCCTTTTTAGATATTGCGACTAAATCCATAATCGTACTATAACCTGAACGGGCAATTACAATTTTACTTTTTAGAATGGCTTGATTCAACTCTTTAGAAGTAAGAAAAGAGACCATCTTTACATTTTTAGAAATATTGATTTCTTCGAAATTTTCGGTTTTCCCCTGAACAATTAGCGATACTAGATCTAAGGTTTTTAGTTGTCTAATGATCTCTTGCTCTAAAAGGCTTCGCTGGGGTTCTGGCCCACTAAGCACCGCAATCAGGTCGTATTCTTTTTCTGTTGTATTAAATTTGAATCGAGACAGTGGACCAATAAAGCGGTGACTTTCTCCAGTATTAGAAAGCTTACCAGCGAGGCTTTGTTCTCCTTCAAAATCAGGAATCCAACAATCATCGAATAGATTGATGAAGTGGCGGTTAATTTTGTTTGTAATAATCTCTAATGGCCGATTTGGAATTGAAATGTTGATTTGATGGCTAATGAAAATATTTTTGGTGTATTTACTTCTACAACCATATCGATTATCCGAAATAATAATATCAATTTGCTGCGATTTTACAATCTTTTGTATAATCTTTTTTTCCTTTAAAATGGCCCGCGAAATTTTCGGTAACTGCTTTCCAATATTCCAAATCATACTTCTTCCATCATATCGAATATCATATGCAGGAAGCGCAAATGTTGCTAGATGAGGAAATTCTTTTTTTAAAAGAGATAATGCTCTGCCATCAGAAGCAAGGCTTACCTTTACACCTAGTTCTATCAAATAGTTTATTATTGGAATACAACGCGTGGCATGGCCTAAACCCCAATTTAGTGGAGCAACTAATATGTGTTTCTTTGGTTTTAAATCAAAGTCATTCAAATCCATTCTGGATATTTTCTAATAAACTTAAGATTTTTCTATCTTAGAACTGTTTTTAAAAGAATATAGAATTAATTATGAAATTTCGATATAAAACAATTTATTTTTTGATCTCGACTTTGATCTTAGTCAGTATCTTGGCTTGTAGGGCAGGAGATTGTGGTTGCCCACCTTGAGATATTACTTAATCTTTAAGCTTGAATGCCAGAAGCTAGGCGAATGGCCTTATTCTTTTTAGCTCCAAAGTATGGAAAAATCGTACTCTAAATCCCCAATATGCTCTAATCCTTATTAGCTAATTGTCCACAAGCAGCATCAATATCTTTACCACGACTTCTTCGGACAGTTACTGTGACATCATGATCACGAAGGTATCTAGCAAAATCGTCGATCCGATGTTCTGTAGATTTTAAAAACGGAGCACCATCAATTGGATTGTATTCGATAATATTGACCCTAACTGGAAAACGTTTACAGAGCTTGACCAGGTTTTTTGCATCTTCAATACTATCGTTGAAATCTTGAAACGTAATGTACTCGTAGCTAATCCTGCTTTTCGTTTTTTTATAAAAATACTCAATGGAATCCATTAAAGCCTGAAGATTATTTTGCTCATTAATCGGCATGATTTCGTTCCGCTTTTCATCATCAGCAGCATGTAATGAAAGAGCCAAATTAAACTTGACACCTTCATCCGCCATTTTCACAATCATTTTGGCAATACCAGCAGTACTTACAGTGATCCGACGAGGAGACATATTTAGTCCATCTTCTGCGGTGATTCGCTCAATACTTCTCATCACGTTCTTATAGGCTAAGAGTGGTTCGCCCATGCCCATATATACGATATTGGTCAATGGATGATCAAAGGTCTCTAGAGATTGTTTATTGACCTGAACGACTTGATCAACAATTTCAGCGGCGTCAAGATTTCGAAGCCGTTTCATTTTGCCTGTTGCACAAAAGGTACAGGCAAGACTGCATCCTACTTGAGAGGAAACACAGACAGTAAAACGATTATCGACAGGGACAGGAATCAATACAGATTCAATAAGGTGATGATCATGCAATCGAAATCGAGATTTGATGGTACCATCTAAACTTCGTTGGACTTTATCTACTTGAATGGCATTGATGGAATAGGAAGTTGCAAGCTTTTCCCTTAAACTTTTGGATAGATTGGTCATTTGATCAAATGATACCGCCCCTTTTTGCCAAAGCCATTCGTAAACTTGCTTAGCACGAAAACGCTGCTCCCCCAACTGGAGAAACAGCGTTTCTAGTTCTTCTTTAGAAAAACCTCTAATATCTTTTTTTTCCTCTTTTGATTCCATTTTGCAAAGATACAGTAAAATAATAATTACAGAATCAAAGAAGATGGAATAAAAGGTTCTAACTATTTAGCGTTCTTAATGTTCTGAACATCTAGTCTGATATCTTGTGCAAGAGCTTTTAAAGCTTGCATTGCACCTCTTACTCTTGTTCCTGCTGCATTATTGCCATTGTCGTAAAATTTAGTAAAGTCTTCTTGAGAAGCTTCTACTGCAGCCAATAATTTTTGGTACTGATCCATGTTTAGTATTTTGATAGTTAACAAATAGTTATAGCATGTTTAATTATGCTCTTAGGTCGCAAATATAGTAAGTATCTTTAAAAACCAATCATTTTAACTTTAAAATTGACTAACATTTGGCGTTAAATAATGCCTAAAATCATACTTAGTAATGTGTTTACGTGTTTTTTGCTCTAGGTTTAGTATTTAGTCGTATTAAATCCAACTGAAACACCAAAACGGTGACTCTCGTTTTTTCCCGGAATAAAAAAGGCATTTACAGGGATATTGAGGCGTCCAGACTTAAAAGTTTTACCAATGGCGAAGACAAATCCACTGACCAATCGGTGTTCGCCTCTACTATCTAGCCTTCTTTCAATATCATAAGGATTGGTTTCTCCTTCTGTGTCTGGTACCCATTCTGAGGATAAATGCCAGATATCATTACTATCAAAATACCCTCTTGCTGATTTTGATACGGTGAAATTAGGCCCAAAAGCAAACTCAAAGCCATTTCGGTTGTGTCGTAGACCATTAAGTAGTGTAATACTCGGGATGAAAAACCCTTGATCAAGGCCAGTGATTGTTGGAATAAATTCGAATAATGCTTGAAAATTCCCTTCATTTAAGTATTTAATCTCAAATTGATATCCAAATTGAAACATGACTGGCATACCATCAAAACCCCCTTGTGACTTTTTTGTTTTATAAATTTGAGCAGTTTCTCCACTAAAAACAGTAATGCCCATTCTCGGCCCCGAAAGGTTTAAGCGATCTGCTTCAGGATTATTGATTGCATTATCATAATCAAACTTTTTAGTAAGCTTGGTCTCAAGGTCTGTTTCTATCGGAATGTCGAACATTTTCTTTAAAGTCATTCCGATCATGGTCTGTACCTGATGGCGAAGATTGAGAAATTCCATGACTTGCGTTTTTTCAACGCGCTCAGTTCCAATGTCAATCAAGCGAAAGGTCGCAATAATAGATTCGCCATAAAGCTCAACACTCCCCGCTAATATCTTATCTGTTTTCAACACTTTACCAACATCTATCAAACATAATTTCCCATAGCAATTGTCAATCTTGAGGCCATTCTTTTCTACTAGGTATTCTACGTCATATTTGTCCATGACTTGAAATTTTTCGACCTTATTCAATTCTATTCGAGTGATATTGCCCATTTGAATGGGGTCTAGTGTAAACCCTTTTGTATCAATATCTAGAACGGCAATTGTGCTTTTAGTGCTAAAATCTTGAGCTTGAAGTGTGAGATAACACAAAAATAAGATTAGTGTAGTAATTTTAATTTTCATAATTTTAAATTTTAATCATTCTGAAGGTGTTAAAAAATGGAGGTTGAATCTGATTGTAAGTGTCCTGACGATTACTGTCAGGAACGAAGCTCTTTTAGAGTCTCGTACTTGAAAAGTACGAGAGGAAAAAAAACTGAAGTATTGGGCTTCAATGACTTTCAAATAGATCATCTATCTATTTTTAAATAACTTCTCTAATAATAAACCAAAGATGAAGGCTTTAAAAGATTGATTATAAGCAAAAAACGATATTGTTAAATATGTTTTTATTAAATTTCAAGAAAAGTGAAATGGAATCCTGCCCTATATTTTTTATTAAGTTTGTTTGTTTTAGGAAATCTATTTTCTTGTGGCCGGGTAATACCAAAAGGTAGTGTATTTGAATACAGTCATTCTTCAAGACCAGATTATTCCAATCCTGATCATTGGGCTGCATTACCCGAAAAGAAAGACAGTGCAGATTGTAGTCCTCATCCTGAATTAATTGATCTTCAAGGGACTGCACTTATTGATGTTTTTTTCCTTCATCCTACTACCTATTTAGGAAAAAAAGGAGAAGATCAATGGAATGGCCCTGTAGATGATAATCAATTGAATGAAAAAACGGATGCTAGTAGCATTAAGAATCAAGCTAGTATATTTAATGGTGCAGGGCGAGTTTATGCTCCGAGGTATCGACAAGCACATTATGATTGCTATTTTACAAAAGACACCCTTAATGCACAAAAAGCTTTTCGATTAGCCTATAAAGACGTAAAAGCGGCTTTTGAATATTATTTAGAACATTATAATAAGGGCCGGCCAATCATAATCGCTGCGCATAGTCAAGGGACAACACATGGCGCAGAGTTGATGAGGGATTTTTTTGACGGAAAGCCACTTCAATCACAATTAGTGGCAGCTTATTTAGTCGGTATGCCAGTTCCCAATGATTATTTTTCAGAAATTAAAGTATGTGAAACTCCAGAAGATTACACTTGTTTTTGTACTTGGAGAACATGGAAAAAAGAGCATTTTCCTAAAAAGCATCAGTCAAATAATAATATTGCTGTAACCAATCCAATCAATTGGAAAACAGATGCGACTTATGCTCCAAAGGAAATGAATGAAGGTTCGGTATTAAGAAAGTTTGAAAAGAGTTTTTACCCTTATATTACAGATGCAAAGGTAGAAGACGGTGTACTTTGGATCACTAAACCGAAATTTCCAGGGAGCTTCTTAGTATGGTTTAAAAATTATCATATTGCGGACTTTAACCTATTTTATGTAAACGTGAGAAAAAATGCTCAACTTAGATCGCATACGTATCTAAGAGCTTGTTTAAGTTTTCATGATTGAGCGAAAGTGAGCAAATTTTGTTCTGAATAAGGCATATTTTGCAGTCGGATGCGGGCAATCCGACGAAAAATGTAACGAAATACAGGAGAAAATTTGCCGCTTGTAGCCGATTAATGGAATTTTAAACGAGCTCTAAGGGACAAGGAATAAAACAGGCAACACAAAATAGTAGAAAACGTTTATGATATAGAAGCTATTCAAAAGGAAGGGGGTGTATAAATCCCCAATATGCTCTTAGCGAGCTATTTTTGAACAAGTTCATAGCAAACACACATTAATGGATATTTACAAAAGAAAATCTAGGTGGAAAATATACCTCGCTCTTTTAGGGCTTGTGATTATGATCATTTCGATATTTTACACCAAATATCTTGCAGACAATCTTACTTTAGAAGAGCAAGCCAAAGCGAGAATCTGGGTAAATGCACAGACTCTTTTTAATGAAATGGATAATGAGGACCTTGATAATTGTGATTTTACATTATACCAGGAAGTCTTGCAATCGAATAAAACAATCCCAGTGATTTGGATGAGTGAGACAGGGACGGTCAATGGAGGGATTAACTTTGGCGAAGAGAAAGATACAAATATCGTTTTTCTGACGAATGAAGTAGAAAAATTGAAAGCTTCTAATGTCGAACCAATTGAAACGTATGGAGGATTTTTATACTATAAAGAATCCCGTATTCTGAGCCTCTTACAATATTTACCGCTCGTTCAGTTTATTCTAATTGCTGCATTTATCACTTTTGGATACTTGGGATTTAGTTCATCTCGGCGAGCTGAGCAAAACCGAGTTTGGGCAGGAATGGCTAAAGAAACAGCCCATCAATTAGGAACGCCAATCTCTGCAATTCTAGGTTGGATTGAACATTTGAAAGCCATTCGACCTGGAGATGAGGAAATATCAGATGTAGTGGATGAATTGAACAATGATGTTGATCGACTTAATTTAGTAGCAGATCGTTTTTCTAAGATTGGTTCTGAACCTAAACTGGATAAGGTTAATATTTTTGAAGAATTAGAGGAGTGTAGAGCATATATGCAACGGAGAGCACCTAGAAAAGTTGAATTTGACTTTCCGAAAACGGATACAGCGCCCATTTATGTCAATATCAACTCTCATTTATTCGATTGGGTAATAGAAAATCTACTTCGAAATGCACTAGATTCTATGGGGGGGAAAGGTAAAATATCGGCTAAAGTAAGCATAGAAAAGAACAAAGTGATTATTGATATAAGCGATACTGGAAAGGGGATCCCTTCTTCAAAATATAAAACAGTATTTCAGCCCGGATTCACTACAAAAAAACGCGGATGGGGCTTAGGTCTTTCATTAGCTAAAAGAATCATTGAAAACTACCATTCTGGCAAGATTTTTGTAAGAAAATCAGTGATAAATGAAGGTACTACATTCACAGTAAAACTCCCACAGGAATTATAAAGTGAACTTTGATTCAACAGATATAAAATACTTTTTGAAATTTTTCCATTTCCCGGTCTTATTATCGTTGTTTCAATTGATAGTATTGACACCAACCTTTGGTACGAATAGTACGCATTTACCAACCAATAATAATACCACAGACTTTCCAATAAAAATCATTGATGCTGAAACGAATGAACCGCTCATAGGTGCAACAGTAATCAATATTACCAAACATCCAGACTTTAGAGGTGGACATGCTTCTGACATAGATGGGATGGTCACGCTGAAAGATCCTGGGCATCGAGATATAATTCAAATCTCATCTATAAGTTTTTCAACTCAGAAGATTCCATTTAATCAAATTAGAAGTGCAAATTGGATTGTAAAGATGTTGCCAGATGTAGAGGTACTTATTACTGTAGAGGTAAGTGGGCGAAAAGAACAAAGGACAGAAGAAATACCTTATGAGATTCAACGGATAGGCACTAAAGAAATTGAATACCTTAATGCGCAAACTTCGGCAGATATTTTATTGAGTGCAGGTGCATATGTGCAAAAATCTCAGATGGGAGGTGGTAGTCCGATTCTAAGAGGATTTGAAGCGAATCGAGTGTTATTGGTCGTTGATGGTGTTCGAATGAATAATGCGATTTATAGAAATGGCCATTTACAGAATAGTATTTCCATAGATAATTCAATTTTAGAACAAGCTGAAATTATCTATGGACCAGGCGCATTGATGTATGGTAGTGATGCTTTAGGTGGAGTTATACATTATAAAACAAGAGATCCTAAATTACATCTTATACCCGATGGTAAAGATTTTCAGTTTACAACAGGAGCTTATACTCGTTTCTCAACAGCGAACAAAGAGAAGACATTACACCTTGACATAGATTATGGAACAGATACTTGGGGATCATTGACAAGTATTACTTATTCTGACTTTGGTGACCTTACTGCGGGCAATAAACGTCCGAAAGGATATGAAGATTACGGGAAGCGAAAATTCTTTGTTTTTCGAAATGAAGACATAGATGAAATCGTTGAAGGTGATCCAGATATACAAAGAGGAACAGCTTATAGTCAAATTGATTTTTTACAAAAAGTAAAGTTTCAAGCCTCTGATCATTTGTATTTTATTTTGAATTTACAATATTCTACTTCAAGCGATATACCTAGATATGATGCACTTCAAGATACGCTAGGTGCAGCAGATGAATTGAAATGGGCAGAATGGTATTATGGTCCACAACAAAGAATGTTAGCTTCCTTAAAAGCAAAAATTGAAAAACCTTCTGGAATTTTTGATAAAGCAACTTTCATCGCTTCAGCTCAAAGAATAGATGAAGATCGATTGAAACGAAAATTTCGAAAACGGCATAGAACATTCAACCTTGAAAACGTTTCTGTCTTTGCATTTACAGGGGACTTTGATAAATATTTAGATAAAGATAAGCAACATACCTTTTCTTATGGGTTTGAAGGAACATATAATCAAGTGGATTCCAGAGCAGGTAGAATGAATATCAATACGGGAAATGTGATCTATGATGAAATTACTCGATATCCTAGCAATGGCGGTTCGATGTTGACTTATGCAGGGTATTCAACCTATAACTGGCGGAGTAAAAATAATGCTTTAAATTTCAATTTCGGTGGACGATATACCAGCAACGAAGTTTCTTTTGATTACCTCGAATCGGATAAAGACCTTATAGATTGGCCCGAAAATTTTTATGAGGGGATTAGTATTCCAAATAATGCATTAAATTGGGCAGTTGGATTGACTTATAAATCTAAAGATAATTGGCAATTTAAAGGGGTTACCTCTACTGCTTTTAGAGCACCTAATCTAGATGATCTCGCAAAAGTCCGACCTAAAAATGGTAAGGCAACGATTCCCAATGCTGAATTAAGACCTGAATTGTCCCTTAATTATGAGGTAACTTTAGGAAAACAAATTGGGGCTTTAAATAAAGATAAAGAAGGTACTTATTTTTTATTGAGTGGTACTGGTTTCTATACAGAATTGACAGATGCCATCATTAGAGAAAAAGGTGAACTTCCAAATGGGGATAAGACCATCATTGTTGATGAGGAAGCACATGAAGTACAACAAAATGTCAATGAAGGGGAGGCTTTTATATACGGGGCATCTGGAAATGTTGAGTTCAACTGGAATGATCGACTTATTTTTCGTTCTGGGATAAACTTTACGAAAGGACGACGTTTGTTTAAGGATGCTGAAAATTCATTTGATACCTTGGTCCCTTTTGATCATATTCCTCCAACCTATGGCCGAGCGAGTTTGATTTTTCAAACAAAAAAATTAAGATTAGAAGGACTAGTACAATTTAATAGCGCTAAGCCAATATCTGAGTATGCTGTTGATGTAAAGTATAACCCAGAGACAAGGTTATATACTTTTGATAGAGAAGGTTTGTCTGATAATATTGAACATGGATTGATCAATAATAATCCAGAACCTGGTGAATCAATCTATGAAGGTCTGCCTGCCTGGGTAACCTATAATTTCTATGCAAGTTATCAATTTACTAAAGGCTTTAGTATCAATATAGGTCTTGAAAACATTATGGATATTCATTATCGTAATTTCGGTTCAGGAGTAAGTGCACCTGGAAGAAACTTTAGTATCGCTTTCCGTGGGAAATTTTAAGGGACGAAGCATAGATAGGTTTCTTCTAAACTCAACACTATCCCTTAATAAATCTTAATCGCCTTATTCTCATCTACCCATTGGCTCCAATTTTTATTATAAGTATGCACTTTAAAAACCGGATGATTTTGGTTATCTACCACAGGATATCCTTGATTGACCCATTCAAAAATACTTCCGAATAAATTGTATACATTGGTATACCCATATTTTTGAAGCTTTTCTGCGATCTTTTCACTTCGATATCCGACAGAACAATACAGGACAATTTTAGCATCTTTAGGGATATCAGCTATCTTCTTTTTATTAAATTTTCGATACCCAATATATTTGGCATCTTGGATGTGGCTGATGTCATATTCTTTCTTTTCTCGTGCATCCAAAATGATATAGTCAGACTTATTTTGATATAAATGTTGAACACTAAGCACGGGAACTGAAAAATCAAGTAAGGAGGTAACTTCTGCATCAAATTGCTTGTTTTCAAGATGAGGTCGATCCGCAGGAACCTGTGCACAACTGCTCAATACGAAGAAAAAGAAAAAACTAAAGGAATAAAAGATTCTCATGATATCAAATGACTTTTGTGAAACAAGTTCTAATATAATGGTATTACGTGATAATTGTTCTTAAAGTAAAGCTAAAATATATCCCAATAGAAAGATGATCCCAAATTTTAAGGAAGGAATGACAATCGACAATTCAATCATTTTTAAATTTCCAAAGGTCCATCCCCTGCTTTATCCGCAATCATTTCTCCGTTTTCGCATAGAGACAATAATTCTGATTGTATAAATGCTTTGACATTTGAAGTGACGGAGTCGGGATAAAGAAGATGAAGATTAGGCCCTGCATCCAAACTAAAATATAGGGGCGTTTTGGTTTCTGTTCGAAATTGCCTTACTTTTTCTATCATGGCCAAAGAGTTAGGGCGCATCAATAGATAGGATGGATTGGAAGTCATCATTAGAGCATGTAAAGTAAGTGCTTCGTTCTCAGCAATTTTTCCAAAGGCATCAAAATCACCAGATTTTAAAATATGCACTAAATCTTGTAACCTTTGCCTAGCCTGAACATAGCGACTATCTGCATAAAGATTACCTTCCATTAGCCCGTGGCCAGCACTACTTGAGACACTTTTTTCTCCTCGGCTTGCAATGAGAATATCATCATGACAGCTTTTAAATATCTCATGTGTCTGATCAGCATAGGGAATCGCAAAGAGATTAGAAGCATTTTCGACCATTCCAGTTTCACCCCATAATGCCATCTTCTCGTAAATAGATCGACAGGCTGAGCCAGAACCAAGTCTAGAAATAAAAGATGCTTTTTGACGGAAATCAGCATCTGCGTCCAAACTTCCAAAGAGGCGATGCTCAAGAGAACATAGGCAAAGTGCTAAGGCGCTCATACTTGAAGCAGAGGAGGCAATACCAGCGGAATGTGGGAATGAATTATAAGATTGGATGGTAAAATGTAGCTGCTTTAAAAATGGGAAGATATTCGTTAGGCTTTCTAAAAATTTGAGCAGCTTGCCTTTAAATAATTCATTCGGTTTGTTTTCGAAATAAAAATCTAAAGAAATACCTTCATCGACTCCTTTTTTTGGTGAATACTCTAAAGTAGTTTCTGTAAAAGCGGCATCTAGGGTAATACTAATCGAAGGATTCTTTGGAAGTTGTATGCCATATTTCCCCCAGTATTTTATAATAGCCAGATTAGAAGGACTACGCCAGGTTATCTTTCCTGATTCAATCAAGGCCGTGTCAATAATCAATTTCGGATTTATATAGTCAAGCATGGATTTCAATTTGCTGCAAAGGTAAAAATCTGCTTCGAGATTTTTTTAATTTTGTCTATCCCTACATGCTTTTATACAATGAAATTGTTTAAAAATGAATTGATGAATTATTTGCATTCATGTATTCCAGTTATCCCATCTGCTTTCGCGGCTCATTCGCTTCGAGTATTATCATATTCGACCCTAGAAGGGATAGCTCATTCATTCCATTTATCTTTTTCCGTAGCTAAGCAGGCACGAATGCATAGGAAATCCTGTATATCTTGTTAATCCTGTCGAAAAAACTATTTACGGTCAGCCTGGAAGGCTATGAAAATAAAAATCAACTTCGCCTTGGAAATCAATCGAGGGCACAATCCAAAGTATTCAGATAAAAAAAGGATATTTTAACTGTGAAAAGAGAAGAATTAGACGAGCTCTTAATGCTAATAATTTTTAGATAGGTGCATACTTTTATAGTCAAAATCATGCGAAATATCAAAATCATGAAGGACTAAGTCCATTAATACGTCCTTGCCAGGAATATAACCTTCCTTTAATCTATAGCCGTATAATTTACCTAGTTGATTCCAATAACCGGCAGTAAAACCACCTCTGAGACCTTTGACTAAATCATAGAAGGAACGACCTAACTCTTTTTCGATCATTTTGATCATGATTTTACCTTGCGTTTTTGTTAGATTCTTTAATGTTCCTTTAAATTCTTTTTTGAGTTTTTTATTGAGTCGTTTGATGTGTTTTTTACGCTTTCTGGGACTCATATTCTGAGTGACGTAATCTACTTCTCGAAATACCTTGATTGCTTCTACAGCATATGGATAAACCTTATTAGCATAATATCTATACTTTCGATAACGATTACGATCGGCATTGTTTTTAAAATTTCGTGGAGAAGAAATCGAAACTTCTTCTAAGTCAGCAATTAATATAGTATCTGTTTCAGTAATTAAAGCTGATACTACTTCGCCATTGAGGATGATTTGTTCGATGCGTTCTTTTGCAGAAGTTTGTGCAAAGCTTTGTCCGTAGAAGACAAACAGGAAAAATAATATGGCAACTCGTCTACTCATCAATTTTTAGTTTACTTTTCTTTTAGACTCCTTTTATAGGATTGAGTTTAAAAGCTCTTCTAAATTACTCTTTAAAACGACGAGATGCTACTAATTATTTGTTAAAAATCAGATTTCTGAATTTGTTTTGGGCTGGGTTTTGTGGACACAGGGTTCACAGAGGAGCACTGTGTCCACAGGGTTTAATTCAAGTTTTTAGCTATAGAGTTGATGACCAAGAATATTATATAGCCAATGTACCCGTTCCTAGTGCCTCATAAGGCCGAAGGCCAATCACAAGATGCGAAGCATTGACCACAAAACTGAAGGTCGATGATCCTAATCCTCTACCTCATGTCCATACTTCTCGGAATACTTACGATACAGTGCTTTTTGTTTATCGTCCATACTGATGGCTTTACCGCGAATAAAAGCCGCTTCCACCTTATTGGTTCTATAGTCCAATGCATCACCTTTGCTGATGAACAATGTTGCATCTTTACCGATTTCCAAAGAACCAAGTGTACTATCAATACCAAGGATTTTAGCAACATTTAGCGTTAGTGCGCTAAGGGCTGCTTCTTTATCCAAACCAAAACCTACAGCATGACCTGCTTGGAAAGGCAAATTCCGATCTTGCATAGGTTCGTCGCCCATATGGAATGCATATAATACACCAGCTTTCTGCAAGGCAAGCGCTGTTTTGAAGGGTTGGTCTATATCCGTATCTTCAGTACGAGGCAAGTCATGTACTTTATGAAGCAATACCGCTACATTATTTTCTTTTAAAAAATCAGAAATCATCCAAGCATCTCTTCCGCCGACAATTACAGGTGTGATGCCATGTTTTTTAGCAATTAAAATGGATTGCGTAATGGTCTTTACGCCATTGGTATGGATAAATAGTTTTTTGGAACCATCAAACAAGCCTTTCATTGCTTCAAACTTAAGATTGGCATTAGAATGTTTTTTATTATTAATATATGCTTTCGCTTCAGTTAAATAATCTTCGATTTCTTTGAGTTGTTTATCGTAGTTTTTGTTTTTTGAAACAGAGCGAGTTCTCCAGGACCAACTGGTAATTGAAGGCCAGTTTACATGAATACCATCATCCATTTTATAGGCAGCATCTTCCCAGTTCCAGGCATCCAATTCTACAATACTACTTTGTCCAGATATGCGACCTCCTACAGGGACCACCTGAGCGAGTAAGACGCCATTTGCTCTGGTCGTCGGGATCACCTGTGAATCTGTATTATAAGCAATGATTGATCTAAGGTTAGGATTGAGGTAACCTAATTCTCTAGAATCTCTGGTCGCGCCAACAGCACCAATTTCGACGAGCCCAAGCTGTGTGTTTGCGGAAATAAAACCCGGGTAAATATGTTTCCCAGTGGCATCTATTACTTCCCCAAATTGCCCCCGATCAATTCGCACGGTCGATGCATCTGCGATATTCGTGATTTTTCCTTTATCAAAAGTGATGATACTATTATTGATGACTTTTCCATTACCGATATGAGCTGTGGCACCTATAATTGCAATCGCCTGGCTTTGATTAGGAGCGGGCGTTTCTTGCGCACTTAAGATCATTACACAAAGACAAAATAAAAAGGTATTTATAAAATATTTCATGATTTGATTTTGATGATTTTTTAAAACATAATACTTAATTCCGAACATGCTATTAATCTGTCATTTCATCTTCCATATCGTCACAATGATAGTGATGCATGCGGTGACCTTTAAATGGCCTTGTTTTTCCACCATTATTTTTTGAAGCGATCATTTTTTGAATTAATCGAGCGCGTTCTGCTTTGATACTTTCTCTGACTTTTAAATCTTCTGCTCGATCAAAGAATTTAATACCATCTATAAATGTCATTTGAGCTTTTGCATAAACTGATAGAGGATTGTCCGTCCAAAGAACTATATCTGCATCTTTGCCTACTTTGATACTACCTACCTGATTGTCAATATGGAGCATTTTTGCAGGATTGAGGGTTACAAATTTCATAGCCTCTTCTTCAGAAAGACCGCCATATTTAACTGCTTTTGCTGCTTCTTGATTTAGACGTCTTGCCATTTCTGCATCATCTGAGTTGAATCCTGTCAATACGCCTTCACGGTGCATAATTGCTCCATTATATGGAATAGCGTGGATGACTTCATATTTATAAGCCCACCAATCGGCAAAGCTAGAACCAGCAGCACCATGTTTTACCATTTTGTCTGCCACTTTATACCCTTCCAAAATATGCGTGAATGTGTTTACTTTAAAATCTAAATCATCTGCTACATGCATAAGCATATTGATTTCAGATTGTACATAGGAGTGACAAGTAATATGGCGCTCATTGTCTATGATTTCTACTAATGTTTCTAGGTCCAAATCTCGACGAGTACTGGGCTTATCTTTTATTGCCTTATACTCATGTGCTCTTGTAAAATAATCTCGATAGACTTGTTCGACTCCCATTCGAGTATTCGGAAAGCGATCATTGCGATCCCAACTAGAACGTTTTACATTCTCTCCCAAAGCAAACTTTATAAAACCTGGAGCACTATCAAACTTCATTTCTTCAGGAGCATAACCCCACCTTAATTTAATAATAGCAGATTGTCCACCAATAGGATTACAAGATCCATGTAGGAGTTGAGCGGTAGTAACCCCTCCCGCTAATTGACGGTAAATATTGATATCCTCAGAATTAACAACATCACTGATACTTACTTCGGCAGTGCTTTCCTGAGTACATTCATTAACACCTCTACTGATCGCAATATGTGAGTGCTCATCAATAATACCCGCTGTCAGGTGCATCCCGCTTCCATCTATCACTTTTGCATTTTTAGACTTTAGATTATTGCCAACAGAAGATATCTTTCCGTTTACAATAAGGACATCTGTATTTTTCAAAATGCCCTCTTTCTCATTAGTCCAGACCGTAGCATTTTTAATTAGATAAGTTTGTTGACTTGGTCGTTCTGTCCAACCATGTGCCATAAATGGATAGTATACTTCGCCTATTTGATTTTCAGCTTCCTTTTTACCTTTTTTATCCTTTTTCTTTTCTTCTTCTTTCTTTGTTTCCTGTAATGTGGCATTCCACTTAACCCAAGTACCATCAATAAGTGTAGCATTTCCTGACCAGGACTTTTCACTTGTTCTTCCAGAAAGGCGTAGAACTTTGGTTTCTTCTTTTGTAGGAGAGAAAGAAAGGCTAATTAAGCCCTTTGAATAATTATGCTTTATATCAATATTAGTCGAATCATTTACTTCTATTTTCATTTTGTCTTTTACGACTAGTTTGAATTGCTGATCTCCTACTTTTAGATCATAAGTACCATCGAGATTTGGTTCTTCTAATGGTTTTAAGATAAAAGCTTTTCCTCTGATCCAGTTTTGATGGATTTTAGCTTTTTTGCTAAAGATATTATCAGAAGCAATTACAAAATTGGCTAATTTGCCCGCTTCCAGGCTTCCAATCATATCATAGACGCCCATCATTTTGGCAGGAGTATGTGTAATCGCTTTTAGTGCTTGATCTTCAGTTAGTCCGTGTTTAATTGCAGTTTTTATATTTTTCCAAAAATCGGATTTACTTTTCAAACCATGAGTCGTCAATACAAAATCAATTCCGGCATCGGCTAAACGACTAGGGTTAGAAGGAGCGAGTTCCCAATGTTTCATATCACCAAGTGAAATGGCAAGTGCATCGTAAGGATCTGCCACATCATAGGCATCTGGAAAATTTATAGGTAGAATGAATTTTGATCCTGTTGCTTTTATTTCATTTAGACGTTTGTATTCATCTCCATTTCCTTTGAAGATATATTTAACGTCAAACTCTTTTCCCATTTTGGCAGCTCGAAGGATTTCTAATTTATCTCTTACATCAAAAATTTGAGGTAAGCCGGCAAGTTTGTTCCAAGCTTCTAATGAAATATTCTTTTCTTCTTTACTCCCATAGTCTTTATACCATTGAGCATCAAGGTAGGTTTGACGAAATAGAGAAATTCCACCCATCAAAGATCCTGGATAACTTTGTGAAGAAACTCCTTTTTTGAAAGAAAGCATATGTGCGACTTGTTCCTTTAAGAGCACTTTATGTTCGCGATCTTCTCCAAGCGTGACAAGCGTAGAAGAACCTCTACTTAGTCCATCCTCTTGATGCGTCATGACTACCGCGAATCCATTGTCTCGATAATCCTTTGCCGCTTTATTGTCCACTGTAAAATTTTCATGTGCTCGAAATTCTGGTTTTAGTGCTTGATTCCAGGAGTAAGCGCCCTCTTTTTTGCTGAGTTTCTGTTGTCCTGCACTGAAAAAACCAGCACCACCTCTTTCCCTTTTGAGCTCAGGAATACCATACGAGGAATACATGTCAATAAAACCAGGATAGATATATTTACCTTGTAAATCTGTAACAACAGCTCCTTCTGGAATTGGAATTCTGGTACCGATAGATTCTACCTTTCCATTTTTAATAATCAGGGTAGCGTTTTCAATTTTTTCATTATAGGATTTATAAATGGTTGCATTGGTAAAGGCATATAGTCCATCCCGATTATCGTAAACACCATTTTGAGGAAAAGTAACCTGTGCGTTTATTGATAAAGATAAAAACAGACTGAAAAGAATCAAGGCAGTAAATCGTTGCTTCATTTTGTTATAGAGTTTATAGAATCTAATTAAAAAGTAAAATTTAATTAGCTTCTGATTAATTTGCGATGAAAATAAGAGTTATTTTATCTTTAACGAATGATTTTAACAATAGAAATAACATCCTTTATAGAAAAGCTTCAAAAAAGTGTCGAATCTGATACTTTTGTCAAGCTTACTTTGAGTAAAATGCTTGGGGAGGAAGTGGATTTGAAGAATGTCTATATCCGACTGATTGACCTTAAGTCTGAAACACAATTTTCCTTTACCATGCATTATCGGACACGAGATGAGGTGAAAAATTATAAAATTGAAGAAGGGCTTGGCATCATCTCATTGTGGTTAGGGAAAACTTTTTTGAACGCTAATTTGATGACAACGGAGGCGGACTATCATTTGCTTTTTAATAAAAAGAGAAAAGCTCGACTCTTGACTAAAAAAGCATCGCAGACAGCTGTACCATATAAGGGGCATGATCGAAGCAAAAAACGACAAATAATACCTGAAGGGAATATCTATTTGCATGAATTAGGAATTACCTCAGTGGAAGGGAAAGTACTCAAAGCCGGTCAACGTAAGTTTAAGCAGATCAATAAGTATATTGAGGTGCTAAATGGCCTGATCAAAAATACCTTTGAAAAAAGCGTTTTAAATATCCTTGATGTAGGGAGCGGAAAGGGATACCTTACCTTTGCTTTGTATGACTTTTTAAAAAATGGATTAAATAAAAAACCTCAGATTGCGGGTGTTGAGCTACGGCAAAACTTAGTAGACTTTACAAATCAGTTGGCGACAAAATCTGGCTTTGATGAACTTCATTTTATAGCTAAGGATATTAACGAATTTCAAATAGAAGACCTCGATATTCTTATTGCACTACATGCTTGTGATGTTGCTACGGATATTGCTATCGCGAAAGGTATTCAATCCAATGCAAAACTCATCGTCGTTGCGCCCTGTTGTCATAAGCAAATCCGGAAACAGATGCACTGTAATTCAGAACTTGCACCTATATTGCAACATGGAATATTGGAAGAACGCCAAGCAGAATTAATAACGGACGGTATTCGTGCTTTGCTCATGGAGGCTCATGGATATAAGACAAAAGTATTTGAATTTATTTCTACAGAGCACACCAGTAAAAATTTGATGATTGTAGGAGAGCTATCCAATGCTAAGTCTAAAGATGCTTTAGCGCAAATTGAAACGATTAAAAAATCTTTTGGTATTGAGCGGCATTATTTGGAGGGATTGTTAGAATAATACAAGGAAGAAAAGAACCGAAGCCCTTTTCTTCCATAAGTGTGGTAATCTTGCATTCTGAAGAAATAACTACTTATCAGAAGTCAAATTTAATAAGCCTAAGACTAAAACCCTCTCTTGGTATAGACAGAAGTTTTGTCATAAGTGATTGCATCTGAAACTAAGCCATTCGGAAAATCTACCCAGAGATTTAATGTACTATGATTTTTAACAGATCCTGTAAGGTAACCTGCTTCATTGATTATATACAGACCACAAGTACTACTAGTGTCTACACTAATACTACAAATACTTGGTGTTGGAGGAGGAGTAGGAGGATTCACAGGAGAAGGGTCAAAAGCACTACCTACTTGAATATTATCAGAATTGATCGTTGAGCCTTTTGTAGCAATAATTATAAGGTTCTCACAGGTTACCCTATTGGGTAATAATACAGAAGCACCACTATTCGCTTTAATAGTAAGTGTCCCTTCTACCTGAAGATAAGAGCCAGTCACATGGATTGACCCTCCTTGTGTTGCATCCAATGTTACATCTTGAAATGTACCGCTATTGACTGTCTTGACCGCAAATGCGCCTGATTCAGTTTCGTTTAAATTTGGAGGAGTAGTTGTAGTAGGAGTAGCTGATGTTTTACTAGTTGTCATAATTTAAAGGGGTTTAATTGTGAAATAAAAAATGATTAAATTCCTGTCAAAAGGAACAATGCAAAGGTGGGGGTAAAAGGCATAGCGTATCCTGCACGTATTTAGCAAAGGCCTGCAATTATCTTGCAAATAAATAGTTAGTATTAGCAATTATTTTGCAGAAGACGATGTATGTAAAATGCTAAGTCGCTATCTTATAGCTAGTTACGAGAGTTAGTAAATGAGGGCAGCAGATTAATTCCGGATATCACTAGGAGAGGATCCAAATTCCTTTTGAAAGGTTCTAGAGAAATAATTTGGATCGGAAAAGCCAACATCATAAGCAATTTCAGAAATATTCAAATCTGTGGTTTTTAGAAGTTCCATTCCTTTTTGTAATCGAATGGATCGAATAAACTGTGATGGTGTTTTAGCCGTTAGTGCTTTTAGTTTACGATAGACTTGAGTATGACTCATAAATATCGAATTCGCTAATTGAGGTACACCAAATTCTACATCATCAATATTTTCCATAACCAAGTTTTTTAACTTTTGGATGAATTCATCCTCTAAGTTTTGCTTAGCTGTTTTTGCTTGAATTTCAATCTTCGGATTGGTATATCGGACTTGCAATTGCCGCCGCAATTCGATTAGTTTTTCTAAACGAACAAAGAGCTCTGCTTTGTTAAACGGCTTAATTAAATAAGCATCAGCACCATATTGCAAACCCTGTACCTTGTCCTCTTCAGTAGATTTAGCCGTCAATAATATGATAGGAATATGACTGGTACGTTGATCTTGTTTAAGTGTTTGACAAACCTCATAACCATTTTTTATCGGCATCATAATATCGCTGATGATAATATCTGGTACAAGTTCAATCGCTTTATCTATTCCATGTTGACCATCAGGAGCGGTATGGATATTGTATTTTTTTTCTAAAATACTTTTAATGTAAATGACAATATCAGGGTTGTCTTCTATCAGCAAAAGCTGAGGAAAATCTTCATCTAATTGTGAAGTGTTTTCACTTTGGAGATTTGAATCTGCATGCTTAAGCGGTATTTCTTCTGCCTCACTTTCGGAAAGAGATGGAGTCATAATAGTAGGATTTGATGTATTTTGCTCGATAGGCAATAGCACTGTGAACTCGGTTTCCTTACCCAAAATACTTCTGACCTCAATTTGTCCTTTCATGATCTGAATTAACTCCTTAGTCAATGCCAGTCCTAAGCCAGATCCCTTGGGTAGTGTATCCTGATTTTCTTTTTTTTCTATTTGGTAAAAACGGTCGAAAATTTGAGGTAGTTTTTCTTTAGCAATTCCTACTCCAGTGTCTTTTATTTTGATAATAATATGTTCTTCATTTGTGTCTGTTGTGAGATGTAAAATGACCTTCCCAGTTTCTGATGTAAACTTGATGGCATTTGATAATAGATTATAAATGATATGCTGTATTTTATCTTCATCATAATCCATGATGATCGTTTCTTTTTCTGAATAAAAGGTTAGGCGAATACCTTTTTCAGTTGCCATAGAATAGAACGATTCTGTTAGATACCTTAAATAAGCAACGATATCTCCTTGGCGCAATTTGACTTTGATTTGCTTGGATTCCAATTTGGATAAATCAAGTAATTGATTGATTAGTTGCAATAAGTTTTTACTATTCCGTCGGATGAGGTTTTTTTCTTGAATATGATCTTGAATGTTTTCAGTCATCCCAAGTATAATCGTGAGGGGAGTCCTAAATTCATGAGTGATATTGGTATAAAAGCGAGATTTGAATTGATTTAACTCATTCAGTTGTTTGAATTTCAAATTTTCTTTTTCCTGAAGTAATTTATTCCTTTCTAATTCGAAATGAGCACTTTGCTTAGCTCGTTCAATTTCTCTTTGTCGATAAGCCAAACCTAATGAGAAGACAATGATCTCGAGTATGGTGCCTGTTTTAAAATATAATAGTGAAAAAGTCGGTGTATTCCCTCTGGCTATTGCCGTCAGTAAAAAACCAATTCCCATAAAAATAACACCTGCTATAATGAAATACCCTTTTTTATCCTTAGTCTTAAATAATGGATATAAGAAAATAAAATTCGAAAGGATAAATAATAAGATAAAACCTACGGTTACTCTATCTGCAATGGCATAGCTAAAATTATATCTAATTACTAAAATGAAATCGAGGATCATCAATGGGACACCAAGCCAAAAAAGATATTTGAAATATTGATTCCATTTAGGAAGTAGTTTTTTAAGATCTAAAAAATAATGCATAAAGGCTAAATAGCTCATGAGCCCTAAGTAGATAACAAACTTCCCAAAATATAAATACTCTGGATGATTAGGGAAAAGACTAGATTCCAGCCAATCTCCTAAATCAGCGGCAATAAAAGAAGCATAGATGACTAAGGATAATAAATAAATAGAGTAAAATATATAACTGCGATCTCGGCCAAAGACAAATAATATTAGATTATACAAAAACATCATCAAGACAAAACCAATAAATATAGCATTGTCGGTCTTGGTATGCTGAAGGTTGAAATAAAAATCGTCAATGTGCTGAAGACTAGTTTTCAAGTTGGGAGAAATGGAAGGCCGATCACTTTGCCCACGAAAATATATAGTGATTAATTGGTCGGGCGCTAAATGTAATTTAATTAAATTTCCTTCTGTAGTTGGTTTAAACTTCTTCTCTGCATTCGGAACAAATGTACCACTTCGTAGCTGTTCAAGATTACCATTTGGTAGTTGAATAAATATATCGAGCCTTGTCCAGGTATTAGAGAGTTGCAATACCCACTCTGAAAATGCTTCAGCATTCGGCAACTGATTTTTAAGTTCGATCTTGCCCCAGTAGACAAGAAACGGTTCTAGTTCAAAAGAATAATTGGGATAGGATTGAAATTGTGATTGAAAAATGGAAGTATTGATATCTTCAATACTGTAGACGGTCTCTCCTTCTTTTAAAAGCTGAATAGACGATTTTAAATCAAATGAAGGCTTACTTTGTTGAAGAACAAAGACATTTGCTTGTAGTTTCGGACAAAGCAATAGGCAAATAAAAACAAAAAGAATTGTAATTACTCTCAAGCTTGATTTTTAAAGGGCTAAAGTGTTACTACTAAGATATAAAGTTCTTTGTACATCGTAAAATAAATATTGACTATTTCTGTCTATGCCTTTCTAGCCTACTCTTCGTCGCATCCTCACCTTGATAGCTAAGGCTATCAGGTTCCGAGTGCTCCTCGATTAGACTAAAAATTCATTAGCCATAAACCGGCCACTACTTAATTTACACTGTACTTTGTGTCTTAATGCTATTTCCTGTGTGTTTCTCTTTAAAAATAAATAAAAGCACCAAATTATAATTTACCCTTGAACATAAACAACGGCCTTCTCCTCAAAAAAATCACCTTCAAAATATTTAGAAACTGGGTAAATTTCAACATATTCCTTATTAGGAAGGGCCTTGATTTCTGCTTTAATATCTCCACCTTTTAATGTGATAAGGCCATTAGGGATAGCATGAATATGTTTCTTTTTTAATAATCTAAAACTCCAATTTGTGAGTTTCTCTAGGCTGGCAACAGCTCTACATACCACAAAATCAAAATGATGCTTGATTTCTTCTGACCTCAAATGTTTTGCTTTGACATTTTTGAGTTCTAGAGCATTAATTACTTCATTGGCAACTTTAATCTTTTTTCCAGTACCGTCAATAAGTGTAAACCGCGTTTCGGGGAAAAGAATAGCAAGAGGAATTCCCGGAAACCCGCCTCCTGTACCAAGATCAAGAATTTCGGCATTTGGAAGAAACGTGATCACTTTTGCGATAGCAAGAGAGTGTAAAATATGCCTTTCAACTATATTGTCGATATCTTTTCGGGAAATAACATTGATCTTGTCATTCCAGTCTTCATATAATGCAGGAAGCTGTTGGAGCTGGTTTATTTGTTGATCATTGAGATCAGCAAAATATTTCGTGATGCTTTTCATAGAAAAAGATTGATTCCCGGCAAAAGTAAGAATCTATACTGACGTTGAAGTGGTTTGGTAAAATAAATGTACTTCATTGCAGTATATACTGACCGAAATGACTTGGGAGAATCCCAAATCACTTCGCGTCAGATATATATTGATCTAGAAACCATTATCTGAAGATAAAACAGAATCGCCCGACAAAATCAAAATACTTTTGATGCTGCCGGGCGATAAAAATGTAGGTTGTATTAATTTCAGCGTGTTTCTAAGCTTCTCTTGCTAAAGCAATTTGTTCCTCCAATACCGGAGCTGCTTCAGGTTTTTTCTTTCGAGACTTTTTATGTTTAGCTCGACGTTTAGTTGATTCTAAATAAGCCTTCGCTTTTGGTGTTTGTAAAAGCTGAAATAAGATTTCTTTGGCTCGAAACAACTGAGCTTTGACAGTTCCTAATGGAATATCTAGCTCTTTAGCAATTTCATCGTAACTCAATTCTTCGAAAAAACGGAGTTCGATCATAAGGCGGTATTTCAGACTCAATTCTCCCAAAATATTACGCATTAAGCTCAGACGTTGTGTCCGAATGAACTGTTCTTCCGGATCGAGTGCACTCGAACGAATATTGCTTGAAAAATCGTGATCGCTATTTGATTCAATAGGATCATCAATAGATAAAAGGTGCAGCCTTTTCTTTCTGATGTGATCTATACAGTTATTAATTGCGATCTTGAATAACCAAGTGCTAAATGCATAGCGAGGAGCATAACTTGGAAGCTTATTAAAAGCTTTACCAAATGCTTCCAGAGTAAGGTCATCCGCATCGTCGCGATTGTTAACCATTTTAAGCATCATGTGAAAAATTGAACTGCGGTAGCGCTCCATTAGCATCGTATAAGCTTTTTGATTGCCGTCGATTGCATTCAAGACTAGATTATAGTCTTCTTGTGCGCGTGGTGATAAGTTCGTCGTTTTTACTTCTGTTTTTACTTCCATCGATTTGTATTTCCAGTCATTAAAACCGGAGAGAAAACCAAATAGTAAAGCAAGAGACCTAAATCAAAAAAAGGTACCCAATAAATGAGATTAAAATCTTGAAATTTTTTGAAAATTGCTCTGTACCATAGGATTATAATGGATATTCTCACCAGATATACTAAAATAACCACAACAAATATTGTGCTAAAGTTTAATATCAGTAGCACAATGCCTCCAATGTAGTACAAGAAGTGACTCAAAGAATACAAACCCAGAAGAATCTGGTGGTTTAAATTATAGTGTTTCCCTGTTGTCAGATGTCTTGCTTTTTGTCGATAATAAGCCTTCCAGGATTGTTTTCCTTCCGAATACATAAAGCTCTCTGGTTCAAGAGCGATTCGGACGTTTTTTGAGTTAGCAGCTTTATTGATAAACAGATCGTCATCTCCAGAAAGTAAATGGTCGTGGTCATTAAATCCACCAACTTCTTGGAAAAGCTTTTTTCTGTACATCAAATTTCTGCCTACTCCCATGTAAGGCATACCGATCAGAGCGAAAGAAAAATACTGTGTAGCAGTTGTAAGTGTCTCATAGCGAATCCATTTATTTAAAATGCTTTTCGCTTTATTATGCGGTCCGTAACCTAAAACGATATCAGCCTGTTCATCGAGATGGCTAACCATGTCTCTGATCCAGTTCTTGCTTTTTGGTACGCAATCCGCGTCTGTTAATAGTAATACTTGATAGTTCGCTGCATCAATCCCCTTAGCTAATGCAAACTTTTTCCCACTACCTTTGGGCTTGTCTCTCAACGAAATGTAACGCAAGATAGTATATTTTATATGAAAATTCAATAATATGTTGTGTGTTGAGTCTGAGGAGTCATCGTTTACCACAATCACTTCAAAGGAACGGTAGTTTTGATTTAGTATTCGGTCTAGGGTTTTTTCTAGATTTTCGGCTTCATTGCGAGCACAAATGATGACGGACACTGGAATGTCTTTTTGTTTGGCTTCTTTCTTTGTTTGAGCAGAAGGTTTGAAAAAAACTAGTTTCGAAAAAAGAAACAACCAATAACACATTTGAATTACAAATGCTGCGATAAAAATTAAAAAGATGATTTGGCTAAACATACACTAAGCTAAACCTTTATGGAGATTTAATTGTGTTAAAAAATCAGCTCTTTTTGTTTTTAATTGTTCAAATGTGTTGCTTGATGAGGAGCGAAGTCTTTTAACCTTTAGATTCTTTAAATATTGTAGAACAAAATTTCTGTATTGCCAAGCTAGCCAACCAAATGGAAGAAGGGATAATAAATAAATCCACCCTAGATTAGGAATGGGAAAATAATGAATCAATAATTTGGTCTGAAGGAAGAATATAATCGGTAGAAAAATTAAACCAGCAACTGTTAACACCGCAGGTCGGTAACCATGGTATATGTTAATTTTTTGTGCTAAAAATTTTGGAATAAAAAAAGCGATAAAATTATTGATCCAGCCATAAAGAAAAAACGGAAGACCTAAACTTATTTTCAAAAAATCCCAAAATGAAGATTGAGATTTAGACACTATATTCTTATATACTGCGAGGTCGTTTGTTGCTTCTTTTTTTATTAATTCAAAATATTTGTCGCCTGTCTGTTTGAGTGTTTGAATGACAGATTCATCAAATGTTTTGATTTGATTTAGTATTTTTTGTGTTCTGGTAAAAGTCGCTTTTGGGTCCAAAGGCTTTTCTGATTTCAAGACTGTTTCGATGTATCTTAATAATTGATCTGTTTCGTCGTTTTTAGTATGAAAAATCAAAGACTCCATGCTTTTTTGCAAGTCTTGAGTCATTTCCTTAACAGCATGAAAAGGATCTTTATTAAATACTTCTTTATAATCACTGGCTTTGATTGGCTCGCCAATATTGACCAGGGCTTCACCTTGAAAGTAGAGTGGAGTCGTATAATTCAAACCAACGGGGATAATCGTGATGCCGAGCTTGAAATCATTTTTGCTTTCTGCACTTAATGCAATTCTAGCAGCCCCCGTTTTTACTTTTCTAAGTCTTCTTTCTACTACACTAGTTCCTTCAGGCGCTATGTAAATGCAACGCTTTTGAGCCAGATGTCTATCCGCTCTTGCAAAGTTTTCTTCGTTTTGTATCCGCCTGCCATTTACATCTTTAGGACGTTCTATCGGAATACAATAAAGATTAAGAATAGCTGCAATGATTGGATTTTTGAATAAACCAGCATTTGCCAAAAAAGCGATTTGCTTCGAAACATTGATTGCTGTATTAAAGGGATCCATCAAAGTACTAGGATGATTAGAAACTACAATGGCTGGATTTTTAAAATTCAAGCGTTCTTTATGGATAACGGTAAACCTTGAATAGTATATCCTGAGAATGATGAATACTATAGACTTTAAAATATGATATATAATAGAAGCAATAAATCTCATTACGCTCGAAAATTTAACATAAAATTCTTTACATCATTATCAAACAATTCTCCTTCATTAAAATGAAAAGCAACTTCAACAGGTAAGATGTATATCGGTAATTTATTTTGTAGAATAAAATCTCGATGAAGTTCTAACCTCATAGCGTCTTTCTCTGTCGTCAATATAATCTTTCGATCACTTTCAATTTTTTCAAATTCAGTTTTAAGATTTGAGACATCAAAACTGGTGAAAAAATGGTGATCTGCATATTCAAGCGCTTTTACATAGTTTACTTTTTCGTATAGAAACTCTAAGAGATAATCTGTATTAGCAATAGCACAGATCAAGAGTACATCTACATTTTCTTTGAGTGGGAATATGTAATCACGTTTTAAAAAGAAGTAAGGGTTTTGATATTTATAATATGAAAAGTAAATCCGCTGATAGGGAAAGGGCTTAATTTCATCGATTAGGTTTATCTTTTCAGCTTCGGTCAATTGAGGAGGACATTTTGAAATAATAAGAACATCTGCTCGATGATAAGCAGATCGAGCTTCCCTCAAGCGACCACTTGGTAATAAATAATCTCTGGTAAAAGGCAGGGAATATTCCGTCAACAGGATATTAAGCCCTGGTTTTACTGAACGATGTTGAAAGGCATCATCTAGTAGAATGGCTTGAGTACTTGGCTCTTCCATGATAACTTTAGGAATAGCGAAAGTGCGACTTTCAGCAACCGTTACGAGAATGCCTTGGAATTTTCTTCGAAACTGCAAGGGTTCATCTCCAACAGTTTCTGCATTATGTGTTGGTTTGACAATCAGAAACCCTTTGGTTTTTCGCTTGTACCCACGGCTTAATGTCGCTATATTGATATAATCTTTCAATAGTCGGATCAAATATTCAATATGTGGTGTTTTTCCTGCTCCTCCCAAAGATAAATTTCCGACAGAAATGATAGGGATATCGAATTCTACCCCTTTCAACAGATTATTGCTGTAGAAAAAGTTGCGAAGGCTCACTCCTATCCCATAAAGCAATGAAAAAGGAGCTAATAATAATCGTACTAAAGGATTTTGAATCATAATATTTCTAGAACAGTTGCAAATTAAACAAGTTCAAATTCAATATTCTAATGTTTTGTAGCTTTATCAATAAATTTTAATATAAAACTGCTTTTATTAGACAGAATGAGTTGTTCTTAATTTTCAAAACCAACACAACCTTTCTGTACTGTTTGTTCGTATGGTCTATTGAGAGGATTTGTCAAAGAACCAACAATTTTAATAGATAATAAAACGATGAATGAAAAAATAATAAGTACAGGATTCTTTCTTTTCTACATGATGTTAAGCGTAAACGCTCAATCACCTTATTCGTTTGATTGGAAAAAAGAGACAGCTATAATCGGTATTTCAGGAGGTCTAATGGCGACGGGCTATACTATTCAATCTAATATAAACCCTTTGTCAGAAGAAGATATTGCAGGTTTGAGGCGATCTAATATCAATCAATTTGACCGAAGTGCTACTTATAATTATTCTTCAGTAGCGCGTAGAGGAAGCGATATTGGTTTGGCTTCTTCTTATTTATTACCATTTCTGTTTTTAGCAGACTCAAAAACCAGAAAAGATTTTAAGTCAATTGCTATTCTGTATGGTGAGACAATGCTGGCTTCAAAAGGTATAACAAATATTATAAAACGGACAGCCAGACGGACACGCCCTTTTGTATACAACGAAGAGGTGCCGCTTTCAGAGAAGGTAAAATTGAGGGCAAGGTATTCCTTTCTTTCTGGCCATACTTCAGTTACGGCGGCCAATAGTTTTTTTATTGCCAAAGTGTTTTCTGATTACTTTCCAGATTCTGATTGGAAACCTTATGTATGGAGTGCTGCGATTGTACTGCCAGCGATGACTGGTTATTTTAGGGTAAAAGGAGGGAAACACTTTCCAACAGATGTGATCTCTGGTTATTTTGTTGGTGCGGCAATTGGTTATTTAATACCACATATTCATCGAAATAAGAAAGGAAATAAAACAGGATCCATCCAGTTATATCCAAATAGTAATGGTATGCAACTGGTTTATGTTTTTTAAGATGCAATCCATCCATTATAAGTATCCAACTTAGCCAAGCGCTTATTATATTTGCTTCTGAATCAAATAAGTATTCTATGCAGGCAATGATATTAGCAGCAGGACTTGGAACGAGGCTCCAACCTTTGACTAAGCATACTCCCAAAGCAATGATAAAAGTTGGGCAACACCCATTGCTTGAAATTACTATTCGGCGATTGATAAAATATGGATTTAATGATATTATAATTAATGTACATCACTTTGCAGATCAAATTTTGCAGTTTCTTGAAGAGAAGAACTATTTCAATATTAATATCACGATATCTGATGAGCGAGATCAAGTTCTGGAGACTGGAGGAGGTCTCAAAAAAGCGAGGCCATTTTTTAGAGCGGCTCCTTTTATTCTTTGTAACACGGATATAATTACTAATGTTGATTTAAAAAAAATGTACGATGCTCATTTAGAAAAAGGAGCTTTGGTTACTTTAGCTACTCGACATCGGTCAACTTCCAGATATTTGATATTTGATGAAGAAAATATGTTGGTTGGTTGGCAAAATATCAAAACCGGTGAAGTGAAAATGTGTCGGGCACAAAAAGGAAAACTTGAACTCCGGGCCTTTAGCGGTATTCACGTAATCGATCCAGGCTTATTTGATCTAATGACACAAACAGGCAAGTTTTCTATAATCGATGTATATTTAAAAGCAGCAGCAGATCATCAAATCTATAGCTATAATCATGATTCAGATATTTGGATGGATGTAGGAAAAAAAGAAAATTTAGAGGCTGCGCATGATATTATCCATTTAGTGGATTAGGTAAGCGCTTAGGGGTAGGGTATTAATTCTCTGTCCCTTAATTCATTTTGTATAGAATTTTTGTTTACAGTTTTTTAGAATTTGATTAGATCTACAGTAAACTTTCTATTTTAAGAATACAACAAAACTGATTATTAATTATAAATTTGTAGCCGAAACCTAGAAGCTGCTTGAAATAGCTTCTTAAATTTGTTCATAATCGAGCCTTTTAGAATAGGCTCTAAACATACGAGAAACAATAACTCTATTATGAGTAAACTTCCCATTGGTACTTTTATAAATATGGCTGCTGTACTCGTAGGTAGTCTGATTGGATTGGTGCTTCACGAGTTTGTTCCAGAAATTCAACATGATGTAAGCTTGATTACAGAGCAAGCGCTTGGTATTGGAATTCTTATTCTTGGTATTCAAATGAGTTTAAAAATCAAGGATGAGATGATGCTAATTTTTATCATTAGCCTGATTCTTGGTGGTGTTATTGGAGAATGGTTAGGTCTAAAAGAAATGCTGGAAGGCTGGAAAGGCTGGTTCGATAATAATTTAAATATTGGGCAAGAAAGATTTTCTACAGGTCTAATTGCGGCATTCGTTTTATTTTGTGCAAGTCCAATAACTATTGTAGGAGCAATAGAAGAAGGCATTCAAAACAAACGAGAACTACTAATTGTCAAATCTATCTTTGATGCTATTATGGCGATTGTGTTAACTTCTACTTATGGTGGTGTTGGTGTACTATTCTCCATAATACCAATGTTGTTGATCCAGGGAGGCCTTACTTTGATCGCAGGAAGGGCTAAGTCTGTGTTTACAAAATCAATAATATCTCAGATAAGTGCGGTAGGAGGAGCTTTGCTCATCGCTTTAGCTTTGAAAGTATTAGTGATCGAGGATTTGAAAGTAGCTAGTTTGATCCCTGTATTTTTAGTTGTATTGGTATTGAATTGGGTATATTCCAAACTTGGCTTGAAGGCTTAAAAGCCTATTGGAAATTGGTGAATTAGTTATTCTTGACCTATGAATAACTAATTCACCAATAACAGATTAATGCAGACTGGGCTAAGGCTTTATTTTTTCAAAAGATTAAGCAGGTATTCTCCATACCCACTTTTGATATATTTTTGCCCAAGTGCCTCCAGTTGTTTATCGTCAATAAAACCCATATCCCAAGCGATCTCTTCGATACATCCAATTTTGAGGCCTTGCCTTTCTTCTATGACTTCGATAAATTGTCCTGCTTGGATTAATGACTTATGGGTCCCTGTATCTAACCAGGCTACACCTCTACTCAGAACACCTACTTTTAATTTACCTGCTTCAAGGTAATATTTATTAACATCCGTAATTTCATATTCTCCTCGCTCACTAGGTTTTAGATTTTTAGCAACTTCGACTACACTATTATCATAGAAATATAAACCAGGGACAGCATAATTTGACTTTGGCTTTTTGGGCTTTTCTTCTATAGAAAGTGCTTTAAAGTTTTCATCAAACTCTACAACGCCATAACGTTCTGGATCTGCTACTTGATAAGCAAAGACAATTCCTCCATCTGGATTAGCACTTTCCTGAAGTAATTCTTTTAGGCCATTGCCATAAAAAATATTATCACCCAGAATGAGTGCTGCACTATCATCTCCAATAAAATCCTTACCAAGCACAAAAGCTTGAGCAAGTCCATTTGGAACATGTTGCTCTATATAAGAGAATTCGCAACCAATCTCATGTCCATTACCCAATAGTTTTTTGAAGTTTGGAAGGTCATGAGGTGTTGAAATAATAAGAATTTCACGAATCCCTGCTGACATAAGCGAAGATAGAGGATAATATATCATCGGTTTATCATAGACCGGCATCATTTGTTTACTTACAGCAAGTGTGAGTGGGTATAATCTAGTGCCGAGTCCTCCGGCAAGGATAATTCCTTTCATGCTTGAAAAATTATAATCGGTTATTGGATAAATACAATAGTAGAAAACATTATTCAACTAATCAAACGCAGAAATTGTTTGAATGTGTCAAAAATGAATGAGAAAATGGAGAAGGTTTTTTATTGTGATAGCTCGATCTCTTGAAAAATTTTCTTTATTCTGAGAATAAGCTCATTTGGTTTGAAAGGTTTCGTGATGAAATCTGAAGCGCCCAACTTGAAAGCTTCTAGCACAGTATCATCATGTTCAAGAGCAGAGATAATAATAATGGGTAATGTACTTGCTAAATCCTTTCTTACATAGCTGATTAATTCAAGTCCACTAACAAATGGCATCATGATATCAGCAACAATAAGATCTGGATTCGCATTTTTGATTAACTCCATAGCTTGCTTCCCATCTTTAGCAATAATGACTTCAAATCCTTGCCTTTGCAAGCGGAACTCCAATGCGGTTAGCATTATTTCTTCATCTTCACAAATAAGGATTTTCATGGATCTATCTACTAAGGTTAAAAATGGTGATGTTGTTTAATATTTGATGACAGTCCTCAAACTGTGGAGTAAAGATAAAAAGAAAAAGGAAATTTGCCTCTATTTTGTATTATAAAAAAATATAATGCGATTTATAACCTTTCTAACTCCTGATTCAACTCTGAAAGCGTCCTTGGACAAAGAGACTTAAGTGTATTAACCAATACGGGTATTTGATTAAGATTCTCCTCATTTTTAGCGAATGATTCGATATTCTTGTTGGCGGCTGTCATCTCATCGTTTCCTACAAATGCAAGGGTCGATTTAAGTTTATGACTTACTGAGCTAACTTCATTCCATTGAGTTTCATGACAAAGTGTTTCCATCTTTTCAATTTCCATCGGAAGTTCATCTACGAGCATTTCTAACATGACCTTTTTCATAGAATCATCTCCATCAGACATTATATCCATGTACTCCAGATTGATATATTTATAACAATTCACGTCCATAATATGATTAAGATTGTGTTGTGTATTTAGTGATTTTCTCAAATAATTGGTTTGGTTCAAAAGGTTTCAAAACGAAATCATCCATTCCATATTCCTTAAATTTCTCATCTTTTGAAATATGTGCATGAGCAGTCATTGCAAGGATTGGAATCTTTGAGATTTCAGGGGGCATTTTATTCCTGATATATTGAGTCGTTTCATATCCATCCATAATCGGCATTTGGATATCCATCAATATAATATCGAACATTTTTTCTTCTAAAATGTTTATCGCTTCTTGTCCATTATTGGCAATTGTTATTTTAATTTTTTCCCATTGCCGTTCTAATGTTTTTTTCGCTACTAATTGATTCATTTTATGATCTTCGACAAGGAGCAAATTTATTTCTAAGTCCTCTTTGATATTAGCAGGTGTACTATCAGCAATACCCTCTTTGATATTAGCAGCGATTCCGGGTTTGAATGCTAATTCAAAAAAGAAAGTCGAACCTTCTCCGAAAACACTAGTCGCTCCGATATTTCCATCTTGTTGTACGACGAGGTTTTTAGCTATGGATAAACCCAATCCTGTCCCTTCATAAAGTCTTTCTTTTGAACGAATTCTCGTAAATGATTCAAAGACTGCGTTAATCTTTTTTTCAGGAATACCGATTCCAGAATCTTCAACTTCGAATCTTAGAGAAAACGCTTCTCCATTTTTTTCTATTTTATGGACACGAATTTTTACAAAGCCACTATCCGTAAACTTTACGGCGTTTCCAACAAGGTTGTATAGAATTTGATTTAAACGAAGCTTATCCCCTATAATTACTTTCGGAACATCTGGGTCAATTTCTAGTTTGAAACTAAGATCTTTTTCTTTGATCTTATACTGCATCACATTGACTAGATTTGACAATACTTCGTATAGATTAAAGTCTTTATATTCAAATTGAATTTTTCCGTTTTGTAGCGTTGAAATCTCTAGAATATCATTGATTATCCCAAGGAGAATTTCTGAGGATTGCTTAATAGAACTTACATAGCTGGATTGCTCCTCTTGCATTTGAGTCTTTGAAAGTAGGTTACTCATACCAAGAATAGCATTCATTGGCGTCCTCATTTCATGACTAATGCTTGCAATAAATTGCTCTTTCATCTTAGATGATTGACGAGCAACATCCCGTGCTTTACGCAATTCCTCTGCTTGTTTTCGTTCAGTAATATCCCTAACGATCATATTATACTCCTCAGCGGTATCAGATGCATTAGCTGTAACTAAGCAGTATTTTATTTTTCCTTCTTTGGATCGAACTTCTAATTCAAAATCCTTTAAAGCTTCGCCTTTTTTTATTAGAGACAGAAATACTTCTCTGACTTCAGCTGGTTCATAAAAGGTGTGGACATTATCTATGCCTTCAAGTTCCTCTTTGCTATAGCCGAAAAGCGAAAGTGTAGCAGCATTATGATCTACTAACTTTCCATTATGTGAACAAATATATATAGCGTCTTTAGACTTGGAAAAGATATCTTGATACCTTTCCTGACTCTGAAATAAATCCTGTTCTGCTTTCTTCCTTTCAGTAATGTTTTGAATGATACCACTCAATACAAGTTTACTCTCTGTATTAGTGTTGGTATGGCATTGAATAAAGACATATTGTGTCTGGCCACTTTTCAGAGTGATCTGTATATCTTTTTTGATTTCGTTACCAGAAAGGGCATCAGCATGAATCTCATCAAAAATATCGAAACTTGAATCAAGTGCTTTTAATTCATCGAGGGAAGTAATATTTCTCCTACCAGTGTAGCCAAAAATTCTAAAGATTTCATTTGAGGCTTTAAATTCTTTTGTATCTGGGGTATATTCCCAACTTCCAATATGAGAAAGTCTTTGAGTCTCCTCTAGTCGAAGCAATACACTGCTCCGCTCAATCGAATACCTGAGTGTCTTAGCTAATAAATCAGCATCGAAGGCACCTTTTATTAAGAAATCTTGCGCACCTGCTTTTACAGCTTTTAAGCCTAAACTCTTATCAGATAGACCTGTTAAAACAATTACATTTTTTTCTGGAAACTTTTCAAGCAACCGTTCAAGCGTCTCAAATCCTCGACTATCCGGCAAGGTAAGATCTAAAAGAATCGCAGCATAGTCATCCGCTTCTTCTAATGCAGAGATAGCATCAGATAGACATGTTTTGTTATCTATCTTACAATTTAGAAGATCAGATTCTAATAATAACAATTCCACTAGTCGAGCATCTCCAGGATTATCTTCAACTAGTAGGATTTTATGATAAAATTCAAAGCTAGAAACATCTTCATACATAGATGAATTTTGTGAGGCTGAATAAGCTCCAGATACTTGATTGTCAGCTTTGTTGTGAAAATTATACTCCAAAATTTGTGTGTTTTACCTGTTACTGCACCTAAATTGATGCCAATTTAAGTCCTAAATCAGTTACGAGGTATAAAAACAAAAGTTGCACCATCAGTATTAACTACAAATAAACATAAAAAATGCTTTGGATCTTTATAAATAGAAGTAAATGCATCCACCTTTGAAGACTCAATAAGTTGTTTGGTTACAAACTCTTCGAGAGAGGAAGCATTTATCAGCCAATTTCCTTGAATATGATCAGTATCAAGAGGAATACCAACATTTATTCCTTGGGAATGAAGTACAAAGATAGGATATTGAGATACATCTTGATCAAGGATTGCATCAGAAGTAACAGATAAAAAACCTGTATAAGCTCGTAAGTCCTTCTTTAATGCTTCGTGTTGTTTTTCTTTAATCATAAAAATAATATTTCTATTCAAAGGATTTCTCTACCCATGTGTTCCATTTTTGAATCCCTTGTTTTTCCTTAAGTTTTAATAAAGCAACCGTTTCTATATGATGGGTATGCGGAAACATGTCCACCGGTTGTAATTTCATTATATCATATTTTTCACTTAATAAATTAAAATCCCTAGCTTGAGTTGCAGGATTACAACTGACGTAGACGATTTTTGGAGACTCAAGCAATAAAAGAATTTTAATGACTTCAGCATGCATTCCCGCACGTGGCGGATCAGTAATTACGAGGTCTGGTCTACCATGTTGATCAGCAAATGTTGTACTGAGGATATTTTTAACATCACCAGCATAAAATACAGTATTGCCGAATCCATTGAGATCAGAGTTTTCCTTTGCATCTTCAATGGCAGAAGGGACTTCTTCTATTCCAACTACTTGTTTGCAATATTGCGCAATATATAATGCTATACTTCCAATACCAGTATATAAATCATAGACGTTTTCAGATCCATTAAGTTCAGCAAACTTCACAACGGTATCAAATAATCTGACAGCTTGTTTAGTATTAGTTTGAAAAAAAGATTTAGGACCAATTTTAAATCGAATATCTCCAAGGCGCTCTTCAATAAAGCCCTTACCATGATATGAATGAATGTCTAAATCAAGAATGAAATCATTTTCTTTTGGATTGATACAATATTGTAATGAAGTAATTTGAGGTAATCGTTTTAAAACTTCATCTAGATAAGTTTTTCGCAATACTTCATCTTCATAATAAAAACTAAGGATAAGCATAACCTCGTTTTCCGTGGTGATCCTTAGCATCATATGTCTGAGAAAACCATTTTCTTCTTTTAGGTCAAAAAATGGAAGTTTTTGTTGGAGGCCTATTTCACATAAGGTATTGCGGATTTCATTAGAAGGGTCTTTTTGGAGATAACATTTATTTATGGGTACTATTTTGTCAAAAGCTCCTGAACGGTGGAAACCTAAGACATTTTCAAGGTTGGACTTCCCTTGGTCTATTTCTTCTTTGGTCAGCCAACGTTTATTAGAAAAAGAAAACTCGACTTTATTTCGATAATAAGTGTTTTCAAGGCAAGGAACAATTGGATATATTTCTCCAATGGGTACTTTTCCTATTCGTTGCATAGCATTAGATACCACTATTTCTTTCTGCTGGGTTTGAGTAGTGTAGTTTAAATGCTGCCATTTACAGCCACCACATACGCCAAAATGTTCACAAAAAGGATCAACTCTATTTTCTGAAAGTTTATGAAAATGTGTAGCTCTTCCTTCTGCAAAACCACTTTTTGATTTATAAATGGTCACATCGACTACATCACCAGGTACAGCCTCCTCTACAAATATTACTTTGCCTTCAGTATCTCTACCTATGGCTTTTCCTTTATCAGCAATCCCGGTGATCGTGATATTTTTTGATATGATTCTTGGTTTGTTGTTTTTTCTTCTCATTACCTCGTTAATACTATATAATCTCGAATCAATGTCTTTAAAAAACCTATTTTATCATTTAGGGGTACAATAATATCCAACTGTTGCCCTAAATGCTCAACGAGTTCATCAACTACTTCTTGATGAGCTTTGTTGCGATGTTTTCTATATCTAGAAATAATAGTTTTGATTAGTAGCATATCCTGCTCGCTTAATCTTCTTACTTCGGGGTATGCAGGTTCATAATCATCAAGGGTGTTGATTTTTAAAATATCGTCTAATCGAAAACGTAGGCTGAATTTGATTTTGATTACAGTCGTATTGGCTGTCAAATCTCCTAGACGTTGACTTTTAGTAGAAGAACTGATGAGTAAAGCACCAACAATCCCAAATGAGGTAACTGTATCAACCATATGAAAAACAGCACGGAGTAAAAAATCACTCAAAGTAGGTTCTTTCCCGTCCAAGCGAACAACTTTGATCCCAATTGCTTTTTTTCCCCATGATTGTCCATTGCCCAATACTTCTGATAATAATTGATAAAGAACGAACAAACCAATCGGTAGAAAAACGCCTATTAATCGTGATCCTAATCCAGAGCTGTAAATATAATCTCCAATCGTCAGTGATAATATAGAAGATAGAAATAGATAAAATGCACCTATAATAAGCCAATCAATAAAATAGGCGAAAAACCGATCTTTGAGCGCAGCCAGTTCGTATTCTATCGTTACGTTTTGAGTGGTTCTTATCTCTATTGTTCGCATAATTAATCAAAGGGCTAGTAGAGGCTTGTTTTTTCTTCTTGTATTTATTAGAAAAAAGTGCTAAAATGTAAGTCTTTTAAGCCTTACATAAAAATATGTAGTGCTCATATTCTAAACAAATCTTCTACAAAAACGAAGAATAGTACAAAAAGTGATCAAAAATATAAAATTTAATTTTTTACCTGTGTTAAATCTATTATTTTTACTCATATTGTTAG
Organism: Saprospiraceae bacterium; assembly: GCA_965277415.1. Lineage (GTDB taxonomy): Bacteria > Bacteroidota > Bacteroidia > Chitinophagales > Saprospiraceae > JAHDHW01. The sequence goes on from CBDICS010000076.1 coordinate 43,470, forward strand.
AAGAACGAAGTCTATAAACAAAATGTATCTTTATACTCAAAGAGAAGTGAACCTGAAATAATGCTTCATGCGCGAAACAAATTTTATAAAGCAAAATAAGGAAAAGTGGAAAGAGTTTGAAAGAACTTTAGAATATAATGATAAAGACCCAGAGAAACTAAACGACCTCTTTGTTCAGATTACAGATGACCTGTCTTATTCTAGAACCTATTATCCCAATCGCTCGGTTCGGGTGTATCTAAATAATCTAGCACAACAAATATTCTACAATATTTATAAAAATAAGCGGGTTAAATTTGGAAGATTTACTTACTTCTGGACAGATGAACTTCCTCAATTGGTATACAATGCCCGCCCTGCTTTTCGAACTTCTTTTGCCATCTTTATTCTCTCCATGCTCATTGGAATGCTATCTTCTGCGATGAATCCCGATTTTCCAAGAGCGATACTTGGGGATGCTTATGTAGACATGACGATTGAAAATATCAACTCTGGTGACCCAATGGCTGTATACAAAGAGAAAGGTGCATTTGGGATGTCTTTGGGAATTACTGCCAACAATCTCTATGTTGCCTTTTTAACTTTTGGTTTAGGGATATTTTTTGGAATCGGTTCAGCGGGGATTTTGATTAGCAATGGTGTAATGGTTGGTGCTTTTCAATATTTTTTTATTGAAAAAGGCGTTTTTTTAGAGTCTTTTCTTACAATCTGGACACATGGAACGCTTGAAATATCGGCTATTATTATTGCTGGAGCGGCGGGAATGACGATGGGACAAGGATTGGTCTTTCCGGGAACTTTGACGAGATTACAGTCCTTCCAAATATCTGCTCGGCGGGGCATGAAAATTATGCTTGGGATTGCTCCTATTATAATATTAGCAGGAATTATCGAAGGTTATCTGACTCGATATACCGAGACGCCGGATATTATAAGAGGTGTGTTTATATTTATTTGTTTGGCATTTGTGTTATGGTATTTTGTCTTTTACCCCGTAATGAAAGCTCGAAGAGGTTTTGCGAAACCAGTAAAAGATACAGAATTACCTCCAGATGATTTGTATAAAATTAGCTTTGATAGGATCAAAACTTCCGGAGAGATATTTTCAGATATTTTCATCTTTTACAAAAAGATACTTAAGGAAATATTATGGGTGGCATTAGCTGCAGGTTTGATATTTTGTTTGTTTTCTTTTTTTACTTCACTGGACGATATAGCCAATTTGTTTTCACATCCCAATCAGTTATTTGGAGCCATTACGGTGATAGATCAATATTTTATTAATGATGCTTTGACTTTTTTGCCATTGGCTAATATTTTGATTTTTACAATGGTTGCCTTTGTACCGCTTACCTATTTGATTAAGCAAGCTGATGCAGAAAGATTTGCTGAAAAAAAATGGACTTTTTATGTGATCAATTTTATGAAATTAATGCTTCCTGTTGCTCTGATTTCTATGATCATAATGATTGGGGAATGGTATGCGTTCCTATTATTTACTTTTATAGGGCCAATCATATTTCTATGGATGTTTGTTAATTATTATGAAGAAGTAAATGTTTTTCAAGGTTTAGGAAAAACCTTTAGCTTAGTAAGTGGAAACTTTGGAAGTCTGATTGGATTGTATGTCATCCTGGTGTTGATTGGAGGTTTATTTTATGGCTTTATTGATACTGCTTTTATTTGGTTCTTTTTTGAAATGATTGGTTGGAATCTATCTTTAGAGCAAACGGCAATGGACCAAGTTTTATCTATGTTACTTGCTTTTTCTTCTTTATTTTTTATGAGTTTGATATATGTGATTATGGCCCTTGGCGCTGGCTTAATCTATTTTACTTTATTAGAAATAGAAGAAGCACCAAGTCTTAAAAAGCGGATTAAATATATTGGTTATAGAAAGCGAATTCAGGGGATGGAGGCAGAAGGATAAACGTTGAGTGGATTCCTAAAAGTATATTACAGCAATTGAATATATGAAAATAGAGTTTTTAAAATATTATTTATTCCTTTTTACTTTGCTTTTGACCAATGGTTTTGCTTATAGTCAAAACCCACAGGATGTATACCTTAATACAGAGATAAAAGAAAGAGCAATAACAAAGGAAAATTGGGAGAAAGTAATAGAAGGCATCAGCTATAATGAAAAAACAGAAAAAGAAGTAGAAGATTATGATGAGGACTTCTCCTCCACTTCATCTAATAATAATTCAAGGAGAAATTCCTCTTCAAGATCCTATTCTTCTGGAGGAAATAGCAGTGCATTCTGGGCAGGATTCTTTAAAGTGTTTTTTATCCTAATTATTATAGCGACGCTAGCTCTTTTCGTTGCCAACTTATTAGGTGCAGGTTCGTTCATAGGTCCTCCAAATCGGAAAATTATCAAATCGGATGCTACAATTACCATCAACAATATTGAAGAACATATTTATGAATCGGATTTAGACCGCTTTATTAGAGAAGCTGTAGAACAAAAAAGATATGCTTTGGCAATTCGCTTATATTACCTGGCTATTATTAAAGAATTATCATTGAGTAGAACGATCCGATGGAAAAAGGATAAAACGAATAAAGACTATTTGAGAGAGATGCGTAAGACTAATATGTTTCAACCATTTAGAGAAGTAACAAGGATTTTCGAGCGAACCTGGTATGGTAAAAGTGAACTTAAAGAAGCGGACTATAATATTATAAAACCAAAATTTGAAACTTTAGTCAAAGCGGCTCAGTCCAATCAAATATCTAATAAGCCGGATTAGTGTAAAAGGCTTAAAATATACAATACTTAATATCTATGACAGACAAAAGGCCATTAATTATCTTTGGAATTGCAGCAGTACTTTTACTGATTGTCTTTCTATATATAATGGGTGGTGGACCTCATTTTGATTGGAGTGAAAATTATAAAGAAGACAATAAAGATCCGTATGGTTCTTTTATTTTGCATAATCTTCTTAAAGATTATTTTCCAAACCAAAAGTTAGTAGACATTTCTAAAAGCATCGAAAAAGAACTTCCTATTGAAGAAGGACAGACCAATGCCAATTATGTTTTTGTAGGAGAGGCAATGTATATGGACACCTCAGATGTCAATCAATTACTTGATTTTATAAAACAAGGAAATAATGCATTTATAGCAAGTAAAAGTATTCCTTATGATCTGATGTTTTATGTCTACTATGAAGAATGTAATGATTATTTCTGGGATGACTATCTGTCCTTTAGCGATTCTATAGGCCGCTTAAATATGCTTCACGAAGGACTAAGGTCATCCTATGAACTTGATTTTAAATACATCAAAAAAGGAAATGCGGAGAAGTATAAATGGCATTATATAGATAGTATTTATTTTTGTGAGCAAGATTTTAGTTTTGTTCGATTAGGAACCGTTAATGGAACATATGTGAATTTTGCTAAGATAAAATATGGAGAAGGCTTTTTCTATTTTCATACTAATCCAATTGCTTTTTCTAATATTCAACTATTAGACGAAACGGGGCTGACTTATGTCAATAAAGTATTTTCTCATTTAAGTGAAGGCCCTATTTATTGGGATAGATATACCCGAGTCAGGGAAGATATAAGTCGTAGGAGAAATCAAATGCAAAGTTACAATCCTGAACGAGAATTGTCAGGCGAAGGTCCTTTAAAATATATCTTGGATCAAGCACCTTTAGCCTGGGCCTGGTATCTCTTAGCTTCTTGTGCTTTATTATATCTTTTTTTTAGAGCTAAAAGAAACCAGCGAATCATTCCAGTACATGCTGGAAATAAAAATACCTCTCTTGAATTTATTTCAACGATAGGAAGTCTTTACTTTTTACAAAATGACCATAAAAAATTATGTGTACAAAAGATGAAATTATTTTTGGCACATGTTCGAAACAGGTACAATATAGCAACCAAAGAGATCAATGAAGATTTTGTAAGAAAACTCAGTATCAAATCAGAAATCCCTGAAGACATAATTAATAAAATCTTAGAATTTTATAAGAATATCAATAATGATACTTATGTATCTGATAAAACCCTGATAGATTTTCATCAGGTATTAGAAAAGTTTTATAAAAATAGAAAATAGCATTTATTATGAATATTGATGAAGTCAATGAGAACCAGGAATCTTCTAATGCAGAGGAACGAAATCCGCTGACTAATACGCCCGAGTCCCAGCCTTCTAGTTCGCCGATTCCTCCTAATCCTGTTATTCCACCGATTAATACCCCTTCTCCTGTATCTCCAATAGAAGATAGTCGATGGCAAAAGAACCAGGTCAATCTGGGGAAAGTCCAGAATGCAGTGGATAAAATCAAAGATGAATTGAGTAAAGTAATTGTAGGGCAGGAAGAAATGATGGACCTTTTATTGGCTGCTTTATTTACAAGTGGTCATGTATTGATAGAAGGTGTACCCGGTATTGCAAAAACGCTCCTGGCAAAACTGATGGCGAAGACTTTCGATACGGACTTTGCCAGAATTCAGTTTACACCTGACTTAATGCCAACTGATGTTGTAGGAACTACTGTTTATAATTTAAAAACTTCTGAGTTTACGTTTAGTAAAGGACCTGTTTTTTCAAATATTGTTTTGATTGATGAAATCAATCGTGCTCCTGCAAAGACACAGTCTGCTTTGTTTGAAGTAATGGAAGAATTCCAAGTTACAATGGATGGAATTACCTACCCGATGGAGTTTCCATTTTTTGTGATTGCTACTCAAAACCCAATCGAACAGGAAGGAACATATAAATTGCCAGAAGCTCAATTGGATAGATTCCTTTTTAAAATAAATATGCAGTATCCTAAACTGGAAGAAGAGAAAATTATTCTTCGAAATTTTAGGAGCGATTTTAAAATGAAAGTTAAAGAGTCCGTGAATCCAGTCTTTTCGGCTGCCGAATTACAAGAGTGCCAGGATCTGATCGAAAAAGTATATGTCAAAGATGAATTGCTAGATTATATCGCGGCAATTATCCACAATACTAGAAATAATGGAGACTTATTCTTAGGAGCCTCTCCACGAGCATCACTTGCTATCATGAAAACCTCTAAAGCGATAGCTGCGATGAATGGAAGAGATTTCGTTACACCAGATGATATTCAGTATGTAGCATACCCCGTCTTGAACCATCGAATTATTCTGACACCAGAAAGAGAAATGGAAGGCTATGATGCGCGAGATGTGATTAATGATATTGTTAAAAAAATTGAAGTACCGAGATAGAGTATTTATTTGTTGCTCAAATTGCTTAAAAAACATCTAGTGTTAAATATCTAATGAACTAGGAATTATGCTGAAGATACTTCGAAACCTTTACCTTCCTGATCGTTTTTTCCTTCTATTCGTTGGATTAGCGGGGTTCTTTGTATTGAGTTTCGCTGTTGAAATTTTATTTCCAGTAGCAATGACTCTATTTGTATTATCGATTGCTTTGGTGTTGATTGATATTTTAATCCTATTTAATAAGAATGTTTATATAAAGTGTAAAAGGCGATTACCAAAGGTGTTTTCTTTAGGAGATACTAATTCCGTAGACCTGGAATTGCATAATCAGTCTAACCAAAAACTAAAAATCCAGTTGATTGATGAGTTACCTTTTCAATTTCAAAGAAGGGATTTTGAAATTGATTTAACACTTGCGACCAATGAGCAAAAAAATATTAATTATAAACTTCGTCCTCTTGAGCGTGGAGAGTATAAATTTGGTAAGGTCAATCTCTTTTTAGAATCATTTATAGGTTTAGTGAAAAGAAGGTTACAGCATAAGATTGAAATGAATATACCTGTTTATCCTTCGATTATACAAATGAAAAATTTTGAATTGAAGGCATTCGACCGTATTTCTACACTACAAGGGATCAAAAAAATAAGAAGGTTAGGGCATAGCTACGAATTTGAACAAATAAAAAACTATGTTCGTGGTGATGACTTCCGGTCAATTAATTGGAAAGCAAGTAGTCGTCGAGCTCAACTAATGGTCAATCAATATCAGGATGAAAGGGCACAGCAGGTTTATAATATTATAGACAAAAGTCGTGCGATGAAAATGCCCTTCGAGGGTTTGAGCTTGATGGATTATGCGATCAATACAAGTTTAGTGATTTCTAATATTGCGCTTCGGAAACATGATCGTGCAGGTTTGTTAACATTTTCTGATAAGATCGGAGCTACGATCAAAGCTGATCGAAAATCTAATCATTTAAACACAATTCTTGCAGCATTATACAATGAAAAAGAGCGACCGATGGAAGCAAATTACGAATTGTTGTATCATGCTTCCAGAAAAATAATTAAGGGAAGAAGTTTATTAATGTTGTATACTAATTTTGAAAGTAGTTATGCAATGGAACGGGTTTTACCCATTTTGAGACGGATTAATAACCTTCATTTATTGGTAGTAATCTTTTTTGAGAATACAGAAATTGAAGCTTTTTCCAATCAGGAAGTATATAATACAGAAGACATTTACCTTCAAACGGTTGCTCAAAAGTACGTTTCGGAAAAAGTGCAAATGGTTCAAAAGTTAAGGCAATACGGTATTCAGGCAATCCTTACAAAACCTGAAGAATTATCTGTGAATACGATCAATAAGTATTTGGAATTAAAATCAAGAGGCTTGATATAAATTAGGATATCAAATCGTGCTAGTCTTAAGAGTCTCTCCTAATCAATCAATATAAATTTTATAAAAGTAGCGCACCACATAGCTCGGTAAAGCTGGCTACGTCCTTATAAATGAAGTGATCCCGTATTCCTCTATTCAATGACTACGAATTCAGTCCTACGATTGTTTTGTCTGCCTTCTGGAGTATCATTGGTGTCAATTGATAGAGTTTCTCCATATCCTTTAGATTCTAGTCTAGTTGCGTCAATTCCGTTTTCGACAAGAAAATTATAAACAGCTTTAGCACGGGCATCAGATAGGTTCAGATTATCTATATCAGAACCAATATTATCAGTATGACCATTAAGCTGAATTCGGATTCGCGGATTATCGGTCAAAAGCTTTTTCAATTGATTGAGTTCTGTAATTGACTCAGGTCTTAAGTCTGCTTTTGCTGTTTCAAAAAATACATTTTTGAGGATAACTGGCTCCGACTTAGTTAGTAAGGAACCATCTGCTAAAGGGGGATGAATGGCTTGTAGTCCAATCTCCAAGAGGAAAGGTTCATTGAGGTTGATTTGACCGGCAAGAGAGAAATTTTCTGAATGAAATATATATTTCTCTTTAGATACATTGAGTGCATAATCTTTTCCAAGAGGAAGGCAAATTAAAAATTCTCCTTCATGGTCGGTAAAAGTATTAGCGAAGGATTTCCCCGTTTTAAGGTCAATCAACTCTGCTTTGGCAATTAGAGGTAATTTAGTTTCAATATCATATACTTTAGCTTTAACATAGGTCACTAGCTGAGGCCGTGCAGCTTCATGAAGTTCAAATTGATAAAGATCGGTATCACTGGTTTTTGTTGGATCGCCAAAAGTTGCGTTTTGATCCGTAGTACCTAATTTTCGGTCAGAAGCAAAGTAAGCGGTTTTTCCATCAAGGCTCACAATTAAAGCGCCTTCATTATTTTTAGTATTGATGGGGTAGCCTAGATTTTGAGGTTCACCCCAAGTACCATCCTCTTGTTTTCTTGAAAAAAAGATGTCAAACCCTCCCATTGCAGGTAGGCCATTAGACATGAAATAAAGCGTCTGTCCATCGGGATGAATAAATGGAGATTGTTCTTTACCTGAGGTATTGATTTTATCTCCTAGGTTTTTGGGGATGCCCCATTTGCCATTTGCCTGGCGGTGACTTACCCAAATATCACTTTCCCCTTTTCCGCCTGAACGGTTTGAGCAAAAATATAATGCATTTTTATCAGAAGAGATTGAAGGTTGTGCATCCCAGGATTTTCCATTGACTGGTTTTCCCACATTTTCTGAAGGAGTCCACCTTCCATCTCTGACTTCACTATAGAAAAGGTCACAACTTCCATAACCTCTTCGACCACCGCAATCCGTAAAGAACATAATCTTTCCATCTGCAGAAATGCTTTGAGCACCTTCATTCATCTCTGTATTGATGGCGAGGATTGGTTTTCCTTTTTCCCAATCATCAGCCCCAAAGGTGCTTACATAAAAATCTTCATCATTACGTTCTCGGACAGTATAAACAAGTGTTTGACCATCTGCAGTGAGAGAGGGAAGGTATTCAGAATTGGATGTGTTGATGTTTTCTCCCAAAGATTCTGGTTTAAAAGGAACAGGGTTTGCAAGTGCATAACCAATGAAATTGCAATTTTTATAAAGGCGCTCAGCTTTTCCTAAAAGTGTTTTATTTTTAGGATTAGAATCTATATAAGCTTTAAAGTGCTCTGCGGCTTCTGCATATTTATTTTGCTTTAACTCAGATAGTCCAAGTGTATACAAGACCTTTCTATTATAAAGTGGATCTATCTCTATGACTTTTTCAAAACCTAGTTCACTCAGGTCAAATCGTTTGAGGCCATAATTTAAAGCAGCCCATTGGAGTTGAGCATCAATAAATTGTGGATTCATCTCCAATGCTTTTTCAAACTCCTTTATAGCCTTAATATCTTGCCCCTTAATATTGTAGTCCATCCCCTTATCCCAAATCTTCTTTAATTTCCCTTTGACTGTTTTTTTTGTGGTATAATCTTGAGCATTACCTATAGTCAAGATGCCAGTTAAAAAAAATAAGGTTAATTGGGTTATAAGTTTGAACCGATTCATAGAAAGTGATTTATCTTGAGACTGATAGCGTATTTGATTAAAGTTAATATTATTATTAACGTCGATTAGTGATATTTGTAACAAATATAAGTCCTGTTTGACTTTTTATTAACGATTTGATCTAAGCGTATGTTCAAATATTTTTGAACAACTGCTCTAAAAACTCTTCAATGAAAAAAGGCCATTAGTATATTACCAATGACCTTTATATTTTATTTTTTCAAGAATTTTTATCGATTATCAATACGAACCTTAGCCTCTTTGACACCAAGCTTTAATGCTTCTTGCCAATCTTTCAAATAGCCAGTTTTGCCTGCTTTCCGTCTAGCATCTCCACGATAAAGGTGCATTTCTGGAGTTGGTGCTTTATCTGCTCCATCCTCAATAGTCATCGCTTTTGTAAATGCGATGATTGCTTGTTCAAAATCACCATTTTCTAAAAGTGCTCTTCCATAATGATAGGTGGTATATCGTTGCCAGATTTTATTAGGATCACCTGATTTGAATCTTCGAGCCGAATAAAACTTAAAATCATTCAATGCACCAACATAGTCATCTATTTTTAAATGACAGTCAGCTTTCATACGACGAGCTTTCCAATAGATTGGTTGTAATGGTATAGATTTTTTAATAGCATTATCAAAATCTTGAATAGCTCCTTTATAATCTTCTTTGATTATTTTTATACGTGCTCTTCCAAAGTATGAATCAGGCATGCTAGGAGCCATATCTATACTTTTAGAAAAATCATAGATGGCATCATCATAGTTTTTAAGTAAGAAATTGACAAAGCCTCTTCTTTCATAAGCTTGGGCATGCCGCTCATACTTAAAAATAGCTTGATTTAATGCTTCTTTGGCTTCTACTTCTTTTCCCTCTTGATTGCTTAAATCACGGCCTTTCAAAAAGGCTTGAACAGCCATTTTGTCGCTTTTTGGTTCGACAAAACCATGATAAAGAATATTGCCTTCTTCAGTAACCCAAGTTCCAAGATTACCAGCTACTGCAAACTGAGCTAAATATTCTAGTAGGCTCACTGTGTTTTTCCAGCTTTTTACAGAACCTTGTGTAATAAAGCGTGGCACATTTAATGAAGTAGAAGATTCGTCAAAAATTTCTTCTTCATTTAAAAGGATGTCGGACTTGTAATAATTCTCAACCCTATGATGATACATCTTAAGTACTTTATCATAGCTCTTTTGGCTTCCGAATTCTAACCGTCCTTTGAAAATAGTCTTGTAAGTCATTTTGCTGTTTTTGAGGACATTACCTAATGTTTTTAATAACAAGAAGTATATGTAGTCATTTAATCTCCCTAATAAAATAAATACTTCTCAACTGGTGCAGTATTCCTCAACTAGTTATATCTAAGAGCTAGATAACAAAACAATGCATAATAAGCATTATCTTATTATAATTTACTTATCTAATAAATCGGTTCATTAATTTAATAATCCACTACTGGATTACACGCAGTTTTCTCAAAGCTGTTTTTTTCAACGGAGCTTTCTCACATAGTTAATTTATCGTTGATGGGATTCCCTTGAAATAAGAGAAGAAATACAAAAATCGTTAATTTTTTTGGAAAAATCAAAATTTTATTAGACATTGCGTGGCTTTTTGCATACATATAATAAATTGACATGCGACTTTTTGTTGTAAGGTGCTGGAGTACAGTTGGTTACGTTCTTTTGCTTCTGTTAAATTTATAAACTAAGAAATAATTTTTTTTTTGACAAAACGCTGAAATAGACCATTTCTGTGAAAATATGAATCAAACCCAAACTTTACAGCCTTCAGTACAGTTCGTACAAATATCAATTTTGTCTCTTCCTTGAAGTAGTTTAGTTCTAAAATTTTGATATTCAGAAGCTTGCCACAATTCTTTAAAAGAGGTGGTTTTTAAATCACCTAAGCGATGTGTTGCATCTTTATCAAAGCAACAGGGCACTACCAATCCATCCCAAGTGATTACACAAGAATGCCATAATTTCCAACAATGATTCAGTAGTTTATTTTTTACCTTATATGTACCATCATTCTGTTTAGCATATCTAGCATATTTATCAATTGTAGGAATCAGAGGATTGCCATTTTCGTAATCATAAACTTGAGCACTTTTTAGCTTAACTTCATCAATCCCAATTTCCTCGGCAAGTTTATAAATTTCTGGAATTTGATGTTCATTAGGTTTTACAACCAAAAATTGAAAAATAATATGCGGCGTTTTAGACTTTAATTTCTTTTTCCACTTTACTATATTTCTTGCTCCTATTAAGACATGATCGAGTGTTCCTGCTTTTCGATATTGCTCATAAACATCCTGTGTGGTACCATCTACGGAGATAATTAACCGATCTAAGCCTGATTCGATCGTTTTTCTAGCATTTTCATCATTTAAGAAATGGCCATTGGTAGAAGTAATCGTGTAAATTCCCTTTTGTCGAGCATAATCCACCATATCTAGAAAAGAAGGATTGATGTATGGCTCTCCTTGGAAATAAAAAATGAGATATATCAAATCTTTTGCTATTTCATCCATTGTATTTCTAAAGAAATCCTTTTTAAGATTGCCTGTAGGTCTGCTAAATGAGCGAAGACCACTAGGGCATTCAGGACATCGTAAATTACAAGCGGTGGTTGGTTCAAAAGATACGGTAAAAGGTTTTCCCCATTGGATGGGTTTTTTACCCCATTTAGTTAGATAAAAAGAGGCGAGCACTTTGGAAGCATTCCAAAGCCGCCTAGGGGTGAGTTTTGATACAAAGTTTAAACTATCAGAAAGGTAAATACTCATTATTGCTTTTATATAGGGTGTATATTTTGAAGTTGTACTAAAAAAGCTTGCTTAACTGCAAAGTGATACTTTTTTGCGGCAATAGCCATTTTAAAATAACTTCCATGAATACAAAGTAAATTCCTTTTGGAGCAAAACAACAATTTCAGCTTGTGAAATCTACCCAAAATGCAAAAGAATTTAATTTAGGTTGTACTCTATCATCACTAATAATATCATTAATATAGAACTTGTTCAAAAATAGCCGCGATTTTGAACAAATTCACCGAAGAAGTAAATTAAATTCCAGTGAATGTATTGTTGTATTTAAGAAAAAATTGTACTTGCTGATTTTTGCGAAATATAAAAGCTATATATTGAAATTGTTTAAAAATAGCTCACTAAACTACGAAACGATCTTTTGCTTCAATACTTCGTTATAAAAACCTCACGTAGCTCTGCTACGCATCGATTTTAAAGCCTCGTCTTGATGCAAAATATCTGTTTCTCATAATAGCAGCCATTTTTAAACAACTTCATTGAATGATAGGCTAAAAAAAACTTGTATTTCTATTTTGTCGTCGAAAATAAAATTTAAACAAACGTTGAATAAAGGAAGTCTTTTCTAAATTTGTGGAACAAATTATTATATGTTTAACTGGATAAAATCACTATTTCAAAATAAAGAGGAAGATCCCGACCCTATGAAGTATCTTATAGTTGGCTTAGGTAATATGGGTGCAGACTACGATAATACCCGACATAATATTGGGTTTGATGTAGTAGATGCACTTGCAAAAGAGTTTGAAGTATCATTTAAAGATGATAATCTTGGAGATATAGCAGAATTCAGACATAAAGGACGAACTTTTGTTTTACTAAAACCGTCCACTTATATGAATTTAAGTGGCAAAGCTGTTCGGTATTGGTTACAAAAAAAGAAAATCCAAAAAGAGAATTTACTAATTATTTTAGATGACCTCAATTTACCTTTTGGTAAAACCCGCATGCGAGGCAAGGGAAGTGATGGAGGGCATAATGGCTTGAAAAATATTGATGAACTCAATGGCGGAAATAAGTATGCTCGTCTCCGCCTCGGCATTGGAGATGAATTTTCCAAGGGGCGGCAAGTTAATTACGTCTTGGGGAAATGGACTAGTGAGGAAGCGGCTAAACTACCAGAGATTGTAAAGTTTGCAGGAGATGCCGTGAAGAGTTTTGGGACGATTGGTTTGTCTAGAACAATGACTCAGTATAATAAAAAGTAAAATGAAAAAAGTATCCAGAAAAAACTTCTTTAAAGGTCTTGCTCTTGGAACAATCTCTCTGCCTTTTGCTATCCGATCTTGTGGATCTCAAAATATTGCCCAAAATAATACACCTAATATCCTGACTAAGAAACGCTATAAATGGAAAATGACGACTACATGGCCGCCTGATTTTCCAGCTTTAGGAGAAGGGTGTAATCTCTTTGCCCAATGGGTAAAAGAGATGTCAGGAGGACGAATGGAAATAGAAGTATATGGAGCAGGAGAGTTGGTGCCTGCACTTGAAGCTTTTAACACGGTCAGAAGTGGCGCTGCGGAAATTGGTCATGGGGCAGGATATTATTGGAAAGGGATTTTACCGGCTGCACAGTTTTTTGCTTCTATTCCTTTTGGGATGAATGCACAACAAATGAATGCTTGGTTGATCAATGGAGGAGGTTTGGAGCTTTGGGAAAAAATCTATGCGGATTTTAATTTAGTTCCTTTCCCAGGAGGGAATACAGGTGTACAAATGGGTGGGTGGTTTAATCGAGAAATCAATAGTATTGATGATTTTAAAGGACTTAAAATGCGTATTCCTGGCGTTGGTTCTACTGTCTTAAAAAAAGCTGGAGGTGCGCCTGTACTTTTGCCAGGCGGTGAAATTTATACTGGTTTAGAAAGGGGGGTGATAGATGCCACAGAATGGATTGGGCCTTATCATGATTATAAAATGGGCTTTTATCAAATTGCAAAATATTACTATACTCCAGGATGGCATGAGGCTGGTACTAATCTTGAATTCTTTATCAATAAACAAAAGTTTGAAGCACTAGAGTCGGATCTTCAGGCTATTTTACGTACGGCAGCTTATCGTGTTAATCATTGGATGCTTTCTGAGTTTGAAGCAAAAAATGCGATCTATTTAGAAAAATTAATTAACGAAAAAGTAGATATCCGAAAATTCCCTGATGAAGTATTGTCAAGATTACGAACACTCAATGAAGAGGCAATTACTCAAGAAATTGAAGGTGATGTGCTTGCTACCGAAGCTTATGAAGCTTATGATCAGTTTCGAAAAAAGTCTGCAGGATGGGCCAAATTGACAGAGAAAGCTTTTTATAATAGTTTACAAATTTGAGGAAAGATAGGAACAAAAACTCTAAGCTAAAAGAGGAGATTTATTTATACGTCATCCCTAAAACTTTACAACTATTATGTTTTTGCTGTTTGTTATACTTCGACTGTAATATGCCTGTAGATTTGAGCAATTGGAATGAAATACCTAAAAGCGATTTTTTTAAAAAACAATTAGAGTTTCCACGAGTGCGGGATGCTTTTGAACAAAAGGAAAGAATCCTCAAAGAACTTTTAACAGAGCATAATATCCATTCCTTTGATATTGATCTTTATTTGAGAGCTTTCAAGCAAGAAAAGAAACTTGAGGTTTGGGGCAAGTCCAAAGCGGAAGAAAAATATAAACTGATACAAGATTATAATTTTTGTGTATCGTCTGGGACATTAGGCCCTAAACGAAAAGAAGGAGATTTTCAAATCCCTGAAGGATTTTACCACCTTAGTCATTTTAACCCGAAGAGTAATTTTTTGCTTTCTTTAAAAATAAACTACCCAAATACTTCGGATAAAATTTTAAGCGACCCATCTAAACCAGGAAGTGATATTTACATTCATGGTGGTTGCCAAACAGTTGGTTGTATTCCTATCACAAATGATAAAATTCAAATTTTATATTTACTTACAGTCCTCGCAAAAGAACCAGAAAAAACAATACCTGTTCATATCTTTCCTTTTCGAATGATTGAACCTAATATGAATGAGAACTTGATAGAATTTCCAGAACATGAGCACTTCTGGAAAAGCTTGAAAGAAGGCTTTGAGTATTTTGAAGAGGAAAAGAAGCTTTTTGAATTTAATGTTTTATTGACAGGGGAATATGAGGTTCGTCAATAGAAAAAGTAGAATTTTATATAAGACACTTCAAACTCTAGTTTAACATACCCAAGACCAACTGTGGGAAAAAGATCACTGCCAATAAAAAAATCAACTGTATCAATACGAATGGTATAATACCTCGATATAAATGTTGAGTGGTCACTCCCGGAGGTGCAACGCCTTTTAGATAAAATAAAGAGAACCCAAAGGGTGGAGTCAAAAATGAAGTTTGAAGATTCATTGCGATCAAAATACCAATCCATGTTAAGTTCATGCCATACTGTAGATCAAAAATTGGTGCTACGACAGGAACGATGATAAAGATGATTTCAATAAAATCTATAAAGAAACCCGCTACGAAAATTACTAGCATGACCAACAATAAAAACATTGTTGCAGAAAGATTGGAACGTTCTATTAATTGAACTAAATAGATATCTCCCCCCATCTCTCTAAATACAAAGGAGAATGTTGTTGCTCCGAGCAAAATGACAAAAACCATACAGGTCAGGTGTGTGGTTTCCTGCATGACAGACTGAAGGACGGCTAGGCTGAATTTACTTTGTCCAATCGTCAGTATGATTGCTCCGAGTGCACCAATTCCAGCAGCTTCAGTAGGGGTCGCAATTCCAGCAAAGATAGAACCCAGTACCGCAACGATTAAGGATAAGGGCAATAAAAATGCAATGAATACTTTCCAAACTACATCTTTCTGATTTAGAAACTTTTGTACTTCTTCTTTTGGAATACTTGGAGCTATAGATGGATCACGATAAGCGCGAAACAGAATGTAAAGTATATAAATTACAACCAATAGTACACCAGGCAATAAGGCTGCTTTGAATAAATCTCCGACGGGTACATTTAATACGCTTCCTAAAAGCACTAATACGACGGATGGCGGAATGATCTGCCCAAGTGTACCCGCAGAAGCGATTGTACCGGTAGCTAATTCTGCTTGATATCCTCGTTTTAACATTGTAGGTAGGCTGATCAATCCCATGGTAACAACCGTAGCCCCTACGATTCCTGTTGATGCTGCGAGTAAAGCTCCAACGATAACGACCGAAATAGCAAGCCCTCCCGGAATACTCCCAAATAACATAGCCATCGTTTCTAGTAAGCTTTCAGCAAGACCGGATTTTTCCAACATAATCCCCATAAAAATAAATAAGGGGACTGCGATTAAAATATTATTGCTCATCACGCCCATGATTCGCGGAGGGAGAATAGAGAAGCTTGTAGGGTCTAAAAAACAAATCGCATACAGAATAGATAAGCCACCAAGCGTAAATGCAACTGGATACCCATATAGGATTAGGATAAGAATACTGATAAATAATAAGATTGCAATTACTTCCATAGGTTATTTTATTGCCGCCTTTTCTTGAGGGGTTTTATCAATCAAAACTAAGATAGATTGTGCGATACTTGCAATTGCTTGTAGTAGTAGAAAAAAGATTCCTATTACAATGGAAAACTTAATTAAATACCTGTACTTTAATCCATTTGGATTGGGTGATATCTCATCAATAGCCAAAGAACCTTGAGCGAAATCCCATGAATACATTAAAACGACTATACACCAGGGAATCAAAAATACAATGGCACCAATTAAATTAGTCCAAGCTTTTTCTCTCTTGGAATATTTTGTATAAAATAAATCAACTCGGACATGGCGACCATGCTTGAAAGCATAACCTGCACCAAGTAAAAAAATCAAAGCAAATAAATGCCATTCTAATTCTCCCCGCCAAGCATCTGCTTCATTAAATAAATGTCTTGAAATAACATTATAACAAACTAACAAGACCAAAACTAAGGTCAACCATGATACAGATTTTCCAAGCCATTCATTGAGGGCGTTGAATACATGAATTACGGATTGTAAGATTTTGATCATAGGTACTGCTACTCTAAATTTTCAGGTTTATTTTTTACTTCCATTAAAATACCTTACAGTAGTAGAAAGCATTTGATTGTCGAACACAATTTCCCGGTAAGCAATTCGATGATGATCTACTTTAAACTCAGGACTATGGTGATCAATTTGGAAGAAACAAGATGGTGTGATATGTACCGATAAGTTCTTTACACGGATTGTTTTTTCCACATGATAATGTCCACAAAAGATATGAATATTTCTTGGATAGTCGAAAAATATTTCTTGCACCTTTTCAATATACTGAAGTGGATGGCGTGTGTCCATAAAATTGACACCAGCTTTTACAGGAGGATGATGCATGAAAATTAGGAGATCGCTGACCGCATTTTTTAACTGTCTTTTTAGCCAGTTATTCTGTTTTTTAGAAAGTGAACCTTTTCCAGAATCAAGAAA
>CBDICS010000077.1:0-157405 GCA_965277415.1 Saprospiraceae bacterium
AAATCCTGATATTCTTTATGTTTAAGAATAAAAGAAGCATGTCCAAGGCCTTGGACGAGTGGACTAATTTCTATATTCCGCTCTTTAGCATAATTGCATAGTTCTTTCCACTCCTTAATGGATAATGCATCTGCTGATCCAAGCAAAGGTTGTCTTTCGTATTTGATTTTATCTTCTACCTCAGCAATAATTGCATTAACCTTAAAAGATGCGAGTCTATCCATCAATTGATAATAATAACTTATTTTTTCTCTATGATGTTTGATATCAATATGGATAGCTCGATAAGCCAATTTTGGAAAATCTTTTATACTACATAAAGGCAAGTTCAGCCCCTGATCCATCGCATCTTCCATGATTTGTTCTAGGCTTGCAAATGCATAAAAGAGACCAGCATCATCTTTAGCAAGGATGGTGATTCGTTTTTTTGAGATATCAAGTGTATAGCCTTCTGATTTGACATCTAAAGACTTATCAATGCTAAATACTATCTGTGCATCAGAAGATGAAGCAGTAGCTTCTAGATATTTTAATAGTTCTCCTCGGACAGGGATTTTAACCTTATCATTATTTAGATAATGTTTGATGTCTTCGGGCCTTAATTCAGAATTGCCTGTGATTTCAATAAACTGGGGTGAAGGTAATAGCTGGAAGTCACCAATAATAGTTTCAGTATTTTGGCAATTAAAGAGACCTATTGTAAGCAGTAATAAAAAGCCACAACTTACAAAATAGTTTATTTTAACCATGTTATTTTAGCAAATCTAGATTTTAGAAATCTCTATAAGCTGCGTCTAAATATTGATTAGCCTCAGCTTCAGCAAATTTTGCCTGCTTATTATCCCAGTGCAATGTTTGGTTTGGGAAACGACCTGCAATGACACCCAATAATATTGTTTCTGTAAGTCTGGCAGCATAAGAAAACGGAGCAGTACAAGTACCCTTACCGAGACAAGCATCTACAAATTGATGGTAATGTTTTTTACCTTCTGAGCCATAGTTTCTGATTGGAGTACCTAAGTTATGTGCTTTTCCAACTTTTGCAATGTCAGCATCCATATTTTTAAATTGCCCATCGACAATTAACTTAGGAAGTACCATGAAGTGGGGAAGGTATAATTTTCCTTTTTCACCGATAAACATAGCCCCTTGATCATGAAGTTTTTCATTATTTGGCAATTGCAAATCTTCATGGGCCTCTGGCGCACCAGGGCCATCATACCAAACCCATTTTAGTGTATCGGTAGTATATTTAGTTCCAGGGAATTCATAAGTCACAATATTGTTTTCCGGAAAGCCGAATCCAGATGGCTTTCTACAACTATTCATAATTGTTCTGGGAACATCTAATGCTAAGGCATTATAAGGGGTATCAAAAATATGAACGCCCATATCTCCAAGGGTTCCACAACCATAATCCATCAGTTTCCGCCAATTTCCTGGGTGGTATACATCCTTTTTATAAGGTCTTTTTGCAGAAGTTCCTAGCCATAGATTCCAATCTAAACTTTCAGGAACTGGATCTGATCCTTGTGGTTCACTGCCATCATAACCCCAGTTTTTAGGAGACCAGGCCCTTACACAATTTACCTTTCCGATGATACCTGATTGAATTAGTAATGTGGCTAATTTATAATCATAAAATGAATGTACTTGAATCCCCATTTGGGTGACTAGATTTTTATCCTTTGCCAATTTTCTCATGGCTCTTGCCTCCGTTACATGATGTGTCAAGGGTTTTTGGCAGTACACTGGTTTGTCCATATTCATAGCCATCATAGAAGCGGGAGCATGGGTATGGTCGGGTGTAGATACAATTACAGCATCAATTGTATTCCCCATTTCTTTCAGTAATTTTCTATAATCTGTATAAGTTTTTGCATTTGGATGCATTTTTTTAGCAGCTGCCAGTGCATTGGAGTCCACATCACATAATGCGGTAACATCTACCAAGCTATGAGATGAAATGTCCCTTAGGTCTTCTGCACCCATTCCTCCAACTCCAATATGTGCCGTTCTCAATCTTCCATTATTAGTAGGAACCTTAACACCGCAGGAAGGTAATAATGCAAGTCCAGTGGTGTAAACAGCGGTTTTTTTTAGGAACTCTCTTTTTTTCATTTTTCTATGGTTTTTTTACTTACACAAATTGATGGATTAAGAATTTAGGTTCTTCAACGGAAATAATATGTTGTTCTGCCACTTATATTATTTCGCGACTCAATATAAGTTTTTTTATACTTTTCACACTCATGTATACTGACTTTGAAGAGCTTTGGGAAAAGAAATGTACTTCATTTTAGTCAGGTGTATCTTCTAGCCAATTGAATTAATTAGCGGTACATCAAAAATAAGGCTATTCACTTATTTCAATTTGCATCAATTCATTTGCCACAAAGACGCGAAGTCACAAAGATATATACTGTTTCATATCTTTGTGGCGAAAACCTTACATGCTCTTAATAGGTATCCATATTTCTTCCTCAGAATCCGGATCATTAATTTTTGTCTTTTCTCCCAGTACATTGAAATGAGGTCTGTCATCTAATTGATAAGGCGCATTTGGCAACCATTTCGAGAAAATATATTCATAAATACTACTGTCTGAACTCAAGCCTTTATAATGAAAAACAGCATATTGACCTTCCACAAGTGTATAGGTCAGCATATTAGAAGGAATGTTGTCGATAGCTGAGACCTCTGCAAGTGCCCATTTTGTGAATTTAGTAGAGGGATTAAAACTACGAAAATATCCATGCGGATACGCCATCATCTCAAAAGTGTTATTGTCTTTGAGGTGATGGATTTCCTTTCTTCTTGGCATAAATTCGCGAAACAATTCTGAAGTTTTATTTTCTGTCAAAGACATCTCTTTATGAATTCCTATCAATTGTTTTTCTTGTATTGATTTGATGATTGGCTGCATTTATCCTCGGTATTGGTATTTGTCAAAGAATATTAATTTTTTATTGGAGAATCAGAACGATTTGAAATTGTCTAATTTTCCCTGTAGATAGACCCCTTAATTCGACTTCACTAGTTTAACCTTCCCATTTTTAGTTTTACTTTCTTTCTTCTTCCCATTTTTTATTTCTATAGTTTTAGGTTTGTACAATACTTCTACTCTTAAGGCTTTCATTCCAGAAACCCCTTGTAAATCTTCCAAATCTAACATTTCAATTTCACCAATTAGGTTTTCAGATTGAAGGTATTTTAAATAATTGAGGTATTCATTAGCCTCTTTGTTTTGAGAATAAACAATGGCAATTTTGCCAGGCTGTGTCAAGCGTTCATCAGTACCTTTGATATGAGATTTATCGATTCGTTTTTTTATGATTTCGTATCGTGCATTATAAGCCCCATCTACATCAAATTGTTTTTGTTCCATGCTGAATCGAATAGCCAGTGGATTGCTGTGTATTAAAACAAGAGAAGCGACCCGTAAAGGATAGGGCAATTCATCCGCTAAATCGAAGGCAACTTGCTCTAGTTCACACATAGTTTTTAATTGCCATAAACGTAAATTATGCAGATACATTAAATTGAAGGATTCATCATTTACCAGCGATGCACCGATATACATATTGAACTCTACGCCGTCTGTTTTGTAACGCTCAAAATAGTGCGGAAACATTTCTTGTGCTTCATCTTGTTTTTTGTCTAAGTATGCCGCCAATCTATCATTCAAAATAGTGACGCTATCTTCATACGATTTACGTTGCTGATAAACCACATGTAAATTTGGATCAATTTTAGAAATATAGGCAGCTACAACTTCTTCAAATACAGGATTAACCGTTTTTAAATGGTTGAAAACTGGATAGATCTCTACCTTCAAAAATTCAAGAATACTGATTTCATCACCTGCTTTTAATCCTTGTTCGACATTCGTCAAATACTCTTGGACACGATATATTAAATTCTGATAGATAGGAAAAGATTGAACGGCCATAATCTTTTGGAAAGTTTCAATAACCAAAGATAATTGTAAGCTCAAGTCTGCCTGAATAGCACTGTTTCGAGCAGTTGAAGATCCTTTGATGTCGCTTTGTGCATATAATGGATAAATGTTGTTGAAGACAATACCTTCTAATACTGGATTTTCAACACCTGCTGTTTTTTGGCTATTAAATCCAGTAGCGGCTTGAATAAATCGCCATTTTACAGTTGGATGAATAGAGGTGTAATTTTCTTGAATGGTACTTTCTAAGATATTCTGATTTTCTTCAAAATATCGTTCTGAAGCGATTCTTACAAAAGGAATAATATCTTCTAGTTTGGAAGCATTTAAAGAATTGAGTTCATTTTTTCGGGTTGAAGCCAATTCAATGAGTTGAATATATCCATTACTCAATTTTAGCGGAACGAGGATAAGGCTTTTAATGCCTTTTTTCTTTAATTTTTTATAAAAAGTATTTTCACCTGAATATTGCCCATATAAATCAACATCTGAGATAGCAAATATTTCAGATTTTTGCATGACGCCATCAATTACGTATTCACAAAACATATTTTGATAGCCGATTTTTTCATTTTCCTCCAGAATAATACTACTTGTTCCACGATTGAAAAGTCCACCTACTGTGCTTTCTGATTTGACATCATATAATGAATAGCCAACTGTCAAATCTTTAATGCCCATCAAATTAACAAGGTGTTCCTGAAATTCCTGATAGACATTTTCGTCGTTTCTAAGAAATACTGATCGAATTTTAGAGAGAATGACATCATTGGTTGCATCATAAAGAGTTAATAAAGCAAAGCCTTTGAGGATATAGCTATTGGGTGGGAATTTGGACCTCCAAAATTCAAGATCTTCTCCACGAAGTAGTAATTCATCAATCTCTTCTTGCGTCAATTCGGGCGTATCATCCAGTTTAATCAAATCCATGAATTCGGCATTGATTAATGCCCTGTAATGCCGGGTTAGCCCTTTTTTTTGATCTGGAATATCAATATAGATTGGCCGGCTGATATTGGTAGCTTGCTTGTAATATTTCATTAAAATAAATGTACAAGCATAGAAATATAGCTTTGAATGGTCGTAATCGTTGAAGTCTAAACGAAAATCTGGTCCTGCATTATCCAGTATATTTTGAAAGCGTTCAGTGAAATGAAAGGCGGTATAAGTAAATGGAATCATTACCGATTTGATTTCATTCAATTGTAATTGATCTGGAAAAAGCGGATTAAACAGGACCTTAATTTCCTCTTTATATTTTTGTAACTGGCTAATGTCTTCAATACCTTCTTTTAATTCAGGCGCTTTTTTGATGAACTCCAAAACTCGATTACTCGATTCATAGAATGGATGCTTTTCATCTTTGGCATATTTCTCAAAAGTCTCAATTTGCTTTTCTAGACTGAAAAAGACTCGAAAGGGAGATTCAGTTGGCCGAGTTTTAAATGGAGTGAGTTTCATTTGTCGCTTCTTTAGAGTGAATTTTATGCAATCTACAACAATTGCTAATCTTAAAAGTTCTAAACCCTTACCAACTTTATTGGATAAGTTTTTCCTGAATTCCATTGAGCTATATACAGGTTTTCATCATCGTCAACGCATACATCATGTGGATGTTTAAAGACTTGGATGGTTTGATGCATGGCTTGTAGTTTTCCATTTTTATAAATTGGTGTGCTTCCTCCAGGAGCAGAAATCAGTTTATTTTCTTTATTTAAAATAGAAACAAATCCTGTATTTGGGCTGCCATTACCTGACCAGATTGTTGCTAAATAGACGAAATCTTTATGAATAACTGGGCGACAAATATAAGCACCAGGGAGATCAATAATATCTAGTAATTTACCATCTAAAGAAAACTTTTTGATTTGGTTTCTTTGACGAGCTGTGATCAAAAGGCAAGGATTAGAAGCATCTCTGTCATCATAACAAATACCATGTGCATTATCAAAATATTGATCTCCTTTACCTCGCCCTCCAAAAACATTCAGTAATTCGCCACTAGAATTATAATGCAAAATATACTGCAAGCCATAGCCATCTGCAACATAAATATCACCATTAGGCGTAATGCTTGTTTCGGTAGGAATATATTGACCTTGTTTTTTATACTTGCCAGAATCTTTAGGGTAGGGAAGGGTCAGTACGACTTGCCCATCAATGGTCGTTTTGATAACTTCATGTCTATTATTGTCAGAGATATAAAGAAAGTCTTCTCCGTTTTCAACGTTTAAAGTTAAGCCATGAGCTCCAGGGAACTCTGTCCCCCAAACTTCAATTAATTTTCCGGATTTGTCATAGATGATTACATTGTTTTTGGTATGGTTGGTCAATAAAATAATTCTTCCTTTAGAATCTTGCACCATTTCATGGCAATCATTGACTGGGTATACTTTATTATTCAATGCACCCCAATGTCTATCAATTTTATATTGATGCGAATTATGCCCAATAATGAGGTTTTCGGAAAAGGCATTTTTATCAAACAAAGTGGATGAATGATGAATAAAAAAAGGAGTACTGGCTAAGGCTTTTAGTGAAGTTCCTACGAATTTTCGTCTATTCATTTATTAATTTTAAAACTAAAGTTTAAGTACGACTTTGTCATTTAGATTAGAATAGTAAGATATTGATAGTCTATTCTATTTCATACTTTTCCATTGATGAAAAGGTATGCCTTCAAAAGCCAGTTGGTATTGTGTAATAAAAATATTATTTTTTAGTCTGAAAAATGTTTGATACCATAAAAAATATCGATCCTAAAAAAATAACAGACCTTTCTGAAATAAGAAAGGCACTGAGTCTATGTTTGAATATAATAGAAAGCCAAGCTATTATTATGGAAAAACAAAGCAAAGAGATTCAGGAGTTAAAGGATGAAATAAATCGAATGAAGGGAGAACATGGTAGTTATCAACCCCGATATCCGAAGTTGACAAGTGATCTTCCAAAAAAAAGAACCAGACGAAAAAAAGGTAAAAAAACTAGTAAAAAAGCAAAACTGGTAGTTGATAAAACGGTGAGATGTGAGATTGACAAAAGCACACTTCCCGCCGATGCCAAGCTACATCATTACCGAAGGTTGATACAGCAAGATTTAATTATACAAAGAAATAACACACTTTTTGAAGTCCCTGTTTACTACTCGGAAAGTGCTAAAAAAACTTACAGTGGGAAACTTCCCCTAGAGTACGAAGGCCATTTTGGTAGCCAATTGAAAAGTTGGATACAGCTACTTCATCATTTTTGCGATACGACTCAAGGACGCTTAAAAGCACTATTAAAGAGTCAAGGTATTTTAATATCTGCAGGTACGATTAACAATGTGCTTCTGTGTAATAGCGATATGATGAAACAAGAATCAGAAGACATATTGCGAGCTGGTTTAGAACAAATAGACTTTGCTCAAATGGATGGAACAAAGACTTTTGAAGCAGGCCAGGCAAAAGCAACACAGGTAATTTGTACACCTTATTATACCGTTTACCAAACAATGGATTCCAAATCCAGAGCCCATGTGATTGGTGCATTACAAGGTAGAATCGCTAGTGATATACCTTTGCGCTATGATAAACAAGCCATTCAAAAACTTAAACAATCCAAGGTGCCAGTCAAAGACCAGCGGATAATTAATGAGTTGCTAGATGAAGCCAAAGTATATACCCTAAAAGAATTTGAATTATTACTTCAACAAAATGCGCCCCATTTATTGGTTAAAGATTCTCATCGTAAAGTTTTGGCCATACTAGCCTTACGTTACTATAAAACACAAAGTGGTTTTCCTATAATAGAGAATCTATTGACAGATGCTGGGTTAGAATATAAAGAAATCACAGCCCATCAAGCTTTGTGTTGGTTGCATGAAGAAAGGCATTACAAAAAGATGGTACCTAAATTCAGCGTACATCAAAAAGCACTGGAGCTGTTCAGATCACAGATTTGGGATTTTTACGAAAAACTCCTGAATTTCAAAGAACTTTCTACTAAAGAACAACAAAAGCAAAAACAAAGTCTAGCAGACGGCTTTGATACTATTTTTACTCAGCAAACTCAATACAAAGCCTTAAATGAAAAAATTAATAACACTTTTTTCAGAAAAGAAAAACTACTTAGAGTCTTAGATTTTCCAGATTTACCGCTTCATAATAACATAGCCGAATTAGCGATAAGAAGAAAAGTTCGTAAAAGAGATATCTCTTTGCACACTATGTCTGCAATAGGGACTAAATCTCAGGATGCGTTTATGTCTGTTGTTGAGACAGCGGCTAAACTTGGCGTTAATGCTCTGGACTATCTTCATGATAGAATCACTAAAAAGTATTTCATGCCTTCGCTGGCTGAACTACTCCGGCTCAAAACCAACTAGGTTTTGAGGGGATACATGAAAAGTATGCAAAAATCTAGTTCAAAAAAATGCTAACGCGCAAATCTGTCACCCGCACCCACGTTTTTGAACATTCCCAACCCACTGATTCTGCTAAATTTTGTCATCCTGCTTTTTTATTTTTAAACACCAACCACAAGCGAAACGATCAGATAGCCTTAACCGGTCTGAATATAAGACCGAAGGTCACCCTTATCAAGCCAATATATCCTTAATCACTTTCCCGTGAACATCTGTCAATCTAAATCGACGACCTTGATATTTATAAGTCAACTGCTCATGATCAATACCCAATTGATTTAAAATCGTAGCTTGAAAATCATGAACATGTACTGGGTCTTTGATAATATTATAACCAAACTCATCGGTCTCTCCATAAACCATTCCTGGTTTCACTCCGCCACCTGCCATGAAAATAGTAAAACTACGGGGATGATGATCTCTCCCATAATTTGTATCCGTCAAAACCCCTTGTGAATAATTCGTCCGCCCAAATTCGCCACCCCAAATGACTAATGTCTCCTCTAACATGCCTCTTTGTTTTAAATCAAGAATCAAAGCAGCGGTTGCTTGATCAACATCTTTAGCTTGACCGGCTAATTGACTTGGTAAATTTTCATGTTGATCCCAGCCCATATGATAAAGTTGAATAAAACGGACATCTTGTTCTGCTAAACGCCTGGCTAATAAACAGTTTGAGGCATAAGTCCCCGGTTGCATAGAATCAGGACCATACATCTGATATATATGATCGGGCTCCTTTGAAACATCAATGACATCAGGGACAGATGTTTGCATTCGGTAGGCCATTTCATACTGAGCTATTCGACTACTAATTTCCGGATCACCAAAAGTTTCTAATTGTTTGGCATTGAGTTCGGCAATGTGATCAAGCATTTGCCGACGACTTTTGCGATCTACACCATCTGGATCTTTGAGGTATAAAACTGGATCTTTTCCCGAACGAAATTGTACACCTTGATGAAGCGAATGTAGAAAACCATTTCCCCAGAGTCTAGAATATAATGGTTGCCCAAATTTTCGACCAGTACCTCGGGAAAGTAGGACTGTAAAGGTTGGAAGATTTTCATTCATACTACCCATCCCATAGCTCAGCCACGACCCCATACATGGTCGGCCAGCTTGTTGCGAACCCGTTTGAAAAAATGTAATAGCAGGATCGTGATTGATCGCTTCTGTATGCATTGATTTAATGATGCAAAGCTCATCGACTATTTTCGAGGTGTAGGGCATGACTTCACTCATCCATGCACCACTAGCACCGTTTTGGTTAAATTTAAAAGCGGATCCTACAAGTGGAAAAGATTTTTGTCCAGATGTCATACCAGTTAATCGTTGACCTTGTCGAATGGATTCTGGTAGTTCTTCACCTCTTCTTTTATTAAGTAAAGGTTTATAATCAAAAAGGTCTAACTGAGAAGGTCCTCCACTTTGAAACAAGTAAATGATTCGTTTAGCTTTTGGTGCAAAATGTGGCGCATCTAAAATTCCTCCTAAATTTTGTTGGGTTAAAATTCCACTTTCCGAAGAATCAAATAAATTACATCCTCCTAGCAATGAAGACAATGCTGCGACACCAATTCCTAAACTCGATTTGGATAGGAAAGCTCTCCGATTCATTTGATGTTGTCTATCCTCAATTATCTTACTCATATAGTTATTTTTAATCGTTTATTGAATTGAAGTCTCCACAAAGCCCGTAGGACTGATCACAAGGCCGAAGGTCGATCACAAAAGCCAAAGGGCTTGATCACAAAAATGCAAAGCATTTGATCACAAGACCGAAGGTCAGTCACAAGCAAAGCGATCACCACTAGCCCTTAGTAATCGTTTCATCTAAATTAAAAATCGCATTGGCCACAATAGTAAAAGCGGCCATATCTGCTGAATCAATCAAGTCTTTTTGAGGATATTCCCCCGTTTGTAATAAAGCTAATGCCTCATTTGGATTTTCTTTGAATCTGGTTTTTTCATTTTCGAAAAGAAAAGAAAGATTTTTTAACTCATCCGCTTCTATATGCCTTGAAGTAGCTAATCGAAACATCATAGCAATTCTTTTATCTACATTATCTTCATGCTCAATAGCTCGATAAGCTAATACTCTGGAAGCTTCCACAATTTGAGGATCGTTGAGCATGACCAAGGCTTGAAGTGGTGTACTTGTAGTGGAACGCTTCACTGCACAAATATCTCTTGTTGCAGCATCAAAGGTCATCATACTAGGAGGTGGAACTGTTCTTTTCCAAAAAGTATAAATACTTCGACGATAGATTTTTGATCCTTTGTCCCGGATATATTTTGCTAGACTGCCACCACCTCCACCAACTGTTTCAGCCCAAAGCCCATCTGGTTGGTATGGTTTTACACTTGGACCGCCAATCGTTTTATCCAATAGACCACTTATGGCTAAGGCATGATCTCTAATCATTTCCGCAGAGAGACGTTGCCTTGGAGCTCTTGCTAAAAAATCATTGGCTGGATCCTGTTCTAGCAGTTCTTTTGTAACTTTAGAAGATCGTTGATAAGTCGATGATAAAACAATAGTTTTTAATGTTGTTTTGATATCCCAATTGTTTTCTACTAAATGGATTGCCAACCAATCAAGTAATTCAGGATGCGTTGGTAAAGAACCTTGATTTCCAAAATCATCAGGTGTTGCGACGATACCTTTCCCAAAACATTGTTGCCATAAACGATTTACTGTAACCCTTGCTGTAAGAGGGTTCTCAGCGTCAAATAGCCATTGACTTAGACCCAATCTGTTTTTTGAAAATTTATCTTCGAAAGCTAAAACAGATATTGGGGTATTGGGATGGACAGGTGAGGTGGGTTGGTCATAAGCACCACGATTAAGAATGTAAGCTTGTCGAGGTTTTGGCAATTCTTCCATCACCATCAGCGGTATTTCTTTAAGTGTATCAAGATTCTGAATAAATTGTAAAGTACTTTCGACTTCTTCCTGGCTTATTTTGATATAAGGATCAGGGATTGCACCATATGGTTCGATTAATCCTTTTTCAGGAACATTATTAAAAAAACTAAAAAGGCTGTAATAATCTTCTTGTGTTATCGCATCATATTTATGATCATGACATTTAGCACATTCAAAAGTAAGTCCTAGAAAAGCAGTACTAAAAGTTTGTGTTCTATCTGATACATACTCGACACGGTATTCTTCAGGAATGACTCCTCCTTCCTGAGTGATCTTATGATTGCGATTGAAGGCAGTTGCAATGATCTGTTCTCTGGTCGCATCAGGCAATAAATCACCTGCTAATTGCCAGGTAACAAATTGATCATAAGGCATATTATTTTTAAAAGCATGAATCACCCAATCTCGCCAAGGAAACATGATTCGTTCCAGATCATCCTGATAGCCATGAGAATCAGCATATCTAGCCAGATCTAGCCATTTGGTGGTCATGTTTTCTGCATAGGCATCTGTATTTAATAAACGATCTACAAGTTTTTCATAAGCATCTGTGCCCGTATCATTTAGAAAATGATCTATTTCAGATAGAGTAGGAGGTAAGCCCGTCAAATCGAAAGTTACTCTGCGAATGAGCTGTGTTTTATTTGCCATCTCTACAGGACTGGTATTAAATTGGTCTAATTTTGCAAGAATGAAATGGTCAATTGGATTATAAGCTTGAGCACTATTTTCAAGCTTTGGTATTGCTGGTTTTTTGATGGGTAAAAAGGACCAATGCTCTTTCCATTCTGCTCCTTGTTCCACCCATTTTTTGAGGATGGCTTTCTCTTGATCACTTAAATAAAGATTCGATTCAGGTGGCGGCATTATGTCATCAGGATTATCAGTATATATCCGATTGATTAAACTACTGTTTTCTGTATCGTTTGCAATTATGGCAAAATGATCTTTCTTATCTCCTAAGGCAGTGAAAGCCCCTTCCTTTGTATCCAACCTAAGCCCAGCTTCGCGAACTTTAGGATCTGGACCATGACATTTAAAGCATCGATCAGAAAGAATAGGTTTGACATGAAAATTAAAGTCTATTCTTTCAGGTATAGTATTAGAAAGGGAAAGAGTACTCGGCTTCTCATTTGTACTACAACTAGATGGTAGTAGTATTATCAAAGAGCTGATCATGAAAAAAAGAGCATAGACTATTACATTGGTTTTTTTTAGCAAATTTATCATAGATTTTATCAGGATTTGAAATTCATTTACTTTTGACTACACACTTCATCATCTAAATTAAGTCAATAAATGGAAATGACCAATTTATTTAGGTAGCTTCTTATTATCTTTAATTTTAAAGCATGTTCATGGTATCGAACAACTTCATAATACAAAACACTTATTCCAATGAATTCACCAAACAATTCTTGGGACTTTAAAAGATTACTCAAAACTATTGGCCCTGGTTTGCTATTTGCTGGATCAGCAATAGGTACTTCACATTTAGTACTTTCGACCCGAGCAGGAGCTCATCATGGAATGATTGTGTTTTGGTTTATCCTTGGTGCTTTAATTTTTAAATACCCTTTCTTTCAGTACGGACCACGTTATGCGAATGCTACTGGATATAGCTTGCTAAAAGGATATAAGGATCAAGGGCAATGGGCAGTGATCTTATTTATGTTGGTGATTTTTATTAATATGTTTGCTGTTACTGGAGCGGTATCAGCGGTATGTGCAGGTTTATTAAGTACTATGTTGGGAGCAGGAAGTATTCCAACGCCTTATTTGGTTGGGGGGACGCTTATATTTACTGCAGGTTTATTGCTTATAGGTAGGTATATGTTTTTAGATTATCTGATTAAGATAATTTCAATTGTGTTATTATTCACAGTGGGGCTTGCATTTTTTGCGGTACTGTTTAAAGGCCCGATTGATGCCGTCGAAGGGTTTGAAACGACTAGTTTGTGGGAAGGGACAGGATTAGCACTGATGATTAGTTTAATTGGATGGATGCCAACAGGAATCGAGGTTTCAACCATGCATAGTATTTGGGCAGTCGAAAAAATGAAGGTTGAAAAATATAAACCAAGTTTGAAAGAGAGCCTTTTTGACTTTAATCTTGGTTATTTGTTCACAACTATTTTAGCCATCTTATTTTTGGTGATTGGTGCTTTTACCAGTTATGGAAGTGGAAAGAGTCTGAGTGGAAAAGCTACTGCCTTTTCAAATGAATTATTAAACATTTTCACAACGAATTTAGGAGATTGGTCTTATTTTATAATCGCAATAGCTGCCTTTGGAACTATATATGGGACTTTGATTACGGCCTGGGATGCTTTTTCCAGAAGTTTTATAAGAGGACTTAGAACATTCAAATTTGGACTAATAGATAATAATAGCGAAGAACAAGAAGTATTTCTGCGAAAGGGGTATAATATTGCCTTGCCTCTAATCGGCTTTGGAGGCTTTGCCCTATTTTATTTTTCGTCTGCCAGTATGATTAAAATGATTGAATTGGCCACCATTACTGCTTTTATTACAGCTCCGGTGATTGCCGCACTTAATTTACGAACTATCCAAAGTAAAGAAGTACCAAAAAGTCATCAACCATCAAAAAGCATGGTCTGGTTTTCTTATCTTGGCATTTTTTTAATGCTCGCTTTTTCTACATATTATTTAATATATGGATTGTAGAGCATATTGGGGAATTTGCTCTTAGTATTTATACATGACATTGTCTAAAAGCTTTTAATAAAACAAATACAATAAATGAAAAAACCACTAGTTAATCCACTTGATAGAAATGCCAATAAGGAAGCAGAAGAGATGGCAGAATTTTATGATGAAACATTAGGTTTTACGCCGAATAGCTTATTTACGATGATGCATCGACCTCGTATCGCCAAAGCATTTTTAGAAATGAATATGGCCGTCATGGAAAATAAGGGTCGGGTAACAAGTGCCTTAAAAAGATTATTAGCCTATTTGTCTAGTATGACCGCCGGTTGCCGATATTGCGAGGCCCATGCTATAAGAGCGGCTGAGCGATATGGATCTGAACAAGACAAAATGAATCATATCTGGGAGTACAAAACCTATCCAGCTTTTACTGAAGCAGAAAGAGCAGTCTTTGATTTTGCGATAGCAGCCTCTAGTGTACCAAATGCGGTGGATGATGAAATTGCTGATAATTTACGTAAATATTGGGATGAAGGAGAAATAGTGGAAATATTAGGCGTAACAGCTTTATTTGGTTATCTTAATCGTTGGAACGATAGTATGGGGACACAATTAGAAGAACCTGCAGCAGAGGATGGCGTGAAATATTTGAGCAAAAATGGTTGGACGAGAGGAAAGCATGAATATTGAGATGATGGAATTCAGCAGTTTCTACGGTAAGCTGTTTTCGTAGAGACTGTTGGTCAAAATATTTAGAGGTTCTAGCTTTTCAAGACTTACCAAATCTCGCTATACTTCAATGCTATACTCAGATTTGGCGAGTCGAAGATTCTGTTTTCACGCTTTAACTACTAGCAGGACCATAATGAAGTTGTTTAAATAATTCGAAAATTGATTCATATGAAAACTTTCCTCTTTTCTTGTGTTTTAATATTACTTACTTTTTTTTCCTGTAAAAAAGAACAAGCCAGTATTGGGGGAGGATATGACCTCGAAGAAGGATTTACGGTTTCTTTTGGTGAAAGACAAGTAGAAATCCAATTTGATAAAGTACTTGCTGATTCCAGATGCCCAATCGGATCTATATGTGCGCAAGCTGGACAGGCGACTATACAGCTTGTAATTTCAGATAATGGTGAAGAAACATTTTTAGAATTAGCTTCAGTTGATCCTGAAAATAAAATTAAAGAAATTAGGACAAGTCTAGGTTCTTATAAAATCGAGTTTATAGATTTATACCCCTATCCAGTTTTAAACCAACCTTTGGAAAGTGTCTATTCTATGGTATTTACTTTGACTGATTTGTGATGGGAGACGGAAGATAGAAGACAGAAGATAGAAGACGGGAGATGGGAGATGGGAGATGGGAGATGGGAGATGGGAGACGGAAGATGGGAGACAGAAGACGGGAGATGGGGGCAACCTTTTCATATCATTTTGCACCATTTTTGTAATGTTGTAATAATAAACTATTGATTATTTAGATATCACGAAATATGAAAAGACTATTTTATATAATTCTATTGATTCTTCCTTCTTTAATATTTGCCCAGGCGCCTAATTTTGTATTTGTTTTAGTAGATGATATGGGATGGAATGGAACTTCTGTTCAACTAATGCCTACAGAAGATCAATCTAAAAGTGACTTTTATACTACGCCAAACCTGGAGCAATTAGCGGCATCAGGAATGGTATTTTCTCAAGCTTATGCACCTGCGGCTAAATGTTCGCCTTCTCGATGTGCTATTTTGACAGGGCAAAGTACAGCCAGGAATAGTTACACGGAAACAGGTAACCCTTCTTATGATGACAAAATTTTAATACCACCGATTACGATAAATGATATTCCTGAAACAGATACAACAATCGGAGAATGGCTTCATCTATTGAATTTAAATTATAGAACTGCACATTTTGGGAAATGGCATTTGAATGGTGGGGGTACTTCCAGTCATGGTTTTGATGAAGGAGATGGAGAGACCCATAATAATGACGGGAATGCAGCTGATGGTCAAACCATTCAAACCGATCCGAAGAAAATATTTGATTTGACGAACAGGAGTATTCAATTTATGCAAAATGCTGTAATGGATAATGTGCCTTTTTATTTGCAAATTTCTCACTATGCGGTTCATGGGCCAATAGAAACAAGTCAGTCTTCTTTTGATTTTTTTTCTGGCCTTCCGGCGGGTACTTTGCATTCGGGTATTGATTATGCTGGAATGACCAAAGATGTCGATGAGGGCATTGGTTTAGTATTAGCTGAAATTGAGAATCTAGGAATAAGTGATAATACTTATATTATTTTCTTATCGGACAATGGTGCAGCTAGCGGGATGTCAAATAATACTCCATTGAGAAGAGGCAAATCATTTATTTATGAAGGCGGCATTCGGGTGCCTATGTTAATCAAAGGACCTAATATACCAGAAAATATGTTTAGTTCAGAGCCTGTAATTGGCTATGATTTGTTTCCAACAATCGCTGATTGGACAGGTAGCCAATTAGCCTTACCAGCAGATCTGGATGGAGAGAGTTTGGTTCCATTATTTGAACAAGAAACCTTCACAAGAACTGAACCGCTATACTTTCATATTCCCCATTATTCAGGAAATGCGGCACAATCACCTCGTTCTGCAGCGGTTTTCGGGAATTATAAATTGATTGTTGAATATGAGACAGGAATAGATTATTTGTATGATTTGGACAGTGATATAGGAGAACTAACTGATATTGCAGGAGATAATGAAACCATTGTACAAACAATGAGAATAAAATTAAGGGATCACTTAAAATCAGTCAATGCCAATATGCCAAGTTTGAATCCCGATGATCCAATGTTTTCAGGAATGGCACCAGATATTGATTCAGATGGACTACTGGATGAGTGGGAGTTTAGAGAATTACTTAGCTATATCTACGGACCTAATGATGATCCAGATGGTGATGGTGATGATAATTTAACGGAGTATAATAATGGAACTGATCCTTTGGTGGATGAGCTAAGTACTGCGACAGAAGATCTTTCAATACTAAATAGTGGAAGGGAAGACTTGGTGAAATTATTTCCAAATCCAAATAGAGGCGTGCTACATTTTAAATTTGATGCTTCAATTGAAAATAACTCTAAGATTAGTTTTCAGTTTTATAATTCAACAGGTCAATTACTTCAGGAATTTCAAAAAAATAAAACAGAGGACTTAGTTCTATCTAATTTGAACCTAACAAATGGTATGTACTGGGTAAAGGTTATGAATGAAGAACGTTTGTTGAGTACAAAGAAATTGCTATTGTTGAAGCATTAAATGTTGGGAGCAATTATTAATTGGATTTACCTTGAAATCATCTCAAGGTAAATCCAATTTTTTATACCCTATCCTAAAGATGAATGACCTCATCATAAGCCGCAGCCGCAGCTTCCATTACCGCCTCACTCATCGTTGGATGTGGATGAATTGATTTGATGATTTCATGACCAGTGGTTTCTAATTTTCTAGCAACGACCACCTCTGCAATCATTTCAGTAACATTATAACCAATCATATGAGCGCCTAACCATTCACCATACTTAGCATCAAAAATGACTTTTACAAAACCACTTTTTGCACCAGCTGCACTTGCTTTTCCAGATGCAGAAAAAGGAAATTTACCAACTTTGATATCAAATCCTGCTTCTTTTGCTGCCGCTTCAGTATAACCAACAGAAGCAACCTCAGGAATACAATAAGTACAACCAGGAATATTATTATAATCAATTGTTTCTGGATTGTGACCAGCTATTTTTTCAACGCAGGTAATGCCTTCGGCAGAAGCAACATGAGCTAGTGCTTGCGTGGCAATCACATCACCAATCGCGTAGATACCAGGAACATTAGTTTGGTAATAGTCATCTACATTGATGAGGCCTCTTTCAGTCTTAATTCCTAAGGTCTCCAAACCAATATTTTCGGTATTAGGTGTCACGCCGGTTGCAGAAAGAACCACATCACATTTGATGATTTCCTCTTTTCCTGTTTTTCTGTTTTTGGTTGTAACAATACATTCTTTGCCTTTAGTATCAACGGTCTCAACTGAAGTATTGGCCATGACATCTATGCCTGCTTTCTTAAATACCTTAGTCAACTCTTTTGATACATCTTTATCTTCACGTGGCACTAAACCCTGTTCCATAAATTCGACAATGGTTACTTTTGTTCCTATAGAATTATAAAAGTAAGCAAACTCAACACCTATCGCTCCTGCACCAATAACCACCATTGATTTAGGTTGTTTTTCTAAAGACATTGCCTTACGATAGCCTATGATTTTTTTGCCGTCAATAGGTAAATTAGGTAATTCTTTAGATCTTCCTCCAGTTGCAACTATAATATTATTTGCTTCATAGCTTGTCATTACTCCTTTATCATCTGTCACTTCGACTTTTTTACCTCTGGCTAATTTGCCGGTACCCATGATAACTGTAATTTTGTTTTTCTTCATTAAAAAGCTAATACCTTTGCTCATTCCCTGCGCTACTCCTCGACTTCTGCTTATCATAGCTTCAAAATTCGCTTTAGCACTACTTACTTTTATGCCGTAATCTTCAGCATGATTGATGTAATCAAAGACTTGTGCACTTTTCAACAAAGCTTTAGTCGGGATACATCCCCAATTGAGACAAATGCCACCTAAACTTTCTCTTTCTACAACAGCTACATTCATTCCTAATTGAGCTGCTCGAATAGCTGCAACATAGCCACCTGGACCACTTCCTACTACTATTAAATCGTACTTCATTTTGATTATTTTATTGGTTACTTTCAAATTTCGACGCAAATATAAATAAATGGTAATTAGAAATTGGATATTTAGAAATAGAAATTCAGGTATAGCCAATTTTCCATTGTACTTGTCGGCTTGTTTATCGTTTTTTACCTTGAACAACTTCTATAATAAAGAACCTATATAGGAAATTGTTTAAGAATCGTGAAAAATAATAATTGAGCATATTTATATCCAAGGCCTAAATAAGAAAAACCCCAACCGTGGTTTTCAACAGTGGGGTTTTTAAATACTGATACTACTTCTACTTCATTCTTCTAGCTTGACCAACCCAATCATCACTATTGATATGGCCTGGTGCTAATTCGATTATGCTATTAATCTCTTCGATATCCTCATCACTAAGCTTGGCTAATTGTTCTAGATGGAATATCCCTATTGCATTGAGTTTCTCTTCTATAAAAGGACCAATGCCTACGATTGCTTGCAAATTATCTTTATGTGAAGGACTGGCTGCCCCAATCCTGTCAAAATTTATCTTATCAATGTTTCTACTGATTCGTTCTAATACCTCGTCAGAAGCCTCTTCTATTCCGATTAAAGCCTTTGCTTGCACAACCCATTTTTCACTTTCAATTTTACCTTGCGGAAGCTCTAAAAAGAAATTAAAGAGTTTTTGATCATACTCATTAAAATTTGCCAACTGTGCAAAAGAATTTATTCCAATTGCGTGAAATTTTTGCTCAATTAAGGCGCCAAGTCCTTTTAATTCTTTCAAATTATCTTTAGAACGTGGATTAGTTTTTCCAATCCTCCCGAAGTCGACTTGCTTGTTTCGGCTTTTAATTCTTGCAAGAACACTTAATTTATCCTTTGATAATTTAGGATTCTGCTCTTTCTCCTTTATTTGATTTGAAAGTAATTTGTTTTCTCTTTTTAAGATTACAACTTCTTCTGATAGTTTAGAAAGCAAGCTTGACGATTCGTTTTTATCCTGTTTCTCATTACTGGTTAATTCCTCTTCCAATTCTTTTTTCTCTTTGGTCAGTGCCAGGAATTTTAATTTTAACTCTTTATAATTATTTTCCCATTCCATCATATTTGCTGATGGATTTTCCGAAGTTGATAATTTTTCAAATATCTGCTCTTTCTCCTTCTTTACTTTTAAATAGGAGATTTCTGTGTCTTTCAATTGCTCTTGAGTACTATGAAATTTAATTTTCCACTTATCAGCTTTTATTTTAAGCTTTTCATTCTTTTCTTTTACTCCTTCATAAAGGGTTATAAATTTCTGACTTTTTTCTAGCTTAACTTTTACTTCTACTCGAAACTGCTCGTATTCTTTGAAAATAAATTCTTTATCATGTTCTAATTGCAGCACAATTTCTTTTAAGGATTGAATTCGTTTTGTTTGCTTTTCATTTTTTTGAGAATATTTCAAAGTTTCCGACTGAAGATTATTAGAATGTTGAACCAAGCTTTCCTGCTCATCTGTGAGTTGCTTGACTAAGTATTTTTGATTTTGATAATCTTTAAGAAAGCCTTGAATTTTCCCACCCTTAAAAACCCAGGCAATGGCAAAACCAAATCCTGCGGATACTAACATCATTATAAAAACAGCAATTGTAACAGAAGTCATCTATGATTAGTAAGTTATTAGACGGAATTAATAATAAACTATTTTTTTTAAGACATCCCAAAATATTCAACACAATCTCCTTTTAGTCAATTGTTTATGAAATTTCAGTATGTCAAAATAGCTTATTATTAATTTTGTCCCGTCACTTATGTGTTAAAAATAGTTTGTATAAATAATTGAAATACAATGAATTCTATAAAAGTAATCAAAAATAATAAACCTTTTATAAAATCCTTATTTCAGCATAACCATTTTTTGATACTTCCTTACTGACCTGTTCAATAAGTGATACAATTTTGTTCGATGAAATGCCTTCATCTGATAATTTACTTGTCAGCGCTTTTACTCTCTTTTGAGCAATAAAGTCGTCATCAACAGATATATTATAAACAACTATTTGTAAACTTTTATTCGGATAGTCTGCTAAGTATTGACGAAGAGCAGCAATATAATTTACTGATAAATCAAAAGTAGCAGAATAATCATCCATAAAATCAATTTGCTTGATTATAGAAAATGATGAGCCGTATTTGGAAATAGGGGATTCGGTAAAACTAAATTCTACGCCACCATTTATCAAACCATTAGAATTGAGTTGGTGTTTCTCTATCAAATTACCTGTAACTTGAATTTTTTCTAATGCAATTCCTTGTCTATATAGTAAGTACCGAAAACTTTCTGCTCTGCCTAGTCCCAAGTTTTTATAATCACTATTATTGATTTCATCTTTTGTATATAAACCAGTAAGCTCCAAATTCCTTTCTGGATTCCTTTCCATGTATTGCGCAATCTCACTGATCATAGATAGTTGATTGTCGTCTAAAATAATTTCTGCGTCTGAGGTTTGAAATGAAAAGGTAGTTGGTGAGCTAAATTGAGCTTTTCCGTCAGATATGAGCCAAGCAGAAATGGAATTATGCTTAGAGAACTGATTGCCAAACCAAACCGAACCTCCAAAGAGCCAGATAGTAAGACACAAACTTAAAAGGGGCAAAATCAGCTTGCTCATAGATCGTTTTCCTCGTTTTAGTAATGTTATTGTACTTCTTGAGATGGATATATTCATTAGAGAAGTCCCATAAAAATAGAAACAAAAACTAGTTGCTCAAAATTTTAGACTAGGAATCACTTATATTTTTATTTTCAATAAATATTTTTTCGATAAGCTTTCTGTAGAAAGAAGTTGTCGAAGAACCATCAATTATAACTAACTTTTTTCAGGGTTTCTCCTTTCTAAGACTATGATAACCATTGAAGATTGTTCTTCCATGAATTTATCTACCATAATAAATGTGTTTAGCTCTGCTTCAGAGAACTGACCAATTTTCATTTGTTTATTCATAGATTGTATTGCACCGACCCACATACCGAATATTGCATATTTATCTTCAAGTTGACCAACATAAGAAAGTTGTTCTATAGCCTTATTGAACCAAAATGAATCTTCTTTCTCTCTAAAATCTCCGTTTAGATGAAACCTAAACTCTTGACGAATGTCATTACAGCCTGATTGATAGAGTTCTAAAGTATTACCATTAGCAAATTCTATTATTTCTACACCTTTCTGTCCCATTACTTCAAATGACTGTTTGGTTATTTGATCATGCGATTTGGAAAAAATGGCAACAGGTTGGCCATACTTACACTTTGAAGTGTCCTGCTTTGGAGTTTCCTGCTCACAAGCAGAAAGGAAGATAATTGTAAAGACGAAAAAGAAATATTTCATTTGATATTGCTTGGTTTATATTAAGGACTAGGTTGAATAATTTAGTTTTTCAATTCTATACCTAAGGTCTCAATGAACTCTAAGTACGTACTTATTATTTTAGAATTGAAATATTATGTACAAATATTAATTTTATTGAAATTGCTTGATGGATTGAATTGTCTTGCCACTTACCATAGCCTATTTTATATTTAGAATATATTGTCGGAAATCGTCTTTTTGTCAAAATATCTAAGTTGAATTTTGTTTAGAATTGTAATTTTATTCTAAAATAATAAAACCATGTCAATACTAACCAAATCAAACCACATCAACTTAAATACCTTTATGGAAGGTATAAAAAAAGACAATCCAAATGAGCTTGAATTTCATCAGGCTGTTGAGGAGTTTGCAGAAGTGATCATTCCTTTTATCAATGCTAATCCTAAATATCAAGGTTATAATTTGATGGAGCGACTTACAGAACCAGAAAGGGCGCTTTCATTTCGAGTGACTTGGATGGATGATAAGGGTAATGTACAGGTAAACAAAGGGTATCGCATACAATTTAATAATGCGATTGGTCCTTATAAAGGAGGACTTCGATTTCATCCAAGTGTTAATTTAAGTATTCTAAAATTTTTGGGTTTTGAACAGATATTTAAGAATAGCTTGACCACATTGCCAATGGGCGGAGGTAAAGGTGGTTCTAACTTTAATCCTAAGGGGAAATCAAACAATGAAATTATGCGTTTTTGCCAAGCATTCATGGCAGAATTGTACAGACATATTGGCCCAGATGCTGATGTTCCTGCGGGAGATATTGGTGTCGGCGGTAGAGAAATTGGCTATATGTATGGGATGTATAAAAAAATAAGGAATGAGCACACCGGAACTTTCACCGGAAAGGGACATGCATTTGGCGGCTCCCTGATTCGACCAGAAGCTACTGGTTACGGAAGTGTTTATTTTGCAATTGAGATGTTGAAAGCACAAGGAGAAAGTCTAGAAGGAAAGAAATGTTTGGTTTCTGGTTCTGGTAATGTAGCACAATATACCATTGAAAAAATATTGCAAAATGGTGGAACAGTTCATTCTGTTTCAGATTCCGGCG
Organism: Saprospiraceae bacterium; assembly: GCA_965277415.1. Classification (GTDB taxonomy): domain Bacteria; phylum Bacteroidota; class Bacteroidia; order Chitinophagales; family Saprospiraceae; genus JAHDHW01. The sequence goes on from CBDICS010000077.1 coordinate 23,191, forward strand.
GAACGGTTTATGACAAAGAAGGTATAAATCCGGAAAAGCTAAAATGGATAATGGATCTCAAGAATAATCGAAGAGGTCGAATCAAAGAATTTGCAGAAAAATACAACCTAATTTATATGGATGGTCAAAGACCATGGAGCCTTTCCTGTGATTGTGCTTTCCCATCAGCTACTCAAAATGAGATCAATGAGGAAGATGCAAAATTATTGATTAAGAATGGCTGTAAATTGGTTTGTGAAGGAGCAAATATGCCAACTACTAATGAAGGTATCAGCGTCTTCCACAATGCTAAAATCCTATATGCACCTGGAAAGGCTTCTAATGCAGGTGGTGTGGCAACTTCTGGATTAGAAATGTCTCAAAATAGTTTAAGACTTTCCTGGACACGAGAAGAAGTGGAGCAAAAACTTCAATCCATTATGCAAAGTATTCATCAGCAATGTGAGGAAAACGGTCGTGTAGATGGAAAATATATTGATTATGTAAAAGGAGCGAATATAGCAGGCTTTGTAAAAGTTGCAGATGCTATGATTGCACAGGGAGTGATTTGATTTTACACTTTTTGTAGCTTTGTCGTTTGTCAATGGTCATTTGGGCGAGAGTCTTAATGAGCATTGACAAGGGGCATTTTTTAGTAGTTTGATTATTAATCTTCTAATCCAAAATTCCGATTGACTTTAGTCATTCTTAGGAATCCTCTTTTCGATATAAGCTTTGTGCAAATAAGCATCTTCTTTTAATATTTTATCCAATTGATCCTTAGATAGGAATTCATTATAAAATTTATCAATTGTTTTTTCAAGACTTGGAAATTTTATGGAATAATAAGTCTTTCTAAAAGATATTTCAATCTTATAAATATAATTGAACGGTTCAATAGCAGAATTATTAAAAGTATTAAATCGACATTCAATTCCGATGGAATCAGGAGTATCAACTTCTTCCATTATTTTTTGCAAATCACGATTTAGTAATACAATTTTATCATCATTTCTAAATGTAGATCCTGTATTTCCATTCCATAGGGTCAAAGAAGTTGATAAATAAAATGGTGTAAATTTTTCACAATAGAGTTTATGTATGTCAAATTTCTATACTCATGCGCGCACATATACGCGAGGCGCCTTTAGCATAGCTTAATTTTCTTCTGGTGACTCGAAGGTTGTGCAATCCGCAAGCCACTAAAAATATTTGATTTCTAAAAGTAGAATCAAAATAACGTAGTTTTTCTTTGAGGATACGGCATCGTTTAATTCCACAGATTGCATGTTCAGAACAAATGCGAATTGAGCTAATCCATTGATTAAATCGTTTTTGCCAGTTCTTCAATGGATGGCCTCTTTTAGCTTTAAAAGGTTCTAAAAGATTTACTCCTGAAGGTTGATATCCTTGATAAGCTTTGTCTTTGCTGAACCAAAGTTCAAATTTTTTCAAGAGGCTTAAATCAGGAAGTTCATCAACTGCCATAGTCTTATCATGAATGGCACCACGATGAGGAAAACCTGCGAAATGGACAAACTGAAATTCATCAGAAATAACCGAATTTTTCAATGTGTGTCCTCCTTTTTTGCCGCTATAATCAAACTTTTGAGCTTCTTGATCAATATTTCGTTCCATCAGTCGCTCTGTAGCGTCTAAGTGTAAAGACTCTGCTTTCTCGCTACCACTTAAATTATCAAGCCTTTGGCGATTTCGAAAAAGTCGAACTAAATCGTCCATAGTTTGAGCAGGCTGCAAATGAAGGTCGACGATACTCTGTTCCAGAACAGGAGAAAGTATTTTTATCCAGCGACTTACTTGTCCTTGTGTCATATCAAATTGAACACCTAGAGATTGCTGGAGATGATTGTTTTTAAAAAAGTACAGAATGAAAAATAATTTTTCTACCATCGTTGTAAGTTTGCTAGTCGAATGCTCTAACTGTCGGGCAGTCAGGGGTTTTCTTCTTCGTTTTCCAGTTATACTCCGATATTTAAAATACTTTCTCCAACGATCTGAAAATGGAATTAATAGTTCATCAAATTCTGTATCATACAAACTCGTTAGTGATAAAAATTGAGCTTGATTCTCTTTTATTTTTTGAATATCCATATGCAGAATATAACGAAAATAATTAAATCAATGAATTCCCCCTCGCGTGTACATGCGCATACGCAAGCGCGCACGGTCGGAATTCTCTAGTCATAATATCTAATAATTAAAATATTCTTCTAATAAAATTGAAATACTGTTTTTATATAGAGTTGTCATTGATTTCGCAGTTTTTACAACTTCATATTTAGATCCTTTTTCTTTTAATTTTTGTTCTAATAAAATAAGTTCTTTGTCTAAGTCATTATCATCGTCGATATTTTCTCCTTTTGCGCCTTTAATCATTAGGTCTAAAGATGTAATTAAATTCTCATTGATGAATTCAATAAAAGGAGTCATTAGACCAGCATCTGCTTGCCTTAGGGCAGCATAGTATTTTTCTTTTTCATTCGTCCTAATAATTACTGGAGGGTAGCCAGCTCGCATTAAAATAAAATTCATTAATATTCTTGCTGTTCGTCCATTTCCATCATCAAATGGGTGTATCCTGATAAATCTGTAGTGAAATTCAATAGCAGTAAGAATTGGGTAGAAATTTTCTGTATTCACCTTGTTCTTTTCCCAATCTAACAAGTCTCTCATCATTGCAGGTGTTTCTTCAGGTGTCGCAAATCTGAAAACCTCTCCAGTTATTGTTTTTACATGATTTGGTGTTTTCTTATAATCCCCAACCTTTATCCTTTTTTTAGTAGTCTTTCCTTCAGGCGTAATGGCATCTACCTCATAAGATTCTTTGAGTATTAGAGTATGCAATTCTCTAATAAAATTTTCACTAAGTGGTCGATCTTGGTGAATGATTTCTAGGGTCCATTTAATGGCTGCATCATGACCCGTTATTTCAAAATGATCTTTGAGGGGTTTTCCTTGAGCAGTAAGTCCAAAAAGAATGAGTGCTTTAGTCTCGCCATAAGATAGACTATTCCCTTCGATATTGTTTGAATGAAAATTCCATTCAAGCCGAAATTTTTACATGATTTTAGCTTCAATTTCCGAGGAAAGTGGCCTTAGTAGATCAAGCTCTTCTTTTAGTAATATCGCTTTTTGAATGTTTTCCATTTCTTTTTTTAATGATCAATTTTATCGAGTAAAGATAACTTTTTTGAATGAAACGGGAGGTCTTTTAAATGTGTAAGGGCTAGATTTAGGTATATTCTTTAGACAATCCTACTCAAACTTAACGATCCAATCCATTCAAATATCTAGCAAGATAAACGCCCATACTAAAACAGGCTTGGAGCAAATAGCCTCCAGTAGGAGCATTCCAATTGATCATTTCTCCTATACAGAATGTATTTTTTAATTTTTTGAATTCATAATTTTGAGTAAGTTCTTCTAAGACAATACCACCAGTGGTAGATATAGCTTCATCAATTGGTGCTGCGCTTATTAGGTCTAAGGGGAATTGTTTAATGGCTTTGCTTAAGGTATCAATAGACAAAAAATCTTCTTTGCTTAGATGAGATTTTAAAAGGTTTATTTGAATATTATTTAACTTAAGTTGGGTTCTTAGAGTATCCGTTGTGTTTTTTTGTTTAGGTGAACTAAGTTTTTGATAAACTTTGCCTATATCAAAAGTAGGCTTTAGATCAAGGAAAATTCTTGCCGTCTTTTGTGTATTAAACAAATTTTGTATTTCCGGACTAAGTGCATAAATCGCATTTCCTTCTAATCCAAATCGAGTAACAACAACTTCTCCTTTTTGTTTTTTTGAACCACAGGAAATAGCAATGTTCTTAAGTGGTTTTCCTTCATTTTTTAAAATAAAATCTGTTGGCCAGTTTACTTGGTAAGCACAGTTAGCGGCTTGAAACGGTTTTGTTTGTAGGCCTTTATTTTTGAATATTTCTAACCATGAACCATCTGATCCTGTTATTTTCCAACTTCCACCTCCTAATGCAAAAATGCAAAAATCGGATTGGATACTACTTTTATTTTTAAATATTAAATCACCTTTTGAATCCCAGTTTACCCATTCATGTTGAGGACAAATTTGAATGTTTTTTTTCTTGACCTGAGTCAAAATTGCATTTAAAACTTGAATGGGTTTAATTTCTTTTGTAGGAAAGACTCTATTACTACTACCCGTAAATGTAGAAATACCTATTTGGGATAGCCATTGTTGTAAATCCTTATTGTCAAAATTTAAAAGTGCTGCTTTCAAAAAATCGGGAGGCGTATATCGCTCAAGAAATGATGCTATAGGTTCAGCATGTGTAAGATTAAAACCACCTTTGCCGGCTACTAAAAACTTTCTTCCTAAGGTTTTATTCTTTTCAAAAATAGTAATATCAAAAAGGGTTTGATCTAAAAATACAGCTAGCATAAGCGAAGCAGGACCACCACCAATTATTGATATTTTTTTTTTCACTTTTTTAAAATAAATTTTTATTAAAGCATAGCTAATAAGTCACCAAAATTTCTGCAGTATTCCAAAAGCAGCGCCCCACAAAGCCCTTAAAGGCTGATCACAAGCGAAGCGATCACTAAATCACAAATTCCGAAGGAATGACCACCTCCTCACAAGCAAAGCAATCATCCTATCTATAAATTTTCAACAATCAAATTATGCCTAATAGCCCATTCCGTCCACGAACCATCAAAGACAGATTTGGGATGCTCTAATACTTGATCAGCGGCCAGTGCTATAATACAAGCTGTAATACCAGAACCACATGTAAAGCTTAGTGATCTTTCATCAAGCTGGAGTTGTTCGAATAATGCTGTCAGTTCTTCTTCTGATTTAAATTTTCCATTCTCAATAACTGAAGTATAGGGAAGGCTTTTTGAATTTGGTATATGCCCACTTTTAAGTTCAGCTCTTGGTTCGGGCGCGGTTCCATTAAAACGACCTTCTGATCTTGCATCAATGATTTGCGTCGTTTTATGTTGAGCGTTTTCAATTATCTCTTGAATGTATTTTATTTTTTCTGTATTGAAAATGGCTTCAAAATCTCCAGTTTTAAAATCTATATTACTGATTGATTCTGTCTCAAATCCTTGTTCTATCCAGGCAGGCAAGCCACCATTTAATACCGCCACTTGTTGATGCCCCATTAGTTTGAATAGCCACCAAGCCCTTGGACTGGTATAGATTCCTTTGGTATCGTATATAATTATTTTACTGGTTTTATTGATACCTAACTGTTGACAATTAGCAGTGAAAGATGCTGGATTGGGCACTGTATTCGGTAAAGCACTTTCTGTATCTCTAAATATGTTTTTAAGATCAAAAAAGCGCGCGCCTTTTATTTGGATGCCTTTATTTGAATTCAAATCATTTGTACGAAAACTTGCATCAAGAATGATTATATCTTTATCATCTAAATGATCGTTCAACCATTCTATCGAAACTAAGGATTTTGTCATGGAATATTTTTAATTGTTTTTTATAAGGTATTGAATGATCTCTTCTTTACTTGGAGCAGAAGGCTGTGCACCTTTTCGAGTAACAGAAATAGCAGCTGCTGCACTTGCAAATCTAATAGCCTCTTCAAATGATTTATTTTCAGTAAGTGCCACAGCAAGCGATCCATTGAATACATCTCCAGCGGCGGTGGTATCAATAGCGTCTTCTTTGAATGCGCTAAAGTGTTGAAAGCCACTTTCATTGCATAATAGGCAGCCATTTTCTCCAAGCGTTATGATTACATTTTGAAGGCCTTTGTTTAATAAAACAGCTCCTGCTTTTTTAGCTGAATCAACATCTGTTACGTCCATATTAGTCAGTAATTTAGTTTCTGATTCATTTGGACTGAGTATCCATACTTTCGACAAGAGCTGATCAGAAAGGGCTTGAGCTGGAGCAGGATTTAAAATAACTTTAGTCTGGTGTTGAGCAGCCAGGTCAATTAAATATGATACTGTAGCCAAAGGGATTTCAAGTTGAAGTAAAATAATTTCCGCTTCAATGATCAATTTTTCTAAAGGTTGAATATCGTCAACTGTTAAATTCATATTTGCACCTGAAGCAACTGCAATTGAGTTTTCACCTTTTTCAGAAACAAAGATTTGCGCAACACCAGTGGCTTCCTTTTCATCCGTCAAGATATATTGAATAGGGAGCTTTTCTTTTTCATAATGTGCTTTCATATCACTACCAAAAAGATCGTTGCCTACTTTGGATATGAAAGCAGTAGAACCGCCTGCCCGTATTGCAGAGACGGCTTGATTGGCGCCTTTGCCTCCAAAAACCATAGCTGATTTTCCTCCAAGGATTGTTTCACCTATTGCAGGTATTCTTGGTACATAGATGACCAAATCCATGTTTGAACTTCCTATGACTATTAATTTCATTTGATTATGCAACTTTTGAATAAATGATTAAACCAATACCTAAAATAAAAAAGAGGAACATTAAATAGATCAACCAGTTTTTTGATTTGGGCAATTCTTTAAATTCTTTCCAAATAAATACACCCCAAAATGCTGCGACCATGGTTGCTCCTTGTCCCAATCCATAAGCAATAGCTGGGCCTGCTTGCTCAGAAGCAATAATACTAAAAGACATTCCAATTCCCCAAATGACACCGCCTAAGATTCCAATTAGATGAAGCTTTGGTGAACCCAATTTAAAATAATCTTTATAATTAACAGGCGTTCCGGATAAAGGACGATACATATTAATGGTGTTAAATAGGAAGTTTGATAGTAGAATGCCAATCGAGAAAATAACCAGCGCGGTATAAGGTGTGAGTTTTCCAACTTCGGGATTTACAAAATCTAAAGACATGGATTGAGCTACATATTTATAGAAAAAGCCCATCGCAACCCCAGCCAGTAGAGATATAAGGATTCCTTTCATCGGCGTTTGATTACCCTTTTTAAGAATACTTTTATAAGCAATAGCATCTAAGATGATTGCAATGGCTACTAAGATTACACCACCAAAAAGAATACTAGGATTGCCTTCTGGGTTATCTAAATAATTGGTGATCACGCCAAGTACAAGGGCGATACCAATCCCTATTGGAAAAGCGACTGCCATTCCTGCGAGGTCAATTGCAATGACTAATAATAGATTGGCAAAGTTGAAAATAATTCCTCCAAGCAGGGCATAAGCAAGAAATGTCCCATCTGCTTGATTGAGATCATCCAGAAAACTTCTGCCAGCTTCTCCAGTTGAGCCCATTGTAAAAGCCAATAATAGGGTGATGATTAAAATACCTATGGAGTAATCCCAATAGAATAACTGAAAGGGCCATTTTTTGCTGGCCATTTTTTGTGTGTTGGCCCAAGACCCCCAACAAAGCATTGTGATGATACAAAAGAATACAGCAAGTGGATAATTACTTATGATATACATAATTATAGTTGGTTGGTTTTTAATCTTCTAAATCATTTAATTCTATTCCATAATCATACTGTAAATCTTCATGTAATGAATTAATGGTTTTTCGAATTAATGCAATTTGTCTTTGATAAAGATTTTTTAGCATCACATTTCTTTTATAAGAAGGGCTGAATGCTTTAAGTTTTGTACAAAAATAGAGTAGTAATTCGACTTGAGTTTCTTTCTTTTGAGAATAGCGAATATACTTTTTTGTATTCGTTAAAATTTTACGGACACCTTTTTTTATAAAATAGTAATTTTTAATGTTAACGACTTTAAATTGTTCATCCATCTCATTTTTAACGACGGCGATGTATCCACTTTCATTAGATGCTTCAAACAATAAATAAGTCAGTAATTCTTTATTCTCTTTTTTAAATTTTGACAAACGCAGACAATATTCTAATAATTCTTTTTTAGATCGTTCATTCAATTCGAGTTTAAGTTCTTTGACAGATACTGCTTTCATTTTTGGTATTTATCTATGGGATGAACCCAAGGTGCACGATATGTTCGTTTCAATAATTTGGTCGCTTCAATATCATTTACTACAATTCGCTTTTGGGGATCATATACAAGTGGTCGCCCAAGCTTCATAGACATATTAGCTAATATACAACTTGCTGTCGAAATATGTCCTTCTTCAATATCTGCTACTGGTTTACTATTGTTTTTTATTGCATTCAGAAAATCTAACATGTGGTTTCTTGTAGCAGGTGCAGCATGCAATTCTATATCTTTTTCTAATAAATCTTCTGGATATTTTTCTTTTTCATAAACTACTTCTTTGTGAATTTTTTCCCCTTTCCCTCTTGGAATGAAATCGTACTTTTTGACACTTGCTTTTAAAGTTCCTTTATCTCCATAAATGAAAAATGCCCATGGGTATTCAGGATCAGGAGGCGTACCCCAAGTCCGATGCTGCCAGATGCAATTTAAATCTTCATATTCAAATACTGCATTTTGTGTGTCTGAAATATTAGACTTTCCATCTTTTTGAACATAAATTCCACCAGTTGAATTGACTCTAATGGGCCATCCTAAATGTAACATCCATCGAACGGTATCAAGCATATGGACACACATATCTCCCACAATTCCATTACTATACTCCATAAATGTGCGCCACCATCGACGATGTGGTAATTGATCGTAAGGTCGGAGTGGGGCAGGGCCTGTCCATAAATTATAGTCTAAAAAATCAGGTACTTCTTGGACGGGAGGATTTCCATTGGCACGCATATGGTAATAGCAACACATTTCAACATGAGATACTTTGCCTAAAAGCCCTGCATCGACGATGTTCTTTTTTGCCTCGATTAGATGAGGAGTACTTTTTCTTTGTGTGCCTACTTGGACAACACGCTTGTAGCGACGTGCAGCTGAAAGAATTGCTTCTCCTTCCAAGATATCTACACTAATTGGTTTTTGGAGATAAACATGAGCGCCAGATTTAATAGCATCAATAGCTTGTAGTGCATGCCAATGATCAGGCGAACCGATTAAAACAATATCAAGTTTTTCTGATGTCAGCATTTTTCTATAATCCACATAGCTTTTGGGCGTTTTATTATAGGATCTAAATTGGCTAACTAATTTGACAGCTTCATTGAGCAAATTTTTATCTACATCACATAAGGCAACAACATTAATGGGAGCTACTTGCATTAAACGGAACAAATCACTTTTACCATACCAGCCTGTACCGATAAGTCCAACTCGTAGAGGCTGTTCAAATGAATCAAAGTTTAAAGCCTGAGCACCTAAGACAGAAAAAGCCATTGCGGAGGTAGACGCTGTCTTTATAAATTTTCGACGATTAATATTTAATGCTTCCATATGAAAATAGTTTTCTAATGAAAAAAAAATAAACAAGTTCTAAGTACGACTTTAGCATTTTATTACTAAGGCAACACCTTTTTTATTGATACTTTTTCATTGAAAAAAAGTATCCGAAATTCTAGTTCAAAAAAATGCTAACACGCAAGTCAGGCTCCCGCACCCACATTTTTGAACATTCCCAACCCGCTGACTCTGCTAAAATTTGTCATTCTGTTTTTTATTTTTAAGCATTTTACTTGCATACAGAGGTTTATGTTTTCTTAAAATGTTACAGTTTAGCTTAGCCTATGATAGTTTCAAAATTACCAGGAAGCGCAACTTCAAGTAACTCCAAATCCTTAGATGGATGACTTAATTGGTGGTTTAAAAATGGTGGTATGACAAATGCATCGCCGGCTTCTAGAAATTGACTGGATTGATGTTCCGCTTTTAATGCTAACTGGCCTTGCATGACAAATGTAAAAAGAATATCAGAATTATGGCTACTTGTTTGTGCTTTTTGCTGAAAGTCTTTAGGTCGAACAATTTGGACAGAAGCCATATTATTAGTGGCTTTATTGATCCCTGTATCACAACATTCGAATCCATCTATTCTCCATGGTCTCCATTTGACATCTTTTAATTGATGATGACAAAATAATTGCCCTTGAAATTTTCGGTTTGGCCGAAACGATTCAGTTGGTAATATCATATCATGGTCAATTGTCGTCATATGCTCTGCCGGAACGCCAATCTCAATGACTTCTAGATTGTCAGAAGCTTCAAGTACCCTATGCCTGATTTCTGGTGGTTGAGTAACACATTCTCCGGCATGAAGTGTAAATGCAGGGCCTTGATCTTCGTATACTAGTTTAACCCATCCCTTATAACAAAATATTAATTGAAATCCTATCGTATGATAGTGGACCATATCGGGGACTGGACCTCCTTCAGGAATATGAATATGGGAAGCAATAATACTTCCTCCCAATCGATTTGGGATCAAATCTCTATACAACATTCCAGCTCTTCCAATAATCCAGGAAGCACCATCTTTTAATCGACGCACTTCAAATTTATGTTGAGTAAGAGGCTGTTCCAGCTTATATGCTTTAGGTAGAATTATAATTTGAGTACCGCCTGGTGCTTTTAGTTGATTTTGGTCAAATTCGATTTGATCAGTCAAAAGGTGAATAATAGGAGGTGCGCAGGATATGTTTTTGTCGATGCGGATATGTATACCATGGCCAGACATGATAGCAACAGCAGGATCATCAGAAGGGAAAATCTGATCTAAAAGAAAACCAATATTATTGAAAAAAGAGATTTCCGAATTTAAGTCATTGCTGGGGAGCAGAACTTGTGCTTGAGCTTTTTGCTTGTTTTGAGTAATGATTTTCATTTACCCAAATATACATAAAGAGCTTGCAAGAAACCAAAATATCACAAATTCTGCCGAATTGATTATAAGTACGATCTATGCCAAAACCGCTTCTAAAGCTGCCCGTTGAGTAATAATACGATCTGCTTTCAAGTATTCATTATAACTTAGTAAACTATCAATCATTCCACTGGGTTTAAGTTCAATAATACGATTTGCAACAGTATGCATAATTTGATGATCATGCGAAGTGAAAATCATATTTCCTTTAAATTCAGTCATTGCTGTATTGAGCGTTGTAATAGATTCAAGGTCAAGGTGATTGGTCGGCTCATCCAGTAATAAGAAATTAGGATGTTGAAGCATTATTTTAGAAAGCATACAACGTACTTTTTCACCTCCAGACAATACGCTGGATTTTTTATGAACTTCTTCACCAGAAAAGAGCATTCTACCAAGAAAACCTCGAATGAATTGCTCATCTTTTTCTTCTGAATATTCTCGGAGCCAATTGATCAAATCTTGATCTTTTGCATCAGAGAAGTATTTTTCATTTTCGTTTGGTAGATATTCAGAAGTAATCGTCTGACCATATTCAATAGTTCCAGAATCTGCTTCTTCTTCACCAGCCAAAATATTAAAAAATGCATTGATCGCTGAAGTCTCTCTACATAGCAATCCAATCTTTTCACCAGAATTCATGGTAAAATTCACATTAGAAAAATAATAGTGGCCATCAGGAGCACGCTTGCTTAAGTTTTTTACTTGTAAAATTTGATCACCAGGTTCTCTTTCTACTTTGAAATGGATGAATGGATATTTTCTACTCGAAGGTTGAATCTCTTCTAAATTGATTTTCTCCAAAGCTTTTTTCCGGCTGGTAGCTTGCTTGGATTTAGATGCATTAGCGCTAAATCGTTGAATAAATGACAATAACTCTTGGCGTTTTTGTTCATTCTTTTTATTCTTATTCGCCATTTGACGCGCCATCATCTGGCTGGTTTCATACCAAAATGTATAATTACCAGTTGTAATTCGAATTTGATTATAATCTATATCAACGATATGAGTACAAACCATATCCAGGAAGTAACGATCATGCGATACGACGATCACTGTATTTTTGAAATCTGCTAAAAAATCAGATAACCAGGTCACGGTCAATGCGTCAAGATCATTGGTCGGCTCATCCAGTAATAAGATATCGGGATCGCCAAAAAGTGCTTGGGCTAAGAGGACTTTTACTTTTTCAGAACCACTCAAATCCTTCATTTGTTTGTGATGCAAATCTTCTTTGATTCCCATATTGGAAAGTAATTCAGCTGCATCACTCTCTGCATTCCAACCGCCCATTTCGCCATAAGTATTCTCCAAATCTGCTGCTTTTAATCCATCCGCTTCTGTTGCATCAGGATCCATGTAGATCGCGTTCTTTTCGATCATGATATCATATAATTCCTTATAGCCCATGATGACAGTATTGAGTACTAATTCCTCCTCAAATTCGAAGTGATTTTGCTTTAATACTGCCATACGATTACCTGGCTCTAGGTTTACACTCCCTTGATTTGGGTCTATTTCTCCAGCTAAAATCTTTACAAAAGTGGATTTTCCCGCTCCATTAGCCCCAATGACTCCGTAGCAATTACCTCGGGTAAATTTCACATTAACTTCATCAAATAAAACCCGTTTGCCGTATTGTAATCCTAAATTTGTTGTACTTAACATTGCGTCAATTTTATTATATCAAAATATAGAATTTGTTCAAAAATGACTACATATATCGAGAAACTGATATTTTACTTTAAGAATTTGAACAAATCATAGTCAAAAAGACCGCAAAGGTACGTATAATAAGTGATTAAACTAGGATGTTCTGCTGAGATTTAACGATTCTTTAATAGAAGAATATATTGAATACCCTTTTTAAAAAAAACGTCCAATCATCGGATGATCAACAATGATCCTCTTTAATTTTTGAAAATCTACTTCACCTTGTTGTTGCCAAACGACTTTTCCACCCGGTTCTATAAGTGCGGTATAAGGAAGTGCCCCATTCCATTTTGGATTAATTGCTTCGATCAAAGCATATTTATCGTCTGTTTTTGATATATAATTAGAGAGGGATGAATGCGCACTTTTTAAAAAATCATGTGCTTTTTCTTTTTTACTTAATTTATCAGCGGAAATGGAAACAAACTCAAAATCTCTAGCACCAAACATACGCTGGATCACTATAAACTCTGGATATTCAATTCTACAAGACCCACACCAGGTAGCCCAAACATTAATGAGTAGAAGTTTTTCGCTATCATTTTGAACTAGTTTTTTAAGCTCCTCAATACTCTGTTCTTCTAATGTCACTTCTTTGTTTTCCCATTCTTTGTCTACTTTTGATCGCATTTTTGTTTTCCAACCCCATTTGGTTGAACAGCCAAAGGTCTTGGTTGAAGGCGTTTCTAAATCTTTTCCTGCAAGAATATGATCAATTGCATCGCGTAAATCTTCAGCGTTTGCAGTTCTCGGTTTTTCAGAAGTATCAATTCGACCAACATATTTTAGAATCCTTTCACTATCGAACACGAAACAATGAGGTGTAGCAGCCGGACCATAAGCAAGCGAAACTTTTTGATCATCGCCATCATATAAGTATGGGAAGTTAAAATGATGTTCTTTATGTCTGATAATCATGTCTTCAAAGTCATCTCCTAAATCTGAATAGCCTAACTCTTCATATAATAAACCCAATGGACTATTGGGCGAAATGGCGATGACTTGTAGCCCTTTTGTCTCATAGTCAGAAACTATAGATTTGATTCTTTCTTCATAGGCTTGTGCTGTTGGACAATGGTTACAAGTGAAAATTATTGCTAATGCTTTTGCACTAGCGTAGTCCGATAATGAATGAAACTTTCCATCCGTTCCAGGAAGTCTAAAGTCGGGCGCTTTTGATCCAATCTCCAGTGTTTTAACCGTTTGCTCAGGAACTTCTATAGGATTCGATACAAAAGTAGACGATTGTTTACCTGAATCAGAGGCGGTCTCTTCTTGCTGTGGGGTATCGCATTGAGTAAATAGTAATGTCAAACAAACACTTAGGAATAAAGAGAGCATATTAGAAGTTGGTAATTTCATTGTATTAGATTTTATATCAAAGTAAGTGCATCTAATATAAGCAATGAATTTAGATTTCAAGTATCAGTAGATATTTTTCATAAAAACTGATTGCCCTATACCTAAAGCAATCTTTCAGAATCTACAAACCCCGAGAACCTATTTTGCAAATCTAAATACCTCAAAATCCTGATCGTTTTCTAATATTAGAAAATACATACCTGAAGGAAGTTGATTGATTGAGACTTGATTTGAACCATTAATATGAAGTATAGTTTGACCTGAATAATCAATCACTCGAATGTTCATATTGGACCAATCCTTATCTAGATTAGAAAGTATTTGCAAAGTTCCATGATCTATTCTGGCTAATGTATATGGAGTAGTATTTTCGATTTTTACGGACATAATACTAGAATAGTCAAATTGCCCATTCCGGTCTACTTGTTTAACCCGGTAATATGAAAGACCTTGTAGTGTTTGCTCATCTTCAAAATGGTATAAAGTTTTTTGATCACTAAAGCCAATTGAATTGACTCGACCAAGTGTCGACCAGGACTGATCATTTGAATGCATCCTTTCAACAATAAAATAATCACTGTTATACTCCATAATGGTCTCCCAATAAATTATAGACTGCTTGTCCTCTATAACTTCAATCCAATTATTTCCCCAATCAATTGGAAGTGGGCCAGCGACGTCTGTCTCAAGTGGACCGATATCTGGTGCTAAACCAACAAATCTTGGATTGTCAACATAATCTAGACTTAAGCCGGTATCAATACCTGCATTTACAGCTGGAGAATTATCAAGCGGCAAATAGTTGTTATTCATAAAATCAGTAAACAATGGATCTCCTGAGATATTATCTTCTATGATATTCCCTTCCATACCATTTTGATCGTTGAACTGGCTGGCTGAATAATACATAGAATTATCTTGATCAAAGACTGCATTAGCATTGATGTCACTGCTGTAAAATAAATTATTCTGATAAGTATTTCCTCCAAGACCATCTAAATTTGTATCATAAATTACAAGACCTGTTCCTATAGAATACTCATTATTATATGGTGTTTGGCCAGTTTCATAAAGGATATTATTTCTAATACTATTACCCTGTACTTGTTCAGGAAATCCATAGCCACGAACTAAGAAACCCGATTCATCGGTATCAATAATCAAATTGTGATCATATCGATTGTTTTTACATACTAAACCGGTTCCATATATGCCCAATACAAAAGCATGGGCTGTAGGAGTGTTTTTGGAGGGAGAATTTCTCATTGATCTAATGATATTATGATGTACCCAATTATTATTTCCATTGATTTGGGAAGCAGTTCTACAGTTAGAAATATCATTTTTGTAAAATTCATTATTTTGACATAATCCATCATAACCATCTGCTCCTAAAGGGTGTGCATAAGGAATATCGGGTGCAGAAATGATGTTTCCAAAAAACTGATTGTCATTGACACCTGATGCTCCGGATTTATTACCTAATAATTCTATGGCATTATGTGCCCAATTGATAAAAGTATTATCCGAAACCGTACAATTATTTGCTCCATAAAATAATTTAATTCCGTCGCCACAACCTCGCTCTGAACCTAGACCATAATAAAAAGTAAAATCAGAATCAAATGTATTATCGTGAATAGATAGATGGCTTGAAGCTTGACTGGAACTACTAATGGTAGCGTCAATAATCAAAACCCCGGAATTCGCAGAATGCCCGAGACTACATTGTCGCACTTCATTATTTGAACAGCCATTAAAGCCTAGTGAAGCACCTGAACCTCCTCTTAGATCGAGGTTTTCAAAAATCATGTGATTTGCATCAAAAACGGAAACGGAAACGAATAAAATACTACCTACAATATCTGAATATAAATTCGCAGGATTTTGATTCGAAAATAAATGTAATAGCATAGTTGTTGTATCGTAATACCAATAACCAATAGCCCCTTGGCTATCCATAATGCCTACATCATGAAGTGAGTCAGCACGTAGAAATTCATTCCCATCCAGAAATAAACGACCCGGTGTAGCAGCCAGCGAAAATGTCCAAATATTAGTTCCCAAATCGGTCCAGTTAGCAGGATCATCAGCCAATGGAATATTAGTAATACCAGAAATAATTGGTAAATCGTCATTTGCATGACCATAAGCACCATAGGTAATCGGTTGGGCCGCAGTACCCGATGCTGTGATATACATTTGAGAACCTGCCCATGTTTCTCCTCTTTTAAATAAATAGGTATCCCCAGGTTGAGGATTAGAATTTCTGACTTTAAATAAATCCTTCCAAGCCGATGCCGGACTCAATCCATCATTACTATTCAATCCACCAGAAAAATCAACATAATAAGTTGTAGCCATTAAGTTATAAGAAGAAAGAAAAATCAAGAAAATCAAGAAAGCAAGCAATTTGTTATTCATAGTATCAAATTCCAAAAATCAAAAAATATAAACAAAAGTAAAAACCTCGCAGCCTGATGATCACTTTTCTCCGCAGGAGAAACTACAACTTTTTTCCGCAGGAAAAACTATAACTTTTCTCCGTAGGAGAAACTATCCCTCCCCTCCGTAGGAGAAACCACAATTAAAGGTAGCCTAACAAAATGACCCAAATCAACATTTTCTATTCCAGGTAATGAGCTTCGTTTGCAAAAAAGCTGTAGTATTGTTCTATAATAAAAGTACAATTTGTATTTTAATTAGGAAGTGCGATTCCACATAAATGATGAAATTAATGACAGATCAAATATTTGAAAATCTTAAGGTAATAGAATTGGCAAGTGTTCTGGCTGGTCCTGCGGTAGGAATGTTTTTTGCTGAATTAGGCGCTTCTGTTATTAAAATTGAAAATAAGAGTACAAGAGGAGATGTAACGAGAGCTTGGCGATTATCAGATGAATCTAAAGATCGAGATTATTCCGCTTATTATTGTGCTGTCAATTGGAACAAAACTGTTTTGATGCTTGATCTTAAAACCCCAGAAGACCAAGAAAAATTGAATAGATATATAAAAGATGCCGATGTAGTAATTGCTAATTACCGCCCTGGATCTGCCGAAAAATTAAACATGGATTATGAAAGCCTTAAAACCATTAATCCCCAAATTATCTATGCAAATTTAACTTCTTTTGGAGAAGAGAGTACTCGACCAGCTTTTGATATTGTATTGCAAGCAGAGACGGGTTTTCTATTTATGACTGGCGAACCTGATCGTGATCCTGTGAGAATGCCTGTTGCGCTGATCGACTTACTAGCGGCACATCAGTTAAAAGAAGGCATTTTGATTGCTTTATTAAAAAGATATCAGACAGGAGAAGGAAGTAAAGTCTCAACTTCTCTTTATGAATCAGCAATAGCTTCTTTAGCAAATCAAGCCACCAACTGGTTAATGGAAAAGCACATCCCGCAACGAATGGGTAGTCAACATCCAAATATTGCACCCTATGGAGATATTTTTTATACAAAAGATGACAAACCAATCGTATTAGCAGCTGGAACGCAACAACAATTCATTAATCTATGTAAAACTTTGAATATACCCGAATTAGCGAAAGATGAATATTTTATTACGAATGCAAAAAGGGTAGGGAACAGAGATAAACTCAATAAAAGATTAGAAGAATGTATAAAAAACTTTGAAAGCTTAAGGCTAATGGATGCATTAATTGCCGCAAATGTTCCAGCAGGGCTAATTCGAAATATGAAGGAAGTTTTTGAAGATCCTAAAACCTCTAAGATGATTCTCACAGAAATTAAAAACGATGGAATAGAAAGTAAAAGGGTAAGAACGGTTGGATTTAATCTAGAATGATAAATTAATTCTTTTGACTCCCACTAGTCCTTAATTTCTTGTAAATTCGTTGGCAAATGCCATTTTAAATGGTAAATTAGCATTGTGCATGAAAGCTTTTCTAATCAGAATTATTTATGCGAACAAATTATATGTTTAGACTTATCCTTTTAGTTTTATCATTAACTGTCCTTTCTTCTATAGAAGTCAGCGCGACACATATCGTTGGAGGAGAGATGACCTATACTTGTATGGGGAATGATCAATACGAAATAAAACTAACGATCTTTAGAGATTGCTATAATGGTAATCCGGCAGCGTTTTTTGATGATCCCGCTAAAATTGGGATTTACAATTCGGCAGGTCAACTGATAGATAGCTTATTAATTCCATTCGATCCAATATTGAATGATACTCTAGAACCTGTTTTATCTGATCCTTGCCTTGTCGTTCCACCTAATGTTTGTGTACACACAACTCAGTACACGGGGGTGAAAACCTTACCTCAAATTGCAGGTGGCTATCAATTGATTTATCAGCGTTGCTGTAGAAATTTTTCTATTGCGAATATCATAGACCCTCTTGATACTGGTGCAACCTTTGGCGTGAATATTTCTGAAAATGCTTTAAATGAATGTAATAGTAGTGCTCTATTCAATCTATGGCCGCCGATATATATATGTGTGAATGAACCGATTAGTTTTGACCAGTCAGCTGTTGATCCTGATGGGGATTCTATAGTTTATCGTTTGTGTACACCTTTGGATGGAGCCACTCCTGGAACCCCAGAACCGCAACCATTTGAGCAAACAATTCCACAAGAAGTGGTTTGGGTTGATCCTCCATACAATTTAAGTAATGTACTTGGGGGGATTCCTCTGGCTATAGACGAAGATACTGGACTGCTGACCGGCACACCAAATACTATAGGTCAATTTGTTGTTGGAATATGTCTAGAAGAATATCGGAATGGGGTATTAATTTCAACTACCAGACGTGATTTTCAATATAATGTTGGTCAGTGTGGTGTTGCACTTTCTTCATTCTTTGCGCCAGAGATTATTTGTGAAGGATTAACAGTCACCTTTGACAATCAAAGCTCTAATGCTGTAAATTTTGAATGGTATTTTAATGATCCTGCTGATCCTGGTTTTGTTACTACTGAAATGAATCCAACATATACTTTTTCCGACACGGGGACCTATAATATCGTTTTGATAGCAGAACCCGATGGTAGTTGTGTTGATACATTTGAACAAGAAATCAGTTTGCATTTGCCTTCATTATTTGCAGATTTTGACTATGGCTATGCTAATTGTACAGATAGCTTAACTATTCAAGTGTCTGATTTATCTTATGATACTATAGTAGATGTAGAGACTTGGCATTGGGTATTGGTTGATGAAAATAATGTAGTATTAGCGACCTCTATGGAACAGAATCCAACTTTTGTTGTCAATACAAGTACAACCGTTACATTGAATCTGGTCATCACTGCTACAAATGGATGTACGCAGGAATTTACTCAGACCTTCCCTGCAAATGTTTTTAATGAAGAAACTTTCCCAGATGAAATAACAATATGTTTAGGGAGTGAAGCACCTTTAAATCCTAACCCTTTACCCGGTGTAACTTATCAATGGTCACCGCCAGATGGCTTAGATTTCCCAAATTCACCAAGTCCATTGGCCTCACCAGATACTGCTACTACCTATGTCGTTTTTATAGACAATTTAGGAGAATGTGAATTGTATGATACGATAACAGTTTTAATTGATACGATTTCTGTTGATTTTACTGCGGAAGTTCCATGTGATTTTGAAGTGATATATACTAATAATAGTACAGGAGCTGAAGACTATATTTGGATATTTAATGATCCAGGAAACCCTGGGGCCAGCTCTATGGAGGTCAACCCGACTTATATTTATTCCGATTCAGGTACCTATACAACGATGTTGATTGGATCAATTGGCGATTATTGTATTGATACGGCTTATCAAGAATTTTATATTGATGAAGCGGTTCTGTTTCCTTCTTTTGATTTTGAAGTAACAAATTGCGTAGACAGTTTTACTTTGGCTTTGACAGATATGTCTAATCATTTAGGAGGTTTGAATTTTGACTGGACCTGGTATTTATCTCAAGGTGGAGTAGTGGTTGATTCCTTCTTGATTCAAAATCCGGAAATTACCATTTCAAGTAGTGATACTTATGTTTTAGAATTAGTAATAGAAGATGAAGAAGGATGTACCAGTGCCATATCAGAAACCATTTTGGCACAAGTATTTACAGAAGGAATGATTCCTGATGCGGAACTTTCATGTTCAAGTGATTCTGTACAGCTGAATCCTGATCCCTTAGAAGGTGTCACTTACTTTTGGTCGCCACCCGATGGCCTGAGTGGTACAGGTATACCGAGTCCAATTGCTTCACCAGAAGTGAACACTACATATTCTGTTACTTTAGAAGATCAATATGGTTGTTCTTTTGATGATGAGGTGATGGTATCTATTAGCAACTCTGGACCACCCTTAGAAGGATTTATAGAGCCTGATACCATATATCGAGGAGATACCGCCCAGATCACCACTACCATAAGTACAGATTATACTTATTTATGGGATCTTTCTGAATCCTTGAGTGATGTGACGATTTCTAATCCTTTGGCTTTTCCTACTGAAACAACAATTTATACGCTTGAAGTTACAGATGAGAATGGTTGTCTAAATACTTTAGAACTTTTATTAGTCGTCGTTGAAAGTCCATGCGATGATCCTAATATATTTTTGCCTAATGCATTTACTCCAAATGGTGATGGTGAAAATGAAGTACTTCGACTAATGGGAAATAATATAGAAGAAATGCACTTAGTAATCTATAATCGTTGGGGACAAAAAGTCTTTGAATCCTTTGAACAAGGTATAGGTTGGGATGGCACTTTCAAAGGTGAACACTTACCGCCAGATGCTTATGGTTTCTATCTTACTGCTCGGTGTGTTGGGGGAGAAGAGTATTATAAAAAAGGCAATATTACACTCTTACGCTAAGAGCACATGGTGATTGCAATAACGATATTTTAGATTTGTGTTATGGTGATCGCTTCGCTTGTGATCGACCTTCGGTCTTGTGATCAGCCCTAAAGGGCTTTGTGAGGCCTTGCTTCTAGTATTTTTTCAAAATTTGATGTTCTATCTTCTTTATTCAAACGTTTAGTGAATCTTGCGATTGTCATGCTAAGAGCAAATTGGAGATTGAGCTTTTAAAGGAAAAAGGAAGAACTTAGTATAAAAACTGGGTTTCGGTCTTCACTAATACTCGACTTTAGCATTCTCTAAAGTTTAAACTTTTGTTAAGTTGGTATAATCAGACTTGAAGGTTTCCCTCTTTGTATTATCTTTCTGATGATAATTGGCCGTCTAATCTGGACACTTATTAATTCCCGATCCTTTAACAAATAGATATAAATATGATTACTAAAAAACTATTCCCTTTATTAAGCTTTCTCTTTCTTTTTACTTGGATGCTTTCTGCTCAAGAAGCTAAACCTAAACCTGCTCCTAAACCACCCGAAGCAAAACAAGAAGAAATATTCCAAGTCGTAGAGGAAATGCCTAGGTTTCCAGGCTGCGAAAACGTTGAGGATCATCAAGGTCGAAAAGATTGTGCTCAAAGAAAATTGTTAGAATATGTACAAAAAGAACTTAAATACCCTGAAATAGCAAAAGAAAATGGTGTGGAAGGGATGGTAGTGGCTTCATTTATTGTCATGGAAGATGGGACGCTTTCTGATATAAAAGTACTTAGAGATATTGGAGCAGAATGTGGTAAAGAAGTAAAAAGAGTGATAGAGAAAATGAATATAGAAAAACTTAATTGGATTCCAGGTAAGCAAAGAGGCAAAGCAGTACGAGTTCGATTTAATCTTCCTGTAAAATTTAAATTGCCCAAAGAAGAGATACTTGAGGAAGAAACGGAGGTCGATCAAAGTATAGAAAATAAGAAGGAAGTAAAAAACGAAGATAAAAAAGAAAGTGTGTTTCAAGTTGTTGAAAGAATGCCTGTTTTTCCAGGCTGTGAAGATATTATAGGTAGGAAGGAGCAAAAAGATTGTATGGATGAAAAATTAAAAGCCTATGTGAAAAAGGAACTTAAGTATCCAGAAATAGCAAAAGAGAATGGCGTAGAAGGGACGGTGGTGGTTACTTTTAAGATTATGGATGATGGGACATTTTCTGATATAAAAGTGCTTAGAGATATTGGTGCGGGATGTGGGAAAGAAGCATTAAGAATTATAAAGAAAATGAATGTTGAAGAACTTAATTGGATTCCGGGTATAGAAAGAGGCAAATCACCAGATGTACAATTTAACTTTCCGATAAAATTTAAATTACCAAAAAAAGAGATACTTGAAGAAGAAACGGAGGTTGATCAAAGTATAGAAAATAAGAAGGAAGTAGAAAAAAAGACTGAAAAAAAAGGAACGTATAAAGTAGTTGATAGGATGCCTAGATTTCCAGGCTGTGAAGATGTTAAAGAGGAAAAAAAACGTCACAGTTGTGCAGATAAAAAAATGCTCGAATATGTTTACTCCAGTATAAATTATCCTCCAGAAGCAAGAAAAAATAAGATAGAAGGAACTGTAGTAATAAGTTTTATGGTCAAAAAGGATGGCACATTGGGTAGTATTAATATCTTAAGGGATATTGGTTCAGGATGTGGTGCTGAAGCGAAAAGGGTAGTAGAAAGTATGAATACAAATGGGTTAGTCTGGCTACCCGGAGCCTCAAATGGTCAAGCAGTGGGTGTTCAATTTAACCTTCCAGTAAAATTTAAATTATGATAAAGAGAGATAAGTGACGGGACAAAATTATGTTGATTTATTTTTGATTTTGAAAAATTTTATAAATAATTGACTGAAAGGAAATTATGTTATAATATTTCAAAATCTTAAGAAAAAATAAATTAACATAATTCCGTCGAACTACTTATAAAAGAAAGCCATTGGTCAAAAGTGATTTGACCAATGACGATAGACAAAGAATCTACTTTTTATCTAATTTTGGTGGCTTGTTCGCATTGCCTTCTTTTATAGAATCTAATACCTGAGAAGAAGCCGTAAATGAAGTCACCATTTGGTTTAACATATCAGAAGCAGCCGTAGGCGCATTAGGCATAAGAATCAAATTGCTATTGGTATGCTCGCCTAATGATTGTAAAGTATCATAATGTTGTGTGATCACGATCAGTGCAGATGCTTCCTGAGAATTGATGCCTACTTGATTTAAGACTTCTACAGACTCTTCCAAACCTCTGGCTATTTCTCTTCGTTGATCAGCGATACCCTGACCTTGTAGTTTCTTACTTTCAGCTTCAGCCTGAGCGCGTGCAACGATACGAATTCTTTCCGCTTCTCCATCATATTCAGCAGCTAGTTTTTCTCTTTCTGCGGCATTAATACGATTCATCGCATGCTTTACAGCTTGATCCGGATCTATATCTGTAACTAAGGCTTTTACAATTCGATAACCATAATCATTCATAGCTTCTTGCAATTCAGTCATAATAGCTACAGCGATATCGTCTTTTTTTACAAAAACATCATCCAATTTCATTTTTGGTACTTCTGCTCGAACTACATCAAATACATAAGCGGTAATCTGTTCATGTGAGTTCTCTAGCTTATAAAATGCATCATAAATGGCATTTTCAAGAACTCTAAATTGTACAGAAACTTTTAAACCAACAAATACATCATCTAAAGTTTTGGTTTCGACATTTACATCCAATTGTTGAATTTTTAAATTCATTCGACCAGCAATAGCATCAATGATCGGAATTTTAAATTGGAGGCCAGCTTGACGAATGCTTTGGAATTTTCCAA
The DNA here is from genome assembly GCA_965277415.1 of Saprospiraceae bacterium. GTDB lineage: Bacteria > Bacteroidota > Bacteroidia > Chitinophagales > Saprospiraceae > JAHDHW01. Next base: position 46,625 of record CBDICS010000077.1, read on the forward strand.
GTCTTTGGACAACGGCAGCAGTTTGCTGTCGAACCGTAAACAAACCGGAAAAAATAATAACAGCTCCAATGAAGAGCAAAGGAATTAACAAGATTGGTATTTCATTCATAATAATATTGATTAGTTGTTTAGTAAATAGTTTTCAACTGTATTTTATGGGATAGAAACTTATGCAGTGTCTAGTATAAATAAATTACGATCCCTGAATACAACTGAAACTTAATTATTTCCAGATGAAAAGCCAAAATTATACGACGATAACGATTCTTTTTCTCGACTTGAGTTACAAATGACTACTGGAAAATGATAATTATACTTGGTTTCTCTAATTTAGATTCTACCTTTTTACACCACTATTTCTTTTGTTCTATTACTTCGTTTTGATTAACTGTAATCGAGTCTTGTTTGGTTTCTACAAAAAAGAATTCTACACTATTCGGTATGAAATTGATATTCCGAACATAATCTGGTTGGCGTGTGAGGACAATAGGAATAGTATTCTTTTCATTATTAGGCGTAATGCCTTTTAAATCTGCAACCAGTTGAAAAGACATTCGATTGACATCATTGTATTTACTTAAACCTACAATACAGTTTAATTTAGTTTTTTCTGGAAAAGCTTTAATACTATCTGGTACATTCTTGAATGTGATCGGTAAGAAAAAAGATTTTTCAGTATATTGTTCTACTGCTATATTCGCAATGATTTGATTTTGAGATAAATGGACCTCATTGTTTTTAGGCGCCTTTAGTGAAACCTCTAAGACTTGATTGTTTTTTAAATCTTTCAAGTCTAGTAAGTCCGTCTCCCATTCAACAATAGATTGTACTTCAGTCAATGGTCCAGTCACTACAATACTATCTGGTTCGATCATGATACTATCCATAAACTGAAATTGAGGCGCTAAAGTGATGTTGTGTAAAAGTTTAATCGGGACTTTTATTTCAGTTTCATTTTCCATTTGAACAAAAATAAAGTCCATATTGACATCAGAAACTTCAATAGAGGAGGAGATAGTTTGTTGAAATTTATCAATTAGTAATCCGGCATTAATCGCCTGGGAAGAAACATCATTAATTTCGAAAAGAATATTTGATGCTTTATTATTAAACTGATTAGAAATTAAATCCCAGCCGGAACCCTTTAAAGTTGCTGTAGCAGAAGTAGGAGGTGAAGAAACAAAAGATTTGCCAGCCGGAAGTTGGTAGTCAATACTAAAATCAACTGTGGTATAAAATGTCTGCGAAAGTTTGACTAAAACCCAGAAAACCAAAGCTATAAAAATACAAACAATTAATATAGCTCGGTCTGAGTCAAAGAAAGTTTTTATTTCTACCTTATTTGGTATTTTCATCTTTTGGTTGTATCGCTGCTGTCATTTCTTTTGAAATGGCATTTTTGGTAAACTTAATAAAAGTCTTAGTGTCTACCTGCAACGTAACAAAGGGATCTTCGATTTTATTGATTTTGCCTATAATCCCACTTGCCGTTACGACTTCCATTCCTTTTTCTAAGTTATCGGTAAAGTTAGTTTGTTCTTTTTGTTTTTTCTGTTGAGGGCGTATTAAGAAAAAATAAAAGACTCCAAAAATAGCGAGGATAAAAAATAAGTTTCCAAATTGAGCCATTCCGCCGCCTCCTGCCTGTAATAATATAAAGCTTGTCATCATCATAGTATTTAAAGTTTTAGATTAATCGTTTTATTCTTTAGGTGTTACCTGTCCTTTTAATTGAAGAATTGTTTCTCTAGGATATGTATTTGCAATAATTGTAATTGGTTTTCCTTGTCGATTTTTTTTATTTTTTGTATCAAACCGAACATCAATTACCCCACCTTCACCTGGCGCGATAGGATTTTTTGGCCATTCAGGAATAGTGCAACCACAGGTGGATTTCGCTTGTGCAATTATCAATGGAACAGTACCTTCGTTTACAAATTTGAACGTATGCTTTACTACATCCCCCTCGTTCACCGTTCCAAAATCAAATCGTTTTTCCTCAAATACCATTTTTGCTACGTTTACAGTATCCTCTGATTCATTAGCATCCACTGGGTTTCGAATGATATCTCTGATGCGATCACCAGATGTGATTTCTTGAACTACTTTTTCAGGCTTTGCTGATTGCTCCGTTTTATCTTCATTGCAAGATAAAGTAAGGTGACCAATAAGAATTATTAAAATCAAAAATCTCATTTTCTTTTTTTTTATCGTTCTCTGACTAATCCAGTGGACATTCGTAAGTGAAATTTATTCCATGTCCCTTAAAGTGCTGCAAAGATACTGCTTTACTGCTTATTTCTGAAACCTTTCTTTAGGAGAAAATAGACTAAAATTTCATTAATAATTCTTAATTCACTTAATAATTTTAACTTTGAGCTCTCTAAAAATGAATTATGGAGCAACATAAGTATAAATACGGAATTATAGGAAATTGCGCTTATCTGGGTTTAGTAGATACAGATGCAAACATAGGCTGGATGTGTTGGCCAAGATTTGATAGTAGCTTTATCTTTGGGACACTTTTGGATGAAAAAAATGGAGGAAATTTCTCTATTCAACCAGAATGGGAAAATTACACATCAAGCCAGCAATATGTTTACAATACGAATGTTCTGGAAACGACATTCGAATGCGAAGATGGTACTTATAAAGTGATTGATTTTGCACCGAGGTTTCGTCAATTTGAACGGCTTTATAAGCCTCTGATGCTAGTCCGAAAAATCATTCCTATAAAAGGTACTCCAAGAGTTAAAGTGTCCTGTCATCCTGTTGGTAATTATGGGGAAACTAAACCACAGAAAGTATTTGGTTCCAGCCATATTCGTTATTCTGGACTAGAATCTCCGGTTAGATTGACAACTAATATTCCATTGAGTTATGTGGATAAAGAACAAGCATTTGTATTAAATGAGCCAAAACACTGTATCCTTACCTGGGGGGTTCCCTTAGAAGGGCCATTGGAGGCTACTGCGGATAATTTTTTAGAGAAGACGATTAAATATTGGAGAAATTGGGTATTGAATACTTCTACTGAGAATTTTCATCAAGATGCAGTTATTCGATCAGCATTAACACTCAAATTGCATCAATATCAAGATACTGGAGCAATAATAGCTGCGGCTACTACAAGTTTACCAGAGTTTCCTGGAAGTGGTAGAAACTGGGATTATCGTTTTTGTTGGATGAGAGATGCTCATTATACAATAAAAGCACTTAATGATTTAAGCCATTTCGGGATTTTAGAGGATTATGCCAATTTTATAGAAAACATTGTTTTAAATGAGGATAAGCGATTTCATCCTTTGTATCCGATTACTATAGATAGAGAACCTGTAGAAAAGATTCTACCACTTGAAGGTTATAAAGGAGAAAGGCCCGTTCGAATTGGAAATCAGGCTTATGAACATACTCAAAATGATGTATACGGGCAAGTCTTAGTGACTTTATTACCCTTGTTTACAGATCGAAGACTTGGTTCAAAGGAGAGCACAACCCTGATTGGTTTGGTAAAACATTGTTTAGCTATGATAAAGGAAACGATGGAAGAACCAGATAATGGGCTTTGGGAATTTAGAGGACTTTCACAAAAACATTCTTATACCTTTCTATTTCATTGGGCTGGCGCAAATGCTGCAAGAAAGATTGCGCTGAGTATTAAAGATTCTGATTTAGAAAAAGAAGCTAAGGATTTGATCAATGAGTCTTCAAATATGATTGAGGCTTGTTATGATGAGGAACGAGGCGTTTATACTCAGGCGGTTGAGTCTAAAAATTTAGATGCTTCTTTGTTGCAATTGATCAACATGGGCTATCTTGACCCTAAAAGTGATCGCGCAAAAACACATATGGAAGTTTTGGAAAAGGAATTAAAAACGGAATCAGGACTATTTTATAGATACAAGCATATAGATGATTTTGGTGAACCAGAATCTACTTTTCTGATTTGTGCTTTTTGGTATGTAGAAGCATTGGCTCGAATGGATAGAGTAGAGGAAGCAATAGAGATATTTGAAAAATTGATTCAACATGGTAACCATTTGGGACTTTTAAGTGAGGATGTTCATGAAAAAACTGGAAGCCAATACGGAAATTTTCCACAAACTTATAGCCATGTTGGTTTGATTAATGCAGCCTTTATCATTTCTAAAAAACTAGATAAACCTGTTTTCTTATAGAAGTTTTTCAAATTTAAAAATCCAATATCAATGAATGCAAATCTAATTTTTCTAATCGGATTTATGGGCTCAGGAAAGACTTATATTGGAAAATTACTTGCTACCAAAATGGATTACCCTTTCTTTGATTTAGATGAATATGTCGAAGAAAAATGTTCCATGAAAATTCCAAAAATCTTTGAAGAAAAAGGAGAAGACTATTTTAGAATAGAGGAACGAAAATGCCTTAGAGACTTTGGAGTACTGGGTGATGCAATTGTCTCAGCAGGTGGAGGAACGCCATGCTTTTATGATAATATGGAATGGATGAATGAAAATGGTGTAACTATTTATCTTGAAACAGAACCAGAACTCTTAGCTCAGCGACTAATAAAAGAAAAAAGTAAAAGGCCATTGATTGCCAATATTGAAGAAAATAAATTGCTTGATTTTATTACTCAAAAACTAGAAGAACGAACTGAGTTTTATAATAAAGCCAGTATTATCATTAAACAAGAAAAGGAAATGGAAGGTATAGTAGAATTGATCTTTGAAAACTATTTGTCTCTTCGCGGTCAATAAATATATAATTGGACATTAGTCATAAGGAAAATTCCGAATGACTAATGTCCAATGACAGATAGATTAATGTTTCAATTGGGTTAAATCGACAACGAAGCCACTAATTTTCTTTTTGTTCTTTAGGTCTTTTTTATAGCTATTAGCGGTATCTCTATCTGGAAAAGGCCCAAGTATTAATTTATAAACAGGAGCACCATTCTCTCCTTTTTCGACACTCACCAAGATATTATTAAACCATTTTTCCTGAAGCTTTGCGACTTGTTTTAATACGTTTTCGTATTGAGTAATCGAAGCAACTTGTACCCCATATCCAGTTTTAGAAGGCCGCATTAATTGGATTTTGTACAGATCAAAATCTTTGTAATCTTGTCCTCTTACCAAGGTGCCTTTATTCGTAAGTTCAACCTTTTTTGCTTGTGTCGGTTTACTGGGGTTTGCTTTTACAGCTGGAATAGCTTTTCCTTTTTTGGCTGTTGTGGCACCAGGATTGGGTTCACCGGATACAGGATCGCGTTTAGCAGGAAGTATCCGCTCAGGTGCACTTTCAGCAAACTCAGTAGGAATGGGGTCCTTTTTTTTAGGTATTACCAAATCAGCCTTTGGTTTTGGCTTATTTGAATTTAAAGATTCCAGATTTGGAACAGGAGCAGTATTAGCAACTAAATCTTCATCTCCCTTTTCAAGGATTTCGATTTTAACCCTTGCTTTTCCATCAGTGATCAGATCTAGTTTTTTAGCAGCAGCTTTAGAAAGGTCAACAATACGACCTTTGATATAAGGTCCACGGTCGTTAATTCTTACAGTAACGGAAGATTTATTATCAAGTCTAGTGACTCTGATCATTGTTCCATAAGGTAAAGTTTTGTGAGCCGCAGTATATTTATCTTTGTGATAGAGCTCTCCACTGGCAGTTTTACGACCATGAAAAGCATCAGCATAATAAGATGCAATACCAAACTCTTCAATTGCCTGAACTCCAAAGCTGGCAATTAGGAACAAGCCTAAGATCATTAGTTTTCTCATAACATTGTTTTTAGTGAATCATAATTAACTTAAAATTAGTCATTTATCTATAGAAATACAAGAATACAGGTTCTTAATAATAAGCTATTTTTTATAAGACATCTCAAAATATTCAACACAATCTCCTTTTAGTCACGCTTATGAAATTTTAGCATGTCAAAATAGCTGATCATTAATTTTGTCCCGTAACTTATTGTTAAAAAATAGATAATTTGAATAATCTCAATTCTGAATACAGCATTCTATTTCAATTTTTAATCCAAAGTGAAAGATTAGACATGGTAAAGGTGTTTTTTAAGACATTAATAATTAAACATTATCGAAAAGTTAAATACATTTAATTTTTTTTATAAATTACATCAGCTAATTTGCGATAACCTTTTCATTCTGTGCTATTATAGATAAGATAGCTCTCATATCTATATCTATAGTTTAATTTGATTGATATAATCAGTGCATTTGAATATTTCATTACTAATGCTGCTTAAAAAATAAGTTTTCGATTTTGAAAGAAGACCTAAAGGAAACGCTGAGGGACTTTTAGTGTTAATTTAAAATCCCTAAAAACCTTTTTTAAGCGTTACTTAATTATAATAACACCCTGAAATGAAGTGGAATCTTACCCTAACTGTTTTATTTTTAACAAATCTATTTTTTTTTAATTGCCTAGCGCAACAACCCCAGGACTGCGGCCTTCCATCTCCTCCAGGTGCTGATGATTGTGGTGATGCCTGTGTTTACTGCGACCTGACAGCCAATGGCTATTCTGGATCGACGATTGGTTATTCTGCTGATCCACCATTTGATTTTTGCGGAACGATTGAGAATAACCAATGGTTTGCTTTTGCTGCCGGAACGACAACAGTAGAGTTTACCATTAATGCTTCGGGCTGCTTATTTGGTGATGGTGTCCAAGGCGCTATTTATCCAGATTGTGACCCCTTTGCTACTGCTATAGCTTGTGAAGGAGGTGTAAGTGGAGGCGCTTCTATTCCAATTATAGTAACAGCAAATGATTTAGTTGTCGGACAAATTTATTGGTTTATGGTAGATGGCTGGGCTGGAGATGAATGTGATTATGACGTTACAGTTACTCAGGGTAATACAGATCCGCCACCATTGGATCCACCTGGACCAATTACACCGGGTGGAACAGTTTGTGGTGATGAAACAGTTACCTTTTCTGTTCCTGAACTCCCTGGAGCCTCTTATTATGAATGGACTTTGCCAGATGGATCAGTTGTAACGACTGAAGTGCCCTTTATTGATTATACTTTTGGTGTAGCAGGACAAGTCTGTGTACAGGCCAATAATGTATGTAATTTCAGTACACAAGAATGTATAACTATAGACGTAGCAACACCTAATGCAGGTGATCTTTCAGCACCTAATCCGCTATGTCCCAATGAAATAGCGAATATTTCAGTCGCAAATTATAATACAGACCCTGATTTTACACAAACTATTCTGATCACGGATGCAAGTGGTATTATTGTCGAAATAATCAATGGAAGTTCAGGAACATTTACGCATGATGCATGTGATATTTTCCAAGTTTGCTCTTATAATTATTTGACAGCAGAAGTAACAGCACCCATGCTTGGTGATGATGTCAATTCGATTGATTGTAGTTCTAGTTGCTGTGACATTGCTTGCCAGAATATTAGTTTTGAGGATAATGAACAACCAGCATTTCCAAATGCGCCAGCTGATCTTTCTTTGACTTGTTTTGATTTGGTTCCTCCAATTATGGATCAAACATGGACAGACAATTGTGACGGAACGGGAACAGTATCTGGGTTTGAAAATGGTAGTGTGGATTTATGTAATGGCGGTACACTTAGCAGACAATGGGAATATACAGATGCTTGTGGTAATGTGGGCACTCATCAACAATTGATAACAGTAGAACCAGCACCAATCGCAGCATTTATCAGTCCTCCGGGAGATATGACAGTTAGTTGTGATAATATACCAACTAGTGGAGTAGATTTAAGTTATACAAATAATGGAGTTGGAGCTTGTCTTATTGAGGGAATAATATCTCCAACAACTTCTGGTAGCGCCGATATTTGTGGTGGAACAATTACTTATACTTGGGAATATACAGATGATTGTAATAGAACGATACTCCATACACAAAACATCACGGTTACGCCAGCCATTATACCAGTATTTATCAATCCACCTGCTGATGTTACATTTGATTGTAATAGCATTCCGACCAGTGGACCAAATCTGGATTATACCAATAATGATTCAGGTGCCTGCTTGATACAAGGTACGGTAGCTCCCGTAGAATCAGGTAGCGCCGATATTTGTGGTGGAGTAATTACATATACTTGGCAGTTTACGGATATTTGTGGTAATATCATTACGCATACTCAAAATGTAACCATTACTCCAGCACCACTTCCTGCATTTGTAAATCCTCCCGGAGATATGACTGTTGATTGTGATAACATACCGACTGGTGGCCAAAGTTTAGACTATACTAATAATGGTACTGGTGCTTGTTTAATTCAAGGAACAATAATACCGACTGAATCCGGAAGTGCGAATATGTGTGATGGTGGAACTATCACATATAATTGGACTTATACAGATCCATGCGGAAATACAATTACACATCAACAAAATATTATAGTAAGTCCAGCGCCAAGTACATCATTTATTAATCCACCTGGAGATATGACTGTGACTTGTGATAATATTCCGACTGGTGGTCAAAGTTTAGATTACACGAACAATGGTGTAGGTGCTTGCTTATTTGAAGGTACGGTTACTCCAGTTGAGTCTGGCAGTGCAGATATTTGTGGTGGGACAATTACCTATACTTGGGAGTTTATAGATCCATGCAATAATCCAATTACCCATACTCAAAATATAACCGTTACACCAGCTGTAATTCCAGCATTTATAAATCCACCAGGAGATATGACCGTTACTTGTGAAAATATTCCAACTGGTGGGCAAAGCTTGGATTATACAAATAATGATATCGGTGCTTGTTTGATAAGCGGCACTGTTTTACCAATTGAATCAGGTAGCGCCGATATTTGTGGTGGAACAATTACTTATACTTGGGACTTTACAGATCAGTGTGGTAATAATATTAATCATACTCAAAATATTACCGTTGAACCTGCACCAATTCCAGCATTTATAAATCCGCCAGGAGATATTATAGTGACTTGTGATAATATTCCGACTAGTGCACCAAATTTGGATTATACAAATAATGGTATTGGATCTTGTTTAATTGATGGTACGGTTTCACCAATGATGAGTGGATCAGCAGATGAATGTGGAGGCCTTATTCGTTTCATATGGGAATTTGTAGATCAGTGTGGTAACTTTGTTTCTCATCAACAAAATGTTGAAGTCACCCCTGCTGCAATACCCGCATTTATTAACCCACCTGCTGATATGACGGTTACTTGTGAAAATATTCCAAGTAGCGGTATTGATTTGGATTATACTAATAATGATGCAGGAGCTTGTCTAATTGAAGGCACTATTACACCGACGCAATCTGGTAGTGCGGATATCTGTGGTGGAGCAATTACCTATACTTGGGATTTTACAGATCAGTGTGGAAATAATATAAACCATACGCAGACGATTACGGTTGAACCTGCTCCTGACGTATCTTTTATCAACCCTCCTTCTGATATCAATGTCACATGTAGCGCGGGGCCTCCTAATGCAATCAGTTTGGATTATACCAATAATGGAAATGGAGCTTGTTTAATCCAAGGATCAGTGCTACCAAGTCAAAGTGGATCATACGATGAATGCGGTGGTACAATCACCTATACCTGGACTTTTACAAACCCATGTGGACAGACTATAAATCATACCCAAAATATAACTATTGAGCCTGCACCACAAGCTTCTTTTATAGGAAATTTACCTACAAGTATAACAGTGAGTTGTGATGCGGTACCTACTACTGGCCCATCACTCAATTATACAAATGGAGAATCTGGAACTTGTTTAATTTCAGGGTCTGTTCCAGCTCAGTTAAGTGGATTCTATGATGAATGTGGTGGAACGCTTGCGCATACTTGGACATTTACAGATGACTGTGGCAGAATAATTCAACATCAACGAGTGATTACAGTAGAACCTGCACCGATTGCCGCTTTTACAGATTTACCTGGTCCGCAAACTATGGCTTGTGCAGATGTGCCACTTGTACCCCCTTCCTTGAATTTTACCAATAATGGAATAGGTGCATGTAATATTATGGGGCTTGTACCTGCCATACAATCTGGAAATTTTGATTTTTGTGGTGGAAATATTACTTATACCTGGACATTTACAGATGATTGTAATCGGACTATTTCTCATTCGCAAACGATTACTGTTGAACCTGCACCAGATCCATATTTTGTAGATCCTCCTGCTGATTTGACAATAGATTGTGGAGAGACATTTCCTCCATCGACGAACTTGACATATACTAATGATGAAACTGGTAATTGTGCGAATACAGGTTCAGTTGCTGCGATTGTTATTACAATTGGCCCCCTCGAACAGCAATACAATTGGACCTTTACAAATCCATGTAATGGCGTAACAATTACACATACTCAAACAATAATCCAAAATCCAACACCAGATATAACTATTAATCCTGAATTTGCGATAGTTTGTGAAGGTGAATCATTTGACCTATCTACGATTACCGTAACTGATTTTAATAATACTAATCCAATAATAACTATTCATTCTGGTACACCTGCAAGCCCATTCAATGAAATATTGTCCCCAATAGTCAGCCCTTTTACTAATACAACATATTATATTCTAGCAACGAATCCTTTTGGTTGTACAGATGAATTGAGTTTTGATATATTTATTGAAAGTCCTCCAAATGCAGGGATTGATGGTAGTGGTGAAATATGTTATGCAACGCCAGGAGGGATTAATTTATTTGACTATTTAAATGGGAGTCCAGATTTTGGAGGACAATGGCTTGATCCCTTTGGTTCAGGGGTGAACCTTTCAAACCCTTTTGGAGTAAGTTTAGCTGGATTTCCTCCGGGAGTATATACTTTTGAATATGTGGTAGCATCAAATGGTGTTTGCCCTCCTGCCACTGCAATTGTAGAACTTGAATTATTACCAGAAATAATAGTTGATATATTAGAAATAGCCTGTACTGATAATCCGGATTTCTATGAGGTACTTATCAATAGCCATGGTTTCGATATTATTATTAATGTAGGAAATTTAAATGACCTTGGAAATGATCAAATTAGTATTACGGATATTCCAATTGATGAATCATTAAGTATTGTTGCTTCAAATTCTGGACAGTTTGTCTGTATCGTTGTTACGAATATAAGTCCACCAGATTGTAATTGCCCTACGGTTGAACCACCTATGAATAATGGAAATCCAAGTATCTGTGATGGAGAACCCATTCCTGAATTAAGTGTAACTGTTGGCCAAGACGAAACAGCTAACTGGTATAATTCAGCGACGGGAGGAACCTTACTTTTAGCTGGAAGTACAACTTACACTCCAGCAAATACGGCTGGCCCAGGAATCTATACTTATTATGTTGAAGCTGAAAACCTTCTAAATGGATGTTTAAGTTCGATTCTAACTCCTGTCCAATTGGAAATTTTCGAAAACCCTGTTGGCATTGATGCCTTATTGACGCTATGTGATGATGACGATGATGGATTTGTAAGTTTTGACCTGACTGAAGCAAATAGCCAAATTAATGCTACTCCTGGATTGGTATTTACCTATTATGAAACTTTAACCGATGCAGAGGCAGAGACCAATGCGATTTCTTCACCATATACAAATACTTCATCACCTCAAGTATTGTATGTTACGATGACTACGCCTAACAATTGTTCTGATATTGTTCAATTAACTTTGACTGTCTTACCACTTCCTGAAATAAGCCTTGAAATTGAAGATGAAGTTTGTTTGGGTGACAATAATGGTAGTGTTACGATTAATGCACCAGGAGGTTTAAATTATAGTTTAGATGGAATAGACTGGACTACTGAAAATACCTTTGCAGATTTAAGTTCAGGAAATTATACGGCATATGTTGAAGATGGGAATGGCTGTATTTCTAATTTAGATTTTGTAATTAATCCAGGTTTAGAATTAAGTATAAATGCCTTCTCAGCCGTTTGCGATAATAATGGAACACCAAGCGATGCAACAGATGATTTTTATACCATATCATTTACTGTTGGCAATAATCAAGGACTTGTCGGGACATATACTATCAATGATGGAAATGGAGACATAGGTACTTATGACTATGATGCACCAAATTCATTCACCCTGCCAGCAATGGACCAATCATTGACTTTAACCTTTACAGATGATTTGCTAGTTTGTTTTATAACACAGGATATTGGCCCATTGATTTCTTGTTCTACTGATTGCTCAATTATGATTGACCAATTAGATTTTACTTGTAATGATAATGGCACATCAACAGATGGGGCAGATGATTTTTATACTATAAATATTAATGCTTCTGCTATTAACGGCGCTCCAAATAATACGTATAATGTATTGATTGACGGGACATTGGTTTATAACTTCCCTTATGGAATATCCTCTGAATTTACTTTACCTGCGGATGGCTCATCTCCTTTGATCGCCGTTGTTGACAATGCTGATCCAGCCTGTCAAAATAGTCAGGAAATAGGACCTTTACTTTCTTGTTCTGATGAATGTATTATTACTACTCAGGTGAATAATATTATATGTGATAATCAAGGAACGGGAGATAATCCTGACGATGATACTTATACCTTTGAGTTGATTGTTTCAGGTGTAAACACATCTGGTGGATGGGAATCGGATGATGGTAACTCCTCCGGCACTTATGATGTAATGCAGGTGATGGGACCATTTCTGATTATTGATGGTGACCTAACGATGACGATATTAGATGATAATGATGCAAATTGTAGCACAACTTTTACTGTGGAAGCTCCGATAAGTTGTTCCTTTTGTTCGCCAATCTTACTTGCTGGTACAGCAACTACTTTGACTTGTACTAATACTACAGCAGAGTTGATAGGAACGAGTTCTGAACCAGGTGATTATACTTGGACTGGTCCAAATGCTTTTGAAGCCAATACTTTAACGATTACGGTTTCAGAGCCCGGCACATACTATCTAAGCGGGCAATACGCTGGAGGTTGTTCTGCGCTGGATAGCGTAGATGTTCCTGAAAATATAACTGCACCAACAGTCGATGCAGGAGAAGAAGCAACGATTACCTGTCAAATTACAGAAGTTACTTTAAATGGTAGTGGAACAACAAATGGAGGGTCGATGGAAATCCAGTGGTTCAATCAAGGAGGCGTAGAAATTGGAAATACTTTAGATGTTATAGTAACGGAAACCGGAACTTACAATTTAGTCATTACAGACCCTGATAATGGATGTTCTGTTTCTGATGAGGTCGTAGTGTACCCGGATGCTGAGTTACCTGTAGCCGATGCAGGACTAGGTACTACACTTACTTGTGATGTCCTATCTGCAATACTGGATGGTAGCAATTCTTCCACTGGTTCTAATATTACTTATGAGTGGATAAATGAAAGTAGTGTTGTGATAAGTAATGAAATTGAATTTGAAGTCAATGAACCCGGTGTGTATACTTTAAATGTTTATGATGAAAATAACAATTGTGAATCTTCTGCCTCAGTTGAAATAACCACAGATTTGACTGAACCCAATGCGGATGCTGGCCCTCAGGGAATACTGTCTTGTGATGTTTCTATAACTACTTTGGATGGGGGGAATTCTTCTGGTGCTGGAACATTGGGATTTGAGTGGTTAGGTATAAATAATGAACCGATAGGAAATATGGAAACTATTGAGGTTTCTGTTGCAGGTACCTATACCTTGATCATTACTGATTCAGCCAATGGATGTACGGCGTCTTCGCAGGTTGAAGTACAAGTGGACGGAGACTTGCCCAATCCAATTGCTACAAATGACGGCATTTTAGATTGTAATAATCAATTAGTAATATTAGATGGTGCAAGCTCAACTGGCATTGGAGTTTTAAGTTTCGAATGGTTTGATCCTTCTAATCAATCTATTTCAATAGTAGAGACTGCGGAAGCAACAACTAGCGGAACTTATACCTTGATCATAAGTGATGATGCAAATGGTTGTACAGCACAAACAACCGTTAATGTCGAAGAGAATGTAGATTTTCCGCTTGCTGTGGCTGCCAGTAATGGAGTGATAGATTGTTTGAACCCATTGGTTTCCTTGGATGGAAATGCTTCATCAGGAACTGGAACAATTAGCTACCAATGGCTTGATGAATTGGGGAATATTATAAGCGAAGACTCGAATACAGAGGTCAATGCTTCGGGAACATATCAATTAATTGTTTTTGATTTGTCTAATAGCTGTTCTGATACGACTTCGATAGTCATTGATGAAAATCCAGACTCCCCGACAATTGAAACAAATAATACAGGACCTTTTGCATGTAATAATGAGGTGGTGACTCTTGATGGAACTGGATCTACAGGTGCAGGAACTTTGACATTTGAATGGCAGGATGTTAATCAAAATATTTTAGGAGCTACACCGATAATAGAGGTAAATACCCCAGGTAATTATTTGTTAATCGTTACGAACTCAGACAATGGATGTAGTGCTCAAGAGGTCATATCTATTGGCGAAGATATTGGGGAACCAATGGCAGATGCAGTGGCTCTAAATGAACTGGATTGTGTTAATAATTCTGTAACCTTAGATGGAAATAATTCGACAGGAGATAACATTGGGTTTGAATGGTTTGATGAAAGTACTAATCAGATTGGAACTAATTCAACCGTAATAGTCAATGCTGGAGGTATTTACACTTTGGTGGTTACCAATTCCGGAAATGGATGTACGGCTATGACTACCGTTCAGGTAAATGCGAATAGTGATGTGCCTGTAGCCGTTGGAGTTGCCAGTAATAATTTCGACTGTCTGTTATCAGAAGCAACATTAGATGCCTCTGCTTCGTCTGCAACCGGACCAATCGAATACGAATGGTTTGATCCAGCAAGCGTATCTATTGGTACAACAGCAGAAGTCGTCGTGAATTCAACGGGGACATATATTTTAGTTGTGACAGATCAATTAAGTGGCTGTACTTCTCAAATGGAGGTTAATATTACGGAAGATATGCAAGCTCCAATCGCAGATGCAGTTCCTTCTGGAATATTAAGTTGTTTGGAAAGTGAAGTGATTTTAGATGCTAGCGGATCGACTGCTAATGGAACCATAGAATATGAGTGGTTTAATGATCTAAATACCAGTATAGGAAATACGATAGAAGTGACAGTCGCCTCATCTGGCATGTATCAGCTTATTATTACGGATAATAGTAATGGCTGTACCGATCAGGTTTTTGTTATGGTTGATGAAGATCCGGATGTCCCAACCATAAATATTGATGCGCCCGAACTTTTAAATTGTACCATTACAGAAGTATTATTAAACGGTAGTGGATCAAGCGCTGATGGTCCTTTGGAATTCTCTTGGTTAGATAACACTAGTACAGAAATCAGTGCGTTTGCTGAGGTCATTGTCAATACGAATGGGATTTATACTTTAGTCATTACAGATACGAATAATGGATGTTCTTCAAGTCAGGATGTTGAAGTATTTCAAGATATTACAAATCCAATCGCTGATGCGGGACTTTCATCGACCCTGACATGTACTGAAACTTCAGCTTTTCTTGATGCAGGTAATTCGTCAGGTTCGGGGCCATTGGAATATGAATGGTTGGATGCAAATACAAACACGGTTGGGGCTACGTCTATGGTGGAAGTTAGTCAACCTGGAATCTATACTTTAGTCATTACAGCTGAAAATGGCTGTACCTCAACAGATAGTGTAGAAATATTAATAAGTAATGATACGCCAGTAGCAGATGCTGGCCCTGATGAAATAATAGACTGTAATAATAATCAATTTATGTTAGGAGGTTCTGCAACTTCTGTAGGTTCGAATATTACTTACCAATGGTTGGATGAAGACGGTAATATCCTCGGTACGGATTTAAATATAATGGTAGATTCAACAGGTATTTATACTCTAGTCGTAAGCAATATAGATAATAATTGTGTGCTTACAGATGAAGTGATCGTTGATGAAAATTTAATTAACCCTATTTCTGATGCGGGTACAGGAGGTACGCTTACATGTGATTTGGAAAATATTATAATTGGAGGTTCTGGAACAAGTTCTGGAACAGAATACATGTATGAATGGCAAAATACATCTAACCAAACTATCGGAACAGAAAGTACCTTAGAGGTATCAGATCCTGATACATATATACTAATCGTTACCAATAGTGAAAATGGATGTACTGCTTTAAGTGAGGTAATTGTATTAGAAAATATTTTGGAACCAATAGCTGTTGCAGGACCTAATGAATTGTTGACCTGTACGGATCCAACTGTATTTTTGGATGGATCTAATTCTTCAGGAAATGCTATTAGCTATGAATGGTTTGATGCTACACAAAACTCAATAGCGCAGACACCAACAATAGAAGTTGGAAATGCTGGGATCTTTACATTAGTCATTACAGATACGGAGAATGGTTGTACTGATGAAAGTATTGTTATGGTTTCATTAGATGATAATGTTCCTCAAGCAAATGCTACAGTGAATGAAATATTGACTTGTGATGTCAACTCTGTAATACTTGATGGAAGTGGTTCGACTAGTCAAAATGGTAGTATTACCTATGAATGGTTGGATCAAGATAGCCAAACTATTTCTACGCTAGAAAATGTAGATGTAGACTTACCTGGAATTTATACTTTGATTGTTACAGATTCTGTAAACGGTTGTGTCTCTTCCATGCCTATAGAAGTAATTCAGGATATAAATGACCCTACAGTTGATGCTGGTGAAGATGCGATTTTGACCTGTAATACTCAATCTATTCAATTGCAAGGAACGGCTGGAAATGGAAATGTTTTTGAATTTGAATGGCTGGATGATAATAATATTTCAATAGGAAATAATGAATCAGTTGATGTAAATTCTACTGGAATATATACCTTGATTGTTACCAATACAGAGAATGGTTGTACCGCAAGCTCGATGGTTGAAGTGATTCCTGATAATGCCATTCCAAATGCTGAGGCTGGTACGGGAGGTGTTTTAAATTGTATTGTAGATGAATTAATATTGAGTGGGACTGGTTCGGCATCTGGTTCGAATATTGTATATGACTGGCAAGACGCCAATGGAAATTCACTAGGCTCAACAATAGAAATCAATGTTTCAAATCCAGGTGTTTATACCTTAGTTGTAGAAGATACATTAAATGGCTGTATAGCTCAAGACAATGTTTTAGTAGAGGAAAACTTAGAAGACCCAACTGCTTTTATTGATCAAATCGGTAATTTAAATTGTAATGATCAAACATTGGTTTTGGATGGGACGGGATCAAGCCCATTTGGTAACCTTAGCTTTGCATGGTCAGCTATGCCGGGCAATATTGAATCAGGAGAAGATACTCCAAACCCTGAAATCAATGAGCCTGGAACTTATATTCTCCTTGTGACCAATAATGATAATGGCTGTACAGAAGAAACTTCAATTACTATTATTGAAGATATAGAAGAACCAGAAGTAATCATTAATACTCCACTTACATTGACTTGTTTGATTACTGAGATTCAACTAGATGGAGGAAATTCTTCTACTGTTGGAGACTTCGAATATACTTGGACTTCTAACCCTATAGGTGGAATAGTCGATGGTGAAAATACATTAATGCCTATTGTTGATCAAGCGGGAGTTTACAGCTTATCCATTTTAAATCTAGAGAATGGTTGTACCAGCGAAGGAGAAATTATAGTAGGACAAGATATTGATGCACCGACTGCAATTGCTACTGTTGAAGATGAATTGGACTGTGTAACCGATGAAGTTCAATTGGATGGTAATGGTTCTTCCACAGGTTCAACATTTATTTATGAATGGTCGGGGATAGGCCTGGTAAGTGGTGCAAATACCTTAGAGCCCATTGCCAATAGTTCTGGAAATTATGTACTTACGGTAACAGATCTAGATAATGGTTGTACAGAAACAGCCAATGTTTTTGTAAATGAAAATGAAGATGTACCGGTTGGAATGGATATATTAATGAGTCCTCCTCCATGTTTTGGAGATCCGGGGATTATTGAAATATCAGAAGTCCAGGGAGGTGAGCCGCCTTATTTATATTCATTGGATAATGGAGCGACATTCTATGATTTTAGCCTTTTTAATTTCCTTCCACCAGGTGATTATGATGTAGTTGTTCAAGATGCTATTGGTTGTGAATATGGAGAGTTTATTTTTATTCCTGAGACACCGGAGTTAACAGTCAATATTATTCCTGAGGTTTTAATCACTTTAGGAAACTCCGAAACATTAAATGCCATTCCTAGTATCCCTGAGTTTCTAATAGATAGTATTTCTTGGTCACCTTCTGATGGATTGTCCTGTACTAATTGTTTAAACCCGGAAGGTAGTCCTTTAAACAATACTGTTTACACAGTGACAATAACAGATATGAATGGTTGTACCGCAAGTACTCAAATCCTTATGCGTGTTCGTAAGGATCGGGATATATACATTCCCAATGTGTTTTCACCAAATGGAGACAGCTTCAATGATGTCTTTATGATCTTTGCAGGGAATGAGAAAGTGAAGAATATTGAAGCGTTTAAAGTATTTGATCGTTGGGGAGAATTGATTTTCGAAGATTATAACTTCTTGCCAAATGATCCGGCTTTTAGTTGGGATGGCAAGCTTCGAGGAGAACCAATGAATCCAGCAGTATTTGTTTACTGGGCGAGGGTTACGTTTATTGATGATGAAACGGTCTTGTTTAAAGGGGATGTTACTTTAGTCCGGTAGCATTATTGATGTCACTGGTCATTAGGATATTTTTATCCAAATGACCAGTGACTTATTTGTTTTAAGAACTCTAAACCAATTGCTTTAATTTTTCAATATCCAAATCCATGAAATGTCTTGGACTATGATTTAAAACTCTTTGTAAAAATAATCCAATACCCGCAGAACCTGTTCCAAAATCATTAGATATTCTGGTTAACCATCTCCCTGGATATGCCATTCCTTTATCCTTTTTATCAATACCAAACCACAAAATAGTTTGTGCAATGTCATTCGCATAATGATGATATTTTTCATCTTTAGAATAGTGATAAGCATCAATCATTAATTCTCCAATTCCTGCTAGACCTTCAAACTGACTTGGAATAAAAGAATATTTGATATAAGAGTCTTCTACGATTTTATAGGCTAAAGCTTTATATTTTTTATCCCCTAAAATATGATAAAATCTTAGTAGAACACTTCCAATACCAGCACTTCCATGGATGAAATATGGATAGAGTAAAGTATCTCCTTCAAATCTTTTCCATTGAAGACCAACTTCACTATCAATCTTTTCTTCCAAATCAAATGCTAATCCTTTTATTGCATAATTTAAAAATTCCTTTCTTTGACTGGCTACATAAAGGTAAAGTAAAAATAAACCAAGTCCACTAGCTCCATATCCATACCCATAATGTGTCTTGCCATCATAATCGGAAGGCCAGTAGTAATTTCCATTTTTTTCTTCTGCTGTTTCTAACAAATATTCACCTGCCTTAATGGCGTATTCGAGGTGCTTTGAATCTTTTGTTTCTATATAAAAATAAAGACTAATCATACCCCAACCTGCTGCACCCAAAAATATACTTGGTTCTTTTAATAATAGGGGAGATTGATACAATTGATCCATTATTGCTTCAGCTTCTTTCAGGTATCCAGCTTGGTGATAGGTATATGCAATTCCTGCTAAGCCAAGAAACAAACCTGGTGGATAAGATTCATTATTGAGCTTTTGTTTGAACATCCATTCCTTAATGGCTACAGGTATTTCTTTTTTGGACTGGATTAAAAAGAGTAAGATTCCACAAGCACCATATGAAACACTTAATGGATTGGATAAATAAACAGAATAATGAGCTGGCCATAAACGATCATTTCTTTTATAATCGGCAGATTGCAAAATATAATCTGCTATTTGTTCGCTTGCTTTTTCCAGACTCGCTTTGTCTTCTTTTAAGGATAAACTTTGATGATCTAGTTTAGGTAAAGGATTATTCTTTTTCCAGGTCCAGTTGTTAACTATCTTTGAAGCTGCTTTGGACTCACCTTGTAGTAAATGGATGATTACATTTTTAATTTGAGGCGGAAGACCAAGTTTTGTAAACTCTTCAATGAATAGGTCTTTGGCGGCTGGTTTTAGATTAAATAAGCTATTAGCTGGTACAACTGCACTGTAAAGGATCATACCTAAGGAATAAAAATCGTCGATTGGTAATAAATGATTTCTATTTTTACGATCAGGGTTAATAAAACCATTCGTACCCCATCTGGTGGCATAAGTAAGCATGTTTTCATCATCATCTTTAAATACAGAGCTTTCAAAATCAATCATCCAGGCTTCAAAAGTCTCCTGGTTAATGAGAATGTTCCGTGATGAAAGATCAC
This sequence comes from Saprospiraceae bacterium, assembly GCA_965277415.1. Classification (GTDB taxonomy): domain Bacteria; phylum Bacteroidota; class Bacteroidia; order Chitinophagales; family Saprospiraceae; genus JAHDHW01. The sequence continues at coordinate 66,982 of CBDICS010000077.1, forward strand.
CAATTAAGATACCTTTCTTATGGATTTCCTCAACCATGTAAATAAGCACTTTGGATATTTGTATGAATTTACTGATAAAGTGATCAATGTTTCCTTCCCTTCGAATATAAGGTGCAAGAATCTTATCATCTAATGCCCAAAAACTATCAAGCCGAACACCATCTACTTTTTCTGCCACAAAAAAACTATGTTCACCTTCTCTGAAAAAATCTAAGACCTGAGGAATAAATTCTAATTCATGTAAGTGCTCTAAAATTTTATGTTCTCTTTTTAATAAATGCACCGCATCCCAGTATTGTTCGTTGACCTTCCAGCAATTGGTATGAGGACGTGCTTCTTTTACAATGATCGGTTTATCTGTAAAGGTATCTGTACCATAGTAAACACCTCCTGCATTTGAAAAACCAAAAGCACCTTCGATGAGATACCTGTTTTTTAATAAAGGTTCAGTTTCTTCATCATCCACTTGAAACGCTGCCAAGAATGGATCTTCCTTCCATTCAGGTAATTGGAAATAGGGGAGCCTTTGATCTGAAACATAAGCGCCATCTGGTGCTATTAAAAAAGAAGATTGTGTGCCATCAATATTTAGTTTAGAAGGCGGATAAAAGCCACCATAGCGATAGTATAATATTTTACTTTCTTTATATCTTTTATCAGAAAGAATATATGGTCCCTTATAGTTTTTGTGTTTCGTTTTTTGATAGAGTGTTTCAATTACAGTTTTAAATGTTTGGAGGTCTGGTGGATAGACGGTAATAAATTTTCCTGCATATCCTCTCGGTTGCAATTTCGAATTTAGTAAATGTAAAATCTTGTCATCACAAGCAGTTTTAAAATTTACATTATGCTCAACAAAAACTGGGATAATCGTTTCGAGTAATTCAAGTGCATATTGAGGTGCACAAGAGACATGAATTTTAAAACCTTGTGTTAGTTGTCTTATTTCTGATCTGGATGGGTCTTGAACATGTAACCAAACATCGCTTCTGAATACATGCCATGATTCGGGTACTAATGTCTGTACCTTATCTTTAAAGATATTTGAAGAATTATATTTTGAAGGGGGCTCATAAAATTCTGAGTTTACAAAACTGAAGAAATTCTGAGCAGCAATTGCAGCAGGACGATCCATAATAACATAGTTTAGGTTTGGAGAAATGGGGATAAAAAGCAGGGCAGGTATAATAATCTTTATTAGTGAACCTGAAAGGATACGCTAATATACCTGCCCTCGTTCAATTTTTAGTCAGCACTTGTTAATGCTCTTCCTTCAATATGACAACCACCGGTACTTGCTGCACTACAAGTATTACTTTCTGTACTTCTCAAGAATAAATTTTCTCCGGAAGTTAAATCATCAATTTTTTGAAGTTCTAAAATTCGATTTACAGAAGTAGTAATTCGATCTAATTGGTCTTTCACTGCTGGATTTAAGCAGGGATCTGGGGCGTTTTGTGCCATGATAATAAAATTTAAAGGTTAAAAAATAAGTTCTATTTTTCTTTATGAATTGAAATACTGATTGTACCTCGGTTTTCTGGACAGTAAGCATCAATGAAAAAAGCATATAAAGTGGTGCTGCGGTATACGTTTATCGTTACAGAATCATTATAACCTTTTAGGCTTTCTATAGATGCTTTGGTCTTTACATTGCTTGAATAGCTTAAGAATTTACCACCACGAATCCACAGCATCACAAAAGGTTCTTTTTTATCTCCACTATTCCAAAAACTATAAGTGCCAGATTGAATCCTCAATACATATACTCCTGGAGTGAGTATCAGAGATTCGGCGATATTTTCAATTGTCTCCCAGGTGTTTTTCGGTAGCTCATAGCCATTAGCTTTACTCTTGATTGTGAGTAATTTCATAATCAATTCAAATTTTCAATGCTGGAAAACTAATTTAAGAGTATCTGGATTTTCTATTTCCTAAGTCTTAATGCCCTCAATATTCTCCCCGGAAGTCTTATTAACCATTGAAGGAAACCTCCTGGTTCATCCTTCATTACAATGTCCTCAATGATGATTGCTGAGTGAGCTTGTCCTTTATTAGTGTAACTTACAATCCGCACCTTATTTTCCGGAGGTTTGCTAGGATCATAATCAGGGTGATTAGCATTACTAGGATAATTTAAAAAAGTAGCTGAATTCATCTCTTGACTTTCTTGTGGAAGTGCTGGAACTCTTTCGAGTACTTCTGTTCCTGCTTCATTCAATAGCTCTGCATGAAAAGAAGTGATCGTAAAAGCAGTAATACCACCAGATCCATTTACTTGGGGGCGCGACCAACTTATTCGCCCACCATTATCTGCAATATCTTCAATCTGAATATTTTGAACAACTAGATTTCCGCCTGGAAACATTTCGATTTGTTGACTAGAAGGAAAACGGGGTGAAATTGCCATATGTATTATTTTTTATACAAATATAAAGACTACTCAGTCGTATTACAATAACAAAATTTGTAACTTTTCACCCTAAGACGCTAACACGCTCAATGAAGGATTCGATTTTAGTACAAACCTTAATGGCATTATCCGATCAGGAAATGGACTTAATGCCATACTTTCTACAAAACCCTTTTTTTAATAAGGGAAGTCATGCCAATCAGAATACTGCCTTATTCAATCTTCTGAAAAAGATAATCCTTGAAAATGATCTTGAAAAACTTGATAAGAAATTTATTTATAAAAACCTCTTGACTGGTACAAGCGAAAAAGAAGATAGCCGTTATTTAGAAAATAGAATGTCTGAATTATTAAATGTCATTCGAAAATTTATTAGTTCAAAAGAAGTAGATGAACAATGGAATGACGCTTTTGAAGCGATAGCTATGATTCGATTTTATAAGGAAAGAGGAGCAACTAAATTGCAAGAACGAGCAATATCCAGGGCTCAAAAAATATTGGATAAAAAACCATTTTTAAACCAAGAAAACCCAATCCTAAAGTATTGGCTGGATGAAGAGATATTTGCTTTAAAAAGTTTAAGAAACGAAAGAAAAGGAGATTTAAATATTTCTGAAACTGTGAAATCACTCACTGTTTTTTATGCTAAAAAATTATTAGAACTAAGCTTGTCAGAAGTACAGCAGGGTAGGGTCGATCCAGAATTTGATCCAACTTGGAATGTGATGATAAAAGATATGAGGAAGCTCTTCAGAATTAATGAATTTCTGAATAGTCCCTCCTTGATTATTTTAGAGGCAGCTTTAAATTTGATAGAAGATCAAACAGAAGAACCGCTGGAGCAGCTTAATAAATATTTGGAACTTTTAAATAAACATATTAAAGCTATTCCAATTGATAATCTTAAGGACCTGGCGACATATGCTAGAAACTATTGCAATTTAAAAATCAATCAAGGATATAGAGGATTCAGAGCTTTACGACTGACAATGTATAAAGAGCATTATGAACAAGGGTGGTTGTTTGAAAACGATAAACTCCTTCCAGGAACTTTTTTTAATATGATAAATATTGGTTTATGGTCAGGAGAAAAAAAATGGACTAGAAAGTTATTGGATGAAGCGAAGTCTAAACTTCATGGACCTAATCAGGAAAAAAGTATTTATTATGGCTTTGCCTTGTACCATACTTATGAGAAAGAATATGAAAAGGCACGCGAATTTTTAAATAAACTATTTCAAACTAAAAAATTTGGTGACATGAGTTTGGAACGCTTGATAAGAGTATTGGAAATTAAAGTTTTATATGAAGAGAAGGATGATTTTATTTTTACCCAGCTCCATAATTTACTCATGTTTACAAGGCGTAGTGAACGTTTGTTTAATAAACAGAGCCGTCAAATGCATGTGGCATTTATTAAAGTCACAAAAAAAATGGCAAAGATTAATTTGCAAAACGATTCAGAAAAGAAAAGCAATAATAAGAAACTAAGAAATGAAATTAAAAAAATTGAAGCTCAACTAAATACACCTCTTTCTCCAATAGTAGAACGACTATGGCTACAGGAAAAAGTTCATGAAATATTGGACTAAGAACCTGTTTGAATTTAGTAATTTGAAAATACTCCCCAATCAATTAACCGTAAACCGATGAACAAAATGCTCATTGGCACGAAGGAAATAAATGCCTTTTGACCAAGTAGAAACATCAAGACGAACATCCTTCTGCGGACTTTCCATTTTATTGAATATTATTAGCTGCCCCAGACTATTGAATATTTCAAGGACTTGAATATCTTCTCCAATAATTGAGACATTTATTGCTTTATTTGCAGGATTAGGAAATAAAATTAACGATTGATTGCTTTCCTGTAATTCTGTCGTTGCAATTGTTATTTCACTCAATTCCCAACTTTCTACAAAATGATTATCAAGATCAGGACTAATTAATGTTAGATAGGCACCAAGCCCATCTGCTTCTAGTGGCCAAGGTAGGTCATCATCATAATCTACTTGATCTATTACGATCCCATCCGCATCTTTTAATTGGATGGTTTCTCCTCCATTGTCTAATTTGCCTGATTTCCATTCAAATACTTTTCTTGATTCATCTATAAAGAAATCTTTATTATTTACAATCAGTATACTTTCTCCGGGATTGATAAACTCATTGCTTGTAAATGTAAAGCTCACCGCTTCAGAAATTTTATAGTCGAGTAAGGATATTAAAGAATCACTAGCATTAAATATTTCAATAAATTCTGCACCATCACCTTCAATTGGATTGTAATTGATTCCCGAAATTAAGAGATCTGGCCTTGCGGTGAATTCATGAATGTCAGTCCCCATATTTACAGCGGCTCCACCATTCGTTCCAGTGTTATTGCATGGAGAAGCATTCGCTAATTGGAAATTGTTTTGAGTCGGATTAATAAATAATGGATTTCCAAATAAATTATTATTCCCATCCAAAGTATCCGTATCTGAAAAAGAATAATTGATATTGATACTTGATTTTTCATCTTTATCAATCGCGGATTTATATGAATTTGAAAGGATACAATTTTTGATGTCCGCATTTCCGCCACCACTACCCAGATTTTTTTCAAAACATCGAATGCCTATTTCATTTCCATAAAATGTGTTTTTATTTATGCTTGCTAAGCCTCCTTTTTTGACAGCTATCCCTTCTTTACAATTGACAAGGGTATTATTTATAATAGTTGAAAATGATGCACTAGATAAAATCCCTTTATCTGTACAATTATGTATAAAATTGTTTTCAATCTGAATGCCAGAGCAATTCGAAAAATCAATTCCATGATTATTAGAACCTAGAAAGTCGTAAATTTTATTTTGATAAATAAGTACATTTTCTGCGGTCTTTAATTTTATAGCAGCGACTTCTTTTTTGCTATTGCCTTTTATATCACAACGAATGATGCTCCCCGTTCCATGTTGAAACTCAATCAGATTTCCTTTATGAGTAGATTCAAATGTGCAATCACTTATTTGAATAGTTGAATATTGACCAAAGACGAGGTTGCCATCTACTTCATTAATGGTCACATTATTCAAATTTAATTCTGAATAAAAAGAAGAAATCGCGGCATTGTCCCGTATAGGATGTGCGCCTTTCGATGCATCTTTTAATATTAAATAGGATAAATTGGATGGACCACTTGCATGTTCAAATCTTAAGTTGCCCCAATTTTCACCACCTGTTGTTTCATTGAGCGAAAAGAGAACCGCTTGATCGCTTGTACCATTTACCTGGAGTTCGCCATTGACGATTATGGAAGCTCCATTTGGCATAATGACTTGCACACCCGGATCAATACTTAATGCAACATCAGGCAAGATTGTTACATCACCAATTGCATAATAAGGAGAACAATCTATTGACAATGTTCGATCTTCGGCTATAGTCTCTGGAAGTAAGCAAGCTCCTGTCGATTCGAAATTGGCAATCATGATTATATCAGTAGGGAGTGTCAGGTCTAATGTCTCATTGTTTGAAAATGTTGGTGTTCCATTTAACTTTACAGCATTTAATTCTAGATCAAAACTAAGGTCTGAGCTAGAGGCGTCTCTTTGGTGAACCTCTACTGCTATTACATTCTCTCCCTGGATTAGTTGATCTGTATTAATTACGACCAGGTGAAAATCATCTTCTTCCGGATCACCAACAGTATGATAAGCGAGGGTCTCATTATTAATAGTTCCCGCAGGCATGGTCAAACGAATTAACTCTGTACCATTTAAATAGATGACAGCCCCTTCATCTTTTAAGACATTGAGCATGATCTGCCCAGTATACAGAGCAGGATCATCTATCGTAAAAGTTTTTCTAAAATAAGCAGTAATATGTTTATTGTTTGGATCATTGCCATAAGAAATTACAGTTTGTTCATCACCATCTCCATAGCCTAATTGAGCCAGTCCTTGATTCCAGGAAGCATCATTAAATCCGATGTTTGTCCAATCTTGAGGAACTTGAATTCCATCATCAAGGTATTTCCATTCAGAGGATTTAGAAATAAGTGTTGCATAAGTACCCAATGACCACCCTTGAAATTCGTAACCAATATTTGCCTTGACTTCAAGTGATGCTGTGTTGTTCTTGATGTAACGACCAGCCCAATTGGGCTCAGGAACATTAAGACCGTTAAACATAACCTGTCCGCCTTCAGCGGGAAGAGATACCAGCCCTAAAACAGAAGTCGTTTCTGTACCAAAATGATTCATGATATCACGATAAACAAAACTTGCTCTTTCAATGGCATATGAGTTTAAATATTCTATCTCACTTCGCCATACTGCTTCAGAGGGTAATGCGGGACCATAGTCGGTGACTGCACCTCCCCAGACCTGAAGGTGGAAAGGAATTTCATTTTCTATCGCTGTCGCTTTTTCTTCAATAAATGTCTTCAGTCGATTTGGATGAAATGTGGTATATAAATGATCCGTAAACCTTTTTATAAAAAGATCAACAAATGCATCATTTTGGAACAACTGCCGAAGTACGACTCTAGCATATTCGTAATTGGTCGGTGAAATATTCTCATCAATAAAATAACTGATCCCATTATTACCAACTCCGGAAAATCCGCGATCGACATCCTTAAATATCCATTTCCATTTAGAACCAGATGCTTTGGGTTTGAATAGTTTTATATTATGTCCCCAACTTCGATTGCTTAACCAAATTTCAGAAATAAAATAGTCAATCAAATTATCCATGTCCATAACTTCAGCCACTGCATCGTAATTTGATTGAATGCTCAAATCTTGATTCAATCTTGCAAATAAATCTTGATAAGCGATATCATCTCCTTCATCTACCTCACCATCATTGAAAATTAAATCATATTCACCTCTATCTAAATCATAATGGTATTCAAAATATTCCTCGTTTTGTTTTGATCGGATGTTATGTAAACCTAAATATTCACCATTGACGAAAACTGAAGCAGGTCTAAAACCTACCAGATCAAAATTCATATTATCCTTGAGAAGTGCCTGAGCAAGTCCATCGACAAAAAAGGTATTTCCTTGATCATTACCCGATGCCCTTAATACTAAATAATCATAAGATGATCTGTCAATATTATGAAAAACAGGATAGGCTACATTTCTTGGGCCATAGTCATTTCTAAAATAGAGGCCAAGAATCTTTTGTGGAAATTGCCATGAATTATTGCCGTTAATTTTTATTCCAGCAGCTTTATTAAACAGGGCCTGATTGTGTCCATCATTTTCAAATAACTCAACATTAATTGGATATTCCCATTCAGGTTTGAAATCCTGCATATAAAGTCCAATCGCAGGGTCCCAAAAATGATCTGGATTCGTGACGATCGACACTACTGGTAAGCCTCTTGCTTCAAAATCTTCATTGAAAAAATAGGAATGTGTTACAACCTCTCCAGGGAGTTGATCTTCAATAATCACCCTTGCCCGAACGACTGTCGTGACATTGATGGAAATCGGATTGGTATAGATCGCCGAATTAGTGTTTGGTTCAGTTCCATCTAAAGTATAATAGATGCTCCCTTGCAAGCTGGATAAGGCTAATTCAACACTTGAAGTAAATAAACCACCTTTAGTACTAAATTTGGGCTCATTATAAACTAAGTTTTCATAAAAAGGTCCACCATTGCTTAAGCTTGGACTTGGTTCAGAGAAGTGTCCGAAAAAATTAATGCCATCCGATGCGCGTCCATAGGATATGTCAATTTTTTGATTACTATAAATAATGGAATCTAAAGTCAGCCCATCAGGATTGTAAATGCCTATTGCGCCTTCATCTTTGGACAATTCAAAATTGCAATGAATTCCATTGTCTTCGCCGTCTGCCCAAAAAAGCAAATGAGCATTGGCATCTATAATTGTTCCCAATGGAATTTCCCATTTCAAAGGATTCCCTAAGTTGTCGCTCAAAAAGTAACCACTTAGGTCGATACTTATTGGTGATTCATTATACAACTCAATCCAATCAGCATTTCGACCATAATCTGGATCTTCTAAAGTACTGGCATTTGATGCCATGAATTCATTAATAAATATCTGTCCAGAAAGAGAAGTAGTGCAAAAGCAAAGAATGACGACTAGCGTTCTAATGTTTGTGAAAACTTTCAATGTGCTATGTTTTTTAGAATTTCTTTAATTCTTGTCTCTGAGGAGGAATGAAAGTGCCAATAAGGCAATGAATAGGAACATAGGTAAAGGCTTTAAATTAGACTTTAGAATGAGTTTATATCAGCAAAATAGAGGGGGATTCAAAAAATGAAGGAGGCTTAAGTGCAAAAATATGGGAAAAATACATATAATACAATAATATTTATTAAAAACACATAAGAATTATAAGATTACTAGAGATTTGAGCATAGCGAAGACAAAGCATCAAAGTTTAGTAAGAATACGGGAAGCAAGGCCTCACAAAGTCCATTAGGACTGATCACAAGACTGAAGGTCAATCACAAGCGAAGCGATCACCCGCTATACCTAAATGCAATAATGTCCTTAGAATGCAAATTTGATTAGGCGGCATCACCTTTATTGTTGTATTTTGCAGGCTATTAATTTCTTGAATCGAATCAAACATATTTTGCCATGTATAAAAAGAGGTTATTACTAGGACTCTTCCTCGCTTTGTTTGGAACTTTTGGATTTTCACAAAATACAGTTGGATTGCTTTCTTATAATCCTTCTCAAGCATTTGATGGATATAACTTAATGTTTCCACACAATCAACCTAATGTGTATTTGCTAAATAATTGTGGTGAAATAGTGCATACATGGATCGATGATGCGAATTGGAGACCTGGAAATATGGCTTATATTACAGATAATGGCCTATTGTATAAAGCAAAAAGAGATGCCTCCATTGTGGGTGACCAGATATGGGCAGGCGGCGCAGGTGCAATATTGGAAATTAGAGATTGGGATAATAATTTAATTTGGGATTTTGAGATGAATGATTCGATTTACAGATTGCACCATGATTTTGCTATCACGCCTAATGGAAATATTATAGCGCTTGCCTGGGAATTAAAAAATACAGACGAATGCATAGCTGCTGGAAGAGATACATCCACTTTAGCTCAAGCTGAATTGTGGCCAGATTGGGTATTTGAAATTGATCCCAATACTGATGAAATAGTCTGGGAATGGCATGCATGGGATCATTTAATCCAAGATTTTGATCCTTCTAAAGCTAATTTTGGAGTCGTTTCTGAACACCCTGAACTAATTGATGTAAACTACGGTAGGATAGACGGTCATCCCGATTGGCACCACAGCAATGCTATTGATTTTAATGCTGAACTCGATCAAATTTTATTGAGTGTCCCATATTTTGATGAAGTATGGATTATTGATCATTCCACTTCTACATCACAAGCAGCTGGTCATACTGGAGGCGCAAGTAGCCTTGGAGGCGATTTGATGTTTAGATGGGGATTTCCAATCACCTATGATTCAGGAGATTCGACAGATCAGAAATTGTTCTTTCAGCATGATGCACATTGGGTAGATGATTTTCTTGATTTTAGTCACCCACATTATGGAAAAATAGCTGTTTTTAATAATCGAGTTGCCCCAGATTATTCGACTGCAAATATTTTCAATCCAGCCTGGGATATGTATGAATGGCGGTATATGAAAGAAGACAATGTATTTTTGCCCACTGATTTTGATTTGACGATTACACATCCTGATATAACTGCGCTTTGGTCAACAGGTTTATCAAGCGTACAAATTCTCCCGAATGGCAATAGCCTAATTACCTCAGGCCGTTTTGGTTATACCTTCGAACTGACACCAGACAATGAAATAGTTTGGGAATATAAAACACCTCTGGTAGGCGGATCACCAGCTACACAAGGAGACACCTTAAACGTCAATAATAACCTCACCTTTCGAATGAAAAGGTATCCTTCAGATTTTTCTGCTTTTGATGGAAAGGATCTAAGTGCTAAAGGTTGGTTAGAATTAGAGCCTGATACCGTGCTTTGCGATCAAATTTTACCGACAAGTGAAATATTTGAGCAGGCAGCTTTTTCTGTTTTTCCAAATCCTTCCTCAAATTTCCTCACGATTGAGTGGGATGGGATGTTCTTTGCCAATATTGATGTTTTTAATGCTGTAGGTCAAAGGATTGCTTCATTTCCTAAATGTTCAGGAGGAAGAAAATATTTGGATACCTCTACTTGGGTAAAAGGTTTGTATTTTATTACTGTTGATTCAAAGTATTCGAAAAAGGTTATTATTCAGTGATGGAGGGAGGAGATAATCGTCCTTGATTTTATAAAAGATTTCAATAAATTTTTCGATATTCATTGAATTGAGCAAAGCTGCTTATGCTTTATATAAGATTGCTAGCATCCAAAAATCATGTTTTCGCTGTAAGCAGAACCAATTAGTGGGAGGAATCAATTCTCCCTCAGTAATGTTTTTACTTCAAGATTATAATTAGCTTCTTTTCGATATCACATAATTTGGATATGGTAGTGTTTCCGATATCTTTGAATCTAATTTAATAGAGCCATTAATTTTAGAATTTATATTTATATTTGAATATAGACTCATTTAGTTTTAATGCTGGATTAATTGGATTTTCATATAAATAAATTTCCAGTTTTCTATTAAATTCGAAGTTTGCTATTTCTTTAGCAATTTCTGTTATGTTATTATTGTTTAGATCAATCTTTTTACAATTTTTTAACTTGAGAAGTTCTATAGGTATTTCTTTTATTAGATTACCTGCTAATCGTAATTCTCTGAGATTAGTGAAGTTTGCTATTTCCAAAGGAATTTCCTTCAACTTTGATCTTTCAAAAATAAGGTATTTTAGTTTTGTAGATAATAAGATTTCCAAAGGAATTTCTTCTAATCCAGTATTTTCAATTCTAACAGATCTTAGTTTTTGAGGATTATTTGTAGACTTTTTGATATGTTTTAGATTGTTGCAATCAATAATTGTTAATTCTGCTAAATTAATGGCGTAATCGAAAACGTTGGATAATGTATCTATTGAGCAGCCCAAAATATTTAGCTTCCAAGTTCCTTCTAAATATTGATTGATTCCAGATAAGTCTTTTGAAAAAGAGATGTGTATGTTAGAAACATTACTTATCGGTTCTTTTAATTTTGGTAATTTTTCAACATCATTAAAATATATTGCTTCAATATTTTTAATATGACCAATCTCTTGTGGTAGAGAATCTAAATTAACTGTCTTTAAAATCCATAATGCTGAAAGATTATAAAGGTTGCCAATTGACTTAGGTAATGATTTTAATTCTCGAGAACCAAAGTTCAAGCTTCTTAAGTTTTCTAATTTGCCAATCTCATGTGGAACCTCTATATATGAACCGGATATCACCAGCTCGGTTAAGTTTTTCAACTCACCTATTTCTTTTGGTATAGACGCTAAACTGTTGGTTACTATAGAAAGCTTTTCTAAGTTTTTCAATAAAAATATTTCTTGAAGAAAAATATTTATATCATTATAAATAGATAATACTTTTAAGTTTTTTAATTGATGAAGGTCTTGTAATGTAATTGCTAAATCAATTTTATAGTCGCTAAATATTTTTAGTTCTTTTAATTTTTTTAAATCAAATATTTCTGTTGGCACCTTTGTGTTTCGAAGGTTTAATTCTAGTTTTTCTAAATGTTGTAATTTACCAATTTTAGAAGTCAAAGCGTTTAATTCTCCATTGCGCTCATTTATTTTTAATGAAACAATATTAAGATCCCAAATTGATGTGGTATCAAAAAATACTCTAGGTAGGCCATTAAATGTTAAATAAAGATCATATCCCTTATAAGAATGAATCTTTGAAACGATATTCAAATCACCTTTCCTAAAAGTTAAACCTTTGATAAACCTTTTCTCTTTGCCAGATTTAAAATCAATTAAGTTGCCAACAGCAGGTGGTCCTACTGGTCGATTCCCGCAAACTATTTTATTTATATGCTTTAAGAATGAATCGAATTCTATTTCTTCATTGATATTAATTAATTCAATTGAATTCGCCTTAAAAGATTTTCCTTTAAAAAATATATTTACTATAAATAACAATTTTCTCTTGTTATTGCCTGACTGATAGTAAACTCTAGAATATTGTCCTTCTAAGTTCTCTTTTGAATCATTAATTAAAGGAGGATAACCATTTATATTAATATTGTGTTTTTCGATTAGATTTGAAATCAATCTATTATCATCTTTGTCAAGATTTTTATTCTTAAAAGAATGGACCAGTTCAAATTTATCTAATTCAATTGCTTTTAAAATTGTTCCTGCAACTGATAATTGTTCTCTGCTCAATTCTTCATGGGCTATATCTGCTCTTGAGATTATATTTTGAGAATATAGAACATTTATAGAGCATAGAGTTATTAAAAGTAAGTTATATGTTTTCATAATGTAAATATTTATTTAGAACCTATTTTGAAAATATTGTCGAATGCGAAAAGCCCAATCAAAGGTTCTAATGAAGCGTTTTGGCGTGTATCAATAAATCCGGACACTTTTAAAATTTAATTTAAGATTAGAAATTTAGTTAAAATTTATAGTTGTTCCAAAATAATTCTTCAAATCTATTGGGACTGATTTGCCCGCATCCAGAGTGTCTTCTAATTGTGTTGTAATATCCGTCAATAAATTCGAATACTCTAAATCTTGCATTTTCTAAGCCAGTAAAGATTCCTTCATCTAAGACTTCTGCTTTAAATCTACTAAATAAGGATTCTGCATGGGCATTATCGTAGTGATCATTCTTTCTGGTCATACTTTGCCTAAATCCATTTGCAGCTAATACCGATCTAAAGTTAGCTGATCCATATTGTGATCCTCCATCTGAATGTACTATTAACCCTGACTTAGGATTTCTACTTTTCAACATCTTTTGGAAAGCGGTGATCACTAATTCTTCTTTCATAAATTCATCTACAGTCCAACCTACTATTTTCCGACTAAACAAATCCATCCAGGTAGCAAGGTACAGCCATTGAGTATAGCCCTGCTCTTCGCTTGGTAAATAAGTAATATCTCCGACTATTACCTGATTTGGCTCTGTTGGCAGATTTTCTGTATCTAGTAACAGGTTTGGTGATCTTATCAATGAAGGATCACTTTGAGTCGTCCTAGGTACAAATTGCTTCGGCTGGATCGCTCTTAAGCCCTGTTCTTTCATCAATGACCTTATTCGATATAAACCGATTTCGTAACCTTTCTCTTTCATTTCCTCTAGAATCCTCAAGGAACCATACCTTTTTTTATGAAAGTAGAAAATATCTTTTACCTCGGATAACAAAAGCAATTTCTCCTCGCTTGACAGATAAGTCTTTTCATTTACATAATCATAATAAGAGCTTTTTGATGCACCTAATATTTTACACATCGTTCGAATATTAAATTCCTCTTTATGATCTATTATAAATTTATAGATCGATCTTAGACTCCTCGGCTGAAAATGCTCAACGCTTTTTTTAAGATATCTCGCTCTAATTCTGTTTGCTTAAGTTTCTTTCTCAATTCTTTGACTTCTTGTTCATACTCACTCTCTTGTTTAGAAGATGATCCATACTTCTTTTTCCAATCATATAGATTTTGCTCGTTCACTCCTAAGCTTGTCGATACATCTGCTATACTACGTCCATTTTCTAGCATTATTATCGCATTCTTTTTGAACTCGTCATCGTAACGACGATACTTTCTCTTTGTTCTTTTCTCTTTCATAATTGACACAAATTTAAGCTTTTTTTGTGTCCGGTTTTATTGCACTATCTCACCTTTCATGCAATCAACATAATTATCAAAAGGTTTTGATTGATAATTAAAAACTGAACTTATGAATTTGTTTTTCTCTTCACAGCATAAACAAATTGAGTGTTCAATTGGAGGTGGAGGAGTGGGTGGTAACGGAATTAATTTGGATGGGTGCATTTTATGATGAATTGGAAACCTCACGCTCAATCTTTGATTATTTGAATTCAAGTAGGACGCTTTTAAGTAATTACCAATTCTTAAAGAGTCTCTTAATTCAGTGAATTCTTGTATGCTGGCATCTTTATCTATGCCTAGATCAATTGAAATATAATTGCTCCTTTCTTTAGGATAACTAAGTTGTACCTCTTCCAGTTTAGACAATAGCTGGGACCTCATAATACTTTCTCCGTTTATCCTCCACGACGATACTTTATTAGAATCAAGGCTGATTTCAATTTTTACTCTATAGGTAAGTGTATCATTTTTAGGGGCTATCCCTTCCAGAAAATCTAAATTAGAAATAGGATAATTATTGTAAGTGTTATTAGTCTTTGCATCATTTTTATTTTGAAAATTGCACGATATAGAAATACATGAAAAGAGTATTGTAAGTCTTAATATTTTCAGCATTTTAATTTCACTCCAAATTCAAAATCCTATTAGTAATCAATACAAGTTCCTCCCTCAATACTTCATCATAAGCATCCGAATGTGCTTCTCCAAAAGTCCCTTTTTTGTTTCCTTTATCATTGTCAAAATATTTTCCTGTAATTCCTTCATACTCTTTTTCAATTGCTAAATCATATAATATATTTGCTCCTTTATCTGCGGAAGACCAATAACGACCATAAGCTTCTTTGACCATATTGGTATTCAAGAGCGAACCGGGGTTTACTGCAATTACGGATATGTTTTTCAAAATTTTAGCTAAATTAAAACTCCACATTGTCAAGGCTAATTTGCTTTGCGCATAAGATTCCTGAGCCGACAATTGTCTGTTTCCTGATAGGGCTTCTAAAGAGACTTTAGCTTGAGCTGCTGAGCTTAAATTGATGATCCGACTATTATTTACTTTGCTGAGTAAGGGCAATAATTCTTTTGTTAATAAATAGGGTGCAAAATAATTGACCACAAACCGAATGTCAAATCCATCTTTGCTAAGATTGGCTGGACTTTTAAAAATACCTGCATTATTAATAAGTACATCAATTTTTGAAAGCGCTTGATTTACTTGTGTGGCCATTGTTTTTACAGCCTCTAAATCTGAAAAGTCAGCTGTGAACCCTTTAATATTATGATTATTTGAAAGCGTTTTTACTTCTGATATTACTTTTTCTAGTTTAGCTGAATTTCTCCCATGAAGGTATATTACATGCCCTTTTTTTGCGAGCTTAATAGCCGCTAATTTTCCGATACCATCTGTGCTTCCTGTGATTAAGATCGTTTTATTCATGATTGTATTTGTTCTTTTTTATCGTTGTGAAAATGGGGTAGAACTTTTTTCGCAAGCTGTTCTAATGTATGTTCTATTTTGCCAGAATTAAATCGAAGATTAATACCAACATGGTTTACGCCAAGGCTTTTTAGCTGATGAAAATAATTAATTAAGTGATTAGCTCCTAGTCTAAAACCAAGATGAATGTGTTGGGGGGTAAAATCGTCATCATCCTGCAAATCAACATACAAAGGTTGCATAAAGGGCTTGCCAAATTTTTGTGTTTTTGGAATTGCATTTCGCCACTCTGTAATGTTGTGTTCTTGCATGTATAAATTTCTAGGATAATACATCCATCCATCTGCATGCTCAGCTATCCATTCAATGGTTTGGCGACTATGCCCAGTCATCAACATTGGAATTTTATAAGCTGTTGCTTTTGGTAGAACATCCATTTGATCATTTGATTGTCCAAAGTATTTGGATTCCAAAGAAGGAAAACTTTCTTGTGCATTCCGAATATAATTGAAAGCATCTCGAAATATTTCGCCACGCTTTTCAAAATCAATTCCCATTGCAGGAAATTCTGAGGGTCTGTCACCGGAAGCTATGCCTAAAATCAATCTGCCATTTGAAAGCTGGTCTATCGTTGCAGCAGATTTTGCCACGTGGATAGGATGATGTAAAGGGAGGGCAATACTACCTGTACACAATGCGATTTCTTTGGTTAGTCCTGCAAGGTATCCAAGATAAGTAAATGGATCGAAGGTTTGACCTGCATCACCAAATGAAGGTACATGAAATGGAACATCCCGTACCCACAATGCTTTAAATCCCAATTGCTCAATCAATTGCACCCTTTCTAAGTGATGTTTCATGGTCGGCACTGAACTTTGCGCATAGTTCTCAATAGGACTAACCAAGCCTATACTTAGCTCCTGAGCTTGAAAGATATTATTGTAAGCCTTATTTATTTTTTCGAATGTTTTCATATTTTATAAAACTTTGTCATTGAACAACTTCTATTTAAACAATACATTCAAACTAAAACTACTACTTTAAAGCATTGTATCCAAAAGGCTTGATGATGTTTTCATCTTTTATTTATTAAGGTGCCTCAATTTTCTCCCAATACGAATTGAATATACATTATTTGACTTTTGATGACAGAATACTAAATTACCTATGTATTCTTAAGTCAAGATTTTAGATGCCTTAGTACTCGCTTATAATTTTTTTGTATACTTTGTGGCTGTCTTGAATACGACATAACAGACAAGATTGAATAATTACTATAGGATTACTTTAGAATATGCTCTTTTTTGCAAACATTTAGAACAATGTTAGGTTAGTTTGCTTTCAGGATATTTAGTAGTTTAAAACCCATCATGCTCTAAACCTAAATACAATATAAATGTTCGAATCATTTTCTATCATCTTCTTACTTGCCGCTCTACTTAGTTTTATAAACTATAAATGGCTTAAGCTTTCTTCTACTATTGGAACAATGATTCTGGCCTTGATATTTTCCGTAATCATTATTGCTTCTAAAGGTGTGCTTCCTTGGTTCTTTCAATTTTTTTGCGATACGATAATGGCAGTCGATTTTTCGACCCTCTTATTGGATGTAATGTTGAGTATCTTATTGTTTGCTGGAGCGATGCATATTAATATTCATGCATTGCTTAAACAAAAATGGCCTATTTTATTATTCGCCACATTTGGTGTTGTACTTTCGACTTTTTTAATAGGAGGATCAGTGTATTTTTTAGCTGGTTTACTTGGGGTAGAGTTACCATTTATTTATTGTTTGATTTTTGGTTCTTTAATTTCACCTACAGATCCTATCGCAGTGATTAGTATTCTAAAAGAAGCTGGAATTGATGAGTCGATTGAGTTGAAGATAGAAGGAGAATCCCTTTTTAATGATGGAATAGGGGTGGTGGTTTTTACCTCTTTAGTATTGATCTCATCAGGGCATACTGAAAACCTAGGAGGAGAAGTGGGGCATATATTCTTAGTAGAGGCTCTTGGAGGCATTGCATTAGGTTTTATATTGGGTTGGTTGGCTTCAATGTTTATTCGATCAGTTCAAGAGAATAATCAACTTTCAACGATTCTTTCCATTGCATTTGTAGTAGGCGGGTATGCAATTGCTAGCAGATTAGGTACATCAGGCCCTTTGGCCATGGTAGTCGCAGGACTTTTCGTTGGACATACAATAAGCAGCCCGAGCTTTAGCAAGTCCTCAAAAAATATGATCAATGAAATTTGGGAGATTTTGGATGAAAGCTTTAATACCATTCTATTTGTTTTAATTGGCCTGAGTCTTCATTTAATTGAACCGGATATGAATCAGATAATTCTGGGAATCATCATTATTGCTATTGCCCTTATTTCGAGGTTTATTTCTATTGTTATCCCCTTTTCCTTACTGAGGGCAGACGAAGACAGGATTAAAACCAGTTTGCTACTCACTTGGGGCGGCTTGAGAGGAGGCATATCAATAGCATTAGCATTGAGTATTTCAGACGAAAATTATCGAAATGTTATTTTATTATTGACCTTTATTGTTGTATTATTTTCTATTTTGGTTCAAGGGCTTTCTTTAGGTACTTTAGTTAAAAAACTCAAGCTTACAAAATAGAAATAGAGAATATTGTCAACATTAATTGTTTTAATCAGTTTAGAAATAAAAATAAAATATGGATTATTATAAAGAATCAGTGAAATTGCATGAGAAACTAAAGGGAAAGATTGCTATTGCGAATAAAGTAGAAGTGGAGACAAAAGAAGATTTATCGCTCGTATATTCTCCCGGTGTTGCAGAACCTTGTATGGAAATTCACCGAAATCCAGATCGGGTTTATGATCTTACGATGAAAGGGAATACCGTGGCCGTAGTTTCGGATGGCTCAGCCGTTTTAGGTCTTGGAAATATTGGAGCAAAAGCTGCTATACCCGTGATGGAAGGTAAAGCAATGCTATTTAAAAAATTTGCAGATATTGATGCTTTTCCAATCTGTTTGGATACCCAAGATACAGAAGAGATCATTCGAACTGTAACTTTGATGGCGCCTGTTTTTGGCGGTATAAATTTAGAAGATATCTCTGCACCAAGGAGCTTTGAAATTGAAACTAGATTACAAAACTTAGGGATTCCTGTTTTTCATGATGACCAACATGGAACAGCAATCGTCACCTTAGCTGGTTTAGTAAATGCTGCTAAGGTGGTCGGAAAGGAAATGGAAGATCTAAATATTGTAATTAATGGTGCCGGAGCGGCGGGCAATGCCATTGCTAAATTATTGAGTTGTCTGAGTTTGGAAGCGGATAGATGTACACCAGTAAATAGCATCATAGTCTGTGATAGTAAAGGAATTATCAGCAGAGAAAGAACGGATTTGAACGATGCAAAAAAGGCTACACTGAGTTTTACCAATCGTCAAAATAAAACGGGAACACTCAAAGATGCATTGGTAAATGCTGATGTTTTTATTGGTGTTAGCGTCGGAAATCTAATAGATAGAGATGATGTGAAAACAATGAATAAAGATGCGATTATTTTTGCCCTTGCGAATCCGACTCCTGAGATTATGCCGGAAGAAGCTAAAGCGGGTGGGGCAGCTATTGTTGCAACAGGAAGAAGTGACTATAATAATCAAGTCAATAATGTACTGGCATTCCCAGGGATCTTTAAAGGAGCTCTAATGAGTAGAGCGCCTCGAATTACTCCTCAAATGAAACTTGCAGCAGCATATGCGATTTCAGACTGTATTATAAATCCTGGTGTAGAAGAGATCATACCATCTTCTTTAAATAAAGAGATCGCAATAAAAGTGGCCGAAGCGGTTGCTAAAGCCAGTGGCTTAAAAAGTTATGATGCTTTTGAATAAGCATATAAAGTAGCTTTAAACGAATCTTTATCACCTATTAATAACATACCCTAAATTAAAATATCAATGGATAAAAAAATGGAATGGCATAAAGTCCTCGATAATAAAGAGGAATTACTGGAAGGACGCGTAATGTCTGTTACTGCTGGTCATACAAGTGTTTGTTTGACACATTTTGAAGGTAAATATTGTGCTTTAAGTAATAAATGCCCGCATCAGGGTGGCCCATTAGGAGAAGGATCAATAGAGAATGGAATGCTTCGTTGCCCTTGGCATGGCTGGGACTTTCATCCTTGTACTGGTTTGGCTCCAGATGGTCATGATGATGATGGGGTGCCTACCTATTTAGTAAAAGAAGAAGATAATGCCATCTTTGTTGGTTTAGAAAAAGAAGAGGAGCATATACCTACGATTTCTGATGTCATGGTTGAAACGATGGTCAATTGGGGCGTGACGAGTGTTTTTGGTATGGTAGGGCATTCTAATCTTGGTTTTGCAGATGCGCTTAGAAGACAAGAATTGAAAGGCAATTTAAAATTTTATGGTATAAGACATGAAGGAGCAGCATCTTTTGCCGCATCAGCTTATGGTAAATTAATGGGGAAACCTGCTGCTTGTTTCGGTATTGCAGGACCCGGTGCAACCAATATGTATACCGGTATGTGGGATGCTAAAGTTGACAGAGCGCCTTTATTGGCTTTATCTGGACAAGTGGATACACAAGTAGTTGGAACAGGCAATTTTCAGGAATTGGATTTAGTACGAGCTTTTGATTCCGTAGCAGCGTTTAACCATAGAGTCCAGGAAAATAGTAAGCATAGTGAATTAATGACACTTGCGATCAAACATGCTATTTTATCTCGTGATGTTTCTCATCTTACTTTTCCGGATGAAGTACAAGTTTTGCCAAAAGATGAAAATGAAACTGCACAGACTCCTGAAGGAAGAATTACGCCAATGACCATTGCGCCTCCTAAAGAATCCTTTGATAAAGCACTTGATCTGATAGAAAAAGCTGCAAGACCAGTAATCATTGTAGGGCATGGCGCTCGTTTCCATATGGATAAGGTGACTGCTTTGGCAGAGCAATTGAATTGTGCTGTGATGACTACATTCAAAGGAAAAGGGCAGATCGCTGACAGCCATCGGCTGGGCTGTGGTGTATTGGGAAGAAGCGGAACGCCTGTTGCTTCTTGGTTTATGAATGAAGCCGATTTGCTACTCGTAATTGGTGCGTCTTTCTCTAAACACACTGGAATCACGGATCATATACCAACGATACAAATTGATTTTGATCCATTAGCTTTGAGTAAATTTCATAAGGTTGATGTAGCAGTCTGGGGGGAAATATCTGTAACCGTTGAGTTATTGAGAGCAAACCTTAGCTCTTTTGATAATAAAATTGACCGATCAGCGGAAATAGCAGAAAGATGGAAAATATGGAAAGCTGAAAAACAAAAAAGATTATTAGAATCTCATGGACAGGGAATTAGTTCAATTGCTATATTTGATGAGTTGACAAAGCAAGCTCCTGAAAATGCGGTAATGGCTGTAGATGTAGGGAATAATGCTTATTCTTTTGGACGATACTTTGAGTCGACTAGACAGTCTTTTATTATGTCAGGTTATCTTGGCTCTATTGGGTTTGCCTTACCAGCTGCTATGGGCGCATGGGCGGCAGTAGGAGATAGTCGGCCAGTTATTGCTGTAGCAGGAGATGGCGGACTTTGTCAATACCTCGCAGAACTCACAACAGCGGTTAAATATAAAATGCAAATAAAATTAATCGTTGTGAATAACAGCGAATTGGGTAAAATATCAAAAGAACAAAGAGCAGGAGAATTTGATGTATGGGCGACGGACTTAGTCAATCCTAATTTTGCAGATTTTGCCACTAGTTGTGGCGCTTTAGGTATTAGGGTTACAGAAGAAGATGCATTAGCTCAAGCGATGGATCAGGTATTAAAACATGATGGACCTGCTTTACTTGAAGTAATTACAGATGTTAGCCTTATTTGAAAATTGATTTAATATTCAAAAATAATAATTTTTGCATAGTGATTAGTATTTGTTTTCTTTGTATAGAAGTTGCTTAAAAATAGCAGCGATTTTTGAACAACTTCAAGCTCTAAGCACAATCATATGTTATAAATAAAAAAATAAATGAAGGAAGTAAAAATATGTTCTTTTAAAGATTTGATTGAGAAAGAACCTTTAGGGAAACAGATCAATGGTTTAGACCTTGTTATTATACGATATGGAGATCAAGTGTCTGTACTTTATGGACGTTGTCTACATCGAGGAGCATTGATGGCTGATGGACATATTGAGGGAGAGAATTTGATCTGTGGTGTACACGGTTGGGATTACAGGTATGATACCGGGGTTAGTGAATATAATAATAGTGAGGTGCTAAACAAGTTTTATTCGGTCATCAGAGATGGTGTTGTTTATGTTGATGAAGATGAAATTAATACTTACCTCATTGAGCATCCACAACCTTTCAATAGAGATCAATACCTAGGTCAATATGCGGATACTCACCCTGAGTCTACAGAGCCTTTTACAAATTATATTAAAGAGCTTGCTCAGAATGGTTTGAAAAACTATGGTCATCATGGACCATCTGCCTCAATGGGTGTAGATAGAAATACCTTACCTAAATGGGAAGATATTCAGTTTTTACCAGCCCAATTAGCATCCCGACCATTATTGGATCATGAGGAGGTAAAGACTAAAGTGGTGATTGGAAAGAATGCTCAAAAACCATTGGTCTTGGATATGCCATTGTTTGTCTCTGATATGAGTTTTGGGGCCTTATCAAAGGAGGCCAAAATAGCTTTAGCAATGGGGGCAGAGTTATCCGGAACAGGTATATGTAGTGGTGAAGGAGGTATGTTGCCACAAGAACAAGCGAATAACTCTAAGTATTTTTATGAATTGGCATCTGGAAAATTTGGTTTTTCTTGGGCAAAAGTAAAAAAAGCGCAGGCTTTCCATTTCAAAGGCGGACAAGGTGCGAAGACTGGTACAGGAGGACACCTACCGGGTCATAAAGTAACAAAGGAGATTGCAAAAGTGAGGGGCTTGGAAGTTGGCCAAACTGCGATCTCTCCAGCGGCTTTTCCCGACCTTTTTACAGCAGAAGACTTTAAAGCCTTTGCGGAAGAGGTTAGAAAGAAAACTGGTGGAATTCCTATTGGGTTTAAAATTGCAGCAAGTCATATTGAAGCGGATATAGATTTCGCTTTGAAAGTTGGTGTAGACTATATAATTCTTGATGGACGAGGTGGAGGAACTGGATCTGCACCAACAATTCTTCGAGATAATATTAATGTTCCAACAATTCCTGCCTTAGCAAGAGCTAGAAAACACTTGGATAAAATAGGTGCGAAAGACATTACTTTGATTATTACAGGTGGCTTGCGTGTAGCAGAAGACTTTTCAAAAGCGATGATGCTTGGTGCTGATGCAATTGCGGTTTCTAATGCAGCCTTACAGGCAATTGGCTGTCTTGGGATGAGGGCTTGTAGTAGTAATAATTGTCCAGTGGGAATTGCAACTCAAAAGAGTCATCTGAGGAAAAGATTAATAATAGAAGCTTCTGCCCAGCAGTTGAATAATTATTTTCAAGCAACGAATGAGTTGATTCAAGTAGTCGCCAGATCATGTGGACATGATGATATATCAAAATTTAGTCAAAATGACCTTTCTACATACAGCTATGATATGCACAGGTTAACTGGAATCGCTTATGCTGGTATTGCCTGAAAAGGGGAGTGGTAGATCTGTGGGGGCGGGAGACAGGTTTGCGGCTTAGCATTTTTTTGAACTAGAATTTTAATGCCGGAATATCCAGTCGATATTCCTTGCCTATTTTTCAATGAAAAAGTATCAATGAAAAAGGTGTTGCTTTAATAACAAAATGCTAAAGTTGAGTTTAGAATGAAATATTCTTTCTTTTTAATATTTTCTTTTTTTTCTGTTTCCCTTATCGGACAGATTAAACCAGAGTTTTTTCCTGAAGAAGTACTTACTTCAGAAAATCAGATAAAATGCTATTGTAAGCCCGGTGTTCGAAATAAATCTCGTTCTAAGGGATTGCTAGTGTCTTATAGATGGCTTGGGGCAAGTACCTTTGATCCTGAAGATAACTCATTTACGGAACCTCTAAGTAAGTATACCAGACTACAAAATATAACAGTAGATTTTAAAGCACCTATCCTGAACATGGATAATTTAAAACTATTGGCAGGCTATAAATACAATGCAGAATATTTCGATTTTAAACGTTTTGGCGAAGATTTCAATAAGGTATTTCAAGAATTGGATAATGAGCAATTTAAAAGTAACTCTTTAAGTATGATTTTATCCAAACCACTTGATGAAACTCGATACCTCGCCTTTCGATTTCGATATTCTACAAATGGGGATTATGATAATTTTATTTCTTTTAAATCTAAATATTCCATTTATAAATTATTGGGTATTTATGCGATGAAACCAAATGAAGACTTTGAATGGGGGATAGGACTTAATATATCCAAAAGTTTTCGAAGAACGAATATCTTACCTTTTGTTGTGATCAATAAAAATTTCAATGAAAAATGGGGGATAGAATCAGCCTTGCCGGGATTCATCTTTATAAGGCATAATCTGGATATTAATAATATCTTATTAGGAGGAGTCGAATATGGTAGCCAAAGCTATAGGTTTGATTTCAGATCTAGTATTGATGAAACTATATCCTATGACTATAACCATTCTGAAATTATTACTTCCATCCAATTAGAGCATCAGCTTGCACCATGGTTTTGGGCAAATCTAAAAACAGGCTATCAATTAAATTTTAGTAGTGATTTTGAAGGGAAAAGTGATTTCTCTCCAACTTTTAATGCAGAACCTTCTAATGCTTTTTATTTTAAAATTGGAATATTCCTTTCTCCACCAGATCATTTTTAGCAGTGAATTACTTTGTTGAGAATAGTACTTATATACTGATTTATAATACTTTTCTTATTTTGTTCCTCCAATAGTATTTCTAATTCGTAACTTAGGGACAGGGCATCAATAAGAGTCCGATATGGACTTGTCACTTATTAATACCCTATCCCTTAGGGACGCGCTATCCTCTAATCAAATATAGAATTTTCTCAAATTTAAAAAGTAAACATTTTAGAACATGAAAAATGATCGAAGAAAGTTTTTACAGGTTGCAGGTACATTTACGGCTGGAACCTTGCTTTTTCCACAACTCGCTTGCAATACGCCTACTTCAAATAATGAAAGCGAAACGACGCCTGTAGTCACAACACCACCTGAACCTAAGCCGAGTTTGGATGAGTTTGGGATTCAATTATATACGTTAAGAGATGATTTCCCCAAAGATCCAAAAGGTGTATTAAAGCAGTTAGCTTCCTTGGGGTATAAACAAATCGAAGGATTTGAAGGAGCGCAAGGCATGTTTTGGGATATGGGAAATAAAGAATTTAAAAAATATTTGGACAGTCTAGGATTGAATATGGTTTCTAGCCATTGTGATATAAAAAAGGATTTTGAAGCAAAAGCTGCTCAGGCTGCTGAGATTGGTATGGAATACTTAATCTGTCCATATGTAGGTCCACAAACCAGCGTGGATGAATGGAAAAAAGTGACGGATCGATTTAATGAATGTGGAGCGATCTGTAAGAAAAACGGAATTCGATTTGCCTATCACAACCATGCGTATACTTTTGTGCCTTTTTCAGGGATGATTCCTCATGATTTTGTAATGGATAATACCGATCCTGATTTAGTAGATCATGAAATGGATATCTATTGGGTCGTTACTGGAGGAGCTGATCCTATTGAATATTTAAAAAAATATCCTAATCGTTTCCGACTGTGCCACATAAAAGATCGAATGAAAGGAGTAGATGCTAAGGAACATAGTGCCTCTTGTGATCTTGGTACTGGAATGATTGATTTTCCAAAAATTCTAAAGGTTGCTAAAGAACAAGGGATGAAATATTATATTTTAGAACAAGAAAGATATGATAATTCTACGCCGATGAAAAGTGTTGGAGCGGGAGCTGATTACTTGAAAAAATTGGTCTTTGCTTAGGTCATGTCTCTTAGTCCTAGGACTAAAAGCCTCATTTTTAAACAAGCCTAAGTTGAAATGAGATATTCAAAAGCGCTTTCGAATATAACGAAGCGCTTTTGTTAATTAGAGAAACAGGTAAATATTTAGAACACATCCTTAAACAATTTCTATGAAAATATACGGAGTAGCATTATTGGCGTTTTGTTTTTTAACCGGAAAATTAATCGGAAGTTTCCTTGGTACTTGTATTCATGTAAATGGCGATGTGGGGGGAGTTGGCTTTGCTATGATTCTTTTGATTTTAATTAATGCTTATCTAAGAAAAAAAGGATGGCTGGAACCAGAATCAGAAAAAGGCATTCTATTTTGGAGTTCTATGTATATCCCGATTGTAGTGGCGATGTCTTCTTCTTTGAATGTGAAAGCTGCAATTTCTGGCGGACCATTGGCAATCATTGTTGGCACAGTAGCAACGATTGCTGCCTTTTTACTCGTTCCACTCATCGCTCGAATTGGAAAGAACCCGAATAATAGTTTGTAATGGGAACAATCAATAATATTATAGAAACGGTGATAGGAAAGAACGGTTTAATTTTCGCCTTCTTATTTGTTGGCCTGATTATGTTGTTTTCTTTTTGGCTGTCAAAATACTTGACTAAAAATAAAATTCCAGGGGTGGCAATTGCCATATTAATAGGTTTAGGCTTGGCTTTCTTAGGTGGTAAAAAAGGATTGTCAGATATTCCATTATTTGCAGGAATGGCAATCCTCGGTGGATCAATGCTTAGAGATTTTTCAGTTGTCTCCACCGCAATGGGAGCTGATTTAAATAAAATAAAACAAGCTGGTTTAGCTGGAGTAATCGCTTTATTAGTCGGTGTTTTTATAGCTTTTTTTATTGGAGTTATGATTGCTTTTGCAATGGGCTACACCGATCCGGTCAGCCTTGCTACAATTGGCGCAGGTGCTTGTACTTATATCGTAGGCCCAGTGACTGGAGGGGCTTTAGGCGCTGATTCTGATGTGATTGCTATTAGTGTCGCTATCGGTGTTGTGAAAACAATTATTACTACTATTGGGACACCATTAATAGCTAAGCGGATTCAATTGGATAATCCACATTCGGCAGTTGTATTTGGCGGCTTACTAGGGACGACCAGTGGAGTCGCTGCGGGCTTGGCAGCAACAGATCCCAAACTGGTTCCTTATGGCGCATTAACAGCTACCTTTTACACAGGTATTGGTTGTTTGCTATGTCCTTCTCTATTTTTCTTAGTATTAAAATTATGCTTATGATGACCTATTCCTAAAACAACTTCATTATCTTTTTTGAATATAATCCATCAATTGAAAGATAGTAAAATCCTGTTGCCGCATTATTTAGATCAATTTCCATCGTTTCATTTGAAATGAATCCTGACTGAATCTTTATACCAGCAGCATTGAAAATTTCGAATGTATGATTGACTAAGTCTTGAGGTACTTCTAAAGAAAAATATTGAGCGCTTGGATTTGGATACAATTGAATTTGATTATTAATTTCTATATCAAAAGCGCTGGTTGGTGTTGAACCAATTTTTGAAACCCCGGTACTCGTAGCCACCCAAACGATATCTTGAGAATCAATTGCTAAGCGCCGAACAACTGGACCTACCAGTCCATCATCAACATCGTAATCGGACCATCCGGATGCATCAAATGTTGATATACCACCTTCAGTGACTAAATAATCAACGTATACACCTACCCAAATTCTTCCATCAGAAGCAATTTGGACATCTTCAACTGGATTGAGTTCATCAGGTGGTGGCAATACGAAAATCAGTTCGTGATGCGTAATGAAATTATCATTGCTATCAAATACAGAAATCCCATCAGCTGTACCGATCCATTTATGTTGATACTGATCTATGGCAATAGACCGGATCTTATCATTGAGTAAACCATCGTCTTCTGTAATTGAACTAAAAGTATTATTGTCGAGGATCCAAACACCACCAAGAGGTGTCCCTAAATAAACTTTTCCATTAGAATCAAAAGTGACAAAATTAGTCCCTCCAAAGGGTAAACCATCTGCCATTGTATAACTGGTCCAAGTCGATCCATCAAGGATGGAGATACCATCACTATTGGCAATATACATTTTTCCATCTGGGCCTTGATTGATATATTTGATACGATCATCTGCCAATCCATCTGCCTCGTAATAGGCCGTCCAAATGGTACCATCAAATTTATTGAGACCAAAATCTGTACCCAACCAAAGGTTATTATCACTATCAACAGCAATCGCTGTGATGGTATTTGAAATTAGATCGGGGTGTGTAATCGTGGAATAATTAGTCCAATTAGTTCCATCGAAATAGGAAACACCTTCTTGCGTTCCAAACCATAAATTATCATTCGCATCTATTGCCAGACAATTCACTGTATTATTGACCAGGCCATCATCTGTAGTATAATTGGTAAATATTTGAGCCTGTATGTTTAGACTTATAATTAATAAACAAAGGGTAATACTTTTTTTCATAATTTATTTTTGAACGATTATTTTTTGATTGAAAACATGATCTTTAAAAACTAAATTGACATAGTAAATGCCATTAGTGAGGTCTGCAATATCTACTTCAATAGTACTTGCTTCCGAATGGATATCTTGGGATTTTAATAATTTTCCATCAATCGAATAAATATGTAAAGTAGAAGGCAATTGAGTTTCAGACTGAATTACAAATCTATTCTGAACAGGGTTTGGAAAGATTGTGAAATAATCCTTTTGCAATTCATCAACATCAATAAAAAGAAGATTACTGGAATTAAAAGTAGCAGGCATATCTACAAAAGACCCTGTTCCATTTGGAAACCTTCCAGTTGTTCGATCCTCAATCTGTTCACCAAAAGTAATGGAATCTAATACCGCTCCATTTACGTCAGACAGAAAAAGTGATTCGCCATTAGCAGAGAGTTTAAAATTGGCATGTAGCGCACCCTGTTCTTCGTCTTTGTCTGCCCATATGATTAAGTAATCATCAGGAGCTATTGCTATGTCAGGCAGCGCCCACTTTAATAAATTATCCACTTCATCAGAAAGATAAAGTCCATTAGCAGAAATCGAATAATCAGTTGTATTGTACAATTCTATCCAATCATCAAAATCACCAGATTCATCTGAAGTAGTACTTACATTACTAGCCATAAATTCATTGATTACCAAATCACTAGCTGATATATCGAAATCAATGGTATAATATTCATAAGCTGCCCTTTCTGGTGAAAATCGACCAGCATTAGCGTTTTCAGCATAGATATAATACTGTAGCGTATTACCAATATTATTGAGCTGAATACCATAAATTCCATCGTTTGGATTCATATCTCCTTGTGTACCATCATCGAGCATAATGACCTTTTGAAAAACTTCATTTTGACTATTTCGATAGTATAAAAAGACATTTTCAATTAAGTCAGAAGATGCAATAGTCGAAAGCACATGAACATCATCTCCTGGAGCAAATGTTGAAGGTGAAAATTCAATATTGCTAATCATTGGGGCACCTTGATAAGCTGCATAGTTTTGAAGGTAGCTGGTGCGTGCCCCCATAAGGTCTATGATGCCTGGGTAGTCAACAAAATCTGAAACAGTAGAATTAATATTGGCATAGAAATCATCATCTGTATAAAACTTATTGGTATCTGCAAGCACCTCATCCTCTATTAGATTTTGTAAATATTGGGCTCGAACTTCATAGTCCTGATTTGCAAAGTTTTCCTCAATAATGGTTCGGATGTGAGCAATGTACATCCGTCTAAAAGTATCATTCTCAAACAATTGTCGCATCAAAGGTCGTGGGACAACAGATACTGAAGCATAGTGTAATAGCGGATCCATGTTTTTAGCTTCTAATATTGAAAATCCATCAAAATGTTCCGAAGCATCTGTTAATCTATAGCTCGCAAAGGATTGATTTAAATCCCATATAAGTGGGCTAAATTGGCCATTACTTCTTTGGTAGAGGTAATAATTTTGGGCATAACCAATATAGCTGTCAAAATTGATTAAAGCATAATTGAAAGCATGCATCCAAAGGGTTTGATCTACATTCAGAATAGATTCTATATCTTCTGGACTATCATTCAAAATACTTATCAATTCATATAATTCATTCCAGCCAGTCTCCGTCTCTAATCTATAATAAGGCTGATAATCTAAAGGATCTGTACCTGGAGCATTTCCAAGATTTGAATTTTCACCATCAAAATCCAAGGTCTCAGGATTACATTTAAAGAAGGGATTATGCTTAGTGCCATATTTTTGTAATAGAAAATCCTCATCTACAGATTGAACATTTGAGTATAATCCCCAATACACATCATTGATATAAACTTCAGCGTAATTAGCTAAAGAAGCAGGCATGTATTTTCGAGCAATTTCATAAGATAGTATTTCTCTTAAAAAAGAAGGATCTTGGATTACATTGCCTAATTTTAATTTCCTAACCCCATCATAATCCTGATTTCCTTTTATATAATCGAGCTTGATATTAAATGGATTCTTCTCACGATCTGTACTGACGGAAGAAAAACCTTTGTAGCGGATACCAACGCTATCGAGGACCGTCCCATCAATGCTTACTGTTGCTAATAAACGTTCTTGATTGCCTTCGACATAGAGGTCATCCAGGATTTGATCCCAATTAGCTTGTTCAAAGTAAATCTTGATTTGAGGAATGAGATCAATATTATAGAGATTACTCTGTGCAATTAGATTTTTGCAGGGAAGTAATAAAAATGAACTTATTATAAGGAGTAATATTTTGTTCATAGAAATATTGTTTTTAGCCTTGCTAAACGTTGAGCTTAGCAAGGCTAGGAGAGAAGTAAACAAAATTATTTAGCAAGCATCACTTTTTTACTTACAAATAGATTATTGTCTAAAAGGATATTTACAAAGTAGATTCCATTAGCTTGTCTAGATAAATCTAGTGAAGTCGTGTTTTCAAAAAACTCAATTTGGTTTCCCAATAGATCAAAAACTTGAATTTGTTGGATTTGATAATCACTGCTGAGTCCTTCTACATTAAAGATTCCAGCAGATGGATTGGGGTTTATTTTCACTTGTTGATTCGCAATTTCGTCTACATCATCTATTATATCACAAGTACTTTGTATAACACCTTGATCAATTAATGCTTGAATACCAGGATAGTCACAAGTATATCGAAATCCTTTTCTTGGCCCTTCGGAGTATTGCCATACCACATTACCATCTAAGTCAACTTCATACATATACCCTTCAGAAAGTGCAACGAATACATTGCCATTCGGCATGCTATTCGACGCAGATTGACCACCGGCATCGTCTAGACAAATATGCCGCCAGGTAGCTGATGCAGGTTCATAATTTTGTCCTGGTGTCCAATCATAATTATAGCCATCCGCTGCGATAGGCAATTCTATAGCGTCAACTGTAGAAGATGAACCATTTCCATCATTATTAAAAAACTGAATATAACCTCCTCTTGGACGGCCATCATTTGGAATCCATCGGGCATCATGCACCGGTCCCAAAATGTTTTGTGTACCACTTGCTCCAAAATTAGAAGGATTACCCCATCTAAATAATATATCGCCACCTTTTCCTGAATTACCACCAGTATGTCCTGCGGCTTCAGCGGTTGTCGTACTATGATCTATTATAAAAATTTCACTTAAGAACCTGGAAGAGAAAACGATTTGATCATTTACAGGATTATAATCTACACCATTAACATGAAACCAATCACCACCACCACCGCCGGGTCCACCAAATCCACCAGAAGGAACATTGATGTCCATTAATTCTGGATGATCTGCAACCACACCATAATTGGGTTTAGCAGGATCTACATCTTGAATCAAATGATCCCATATATGCCATTCCCATACGATTTCACCTCCTGTACCATCTTGAGCAACTTCTACAAAATGAGTTGGATATCTGACCGTAGCATTTCCCGTGAAGCCCATTGCTTGTAATTCCGCAAGAGATTTTACTTCCCATGCTGTTAATAAGACATTACCATTTGGCATCCTTGTAATATCGTGATGAGCAACATGATCGGAATTAGAATAAGTAAAACTCCAGACTAGGTTTCCTTCTGGATCAAATTCTTGCACTAATCCTCCTACTGCAGCTCCATTGATTTGATTTCCGTTATTTACACCTCCTCTGATGATATTCCCATTTTCTTTTAAGAGTACAGCATAGTTACAAGAAGTCGGTAATGACCAAGTATGTGCGATATCTCCATTTTTATCAATTAGAAAGGTCGTGTTTTGATTCGTATGGTTGTATAAAGCGTATCCATCAAATTCTTGACCTTGTACAAAATAAAAGGATATAAACAGTAAAGAAAAAAGACAAAACGTTTTTGTGAATGCTCTCATGAATATAAAATTTAAATCAAATCAATAATTATAATAAGAATAGTTATTCTTTTGGCGTTAATAAAATACTTATAAAAGTAGTAAATGTAGACTTATCTACGGTAAATAATCAATGAAGTGTACATAATTGTCAATGAAAAATTTTAACAATAATTAGGCCTTTCATTTTTGAAAAGTAGGAAGTTTTTCTAAGGTAGAAATGACAGAATTCTAAAGAATAAATTAAAAACATGCTCATAGCCTTTATTTTTGTACGCAAAACATCAATTTTTATTAAAAAAGTATCATCTGGGCATCCTTTTACTTAATTTTGTTTATAAAGTTGTTCAAAAATAGCTTGCTAAGCTACGAAACGATCTTTTGCATCAATACTTCCTTATAAAAATCTCAGGTAGCTCTGCTATGCAGCGATTTTAAAGCCTCGTCTTGAAGCAAAATATCTGTTTCTCGAAATAGCAGCCATTTTTGAACAACTTCTAGAACTTACAATTAATAGATAGAATTTATAACCAAGACTTATGATCCAGAAGATATCATGTGTACTCGTCTTCGTCTGCTTTTCTTTTGGCATACTAAGAGCACAACCAATTCCATGTGAGGATCCTCCGACCATGACTTCGTTTTGTGCGGATGCATGTATTATTTGTGATATTGATGGATTTACTGGTCGACATGAATCAAATATTATCGGTGAAGCCCCTCCAGGCTTTGCGGGAGAATGTACCTTCGTAGCACACAATATGCAATGGATTGCCTTTATTGCAGGATCAGTTGATCTGTCTGTTTCTTTATCTGTGACGAACTGTGATCAAAACTTAGGTTTAGAGTTTGGATTATATAAAGGCATCAACTGTGAAAATTTTCAAAGAATATCAAATTGTTTTGGCGGCGCAGCAGGAATTATTGGACCTGGAGAAAGTGGTGTCATAACCAATACAGAGCCTTTAGTCATCGGACAATACTATTTTATTGTAATGGATGGTGGACTGGGAGACAATTGTGATTGGACTTTTTCAGTAGTAGAAGGGAGCACTAAAGTAGATCCATTATTTACCTCCGGAATAATAGAAGGTGACAACACCGTTTGCCCAGAATTAGTACATCAATACTTCGTAGATCCACCCATAGGAGCGACTACATTTGAATGGACGGTCAATGGCGCCATTCAGGATGTTGAAACACCAAGTATTGATTATACCTTTCCAAGTGAGGGCATTTATAATTTATGTGTAACGGCCAAAAATGCTTGTGATGAGGCACCGCCATCTTGCTATACCGTGACTGTTGAATCCATTCCTGTTAATGAGATCGTCGAATATCTATGTGAAGGAGAATCTTTTGAAGCTGGAGGAGAGACTTTGACCGAAGGCGGCTTCTATCAATTTGATTTATTAAGTGAGGAAGGTTGCGATAGTATTGTAAGCGTGGATTTGATTGAAGTACTTAGCCCATTATTGAATTTGCAATTAGAAATCTGTGAAGGAGATACCCTATTTATAGGAACGACACCTTATACAGAAACAGGTGCTTTTCAAGAAATATTGGTGTCGACTCAAAATTGTGATAGTATCGTTAACATAGACCTGTTTACCATCGTATGTAATATTTCAAGTACAGATGTTCAGACACCTGCGATTTGCAATGGAGAAGCTTCAGGTCAAATAACTTTTAATGTGGACAATGGGACCGCACCTTTTACCTATTCTTGGGAAGAGTTGAATGGCGCATTCTTCGGTTCAGGAAACATAAGTGCGCTGGGAGAAGAAATCCTAATTGATGACATTCCCGCTGGAACATATGTAATAAGAATAGAAGATGGATTTGGAAATTTTGATGTCCTGATTGTTGAAGTGACAGAACCTCCTGTTTTGCAATTAGACTTTCTACCATCAGATTACAATGCTTATAACGTAAATTGTAGCGATGGAAGTGATGGAACATTAGAAGCATTAGTTTCCGGAGGCGTATCACAATATATATACGATTGGGATACTGGATCACAAAACAATATGATTAATCAATTAGCTCCAGGAATGTATACGGTTACGGTTACAGATGCTGTTGGATGTACTATTTCCGGAAATTATGAATTGATTGCACCTGAGCCAATCTTAATGATTGCAGAATTCCAAAACTCAGAATGTGATGGCCCTTCAACAGGTAATATCACAGCCGTTCAAACCTTAGGCGGTGTAGGTAATTATACCTTTAGTTTGAATGGTGGAGGATTTGTAAATAGTCCAGTCTTTGATGGACTTCCTGAAGGGGATTACACTTTAGAAGTAATGGACGGAAATGGCTGCTTGAATGAACTTTCAGGAAGCTTGACTGCCCCACAGATTCCAGAAATTCAACTTGGAGATAATTTTGAAGTCTCACTTGGCGAATTCATTACCTTCGATCCACAAATCAACAATATCAATATTCAAAATATACTTTGGGAATCTGATGAAATATTAACTTGCACGGATTGCTTAGAACCATCAGTACAGCCATTAGATGATGCCTATTATTCATTGTGGATTACTTCAGAAGATGGGTGTACAGAGTTTGATAGTATCTATATTTCAGTTAAGAAATTCAGAAAACTCTTCGTTCCCAATGTCTTCTCTCCAAACTTTGATGGAACCAATGATTACTTTACCATTTTTGGAGGGCCAGAGGTTGCATCCGTCAAACAGCTAGCCATTTATAATAGATGGGGTGCCCAAGTCTTTGATGGTCGCGATCTAGATCCCGGTGCAACAAACCAAGGATGGGACGGCACTTTTAAAGGGAGAGATGTCACTCCTGGCGTTTTTGCATGGATGGCAGAAATAGAATTTATAGATGGAGAAGTGCTGCGGTACTCTGGAGATATTTTAGTAGTGAGGTGAATTGACTTGTGATATTGTATTAGTGATGATTTGATGAATAGTTGAAAAAATGATTTTAATTTATTTTGTGCAAAGGTTCTAAATAAAATTATCTAGCTTCTGTACAAATTGATCTAAAAAATGAAATAAGATGAAAATTCGATTAATTGCACTTATCCTGTTATGTGTATTGTTTACTATTGGATATTTAGGATGCACTGCTGATTCTTCTTCTGAAACTTTATCATCGCCATCTACTAAGTCTTCAATTTCTCCTAATTTGCAAACTGGCTGGTATGGCATAGTCAACCCAGAAATAGAAGGAGCTGTTCAAAAACAACTTGATAGAGAAAAAGAAATATTTTATTTAGACCCTGAACCATTATTAACGTCAGAAGATATCAAAGATGCATATTTTTATACTGGATTTAATGGTAAAGGAGTACAAATGGAATTGACTAAAAAAGGAGTAAATCGTTGGGCAGAAGCTACAGATAAATATACACGTAAAAGTATTGCATTTGTATTTAATAATGTATTGATTACGGTTCAACGTGTAGCAGCACAAAATTTAACTGGCGAGACTATTTTTTACAAAAAAGAATATACTGAAGAAGAATTGCAAGCTATGATTGATGAAATGGTAGAGTAAGACTACATTTCCTGTAGCTTTAACTGATAAATACAGTATTGACCCTTCTCAAATATCCTCACACGGAGTTGACTAATTATCACCTCTTTCAATAAATACAACTGAAGCGGGAAGAGCACTAAATAGACGAGTTGAAATAGTATTAAAATAAAATCTGTGTATAATAGAAATTCTTGTTATAAAGCTGTTAAAGAATCTCAAAATGGTAAAGCAACATAATTAATGATTAGTTTAGCTATAGTCTATGTGCTATTATCAAATTAAAAGATTGAAACATTGAAAAAGCCTATTTTAAGAACTGAAATATTTCTTCTCGTATTCTCATTAGTTCTTATTACTTCCTGTACGGGACAAGATAAACCAAGTTCATTAAAGGAAAATCAACCGATTACTCAGCCATTTTCTTTCGCAAATACCATGATAGGGAAACTAGGTAGTGCACCTCAAATAGCCGAATACGTAGTAGAAATATTTGAGGACAAAAAAGGCAACCTGTGGTTTGGTACTATGGGGAAAGGTGCGGCTCGTTATGATGGCGATTCGCTTACTTACATTTCTCCAAAAGACGGATTATCTGGATTTGCTGTTGTAAGTATAACAGAAGACCATAGTGGAAATATTTGGTTTGGTACTCATAGTGGCGCGTCCAAATATGATGGGAAAACATTTACTAAATTTGGGCGTGCAGAAGGCTTACATGGCCTTGGCTGTAAGATTTTGGTAGATAGAAACGGCAATATTTGGGCTGGTACGAATGATGGTGTTTTTCGATATGACGGCACGGCTTTCTCTGAATTCAATTTGCCTAAGCCTGTTATAGAATACCCTTCTCATAGTTGGGTTGCTGGGAAAATTTGGAGTCTAATTGAAGACAAAAAAGGCAACCTATGGTTTGGACGAGACGGTTATGGTGCGTGTAAATTTGATGGAAAATCTTTTACTCATTTCACTAAAAAAGATGGCCTATGCAGTAATAATGTTAATGGTATTATTGAAGATAGACAGGGGAACATTTGGTTCACGTCTATCCCATCCAGTATTCCTGAAGATATTAAAGAGGGCGGAGTAAATCGTTATGACGGCACCACTTTCACTAAATTTCCAGCAATAGAAGGCCTTAATGAAAAGTCTTTCTACTCCATCTATGAAGATAAAATGGGGATCATTTGGATTGCCGCGGCGAATTCTGGAATATATCGATATGATGGAGAAAAATTCACCTTATTTAACAAGACAAATCGGATGGATTTGATTCCGAGTTTTAGTGTTCAAAGTATCTTGGAAGATAGAAATGGAACGCTTTGGTTCGGTTTCTCGGGAGGACTTTTTCGCTTAAATGGCTCGGCTATTATAAATGTTACTCAAGTGGGGCCGTGGAATTAAAGAATGAAGATATAATAATAAGATTCAAATCGCTCATAGAGCAAAAAATAATTATAATAAGTCTCACTATGTGAAATTCTTTAACTCATATATTAATAGTTTAAAAGTTATGAAGAATCAAGAGTTTGAAGAGAAAATATGGAATGAAGTTTTAATTGATTGTAATGATGATTATGATCAAAACCAATACTTCATGCAGCTTCTTTTTGCTCGCTGGACCACATTCGGCCAAATTGAATAGCCTGCTGCACGATTGGTGAATTAATATCAACTTTGCTCAAAGAGCTGAGTTGCTTAAATAAAAAGTTAACGAATCTGGTATTATATGGCGTGTATCAATAAATCCGGACACTTTTAAAATTTAATTTAAGATTAGAAATTTAGTTAAAATTTATAGTTGTTCCAAAATAATTCTTCAAATCTATTGGGACTGATTTGCCCGCATCCAGAGTGTCTTCTAATTGTGTTGTAATATCCGTCAATAAATTCGAATACTCTAAATCTTGCATTTTCTAAGCCAGTAAAGATTCCTTCATCTAAGACTTCTGCTTTAAATCTACTAAATAAGGATTCTGCATGGGCATTATCGTAGTGATCATTCTTTCTGGTCATACTTTGCCTAAATCCATTTGCAGCTAATACCGATCTAAAGTTAGCTGATCCATATTGTGATCCTCCATCTGAATGTACTATTAACCCTGACTTAGGATTTCTACTTTTCAACATCTTTTGGAAAGCGGTGATCACTAATTCTTCTTTCATAAATTCATCTACAGTCCAACCTACTATTTTCCGACTAAACAAATCCATCCAGGTAGCAAGGTACAGCCATTGAGTATAGCCCTGCTCTTCGCTTGGTAAATAAGTAATATCTCCGGACTATTACCTGATTTGGCTCTGTTGGCAGATTTTCTGTATCTAGTAACAGGTTTGGTGATCTTATCAATGAAGGATCACTTTGAGTCGTCCTAGGTACAAATTGCTTCGGCTGGATCGCTCTTAAGCCCTGTTCTTTCATCAATGACCTTATTCGATATAAACCGATTTCGTAACCTTTCTCTTTCATTTCCTCTAGAATCCTCAAGGAACCATACCTTTTTTTATGAAAGTAGAAAATATCTTTTACCTCGGATAACAAAAGCAATTTCTCCTCGCTTGACAGATAAGTCTTTTCATTTACAATAATCATAATAAGAGCTTTTTGATGCACCTAATATTTTACACATCGTTCGAATATTAAATTCCTCTTTATGATCTATTATAAATTTATAGATCGATCTTAGACTCCTCGGCTGAAAATGCTCAACGCTTTTTTTAAGATATCTCGCTCTAATTCTGTTTGCTTAAGTTTCTTTCTCAATTCTTTGACTTCTTGTTCATACTCACTCTCTTGTTTAGAAGATGATCCATACTTCTTTTTCCAATCATATAGATTTTGCTCGTTCACTCCTAAGCTTGTCGATACATCTGCTATACTACGTCCATTTTCTAGCATTATTATCGCATTCTTTTTGAACTCGTCATCGTAACGACGATACTTTCTCTTTGTTCTTTTCTCTTTCATAATTGACACAAATTTAAGCTTTTTTTGTGTCCGGTTTTATTGCACTATCTCAATAAGCCAGTCGTTTAAAAGTGTTCATTGAAATGATGGTTGGATTTAATTTCATTTTAAAATTAGCCATATTTATTGCTGCTAAACTGAGATTAAAATGAAAATTTAGTTTTTCTTCTGATCGTGCTTGACAATGATTTAATCCTGTAAATTGTTTTGCATCTCTAAAAAGAAATTCAATTTGGAATCTTAATCTGTAGTAGTCAATTATTTTTAGAGCATCTAGATTTAAATCGGTACAAGCTAATAACACATGCTTATCTTTTTTTGTATTTAAGAGCATTACGATTTTAAGGTTAATTCCAAAGCGAGGACTGTTAGCAATTACTGTGTATACTTCAAGATGCTCTTCAATATTACAAATGTATCCCCATGGAGTTAAATCACGGAAATTTACTTTATCTCCGTATGTTTTTTTACGACCTTTACCTTTCTTGTGTTTGCCTTTAAAAAGATTTCTCAAATTTGCATCAGGCCGCAGCTTAGTGATAAATTTTTTATTCATTTCGGCCATAGCTTTAAAGACTTTTGTTTTTGCATAGAACCCATCTCCGACAAAATACTTGATACTCAGCAGCTTATCCTTACATTTTCGGATTTGATCAATGTAAAAATCGATTCGGGTTTGAGTGGCATCATTTTCTTTTTGACTCAATCCTGATGGTGTTTGAACCACATCTAAAGCCCAGGCTTTACCAGTACTAACATCAAGCAGACATAATAAACTAATCTCTAAACCTTTTGTAGCACGCCCCATACAACCAGACCAAAATTTATCAAGACCATAGGTTTTCTTACCCGATTTTGTAACGAAGCTACAATCCATGGCTGCAATTACTTCGTCTTCGAGATTCACTCCGGACATTTTTATTAGTTGAAGATTAAAATCCAACCAGTCAAAGAACTTTTGAAAATTTCTTCTAAACGTCGATTCGTTTAGGTTACTATAACGACACAGGTTCTGAAAATTAAACCGACCTTGTATCGAATAAATTAAATTAAAGATTTCTATGAAAAAATCTAACTGCCATTTTGTAGTTCCGGTTAATTTACCGAATATTTGTTCGAGTGCTTTTTTAGTGCTCATTAGGTCGTGTGGTTGTGTGTGGTAACTCAACATTACGACCTTTTTTATTTTTCACCAAATCCGCTCCATATTCCTGCACGAACTATTGCAAAACATGAGTTGGTTTTATTTCCTTCAAGATGAGCTAGCGTTTCCTTTTATTGCTTATATAGCGTTAATAGAAATAGGGAAAGGAGAAATATTCAAAAAAATAAATGTAAAAGGGCTATCTACAGACGATTCAAATTTTGAAAGAAATTTTGATCTAAAGGTAGAAGTTGAATTTGACAAATACCTTATGGAGTTTCCTGTTTCTAAATTAGAAAAAATTAAGGCTTCCAAAGCTACTATTGAAGCGATAAAACTTTGGAAGTATTGGGTGAAAAAATAGATCCTGCATACAATGATTTCTAGTTGTTAGAGGAATAGGTAAATACGAAAAGATATATCAAATATTACGTATGACATATGGACTAAATAAAGAATTGAATTTTTAAATTAACAAATGTTTATTGAATTAGATTTATCATATAATCAAAAGGGCTGCCTTGCAATTGAATTAGAATTACCTTCTAGCAAATTGACTAATCTTCGAACTGTTCAAATAAAGAACAAATTAGAATATATTCCTGATTGGCTAATTGATCACTATCAGCTTGAATCTCTAATTTTTAGGGACAGCAAGTTAACAGATCAAATAATCTTGAACCCGTTTAGTTCTGAGCCTATTTTTAAAACCTTAAGAGAGGAGAGGTTAAACTACATTCCTGAAGAAATTCATTTATTTACGAATATTAGAACTCTAGGAATGGGTTTTTCTAATAAAGACGGAGTATTAGAATACTTACCAAACAAAATTGGAAATCTTAAAAAGTTAGAAAATTTATTACTAAGTAATAATCAAATTAAAAATCTTCCAGAAAGCTTAAGTGAGTGTGAAAATATTTCATGGGTATCTCTTTATGATAATCCATTAGTGGAATTTCCAGACTCAATTTATCAACTTAAGTATTTAAATGATTTAACAATTGGAAGCGATCATTATCCAAGTATTGAAGTAAATAAGACTAAATTAATACAATTACAAGAATTGGGATCGCTTACTTTGAATAATTGTTCAATAAAAGAGTTTCCAATGGAATTCGGTCAATTAACAAATCTTTATGCCTTAGACTTGAGTAGCAATATTATAACCGCATTGCCAAAACCTATAGAAATCAAAACTTCTTTTCCAAAATTAAATGTGTTAAGAATGAATGGTAATCCAATATTTGAAAGAGATTATGACTTTTGCAATAAATGGACTATTGAACTAAATAACTATGATATAAAAGTATACTTTAATTAAAAATTCGTATGATAAATAAGGTTCAGAGCCAATCTCAGAGAAGTAAGATCAAAGATTACTGTAGGCTCACATCATATTGTAAAAGTATTATATTAAATTGTGGAGTAATGGTTATCAGAGTAAATATTGATTAAGAATGAATGAAGTAAATCAAGATAATATCTTTTGGGCATTACTCAGAAATGAAATAGTTGAGAACAAATGTGATCATTCTAAATATAAACAATGGGAGAATGAGACAGCTGAACTTAAAATGTATTTGATTAAAAGAGGGCAAGTTAATTATCCAATAAATGATAGGATGAATGAAGACTATTGGGGAGAGTATGCTCCAATAGTACTTTCAAAATATCCTTTTCACAACTGTGAAATATACCAATGCTCAAAATGCAAAGAATTCTTTTTTTATTATCTCGAGAATGGAGGTCATGGTGTTCAGAAAAGATACAGAATAATTAATGTTAACCTAATTGATAAAAGGGATTATAAACCTAATATAGATACGATAATAGACAGTAAATCTTATGATTACTTAGTTCAAAAATCACCAGATGGGAATTTGTCTTTGGATATATGTATCCCAAATATTGGGGTAGGAATAAATGTAAAACATAAATTGACAAAAGAAGAAGAAGAATTGTATTATAAATTTGGAATAGAAAAATTGAAAGACAGAATGAAAGACATGAAAATTAATTATTCAAGCTATACAGTACAGTCTTGGAGATAAAGACAACTTACAACAAAATTTAAGATGTATTGGAATCGAAGACTTATCAAAACAAAACCATATGAACAATTATCTCATACCCATAAAAAGTATCAAGTATATGCTAAAATACATCATTTTTTTTCTGCCATTTTTTGCATACTCCTTAAGCCAAGCCCAAAATTTTACCGTCACACCAAATCCAATAAGTATTGAAGTTGATTTGAATACAACTGCTAATCCATACGAAATTATCGGGGAGTCTATAATTACAAATAATACCTCTGATACACTAAAGTTGAAGTGGGAGCGAATAGTAAATGATAAGCCTGATTGTTGGGAGACATCTGTATTTGGTGTTTGGATTCAATCTCTTCCACATATTGATTCATTAGAATTCGATTTAAATTCGAATAATGATGAACTTTTAAATATCTCCGTATTCACAGGCTTAATGGGTAATGATCCTACTACTGGAGAAGCTGAAGTTGTGCTGAAAATTACTAACCTTTATGATTCTACAGACACTTTGCTAGTTGAGTTTAACTTTTTGATTACAGGAGATAATAATTGCATTACAGGTGTTTCT
This sequence comes from Saprospiraceae bacterium, assembly GCA_965277415.1. Classification (GTDB taxonomy): domain Bacteria; phylum Bacteroidota; class Bacteroidia; order Chitinophagales; family Saprospiraceae; genus JAHDHW01. The sequence continues at coordinate 109,232 of CBDICS010000077.1, forward strand.
GAAATCGAATATGAGTCCTTAGAAGTATATCCAAATCCAGTAAATGAAAATATAATTTTTGAAAGTGAAGTTATAGAAATAGAAAGTGTTAATATTTATGATCTATTTGGTAATGTTATAATGAATAACTCTTGTAACTCTAAAAGGTGTAAATTGTCAACTTCAAAATTAGACAATGGAGTTTACATTGCTGAAATTAAAACTAGAACTAAAACTTTAATTCGAAAAATTATAAAAAAATAAGAATATAGCACCTCCTTCTTCTTTCTGCACAAATTAAAATTAGCAAGATTTTACAAGTACATCGTCTCTTGATTCTCTATTTTTACATGAAAAATAATTTTATGAAAAATAGATTCCTTCTCGTTGTATTTATTCTCCCAGCTCTATTTTCGAATTGTCAAAATAAGAATATGTCTTCTTCTGAGGATTTGAAACTTGTTTCTAAAAATTTTAAAATAGGATTTGAAAAATTAAACCTTCCTCCGAATCAACTATCTTACATTGGCAATCTTCAATCCATTCAAAGCAAAGATTCCATATTGCAACAAGAAGTATTTTTTCTAAACACAACTGAATATTTACAAAAAATAAATCCTAAAAAACTATCGAAAAAAGATCGACTAGATTTTGAACTAATAGAGTATGAAACTAAAATGAATCTTCTTAGAATTGCTCAAGAGAAAAAATGGAGCGACTTAGATATACAAGATATTCCAGACACTGGTTTGTTTTCTTTACCGAACGGGAAAGATTTATACATTTACTTCTTGAAGCGTTGGATTGGACTAGAGGTGACCCCTGATGAGATGTACAAGTTTGGGCTGAGTGAAATTGAACGAGTAAAATCGAGAATGGAAACGGTTCAAACTAGAGCAAAAATGGATAGTTTGACTTTTAGAAAACACATTAATAATCCTTCTTTTTATTATAAAGATGTGAAAATCGTTCAAGAAGAATTTGAAAAAATAAAAAAGATCGTAGCTCAAAAACTACCTGAAAATTTTCCATCCTTAGATATAATTCCAGATGTGAAAATAGCTCGAGGTACGAATAAAGCATTGGCACAAGTCCCTGCGTTCTATCGAAATGAAACGTTCTTTTATAATTTCTTTGATGAACCATTTAACAAACGACAGATTAGTTGGATATACATTCATGAAGCGATGCCAGGACATCATTATCAAATTATGTTGGAGAACAGATTGGATCTTTCTGATATTCAAAAAATGTTTCAATACTCAGGCTACAGAGAAGGGTGGGCGGCTTACATTGAGGAAATCGGATATGAAATTGGAGCATATCGAGATATTTATGATGAGTTGGGGAAATGGGAATGGGACATCATTCGATCCGTTCGAGTGGCAATGGATGTTGGACTAAATTACTATGGGTGGAGTGATGAAAAAGCATTAGAGTTTTGGCAGCAACATATTCAAGAACAAGATGACATTGGATGGAGAGAAATTGCCAGAATGAAACGATGGCCTTGCCAAGTAATCACGTATAAATATGGAGCGGATAAAATTTTAAAGTGGAAAGCAAAATTTGAAAAGAAAAAGGATTTTAATTTAAAACAATTCCATCAAACTATTTTAGAAAATGGATCACTACCTTTTTCGATTTTGGAAAGTATTTTAGATGGTAGAAAGTGATAAGTTGTTTTTGACCTATTCAAACTACAGAAGAAATAAAGAAAAAGGAACATTCTAAAGATTGAATGTAAAGCACTCTATTCAAAAAAATCATACCCTCTTTATTAAATTCTTATTGACAAAATTTTCAATGAATGACTCCTGATAAGCTTTGCTAAATGGAAGTTCCGTATCGTCATTAAGAAGAATGAAATAAGGTATATCCTATCAAGAAAATACCACTTTTTATTATCATCCTATTTATAAGTGCATTCATTCCCTGAATGCTCAAAAAACTACGCCAAATGAGGCTGTCAGCAATTTCAATATTAATACAATGGAGAAGCTTTTGAAAAACTTGCAATTCAATAGACTATTATCAACTGATTATAAGTTGTACAGCAGGATATAATTCTCTGCTAATAGATGTACTTTTGATATAATTTTAAAAATGATGAATAATAAAAATAGAAATATGAAAATGATGACCTTGAATTTGATGATTGCAATTTCTTTATTTCTTTCTTTTTCAAATTGCAATAATGATAAGGATGAAATCGAAATTAATAATAAGGCTGATTTTGAGACCTATATTCAAGATGAGATGGAGTTTCAAAATATACCTGCATTGTCTATGTTTATCTTTAAAGAAGGAGATGTTTTGTATGAAAACTATTTAGGAAAAACGAATATAGAACAAAATACTTCACTTGAAGCGGACCATGTATTTCTTTTGGCCTCCATGTCAAAAGCGATTACGGGAACAGCACTGCTTCAATTGTATGATGATGGACTTTTCTCTCTGGATGATAAAATCAATGACTTTCTTTCCTTTGAGGTAAATATCCCTAATTCGAATTCTGATATAACTTTTCGAATGTTATTAACACATACGTCGGGAATAGCTGATGGAAGCGCTTTAGATGATCAATATTATTATGGTGTAGATAGCCCTGTTGAATTGGGCTTCTTTTTGGAAAACTACCTTGTACCAAATGGAAACTTCTATAATGCAACTGAAAATTTTCATGACTTTGAGCCCGGAAACCAACACGAATATTCTAATATCGGAACTGCTTTAGTCGGATTATTAGTGCAAGAAATTTCAGGACTTGATTTTGATGAATACTGTAAACAAAACATTTTCAGTCCATTGGGAATGTCCAATACTTCTTGGCGATTAGATGAGATATCTCAAACAATTGTTCAACCTTATGATTTTGTAAATGGTCAAAATGAAGCGATTGATCATTATACTTTTACGGATTATCCAAATGGAGGCCTGAGGTCTACGGGAGAAGACATGTTTAAATTTTTAAAGGCTTTTGTACTGGATGGTATGTCAAATAATTATGAATTATTAGATGTAAATACAGTTAATCTAATGATTAGCCCTCAAATTCCTTCTTTAGATAATGAAGTAGGGCTACATTTATTTCTTATGAATGCTGAAAATAATTTGTGGGGTCATGATGGAGGAGAACAAGGTGTAGCAACCATTATGGCATTCAATCCAATTACAAAAACTGGTGCAATTATATTGACTAATCAAGGAGAGGCTGAATTGGATGAAATACTTGTTGAGGCATATAAACTAGGTTTGATATTATAGAAATAGAAAAGGTATCATTGTGATCTGTTAATAATTTTATATATTACAATTTATTGGAATAGACTCATTAGAATTTTATTTAAAAAACCAATGATCATATGGAGCATGTATTTATCAGTTATTCAAGGGAAGATACTGAATATGTTGCCCTTCTTGTCGAGGAACTACGTGAGAATTCCCATGATGTTTGGTTGGATACATCTGATATAAGTGGAGGGACAAACTGGGCAGAGGAAATTGAGAAAGCGATAAGTTCTTCCTATGCTTTAATTGTCATTGTTTCTAAAGATTCAAAAAAATCAGAGTGGGTAAAAAAAGAAATTGAGCTTGCAAAAAAAGCTAATAAAAAATTTCCGATTATTCCAGTTTTGATAGATAAATCAACGCTTCCAAGGATATTGGCACGTAATCAGACCATTGATTTTACCAGAATGTTTGAAGGCAATGCGGTCAATTCAATTCGAAATTACAGGATTGGAATACGAAAATTATTAGAGACCTTGGAATTAGCACGTCCTATGTTACGTTTATTAAAAGAACTCAGGAGTTCTAATGATGAAAAACGGGAACGCGCGGCTCGAATGTTAGGGGATTTAGGAGATCGCGGTGCCGCAGTACAATTGATTGATGCATTAAAAGATTTGGATTCGGATGTTCGTTATGAAGCAGCACTGTCTTTAGGTAAGCTAAAAATTCACAATGCTTTTAAGCCATTGATTCGTGTGTTAATGGAAGATGAAGAACCTGATGTATGTGCAGCAGCAGCTACTGCATTAGGAGAATTGAAATTAAAAGAAGCGATTAGTTCATTGGGATTAAAATTGAAGGATAGCGATAGGTTTGTTAGAGCTGCTGCTGTAAGGGCTTTAGGTAGTCTTGGGGATGTTAGCGCTATAAATGAATTGGTTGAATTATTACGTACAGATAGCATAAGTGATGTTCGTGATGCTGCAAGAGAAGCACTTGAAAATATAGGTGGTCGACAAGCAGAGCGAGCATTGAGGCGTATTGACCAGAGTAGACTTTTAGGGAAGAAAGGAAAGAAAGAAGAAGAAGAATAGATTAAAACCTAGATTTTCCGCTTGTAGTCGTTAAATAAATCTCTTAAATAAAAACCATCATAAAAACCATCATAAAACCATCATAAAACCAACACACAATGAAAACATACAAAGTAAAAAGCGGAGATACCTTAGGTACTATTGCATTCAATCAATTAGGAACAGTAGGAGAGTGGAGAGAAATTGCAGAATTGAATGATATCGTAAATCCAAATCAAATTGAAGTTGGTCAGGTTTTACAATTGCCAATTGTTAGTGAACCAGAGGCAAGTACTAAAAAATCTGATGTCGTTATTCTTGAGGAACCCAAAAAGGTTTATTATCAATATCAAAACGATGCAACTAAAAGGTATTTGGGGCGGCGATTTAGAAAAGGTATATCGAGGAGAGGTAGTCAAAAAACGGAAGAATTTATCCAAGAAAATGCCACTTTATTATCTAGACTTAAAATCAGTAAATCAGAGATCAATGCTTTATTAGCTACCTCTGAAAATGAAGGAAACCTTGATGCGATTAATACTTATGACAACTCTTATATGAGTTTCGGTATGTTTCAATGGACTTTGGGCGCTAAATCAGCTAAAGGAGAATTACCCGCTCTTATCAAATTGGTTGAGGAAAAATATCCTAAAGCTTTTGAGCAATTTTGTGGTCAGTTTGGCTTAAAGGTTTCAGAAGATACAAATGCTATTTCTGGTTATTTGATATATAATAACAAAAAGATTGATACACCTACTGAAAAGCAGTTTTTTCGCAAAAATATAGTCGCTTATCGGTTTGCTGCTGCGGGAATGGATAAGCGTGTTAATGCGGTTCAAATTCTACATGCCATAAATCGTTTCAACCGTTTTTATTATAATGAAACAAGTAAGTTGGGAGGATGTACTTTATACGATTTACTTTCTTCGGAGTATGCAGCAGCATTATTCTTAGATAATCACGTTAACCGACCTGGCTATCTTTGGCCTTGTGTCGCAAAGGCTGTAAAAGCTGCGGGGCTTACATTTCAGCAACTCAAAGAAGGAGGAGATGAAGAAGAGTTAAATGTGCTTAATCATTATCTCAAGATACGAGAGACCTATGGTTCATCACCAATGACTGATGCTAAAGGTAGAGCTTCTGTAGCTAAACGATATCTTGATGAAGGTAAAATATCTTCCAAGAAAGGGAGCTTTAAATCGAATCGAGCTTTGAGGTGATAGCTTTGAGCATAATTTTTTGAAGTAAATTACGTCTACTAAAAGACTTCTTAAATCAAGCTTAATAATACAAGATTCTTATTTTGCTGTAGTATAGAATACTGTAGTAAAATAAGAATCAACGATTTATTCTGAAACTGGTGTAGGTAGAATGATTTCACCTTCAGTCACCACTGATGCTGGATAATAATCTGTGGTATTTTCCTCAATCACCTTTTTTAAAGCCTCAATGTTTTTGACTTCCTGGGCTTGAAATGTACCGCCAAACATTTCCATTAATGCAAACATAGAACGCATCATTATGCCTTTTCCACTTGCTTTTGATTCGGTTTTTATTGTTGTTTTTCCATCTGTTTCAGAATGAGATATTGTTTGATCAAATTTCATCATTTCACTATCAAAACTCAATTTGATGTGATCGAATTTTTTCATAGAAACTACGGTTTCAATCATCTCAAAATCAGGTTGCCCTTCACCAGGATTGACAACAACTTTATATTTGCTACCCACTTTTCCTTTCTCTCCGCTGATCAAATCAATACTTTTGAAACCTTGAAGCCATTGGCCAATTTTATTTTCATCCTGTGAGACAGCCCATGCTTCTTCCAAGGGCTTATTTACAGTGATTTCGTGACCGTAAGAAACTGATGGTTTTATAAATCCTATTGTAATAAAAATTAATGCAAGCCCAATAATCAAAAATAGAAGATACTTCAGGATTTTCATTTGTCAATGTTTTGTTTGATTTTGTAGAAGATAATTTTATTAAGTACTCTAATATTTCCTGAAAATAAAAGTAATAAGAATCCACTTAATATTAAAGGATATCGATGAATAGATCATGGCAATCGCAAGGTTATCTATTAAGAATGAATTGAGTGAAAATAAATGATCAAAATTTTTGAAGCCTGCCCAAAGTAGCCACTCACAAGCGAAGAGATCACCAAATCACACAGTCCATAGGACTGATCACCAATACCCTACACTTTAAAAATATAACTGAATTCTTGATTAATTTTAAAAGATTTATATGATCTCTACAAGTAATCTACTGGAAACGGAATAACTGAGTTGAACTTCCGAAAAATTATCATAAGTTACTGTAATGCTTTTATCAAAAGGTTCAGAATGATGAAGTACTATTTCTGTCCCTAATTGAAGCTTTTTATTGTTTAAAAATAATAGGAATTCCTTTGAACTATCCCGGAGTCCACGTAAAATCACCTTAGATTTTAATGGAATAGTTGATAATAATTGATAATTCAATTTGTTGGTCTTACCATTTTTATCAGGAATAGGTGAACCATGCGGGTCCGTCGTTGGAAAGCCTAGGATTTCATCCATTCTATCAAAAAAATGCGCTGAATTGATATGTTCTATTTCTTCTGCTATATCGTGAACTTCTTCCCAACCAAAGCCCATCACTTGCACTAGAAACATTTCGGTTAAGCGATGTTTCCTGATTATTAGTGCTGCCGTCTTCCGACCTTTTTCACTTAAACGAAGGGGTTTGTATTTTTCATAATGTAACCATCCATTTCCTTCCAGTTTCTTAACCATATCATTGACCGTTGGCTTGCTTACTTGCATTTCATTAGCTAAAGCTGTAAGCGATATTTTCTTATCCTTTTGGTCAAGGAAATAGATTGCTTTTAGATAGTTTTCTTTTATTTCGGTTGCCATTCTGCCTTTTTTGTTAGGGCAAACGTATCAAAATTTTAATTCCACTTTTTCCAAAAAAAAGCACTTGAATTTCATCAGAGATTTACTAAATTTTTAAAATTTAGCAAATCTGCGCTCAAGAAATTGAAATCAATTTGCTAAATCTTTAGGATTTAGTAAACTTTTGAGCATAAAAGCCAGTGAGTCTGTTTTGATGCGTTTGCCCTACTTTTTTGTAAAGATATAAAGAAATCTAAAATACTTTTGTTAGATTTGTCTAACTTTATGTTTATATAGTGCTAAATAAAATATTTTGATGAATAAAATATTAATATTAATAGTGGCTTTATTATTTATTTCTGAATGGTCCACGGCTCAATTAGGCTCAATCCATGGCAGAATAAGTACAGCGGATGGTCCTGTTGAATTTTCTTCTGTGCATGTAGAAAACAGTTTATTGGGAACTCAAACTAATCATAAAGGAAACTATAATATAAATAATTTGCCCTATGGTGAGCATGTAATTGTGGTCTCTTATGTAGGTTATAAACCAGTTGAAAAGCATATTGAAATTAATTCTGATAAGGCTAAAGTAGAGCTTAATATAAAATTGGAAGAAAAAAGTATGCTGCTGGATGCCATAGTAGTAACAGGAACGAAAACCTTTAAAAGGCAAACAAACTCCCCAATTATTGTAAATGTCCTAAATAGTGAAACACTTGATAATACTCAAGCTTGTAATCTTTCTGAAGGATTAAAATTTCAATCTGGACTAAGGGTTGAGACGGACTGCCAAACTTGTAACTATACGCAATTAAGAATGAATGGCTTGGCAGGGGGCTATTCTCAAATACTGGTAAATGGGCGGCCGATCTTTAGTCCACTTACTGGATTATATGGTATGGAACAATTGCCGGTTAATTTAATAGAGCGTATAGAAGTGGTCAAAGGAGGCGGTTCATCTTTGTATGGTTCAAGTGCTATTGGCGGGACAGTAAATGTAATTACCAAAATCCCGAAGAATAATAGCTATGAACTAAATTGTAATTATCAGAATATAAATGGTCAAACTAATGACTTTCAGTTATTGGGCAATGCAACGGTAATTTCAAAAAATAAAAATACTGGAGCATCATTTTTCTTAAACAAAAGGCAACGTGGATTTTATGACCACAATGATGACCATTTCTCAGAAATACCACTGATTGAAAACACTTCTTTGGGTAGCAATTTATTTTTTCTACCGAAAGAAAACCAAAAATTAGAATTGAGTATCAGTAATTTAAATGAATACCGTTTCGGAGGAGAAATGGAGGATAAACCTGCTTATTTAACTCAACAATCAGAAGAAAGAAGCCATAATGTTTGGATGGCGAATGTAGATTATCAAATAAATTTTAATGAGGACAATTCTTCTTTTATAAGTTATATAGCCTGGCAAAATACAGACCGCAAGCATTATACTGGAATTATTCCTGATGATGAGGCAGAATTGCAAAAACATTTAGAAAATCCTCCTTATGGTACTTCAAGTGTAAAAACATACAATATTGGAATACAACTAAATCATAGATTAAAACATTTTTTAAATGGAATAAATGTATTAACCTTTGGCGCAGAATATGTTTATGATGATGTGTTTGATGAAATTCCTTCTTATAACTATTTGATTGACCAAACTACTAAAGATTTTGGTTTGTTTGTCCAAAGTGACTGGGAGATTAATTCTAAGTTGACGCTATTGACAGGTCTTAGAATGGATAAGCACAATTTAGTTGATGATCTTGTCATTAACCCAAGGGCTTCTCTACTTTATAAGTATAAAGATTATACACAATTTCGACTCAATTATGGAGCAGGATTTAGAGCACCACAAGCCTTCGATACTGATTTACACATTGCTTTTGCAGGTGGTGGGATTTCACGGATTTCTCTTTCACCAGATCTTTTTCCAGAGCAATCGCATAGTATAAGTGCTTCAGTAAATTATGATAAACCAATGGAGCATTATATCGTAGGATTCACATTGGAAAGTTTTTATACGAAACTGAATGATGCATTTTTTCTACAACCTATTGGGCAAGATAGTTTTGGTGAATTGTTTCAAAAACAAAATGGACAGCGTGCTACTGTAAAAGGTTTTACTTTAGACTTAAGAGCCAATTACAATCGTAAGCTGCAATTGGAAACAGGTTTCACTTTGCAGACTAGTAAATTTGAAAATAGAGTAGCGTATATAGATGGGCTGGAAGGAATTAGAACCTTTATCAGAACACCTAATAATTATGGATTTGCAACTTTGAGCATTACTCTTAACAAAAAAATAAATGCGAACCTGAATTATGTTTATACCGGAAAAATGAAAGTACCTCATTTTGCTGGTGCACCAAATCAAGAAATAGATGAAATCATTACCTCTAAACCTTTTCACGAGTTAAGCGCAAAATTCGCTTATTCTATTAGTATGGAAAGACTAGGTTCGAATATTGAATTTTATACAGGTGTGAAAAATATTTTTAATGCCTATCAGGATGATTTTGATATTGGAAAAAATCGGGATAGCAATTTTGTTTATGGGCCAGCTCAGCCTCGTACATTTTTTGTAGGCTTGTCGCTTTCTTCTAGGGGGCGATAGTAAAAACTCCTTACACGAAGTTTTTACTATCAATTCACCTATTGATATTTATTAATTTGCTCCAAGTCCATAAACGACTTTTGTAACTCTGAATGAATTTGCTTTGATAATTTTACTCGACGTGTGATGGTCTCCGAATGTAATTTTTGATTGTAAAAATGAATTGCCTTATCTAGTTTCTTATTTGCTGTATTTAGCTTTGATTCTAGTAATTTTCTTTTTGGACAATCCCCTGAACGACCAAACTCTTTGACCAATTCAATTTGTAGATTATTAGCATGAGTTTTTGCTAAATGCATAAAATCTTCAAGATAACGGAAGTCCTCCAATTTTCGATTTATTGAAAAGCAAAAGCGATAATCTATGATAGCATCAGTTTTAAACATTATAGAGTCAGCATAACATTCATAATCTAAGAATATAAAAGTTTTGGCAAATAGAGTATATTCTGGTGCTACTCCCTTCCTGTTGATATATAACACTTCATCTATTTCTTCAGTTTCCCAACCCTCTCGGTTTGTAACCAATCTTGGTTCAATATTCCAATTAGGATTCCATGCTTCGAATCGACGTTGAATAAGCTTAGCTTGCTGACCACTTTGGTTTTTGAATAAACTTTTCGATTCTAATTCTTTTCTAAACATCTGTTCTGCTGCTGTCTCCGCTATTAAGAAATTCTTTTCCCAAAATGCTGGATCATAAGGAAAGCAAAGAATTTTTTCATAATCATGAAACTTGTTTAGGAACTTAGGAAAGAACGGTAAGGTAAATGGCTTATCATAATCATAAAAGTAAAAATTGGTATTAGAGCTGACCTCAAAATCTTTAACAGGCGTAGACACTTGCATCTTATAACTTGAATGAATATAATCAAAAACAGCCTTTTCATTATAGTATTTAAATCCAATAATAAAACTCAAATCCAATCTTTCAGCCTTATTCAAATCTGGGTCAGGAATAATAATAAAAGGATTTCGATTAGTCTTTTGAATATCTAGTTTAATTTTCTCAATTATTAAATTAGATTGTCTTATCCATACTATACCTTCAAAAAGAATATCCTTTTTTAGGAAGGGCTCAAAATGCAACTCGATTATGGTATCTTTTTCGACCTTATATTTATTTTTGATACGAACATTAAAATCTTTTCGTAATTTTTTTAAGGAAGTATATTCTAGTGGAGATGCTGGTAAGGCAGTATATTCATTTGTAAATAATTTATAGTTTTCTAATAAATTAGTCATTTGTAAATTCATAAATGAAGTATCACTTGGAACACCGTATTTACCATTTTTCAAATTGAAATAATCTACTCCTCCATCTCTCATTTTGGCAGAGTAAAAAGCTTCCATATGTTCGGAAGGTAAATCATCTCGATAGGAATAAGATCGTCGAAAGACTTTTGATTTTTGCCTGATATTAGCATCCTTTCGAGATATTCGAATACTCTTATAAAGTAAAGAAGAGGCATAATTATCTTGTGAAAGGACTATTATTTCATTAATTAATATAACATCTTGAGTAAGTAATATTTCTATTGGTTCAGAGTGATTAGTAATATTTACTGTTAAGGGTTGATAACCTACATAGCTAACTTTTAGAGTCGTATTATTTTGGAAGATAGGAATCTCAAACCTCCCATTCTCATTTGTAATTACTCCTTTTCCATTTGTAGATTGGATTGCTGCAAAGGGCAGTGGAGTATTAGTCTTTGCATCTTTTACGATGCCACTTAGATTATTTTGCCCAAATGTATAGAAAGAGGAGGCGAATAAGATAAGTAGCAATAAGCTTTGCTTAGTTTTCATTTTATTTAGTTTTAGCTTTAGCTGAAGTCAATATTATCTGAGTACAGTATACTGAGTATTCTGTGGTTTGATATTAATGTACTCATGATTACAGGTGTGTACAAAATATTAAAAAAATTACAAAATTCCTAAAACAAGAAAACTATTCTGTGAGATACGAAGTACTTCGTAGTGTGAAAGCCTGAAAAATTAGAGCTTGGGATAAAGTGAATTTCTTTTCTAAAAACAAAAAAATATTTTCTAGATGTTACTCAAACGTCGCCAATGGAATAATCTTTTAGAAGCATACTGATGTAGAAGTGGTTTAGGGAAATAAATATACTTCGTGTCAAGTATAAAATACCCATTCCCGTTTATTTCCAAGGTCCATTCTTTGTGACATTAAAAAAGGATTTACCATCGTATTGATAGAGTCCACCTCCGCCGCCAACCCAAAGTCGACCTTCTTTATCTTCAAAAATTGTTTGTACTGCTCTAACATCAAGACCTTGCTTTTGACTATAATTGGTAAAGGATTCTCCATTGTAGCGATATACACCAAACCCCTCAGAACTAAACCAGATATTTCCCGCCTTATCTTCATAAACGGCACAAACTTCATTGTTGCCAATACTATCATTAGCAGTGTAATTGGTAAAGGTCGTACCATCATACCGACTTAGCCCTCCATACCTTGTTCCAAACCATATATGCCCATTGCTATCTTCTATTATATGATCAATACTATTATCAGTCAGTCCATCTTTTTTAGAATATTGAGTAAATGATTGGCCATCATATTTAAAGGCACCATAACCATTTGTACTAAACCAGATATTCCCCGCTCTATCTTCTGATATAGACCAAGTCGTTCTTTTGGTGGTGAATTTGCCTTTCACTTCCTCAGGGTAGGGGAGTTCAAAAGACGCCCAGTTTACACCATCAAATCGAAATATGCCTACTACTGAACCTGCCCATATATTGCTTTTACTGTCTGCAAATATACTCCAGAATCGTTGACCTCCGAAATATTGCTGGTCCGCATAATTGGTAAACCGTTTTTTACCTTCATAATGACTTGACCAATCATATTTTACAATGCCCTGGTCTGTAGCAAACCATATGTTTTTATCTGGATCTTCTGTGATACCTGTAATTTGTTGGCCATTAAACCCTTGTGCATTGGAGTAATAAGAGAGGCTATTTCCATCAAAGTGTGCTACACCATAACCATTAGTACCAAACCATAGGTTTCCATTTTTATCCTGGAATATATGCCGTATATATTCGGCTATTTGTGGGGTCGAATTGATCCCTTGACCGAAGAGTGGTAGAAAGCTTGGGTTTTTATCATATGATGGTTTCGGCTTTTCTTGCCCAAGACATGAAGTAAGAATAATTAATGAGGGTAATAGGATATAGAGCGATGGAATAAATAATGACTTGAGAATTCGCATTGTAAAAAGTTCAAATTAGGAAGTTGTTTAAAAATAGATTCAAACTCCATTTTTGAACAACTTCTAGAAGAAAATAATAACTAAACTAATTCATTAATAATGAAGCTTTGCCATTTTGAAACTATTTAACAGCTTAATAACAAGTGTTAGTGCAAAGCTTTTATTTCTTCATTTTTATAATCAATTCGATATTCTTTTCCTTTCTCAATTAGTCTAATCTCAAATTCTGAAGAAAATGCTTTGTCATTAGTCGGAAACCAAACTCTTTCTTTTTTGTTTATACATATGAACAATCCATTCTCATCTCCAATTGCACAAAATCGTTCAAACCCACCATCAAATATTTCAACTCCTGTCAGGTTTCTTAAATGATTGAATTCTTTTTCAATATCCAAGGTTGGTAAACCTATTTCTGAAATTTCAAGAAACTGATTGGCGTCAAATTTTTGATCAGATAAATTATTTAAATTTTTCCGTGCAATGAGCTCTACTATATTTTCGTCTTTGTCATAAAAGTAAATTGCTTTCGCATTCCAAAAATCAAAATCCTGTATTTCATTATTCCCATCCTTCAATATTTCCACTTTAGACTTTAGCCATTCTAAAGCCTCAACGTCTTTATTCGCAGGTATATTTATGGCAAAATGGTAGGGCGTCGTCTCAGCTTTGAATTCAATATTCAGTATTGATTTTCCAAATTCCAAAGAAACATTCTCGTCACTTAGCTTAATGATTTTTAAACCTAATACTTTAGAATAAAAATCTGCTTGGTCTTTAATCTTTGAACTATATATTTTTAATTCTTTAATCTGCATTTTGTTTAGTTGTGGCTACACGGTGTAGCGGTGTTTAAGGTATATTGTCGTAGCGCTTATTAGCTACTGGTTTTGTTCAATATCATTGACAGGCAAATATCTGTTTTTCCGAATTATCATTAAATGCTTCTTCTTCACAACCTCCAAATTTATGAATAATATTAAAACTATTCCATTTTAGGTATGAATCTAATTCTTGAGGAAAAAACAATCTCATGTCCAAATTTTGAATAGAATGAAACACACCACTTATAAAATAATGCCATTCTATTCGATTAATCTGAGTTTTACTTTCATATATATAATTACTTCCCATTTCTTAACTTTTCAATAAATTGTGTTGAAACCCAATATAGGTCGCCATTTCTTTCTATAGCATAATTCTTTCAATATAAGGAATTATTTTAGGATGAGAAAGTCCTAAAACTCTAGGAAGATGAAAGTTCTTCTATCGCTTGGGTAAGCGAGCGATTAGCAAGCCGCAAGGGCGCGTTGGGTGACTGGCGGTCTGAAGTAAGGCGGACAAGGTTTTGTCAAAGCTTATCAAACAGTGATGCGAAACAAAAGTGCTCCAGGTGTGGATGACGCGAAAGCAGAAGAATGGGTACAATGATAAGGGAAGATCGCTTAAAACTCCGAGGTTATATTCCTTTTTTAGAATATTACCTGAAAGTCAAATACAGCGAAAACCCGAAATCAAAATCCAGAAAAAGAAAATTTTGTTCTGTGAACCGCGAAGTACTCGATCAATACGCTTCGTGGTGGGAGGGCTCTCCGACGAGGCTATCATTTAGTCTCGTCGGTTGCCACTTGATTGTGAGTCGGTTGTTTTATCAATTTTAGTACTGACTTCATTTTTGATTGCAATTTCAAAGCTTCTTCTCTTGCCTTTTCCGCAAAGTCTTCTCCATTTGAAGCATAGATGATTTTTCTTGAGGAACTTATTATAAGACCGCAATCAGATGTTAATCCAGCTTTTACAATTCTATCAAAATTTCCTCCTTGATGACCGATTCCTGGAATTAAAAAGAAATGTTCTGGGCAAAATTTCCTAATCATTTCCAATTCGTTTTCATGTGTTCCACCTATTACAAACATGAAATTTTCCTTTGTTCCCCATTCCATACATTTTTCCATCACGATTCTGTATAAAGGCTTTGATTCACGTTCAATAAATTGAAAATCTTCAGAACCTGAATTTGATGTTAAGCCAAGAACGATTGACCACTTATTTTGATAATCTAAAAATGCATGTAATGCGTCTTTGCCTTGATAAGGTTGTAAGGTTAACAGCATCAACATTCAATTCTTCAAAAAATGCCTTTGGCATACATTTTCGCAGAATTCCCCATATCTCCTCTTTTTGCATCTGCTATGGTTAGAATGTTTTCGGGAATATAATCTATTGTTTCCTTTAACGTAGTCCAATAATTTTCTCCTAAGACTTCATAAAATGCAACATTCGGTTTGAAAGCAATACAAATGTCTTTCGTTGCATCAATAATTTGTTTGTTGAATTCTAGAATTGGATTTTGATACTTTAATAAATGCTTTGGGAATCTTATTAATATCTGTATCTAATCCTATGCACAAGAATGATTCTTTATTCCATATTTCTTTAATGATATTTTTATAGTGCATAATTTCAATTTGTGATAATTTAGGTCAATTCATAAATTTAAGTAAAGTATTATGATTACGAAAATCTTGTAGTGATTATACATTTGATTTATTAACAAATTAGAGTTTAGTTGTAATCGGATTTTTCTAAGGTAAGGTTTGATATCTTATCTTGCTACATTCTCATAAGTCACTTGAACCGAGGGGCAGATTTTAATGACTCACAACTCAAAGGAATGTCTGCGTACCAAATCCAAAACTTATACCCTGCCCGCTCAAACGCAGACATTTCAGTTGGACGAACCTGGTGACAAACTCAAACCTCACTTCCTATAGGGAAAAGCTTTAGGACAATCATTCCTTCTTTTTATCTAATGTATTTCTTTTTATCCGTTTTACATGCTCTTTGAATAATCTTTTGATTCCACATTGCTCTTTTCAGAAGTTATTTTCTTTTTTTCTCAAAATTGCATGTAGCCCTATAATGGGCACTACAGTAACGGAAGATCGTTTAAAACTCCGAGGTTATATTCCTTTTTTAGAATATTATCTGAAAGTCAAATACAGTGAAAATCCGAAAACCAAAATCCAGAAAAAGAAAGTAATTGGTTCTGTGAACCGGTTGCCACTCGATTATGTACAGGCTGTTTTAAGTATTCAATATTTTTTTAAATTTATCTTCAAATTCTTGAGAAGTCAATTTTTGGATAGGAGGAAAGTCGATATCTTTTAGAATATTAAAACCTTTATCATTGCTAACTATAAAATCAGCATTTCCAGAAATAGCACAATCTATAAATTTATTATCGTCGGAATCTTTGAGGAAATCCCATTTGTAATGTGGTGAGATTTGAAAGACATTTGGGAGCAATAACAAGAAGTCTAAAGTAGAATTTGTTTTATCAATTCCATATCTTGAAGAGATGATTTCTTGATACTCATTTAATATTTCTGTAGTTACACATAGTTCAAACCGTCCTTCGATTAAATATTCAAAAATCCAATGCAATCTAAAGTTTGGAGCTAATGAAACTAAAAAGACATTTGTATCAATTACTAATCTAACTTTTCTCATTCAACCAACTTTCTAAGTCTTCATCTGAGATATTCTTATCTTCAATAGCTTTTTGAACGTTCGAAGTTAACTTGTTAGCAAAGTACTTTCCGAGCATTGTTTTGATCTGAATTAAATCTTCATTCGACGGATTGAACGAATAGATTTTCAGTAATTCAAGTTGTAACTCACTTAACCTTTTTGCACTCATATTTCGAAATTTATATTTGTTTACAATTCATCCAATATCTTAATTACAATACACAAGTTAAGTATTTATTGATTTCTTAGCAATTTGATATAGAAAGTTATTGGCATTTATTCTTTATATTTCTGATAATCAATTAGTTGTTGTGCTTAACTAAATGTAAAGATGTAATGGTTTTACTTCAAAATAAGTTCTTTAGTCTATATAATTGGTAGCTTTTTGATACAATATCTAATTAACCTTAAGTGGTTATCGTCAAAAAAATACTGCAAATTTCGCAAAGAAAAATAGACTCGGATTCTAGTTTCGAAAGGTAAGTTTTTGCAATTTTTTTCTGCTTGTACATAACATCCCTATAAACACTATTCCACACAAAACAAAACGCTTATTTTCATTATCTGACCAAGTCATGATTGCCATGCTTTAAATTCAAATTCAGCAAGGGGGCATTTTAAGGCTATTTAGAATACAACTAGAAATAGTATCCATTCATGTAGCCCTATAATGGGCACTACAATAACGGAAGATCGCTTAAGACTCCGAGGCTATATTCCTTTTCTGGAATATTATCTGAAAGTCAAATACAGTGAAAACCCGAAATCAAAACCCAGAAAAAGAAAGTAATTGTTCTGTGAACCGCGAAGTACTCGATCAGTACGCTTCGTGGTAGGAAGGCTCTCCGACGAGACTATCATTTACTCTCGTCGGTTGCCACTCGATTAGCTGTCGGATTTTTACTCTTTGAAATAATTAAACCCCTTGGTGTCAACATAACCATTTATTCGTGATCGATGGTCTAAAGTTATCCCTAGCAAATATCCAGAAATTTCAAATATTCCATCAATTGGATAATTAAATATTGGATTAATTAGAATAGGAGGTTGGGTAGATCCTTTTGGATAAAGAGTTCTTTCAGATTGTAATATTCCATACTTGTTATTTATTTGCAATTGAAATGACCCAGTACTCTTTACATACTTAATATTGTCAAATCGGAAAGCCAATATTTCTCCCTTTTTATTAACCACTCCATGCTTGTTTCCTTTACGAGCAATTATTCCATCAATTAAACGGTAACATGATAGGGCTAGTTTGTCGGTTCTTCTTTTGTTTTTGATGTTCCTAAACAATTCATCAAACTCAAATGGAATCAAAATTATATTTTGTAAATTAATAACTCCAGATTTATTATTTTTATAACAAATTAAATTGATTTCTTCGCAATCTTCAAATAGGATATTATTACTAATTGAATCATAGATTATTGGGACTATTAAATCTCCAAAGCTATTTACAACCCCTTCTTTACCATTGTTTCCTTTAACAATTGCAATCGAAAGTTGTTTTTTTCTATTTGTATGAAAATCAATACTATCTCTTTTATTTAATTCCGTATTACTAGTGAATATTTTGATCTCTTGGAATTTAGACGATAGAGTATCATACATAATCTGATATTTTCCCTTGCTTATTTCCCATGATTGTTGAACTATAAGTTGAACTGTATTATTAGTTTCTAATTTGAGAAGAGAGTAATTATGCCATATAGCTTTAGGTTTATCTTCAATCTCTTCGTAAATCTCTTCTTCCGGAACTTCAGATAAAAAATTGATATTTTCTAAGGAGTCGATTTCATTTATTGTAAAGCCTGGGGAAAATTTAGTAGTTAAACCATTTTTTTCTATTAAAATATAATTTAGACTCCAAGTACTTTTTATTTTAACATAAGTAGTGTCTATATACCACTTTTCTATTCCTTCGAATTTATCTGAAACCTTAACTAAGCCCTGTTTCCCTGATTTTGTTTGTACTTTATAATATTTTTTATTTGCCAAATCAATTTCGGTGATAGTAGATATACTAGCAGGAAAGGTTCTTTTACCCGAAATAATTGAGTAATAGATTTTTGAGGTTTTTGGTATTCCGTTTATATGTTCTGTTTTCCGAGATAATATATAATTTTTAGTTAAAGAGATTCTATTCTTTTCTTCAAATGGTATTACTACTTTATTATTTAACGATACAACACCAACTTTACCTTCTTTTTTTACTAAGAACATATTATGCTCCTGTTTAAAGAGCTCATTATAAATAGGAGTTACAACTATATTTCCACTTGTATCTGCATATCCCCAAAATTGGCCAGCTCTATATGGAATAAAAATTTCTTCTTGTGCCTTCAAGTCTTCTGAAAAACAGAGAAACAAGCAGGTTGATAATAATAGTAAGTTGACTTTATTCATATGGTAAGACGATTTTTTCTGTCAGAGAACATCCCTATAAACACTACTCCACACAAACATACGTTTATTTCCATTATCTGACCAAGTCATGATTGCCATGCTTTAAATTCAAATTCAGCAAGGGGGCATTTTTAAGGCTATTTAGAATACAACTAGAAATAGTATCTTATCTTTTTACTATTAAGCCACAGTTTTGTGCCAAGTTACAAAAAAGGAGACCGCGAAAAATACCGCTTAAGCATTGCCAAGAATAGCTGGGCACGGCGGTTCGTCTACTCAAGGTTAGGCGGATGGGCTATAGCATGCAGTCCTATAATGGGTACTACGGTAAGGGAAGATCGCTTAAGACTCCGAGGATATATTCCTTTTTTGGAATATTATCTGAAAGTCAAATACAATGAAAACCCGAAACCAAAATCCAGAAAAAGAAAGTAATTGTTCTGTGAACCGCGAAGTACTCGATCAATACGCTTCGTGGTGGGAGGGCTCTCCGACGAGACTATCATTTAGTCTCGTCGGTTGCCACTCGATTACATGTCGTGTTATTTTAACCTAAATTTAATAGGCAAATTGAATTGGACTTTTACTGGTTCACCATTAACCATACCTGGCTTCCATTTTGGCATTTTTTGTACTAATCTGACACACTCTTTAGCAATTTCTTTTGTGATACCTCTTAAGATTTTTATCTGATTTACACTTCCATCTTTATCAATTACAAAAGTAACCAGAGCTTCTCCTTGTGCATTTTGCCTTATTGCTTTAGGTGGGTATTTGATATTTCTATATATATAATTTAACAGGGTTTTATCAGCACATTTTTTTGTGTCTTCTTCATTATTATATAACCCTTCACAACCTGGAAATTGTGGCATCTGTTCAACCACTGTAAATTTAGTATTTGTAGTGTCTTCTTTACTTGAAATTAATACGCCATATTCATAAATGTTTTCTAAGGAAATAACTCCAAGACTGTCATAAATTATATGTTTTCCATGTAATTCACCTTTTGAGTAACTTTTTTCTTGTAAAATGGCTACTGAGTCCTTAATTGTATTCTTCTGTATCCAATTTCCATGTTTGTTATCATTTTCATATTTGCCATACCAATTAGATTCAATCCAATCTCCGTCTTTCTTATCGTTTAAAAAGCTTCCAAATTTGATTAGAGTTCCATCATCATAATATTCTGCGTATTTCCCACTTTTGACTTTGAAATTACTGGATTTAAAACTCACTATTTTTGTGATTTGTTTATTCTCAGGGTAATATGTTTTATAGATAAAGTTACCATTTTGTAGTTCTTCTAGAGTGAAATTAAACCCACTATCGATTAATTTTGAATTTGGTTCTAGTAATTTCTTATACTTTGAAGCATATTTTTGAGAAAAACCATGCGCAGAAATTAGAGTAACTATTGTTAAAAGTATAATTCGTTTCATTCTGTTAAATGTGATTTTTGATATTGTCCTTTCATTTGCTTATACAGTAAAGTTAAATAATTAAAAATTACTATTCTCTAAGATTTAGATACTCTTTTTAGGGTTATTGGATGCTTCAAATGATTGAATATTGTTGATCGCAGTTGATGACATGCAACATCCCTATAAACACTACTCCACACATAACACACGCTTATTTCTATTATCTGACCAAGTCATGATTGACATGCTTTAAATTCAAATTCAGCAAGGGGGCATTTTTAAGACTATTTAGAATACAACTAGAAATAGTATCTTGTCTTTTCTATTTTGTACTATTAAGCCACAGTTTTGTACCAAGTTACAAAAAGGGAGACCGCGAAAAATACCGCCTAAGCATTGCCAAGAACAACTGGGCGCGGCGGTTCGCTTAGGTGGATGGGGTCATTGCATATAGCCCTATAATGGGGACTACAGTAAGGGAAGATCGCTTAAGACTCCGAGGCTATATTCCTTTTTTGGAATATTATCTGAAAGTCAAATACAGTGAAAACCCGAAATCAAAACCCAGAAAAAGAAAGTAATTGTTCTGTGAACCGCGAAGTACTCGATCCGTACGCTTCGTGGTGAGAGGGCTCTCCGACGAGACTATCATTTAGTCTCGTCGGTTGCCACTCGATTAGCTGTCGGATTGAATTTTTTGGAATACTGAAGAGTTTGTGTTTGCTGACATGCTCTTTGATCACTTATAGATTCGTGTGTTGTAAATGCGGGTAATGATCAATGTGCATGGCTTGTGTTTGCTGTTTTAGTAGGTTATGATCTTCAATTGCTAATAGCTATCCTTTTTTAAAGTGGAATTCCCCTCTTTTTGTATGCTCCCAATTTAAGATAATACTTCAATATTTAATACTAACTTGCTCATATATTTGAGTTGAACACAATAAAAACAATAACAATGATTTTACCTAGATTTATAATCTCACAATTTGAAAAATTGCTTATGAAAGCCATTGCATTTCTTTTTATCGTCCTTTTCCTTTTTGTCCCTTTTATAGGTTTTTCTCAAATAAATGAGGACGCTCTTGAAAATTTCCCCACTTATTTAGAATATAAAAAAATGTCCAAGTATGAAACCTGGATAAAATTGAATAATAAAAAAAGTATAAAGGGATATCTCTATCAGATTTCAAATCATGAAATCAGCCTGCTACCTTCTAAAACCAATGATTATTCTGATTTTCAAAAATTTGTAGCAGAAAATCAAACTGTGATCGAAATACCAAATATTCGAAAGATAAAAACCAGAAAAAAAGGAAAATTGAGAAAGGGTATTTTGATTGGTTTAGGTATTGGACTTGTCCCGGGATTAGTTATAGGACCTTTACAAGCGGATAGTGAATTTGCTGTTGATACAGTTCCTTTGACATTTACAACTACTATATTAGGTGGTTTGATAGGCGCTATGATTGGTGGTAAAAAGGAAAAACATAATCTTAGTGAAAGAGAAAAACTTGAGCGTTTGAAAAAAAAGGGAATTAGTATTGTATTCTAGTGCCATATTTTGCTAAAAAAGTAATTGGGGAAATACTGTGTTCAACATTAAAGTCAAAGTCTTGCCCTGTTGGCGACTTTGAACCTTAATTATTATAAGCAGTTAATTTATCGTAGGTTTTATTTTTAGATATATTTTATCCCAAGCCTCCACTTAGTTGTTCCCTTTCTGAGACATGACAAACCTCATTGTCTGGGTGGCAGTAACACCTAGAAGTTTTGCAATAATTTCATTAATTTTGTAATAATTATATTAAAATTCTTTTGAGGTGCAATTTAGAACCTTATTTTCTTTAATAATTCTGATATCAATTGGTATTCTTTATTCATGCAATGATGATGATGTTAGCATGGAAGAAATTATCAAAACTCCTCCAGAGGCCATAATTGAGGTCGATCCATACCAAGGCTATTTTGAGTTGGAGACTTCATTTACCATTACTAGTCATTCATATGATAAAAATACTTCCGCGACCGATCTTAGATTAAATTGGTTTACAAACAATAAGCTTTGTGAAATGTGTGAACTTGAAGAGTATACCAACCTTAGTAGTTTCAGTATTAAGTTTGAAAATTCTGAAGTTGATGAAGATAAAAGAATAGATTTAATACTATTCGTGGCCAATGAATTTGGTCTGAATGATTCTACTACACATACTATTATTTTTGAAAATGAGATGCCTGTAATTGACTTTAAGATTAGTTCCTGTGAATGAGAGTCGGATTCCAACTTTTAACTTCGATTTATCAAACTCTACAGATGCTTTTGGAGGCAAGGATTTATTTTTGAAATTAGATACGAATGGTAATGGATCGTGGAATTATGAAAGGGCTTATGAGAATGATTCTAGCTTTATTATAACAACTGGTGGCTATGCTCAAAATACTACTACAATAATCAAAGCTCAAATTGAAGATAGCCAGGGGAACAAGGCAACAGAAACAAAATCTATAAGGTTAGAGCATGGAATAATAATTATCTCTGGTTAGGAAACGAAGTTGTGATATAAAAAAAAGAAATTACAAAGCCAGTATTTCAGCCATCTCAATTAAACCATTCCGTAAACTTTTTTCTTTAGTAATAGCATCTTTAAAGGTGGTAAATTTGATTTTGTTATTGACGAGGCCAACCATTTTATTCTTCTCTCCAGCAATCAATCCCTCAACTGCAGAATGTCCTAATCGACTTGCTAGTACTCGATCCATACAAGTAGGAGAGCCACCGCGTTGTAGATGTCCAATGATAGTGACCTTTGTATCGTAGTAGTCAAATTTTGCCCGCACTTTTTCAGCAATGTCCATGGCACCACCATTCTTATTTCCTTCGGCTACAATGACAAGGCTAAAAAGTTTTTCACGTTTTGCTCCTTTTTTGAGCTGCTTGATGAGGTCTTCAATAGTCGTATCTGTTTCTGGAATCATAACATTACTAGCTCCAGAACCAATACCCGTATTTAATGCGATGAATCCACTGTTTCTGCCCATAACTTCAACAAAAAATAAGCGGTTATGAGAATCTGCGGTATCTCTGATTTTATCTACAGCATCTACAGCCGTATTGATTGCAGTATCAAAGCCTATTGTATAATCTGTGCCGTAGAGGTCATTGTCTATCGTACCAGGAATGCCGATAAATGGAATATTATGTTCTTTAGAGAATACATGAGCACCCGTAAAAGTACCATTTCCTCCAATCGCTATACAAGCATCAATATCATTCGCAAGAAGGGACTCGTTTGCCAGCTGTCTACCTTCTGGGGTCATAAACTCTTTACTTCGTGCCGTTTTTAATATTGTTCCCCCTCTATGGATAATATTCCCAACATTACTGGTCTCCAATCGTTTGATATTTCCTTTTATCATACCATCATATCCTCTCGAAATCCCATAAATATGAAGATCATGATAGGTCGCAGTTCGAACTACAGCTCGTATGGCTGCATTCATTCCGGGAGCATCTCCTCCTGAAGAAAAAACGGCAATTCTTTTAATTTCTTTACTCATAGGTGGTTTCTGAAAATTAGTAGGTTTGCTTATAAACTATTCAAAGTTAGCTTTTTCTTTGTATAGATGATAATCAACGAGCTTGTCAATTGGTTTTTTTACTATTGATCCAAATTTTAAATTCCTTTCTGACAGTAATTCCTTTAAGATAAATGAAAAATAATAAGCTATCGACCCAACAAAATGTATTGGTAAGTTTTTATAGTTTTCATATTTTACAACATGACGATCTAAAAATTCGCTAAACGAACGATAAACCAATTGCTGAATGTATGGATGTTCTTTATGGTCGAAAAGGAACCTGGAAAAAGAAGCCAGGTAAACATTAGCACGTTCTCCAGCATATAATTTATTCAACAATTCTCTTTTATCAATATTATAGGTTGCATTAAATTTAGCTTCAAGTTCACTAGGCAATTCACGATAATAATAAGCTCGGATCAATTTTTTAGCAAGATGTGTTCCACTGCCTTCATCTCCTAGTAAATATCCAAGATTAGTGACATTGTCTATAATATTTGTTCCATCGTATAGACAAGTGTTCGACCCCGTCCCAAGAATGCATGCAATACCGGCTTGGTCTCTACATGTTGCTTTTGCACTTGCTAATAGATCATGTTCTACAACGACTGCGGCATTCGGAAATATGATTTTAAATGCATTGGCAAGGATTTCTTTCCTTAGATTGTCAGAGCAACCTGAACCATAGAAAAACACTTTTTCGGCCTTATTTACAGGCAAATCCTTGGTAAAAGATTTTTGTAATTCTGCTACAACCATTTTTTTATCATAGAAAAATGGATTAAAACCAATAGTAGAATAGCTAGACTGACTTTCTTTTTCGTCAATTATTCTCCAATCTGCTTTTGTTGAACCACCGTCAGCTATAAAGATCATAATAGATGGATTTTATTTTTTTTCAAATGTAGTGTAAAAATTACACTAAGTCATAATTTTTATTTGTTTTCTTATAAATTGCTTGATAAAAATTGAATTGACTAAGCTTAATGATAATCATAAAAGGTAGCTTGGAATTTAGCAATCTCTGGCTTTTTTGCTGGAACATCCCAAAATCCATCATATTCTATATTTTCAGGAACATATAGGTCGCCTACCTTTTTTAGTTCTATTTTCATATTGATATTAAAATCAAAAAGCGCTCCGTAATATTTGACTTGGTAAGTTCGTGCGACCACCTGAAAGTTTGATTTCTCAAAGTAGGTTTGTAGGGATTTAATGACAGTTTTATCTTCTTTTTTTGTTTGATAGCGAGGCTTTACAACAGCGGAAAACACATAACAATCTGCACCATTTCCGTAAACAGCTGAAGTAATCGAATAATCATAGTATTTCGCCATTTTCTCTGAGAAAATAGCTGTTTTTTTACCAATGATAGGGACATCAACCTTTTCTCCAGGAGTGAAGATGAGTTTTTTTAATTCACTGATGTGTTTTTGCATACTCTTTTTTGGCGCAGGAGGATCATCGTTTTCTTCTTTAGATTGACATACTTTGCCATGTGTGAAAAACAGTTGATCATACATTTTTGCTGTATAGTACCTCAATCTTCTCTTTCGTTTATAATAATTTCCAGTGGCTGATTCTTGAATAATTTCCATACTTCTACAGGAACCATCATACAGCTGTGTGATAAGGCTTTCATACTTAGCTTTTTGTTTTCGTTTTTTTGAAAAAAGAGCGATTTCATTTTTAGAAGAGTAGGAGAGGAACCTTATATTTCTAAATGCTTTATAAAATGATTCATCCTTACGAACCATTTGAATAAAATCCTCAACTTGAAAACCTTTTTGTGAAGCACTCACTACAATAGAATCCATCAGGATAACACCACCAAAATCTGCATAGTTGAAGGAAGATAGGGCAGAAGAGTCTTTTTGGCCTAGTGCGAATATTGTAAAAAAGGAGGTGAAAGAAATTGAAATCAAATACTTACACATAAATATATTTTACTCAGTTAAAATTTTCTTTACAATTAAATTAAATTACTAAAATTAGATAAACCGTAAATATGTATAATTTTTTATAAGCTTCCTATTCATTTTTCCTATTTTCGCGTCAAAATTAAATAAAATGAAGTATGTTACTATAATAGGAGCGGGGACAATGGGAAATGGAATTGCTCATGTGTTTGCACAAAATGGTTTTAGTGTGAGTTTGGTGGATATATCTGAAACAGCATTGGAAAAAGCAATGGCAACTATATCCAAGAATCTTGATCGAATGCTTGCGAAAGAACGTATTTCAATTGAAGATAAAAACTCGACACTTTCTAATATCAAAACTTCTTCTGATTTAGCTGCTGGCTTAGCTAATGCAGATTTAGTGATAGAAGCGGCTACCGAAAACATTGACCTAAAATTAAAAATCTTTAAACAGATTGATGATCATGCGCCTGAGAATGCCATTTTAGCAACCAATACTTCATCTATATCTATTACTAAAATAGCTTCCGTTACCAAACGTCCGGAAAAAGTAATTGGTATGCATTTTATGAATCCAGTACCCGTGATGAAACTTGTCGAAGTTATCAGAGGCTATGCTACGACAAATGAAGTAACGGAACAGGTCATGGAATTATCGAAAAAACTCGGAAAAATTCCTGTAGAAGCAAATGATTATCCTGGTTTTGTTGCCAATCGTATTCTAATGCCCATGATCAATGAAGCCATCTATACTTTACATGAAGGTGTTGCAGGGGTAGAAGGAATAGATACCGTGATGAAATTAGGAATGGCTCATCCGATGGGCCCTTTACAATTAGCGGATTTCGTTGGACTGGATGTAGTCTTGGCTATTTGCAAAGTACTTTATGATGGTTTTGGTAATCCCAAATATGCGCCTTGTCCTTTACTGGTTAATATGGTAACAGCAGGAAAGCTTGGGCGCAAATCTGGAGAAGGTTTTTATTCTTATAGTCACGGAACAAAAGAGCTAATCGTTGCGGATAATTTTAAAACTAGCTAATTCATATAAATCCTTTTTATTTTCCTATTTCTTCGCATTTTTCAAATAGTCTTACCGCGGGATTATAATCTGTTTCAGATCTTTGTGCACCAGTCATAAATTTTGCTATTCTTTCTTTGTCTATTTCTCTGGCAAGATCAAGAATAGCACCAACCCTGTCTATAGAATCTAATTCGATTGGATTGCATTCAAAAGTTATCGTATTAAACTTTCCTTTAAAATCCTGATTTTTTAATTTTAGCAATTCTTGATAAGATAAACCATTATCGGATAAAAATAAATATTTTGAAAATTTTGAACTTGTTTCAGCCGTTCCACAAAACCGATATAAAAATGCTTCATCCAATTCGGAAATTTGGTTTGACGATAAGTTTAAAGATAGAAGTGTTCTCGGGCTATTAAATTGTGTCAAGCATTCTGGAATTTCCTTAAGATTGTTTCCACTTAGATCAAGAGAGATTAATTCTTGTTTGTATTTTAATTTAAAGGGGATAGAATCTAATCCACAGTTTTTAAAACCTAAAAATCTAAGATTAGGGAAAGTAGAATTTAAATAATGCACGGTATCTCTCATTATCCAATTTGTCACCAGTGAGTTGACAAAGGCTTGTGACTTACTTCCTTTTTTTGGTGTTTCGATCCTTATTTCTTCTAAATAATTAAAGGTCCTTAATTGATCAGACGGTGCATCTAATTCCTCTAATAATTGATTTTTAAAAACCAAAGAATTTAAATAATAAATACTAGGACGTGCTTTAAACTTTTTCTTAAACTTCTTTATATTTTTAATGTGGGGTTGATCATTAATAGCATTGATATATTTTATAATATTTTCTAATTTAATATTATTCGAATTATTGATGATGAGTACAGATAAATGTTTAAACTCCTGAAGTAATGGATCCAAATATACAATTTCATCTGAATCGTGTATTTCAATAATTCTGATCCTAACTTCTTTATGTTCATCACAAAATTTCTTCATACCCCATAGCTGTTTCTGAATTTCTATGGAGTCTCCCTTTACTTTAAAGTGATTGATAGTTTTTAGCCTTAGATGCTTGCTATCAGCATAACAAAATTTATCCTCGATACATATTCTGACTTTATCATTAAGGTGATCGTAAAATGCATAATGAGAAATAATTTGACCAAATGAGGTGTTTTCGTAATTAAGGAATATAAAAAGGATAAGTACTATTTTAGAAACTATATTTTTCATGATACCAACTTGATTAATTTCTTAATAAAATGATTTAGTCCGCGTCCCTTAATGATTTTTAATAAGTTGCGCATCAAATATTACGGACTTTCTATTTTTTTCAAAATATATTTTTTGTCCTTCCCATGGAAATAATGCTGTGGGCTCTTGAACCCTTGTTTTTTTGTATCTATATTTATTTACAAAAAGCTGATTTTTAAAAGCTGTTTTTATATCAGGGTTTTTGCTATAAATTTCATTTACAGCTGATTTATCAAGTTTTTTAATCGACTCTATATCGGGTAGTTTACTAAGAAACATTTTATTATAATAGGATTGAAGTAAAAATAATTTTCGACTGCGGTTATTATCTTTAGTGAAAGAAAAATCTGATATATATATAGTTTGTTTGGAAATCCCTCCTATATTTTTTCTGTTTTTTAAATTCCTATGATTGGTGCCTTGATGAGCCCAACGTTGCAAATTACGACCACTATAAAGATCGTCTACTAATCTTCCAATTCCTATTCTTATATTTTTATCCGTAAAACTTAGTTGAAAGCGAGAATATCCATGAAAGATGCTATCTTTTCTTACACTATAATATCCTAATCTGGCAAAAGTAGAGGAAGTATTATTGGCGATTTTTCTATCTGTAATTATTTGGAAAGAATAGTTTGCAGATAATTTCCTTCTATTGTAATAGGATAGATTGGTGTTTTCAATTGCTTGTGTTTTATATCTATAATAGCCACTAAATCCAAATTCTGTAGTATTACCATGGTCGTGATTTCGGATATGCTGTTTAAATAAAACCCAAAAATCATTTTGAAGAAAAAGCTTGGCACCCCATTTATCAGTTAGATGTCTGACCTTTAGCGCAAACCGTCCATTTGTATTTCCCAAATATTTGAATAATCCGGTATTAGTTGTATTAATTAAGGAGTATTCAAAACCTAGGATAGTACCTTTTATGTCTTCTGTACTGGCTTCATAATAATCCTTATTTACAGGCCTGAGTAGCACTTCACCGTTTAAATTAACAGCTGCTATAAATGACCAGGAATTTTCATCTTTCCTTATTTTTTTAGGATTAACAGCATAGATTTCAAAATTTCTCCTTACTTCACAACTAAAACCAATGCGAAGGTCTGTACTCTTATCATAAAAATTCGCTCGATTATTTAAAAAGTAATTAGCCGTCAATTCTTTAACTAAAGAATAATCAACTCTTAAAAACCCAGATAAACCATTGTTTTGATTATCAAAATAATACCGGATACCAATTTCTGATTGAATAGGCGAAATTGATCTATAATCCCAGAAGGGTAGTGAATTAGATTGAGCCCAATTAAATTGAGGAAAAAATACAAGAAAGCATAAAAAATACAGAAATAGTCTCATATCAATTATTTATTATAATTAATAAAATATAACCTGGTAAACGGATTGCTTTACCGATTACCTAATACTATTTCTCTCCTTATTTTTTAGAATACCACAAATTAGTGAAATGTAGAACTAATTCAAAATTTATTTTACGCTGTATTTAGTCATCCTTAAATCTATCAATTTCTCTTCTTTCCTTTTTAGTTGGCCTACCTGCACCTCTTTCTCTAATTTCAGGTCGAGCTTTTCCAATATACCAGCTGTTATATTTGTTGAGTTCATCTTCTGGGGTTAGATTTTCATAGCATGGTTCAGCAAGTGTCGCAGATACCCGTTTTTCAATTAAATCCACCACTTTATACACCATATTAAAACCATTCTTCTTTACATGTACCGTTTCATCCCTTTGTACAAGATAGGAAGGTTTTAAATTTTTTTCATCAATTTTTACTTTTCCAGATTTACAAGCATCTGTTGCCATTGATCTGCTTTTAAAAATGCGAACAGACCAAAGCCATTTGTCAATCCTCACTTTCTTTATCATATACTAATTTCATTTAAGGGACAGGGAATAAGTTTCCTATC
Source organism: Saprospiraceae bacterium (assembly GCA_965277415.1). GTDB lineage: Bacteria > Bacteroidota > Bacteroidia > Chitinophagales > Saprospiraceae > JAHDHW01. The sequence continues at coordinate 139,358 of CBDICS010000077.1, forward strand.
CCTAAGTTATATAAGAACCTATCTAAGTACACTGTAAAGTAAATATTGACTATTTCTGTCTATGCCTTTCTAGCCTACTCTTCGTCGCATCCTCACCTTGATAGCTAAGGCTATCAGGTTCCGGGAGCTCCTCGATTAGACTAAAAATTCATTAGCCATAAACCGGCCACTACTTAATTTACACTGTACTAAATGCTTATGATTTATTAAGCGTTTTTTTATCCAGGACAGGAAGCTTCATTTTGAATCCCTCCAGTGTTTCTAGTACTTTTTTGGCAATGACATAATCTCTATACCATCTGGCATCAACAGGAACAATTGTCCAAGGAATTGTACTTCGATTTATAGCGTCCTGATAAGCATTCATATATTTTCTCCAAAGTTTTCTTTCTTCCCAATCGCCAGGATTATGTTTCCAGTTCTTTTCTGGATCATCAATTCGTTCTTGCAATTTTTCTCCTTGCCGCTTATTCGAAAGATGCATATAAAATTTCAAAACAGTTGTATTGTTGTCAAACTCAAGCAGTTCTTCAAAAGCATTAATTGCCTGAATTCGTCTATCTACTTTCTTTTTATCTATCCATCCATGAACACGTTGGATAAGGATGTCTTCATAATGTGACCGATTAAAAATCTTTAATTCACCTTTAGCTGGAGCTTGCTTATGGACCCTCCAAAGAAAATCGTGGGCAAATTCCTCATCTGTAGGTTTTTTGAAAGCGCAAAAACTTGTTCCTGCCGGGCTACAATAGCTAAATACATTACGAGTCGCTCCATCTTTGCCACTCGAATCCATGCCTTGTAAGACAACTAATATGCTGTGCTTATTTTCCGCATACATGAGTTCTTGTAAATCTCCAATTCGCTTAGCTATTTTTTTAGTTTTATCCTTAGTCTCATCTTTAGTCCAGCCTTTTGGTGGAGTGGTAGGAATAGCGGATAGTTTTATCATAGTTTAAGTATTAAAATATATAAGATAAAATGGTAAGATAGTTTTTTGTTGATTCTTATTTAAACCATCTTACTTCTTTTGACCAAATAAGATTGCAAGACAGGCTTGAAGCCTTCATTAATGTCCGCTTCTACAAAATCAATTTTATATTGAAGACATTTGATTTTTAATGTTTCTTTAAATTTAGCCATCTGTTCAACATAATGTTCCTTTACTTGATTAGATTGCAATTTGACCTCCTCACCAGATTCCATATCTATAAATACATAGGGTCTGTTTTCAAACTCGAAATCTATTTCTTTAGCTTTGTCTACTACATGAAACAAGACGACTTCATGTTTATTATGCTTTAGATGTTGTAAGGCAGAAAACATATTTTCAACATTTTCATTATTTTCAAACATATCGCTAAAGATAACAACCAAGGATCTTTTATGAATACTATCCGCAATTTGATGCAGTGCTTCTGCGGCAGAGGTGGTTCGATTGCGTTCTGGATTGTGGATAAGTTTTTCTAAATGGGTCAACATCAAACGATAGTGAGAAGTACTTGATTTACATCTACTGTGCGTTTTTATTGAATTATCAAAGATTGAGAGCCCAAAAGCATCTCTTTGTTTTTTGAGCAAATGCATGATTGCAGCAGCAGCTAAAGAAGAGAAACGAAGCTTATTTATATAGACTTTATCATTTTTCTTACCTGCTTCAGGAAAATACATAGAAGAAGAAGAATCTATAACAATTTGACATCTAAGGTTGGTTTCCTCCTCATATCTTTTGACAAACATTTTGTCAGACCTGGCATATACTTTCCAATCAATGTTCTTTGTAGATTCGCCTTGATTATACAAGCGATGTTCAGCAAATTCGACAGAAAAACCATGAAAAGGGCTCTTGTGCAAACCAATGATAAACCCTTCAACTACCTGCTTAGCCAATAATTCTAAATTTCCTAAATCTCTTACTTCAAAATTGTCTAATAAATTCATTTGCGTTTTTTATATGAAAACGAAATTAGTGAAAAACTGTTGCACTAAAAACATATTGTGAATTTAGTTCATGGATTGCTGAATTACAAAAGCCCACGTTTCATTCAAAACGTAGGCTTTTGTATATTAAATCTTAATTTTAGAGCTAACTATGCTAATTGCTCTTCAATTTTTTTCTGTAAAGCAGCTTTAGTTGTCACACCAACATGTTTATCTACTATTTCTCCATTTTTAAGTATAAGGATAGTTGGAATACTTCTAATACCATATTTGGATGAAACTTGTGGATTATGATCAACATTAACTTTTCCTATAGTTACTACATCGCTTTTACCCGCGTCTTTATATTCGTTGTATAATTCTTCGATGATAGGAGTAATCATTCTACATGGACCACACCATTCAGCCCAAAAGTCAACTACAGAAACACCTTTTTGTTCAAGTGCTGCTTCTTGGAAATTAGTATCTGTGAATTCAAATGCCATTTTTTCAGTTTTAATATTTAGAAAGAAATTTAAATGTTAAACATCATTTTTATGGAGTTGTTCAAAATCAGAGTAAAAAATTGGTATAAGTATAGGAAATCTATGGCTTACATTATATTTATCATTCTAATATCTAATCAACTTTCTTCATAAAAAGACACAAATATAAACATTTTCTAAAAATTATGTGTCCGAAATACGATAGTTTATGCGGAAAGACAAACTGTTCCCATACTAAAAAGTTAAAGGTAAAAGTATAGTTTGAAGCTCTTCGGTAGTAAATGATTGCTGATAAAACAGTTTTAATCCATCTCGCTTATTTACAATTAGTATTGCTGGTAATTGACCTTCCCAGCCGTTTTGGATATCAGCTGTCCAATTGAATATAGAATCCATTTCAATAGTATAAACAGGATCGACTATTTCTTTTTCTCGGATATAGCTGTTTACCATATCAGGAAATAGGCTATTGATATTTACATTTACTGTTTTAAAATCAATATCATAAAGGTTTTCATTTTGTATTGATTTCAACATTTCTATGACTGCTTTACAATTCTGACAATCAAGATTCCAAAAATTGTAAATGATCAAACCAGAAGAATCTTCTTCTATCAATACTTTTAAAGAATCAAAAGTTAAAAGTTTAGCAGAAATTCCATTTGCCTGGGCCAGTTTTATTTTATCTTCATCGGAGAGTTCTTCCTTATTGAGTGCTTTACCATGGGGGAGAGCTGACTCGAATGAATCAATAGATTCCGCTTCAGTGTGACTTGATGGATTATTATTAGAAGAGCAAGATGCATTGATTAATGCTAAAATAAGACAGAAGGAAAAACTCAGTAATTTCATGGGGTTTCTATTATACAGTCATTAGCCACAATTCTATAAGAAGACAATTTTAATATAAATTAGGTCAACTATTTATGTATTATTGTTTTTATTTTAGTTTTTTAAATCAAAAGTTAATTCTCCTCAAAGAGCAATATATGTTTAAATATGATCGCAGATGGATTTGGATATTTTTAGGTGTAATCAGTATTGGCCTTCGAATCTTGCTGAGTTATTTCCCGCATATTATAGAACAGTTCTATAGTAGAGGGATTTATGTAGTCATCCGATACCTAATCGATTATACTGTTGCCAGATTACCAATTCCATTAATTTATGTACTGATAATAAGTTTATTATGTTCTGTGTTTTATCGATTATTTAGGAATAAAAATGGTGCGCGGTCTTTTAAATCAAAAGCCATCAATTTTCTCTTCTCTTTTCTAGCTTTTATTTTTGGAATCATCTTTTTGTTTTTGTTTTTATGGGGTTTTAACTATGCTAGAATCCCCATTGAGCAACAGATTGGTATTCAGCCTAAAGGTCTGGATAAAACAGAATTGTACAATGAGTTGCTTAGTGCGACAAATGATTTAATCACAGCTTATGATCAAATCAAGGATTTTGAAGATAATTATTATCATCGTTATGTCTTTGAAAAAGACCTGGAAAGCAAAATTAGGCTTGAAGTCAAACGAACTTTTAAAGAGCTGGGCTATCCAACACCAGGAAAAGTAAGGGCTAGATATCTTTATCCTAAAGGCACGCTATTGCGAATCAGTACAGCAGGCTTTTACTTTCCTTTTGTAGGTGAATGTCATGTAGACCCAGGATTGCATCCATTGCAAATTCCTTATGTGATGGCCCATGAATTTGCACATGGATTTGGTATAGGAGATGAAGGAACCTGTAATTTTATTGCATTTCTTACCTGTAAAAATTCAAATGATCCGGTGATGAATTATACCGGTGCACTATCTTATTGGAAGTCGATAGCGGCTCAATATCGACGATTTGCTCCAGAGGAATACAAAGCGTTCAGAGCAGCTAATATTCCACAAGGAATAAAAGACCATATTCAAAAGATAAATATTCAAATGGATAAATATCCTGATCTTTTTCCTGTAGTAAGAGATGCAACATATGATGCTTATCTAAAAACACAAGGAATCACTGAAGGCATGAAAAACTATAGTAGAGTAGTATTGCTCGTCAATGCTTATAGAAAGCTCGAAAAGAAGATATAAGGACTAATAAACTAATGGCTTACTTTAGACCAACTACCAAGCATTTGGATTAGAACTTCATTTAATTGTTTAATAGCTAAATCTAGTTTCCAGGCTGCTCTATTCCTTTTTTCTACATAATTAGAAATAGCACGGATGGCTAAAAAGTCGACTTTAGCTTGTAAACAAGCCAGGAAAACTGCAGCGCTTTCCATCGTTTCGACATCCACATTGTATTTCTTAGTAATAGCTTCAATAGCAGGTTCAAATCCATTAACGGTATTTACTGTTATTCCTTTTACTTGTGTAAGAAAACTGAAGGTATCAGGTTTATTATTCAAAACACCATTTTCAAAAGGTTTATCATTAGGATCAATTAAACCCAATTGATGAATATCTGTAAAGTTACCATCAGCCTCTTGAACACCTAAATCACCAAACTGATCAGAAATGATATTAACAACTGTTCCTAACTCTAATGTTCGATTATATGCTCCAGCAACGCCTGCATTGATTAATAAGTCGGGTTGCTCTTGGGATAAATATAAACCTAATTGGAAAGCCGTCAAAGGCATTCCAACTCCTGTGATAATAGTTCTTACCCTTAGTTTATCCTTTTTATAAAGACCTATATCCAACCCATCAAAATGTTCTTTTAGATATTCTATCAGTGGAGCAATCTCAAACGAAGTAGCTGAAACAATTGTTAATAGCATTTAAAAATATTTAGAGCTTGTTTTATTAATGAAACTCTAAGCTTTTTTATAAGAGACTTCACAACCAGAACAGACTACAGTATCGTCCTTGTCGGTATTCTTTAGTCTTATTCCTTCAAAATGCTTAGTAGCATAAGCATCAATCCATCCTTTCTTTTGATCAATATTATTAAGATCAATCTTTTCATTACGGATTGCTTCTAATAATTGACCTTCATACTCTTGACGTCCCCAACAATTTGGGCAATAGTTTTCTGGTGTTTCTGTCGTTTCTTTCTTGCCTAAAAGCAAATTCTTTATTCGCTGAATAATAGTCATAACACTTATTTTGATTGTAATTAATTATAAACAATATGCATAAAAATCATCTATACTGAATATTCATTTTTTCCTTACTCATTATCTTTTTTTCCTTTAATAGTAGGATTCTATTTGTCAATTGCATAAATAATACCCAATCCTGGTGAAAAACCAAGGATCTGATGATAATTAGCGCCAATATCAATCTTGAATGTCTTTTTTATATTATAACCAATTCCAAAACTAAAAGAACTCGGATTACTACTAAAACCAGCTCTTATAGCAAAAGCTTCTACCAGTAGATATTCAATTCCGAATTTTATTCTTGCTTCGAAATCAATGTCCTTTTCAATTTCTGCTGACAATAATACATTTTTGGAAGGACGATATGATGCACCAATTTTAAAAACTGTAGGTAATTGATCGTCTTCCACTATTTCTTGACTCATTGGATTTGCTAGATGTGCTGCCAAAACAAGGCCTTTTAGAATTTGGGCTTGTAATCCTAATTCGAAAGATAAAAACCCTTTATTTCCATATTCTGGTATCCTAAAATTGATATAATTGATTTGCGCACCCAATGAAAGTTTCTCCAATAATTTTCTTGAATAAGCAAAATTTTTTCTTCATTTTTTAAATTATTATTTATAACTAAATCAATTATAGAATTATAAAAAGTTTTGCAAATTTTTTGAAATTCATTAGAAATAATCACTTCTTTTTCTGGTTTATCTTTTGCTAAATTTTCAAAATGCAAAAGATTTTCTATGTAACAATCTTCTTCTTTTTTATAACTTTCGGATATTTCTTCTAAAAGATTTTCAAAAATTTTTTGAATTTCTTTTATAAAACTTTGTATTGAATTTTGATATTTAATTTCTTTATTTTTAAGATTTTTATTAAAATTTTCATAAAATTTAATATATTCAATATCTATAAATTTTTTAGGGTTCATTAAATAATCAATTGCTTCGTTATTATTACTAATTATATTTTGTTCATTTAAATAAAATTTTTTTCTTTTTAAATCATTGATTATATTATTTCTATTTATTATTTTTTTGTTCTCAGTTTTATATTCTTCAAAGAATTCAATCTGAATATTGTTAATTAAGGACTCTGAGATAAATTCTTCAAGTTTTTCCATGAAAAATTTTACGTTTTTAATATCAATTTGTTTAAAATCAATTGTAGCCATAAAATTAAAGAAATTTCTTTGTGATTCTTTTTCAATAGCCATATTATCATAAGGCTTTTTTAAATTTTCCCAATTTAATTGTTCGAAATAAAGCCAAATTAAATGTAAAGCAAATAAATGCAAAAAGCCAATCATTTCAAAAGAAAAAGTACATGAAATTTGTATTAAATCTTCATTAGCAATGAGAATAAAATCTTTTACCTCTTTTTTAACTTTTTCGTAGATTTCTTGATTTTGATATTCCTTATATTCCTTCAATATTTTATTAATTTTTCCTTTAAAATCTTCAATAAATAATTCAAATTTAAACTCTTTTTTCAAGAGAATTTTCAAATCAAGCATTTTTTGAGAAGAATTCACATTCTTTTCATTAAAATCTTCTTCATAATCAGTAATTTTTTTTGGAAGCCAAGTTTTGTTTAAATTTTCCTTTTTTAATTCTCTTATAATTAAATTTCTTTCTTCCAAAATAAGATTTTCTTTATTTGAAATATTATTTGAATTAATTTGTGAATTAATCAATTTTTTTAACTTACATATATCAATGTATTTTAATTGGGATAATTTTAAACAGTAATTTAATAAGTCTTTTTTTTTAAATAATAAGGAATAATCAGGTTTAAAATCTAATATTTCTGGATCTTCTTTCTTTATAAAATTTATAAGTATTTGGTTAAATTTATTTTCATTTAAGCTAATTTTTAATTTTTTACAATCTTCAAAAATAATTCCAGTTTCAGGACTAATAGCATTACTAAGAAAAATTTCCTGTTGATCTTTTATCACTTTTTTCTCAACTTTTTTCCAATCAATTACACTAGTAACTAAATGTAACAAGAATTTACCTCTTGTGATAAAAATACTTCCATTAACCTCCTCTTGAATTTCAATTTGCTTAAATAATTCATTTGATTGAATAAGTTTAATTTTATCGTTGATTTCCATTAGAGAAATATTATTTCCTTGAGAAAAAATACAGTTTTCTAATTTTTTAAATGATGAGAGAAGTTTATGAATGCTATAAAAATCTTTAATTTTTTTTAATCCTGTATAGTTTTGTATGAATTTTGTTCTATAAGAGTTAATTATCTCTTCAAAATAAGCATAATTTAAATTTTCTCCAAATATAGAGTTCAATGTTTCATTTATTTGTGTTAAAACTTCCTCAAAATTTTTTTTATATGAATTTTTATTACTTATTAAATTTTTGCAAACTTTATTAAGAATTTCATTAAATTTAATTGAATTATAAAAGTCTTTAAATGAAATAAAAGTTATTTTCTTAATCTTTTGTATTTGAGAGTAGTATTTACTAATTTCAAAATAATTTTTCAATGGTTCATTTAAATCATTTTGAAAAAATCTATTACAACTTTTTAATTTACAATTTAAATCACATGAAATGCTTTCAAATAGGTTTTGCTTTTGTATTTGGTCTTGCCAACTGTCTGGTAATTTTGATTTTTGTTCTATATCTTTATTCCAAAAAACTTTTGGAAGATTGTTTGTTACCTTGAAATTATAATAAGAAGATATAACTTTGAAAAGTTGTTTAGACACTTCTTGCCTATTTTTTTCAGGAAGGTAATCATCCTTCAAAATTCTTTCCCATTCATTTTCGAATTTAACATTTAATTCATTTTGGTCAATTTTAATATTACTATCCCTTAGTTCTTTTGCCAAATTCTTTAATCTTAATTCACCAAAAATATTATCTTTCTCGAGAAATTTCTTTTCCTTTTGTTTAAAAACGGTTAAGTAGTGTCTTATTTGATCATAATTTGGAACTGTTAAATGCAAAATCAACTCTTTTTCCTCAAAATCCTTGACAAGGAAATCAGGATAATTTGAAAATTTTTCAGTAAACTCATTTTTATGCTTTTTTTCATTTTGTTTAGATAAATCTATGACATTTTCATTTTTATTATTTTCTTCTAAAAATCCACTAATGAATTCTGTCTTATCCAGGTATAATCTATTACTTAATTCATGAATCCACTCTAAAATTTCTTCTTCTTTCTTTTGATAGTCAATGCTTTTAAATTTACTCAAAAAAGGGAAATTCCTTATGAGATCCCAAAAAAGAGCCATATCTTGGAAACGTTCTTTAAGGGTCTTGCCAAGATTCTTAGGCTTTTTATCAGGAGAATTAATTAACTTAAAAATACTTTGACAAAGCTCATTACTAAGATTAGCAAATTTATCAGTGGGAGTTTTAATTGTAATTTCATTCAAAAAAGATTTGTGATCTTTTACATCAAAGGCATTAGGCATAATTTTAACATTATCCTTATCCACTTTGAAATCATTTATGCTTGAACCATTGAAATCATTGAATATACTATCAATAGAATGTTGATGATTATCAATACAAGTATCAGGGTTTTGATTTAAGACCAGAAAAATTTCAGCCATATTTTCAATATTTTCTTTATCATAATTACTACATTGATGTAACTTGTTATTATTAAGAAGAGAAATTGAATTAACACAAACATTAAGGATATCCTTCATAGGCTTATCGAGGTCGCCTTTAACATTAATAATAATTACATCAGATACACCAAGACAAAAAAGTACCATTTGTCTATCGAACTCATTCCTTCCTGAAATATCATCATTAGTTTTTGCTGTTGATCCCAAACCTTCAGTATCCAATAGAAGAATACTATCAAAAGCTGAATCTTTTGGTAAATTTGCAACTTCCATAAAAGTACCATAAATTCCTTTTGTACAACGTCCTGTACTTGTTGAAAAATCACAACCAAAAAGAAAATTTAATAATGTTGATTTCCCTGAACTTTGAGGCCCTGTTATACTTATCACTAAAGTTTTATTATTCATGTTAACGAATATTTTCTTGAGAAATTCAACAGGCATATGAAGCAAATCTCCATCAATTACTTCAAATGGAATACACTTTTTAACCACAGTTTCCCTGTAAATATTTTCTAATCCATCAAGTTGCTTATATTGTGAAAATGTAATTATCTCACGCCATACCAACTCAATTGATAAAAAATTTGGAGATATATCATTTTGGAAAAAATCAATCATTTTTTCAATAAAATCTCCAAGTTTTTCTTCTTCAATTGGTATATAAATCTCCTTTAAGCTCTTTTCTTCCATTTTTAATTCTTCCCAAAAGTTTTCAAACTTATTTTTAAATCCCTTTGTATCTTCCTTCTTCATTTGTATGAAATCATTATTGTAATCATATAGTTTCCTGAATTTTTTAGTTTTCCTTGCATTTATTCCTTTCAATAAAGCAGTAACTCTATCAAGAATTTTTAAAGCTTCATTTTTATTGTTTAATATTATTTTCATCAAGCTTTCCAATAGATGATTTAACTTCACTTCCTTTAAGTTTTTCTCTGTTTCTTCAATTTTTTTCAAATCATTCTCCCGCTTTGCTTTAATAAATTCTTCATGCATTTTATTAATAAATAATAATCCTACAGAGTTTTTCTCCATGTCTTCAATGATAGAATCAATTTTCTTTATTAAATCATTTTTTGAAAAAAAACTTTTTAGTTTCAAATTTTTATTTTTTTCCTTCTTCTTAAAATTTTCAGCAACAAATTTGTGAACAAGCTCTTGAATTTTACAAAAAAAAGTTGATTTTAAATTCTTTTGTGATTCCATATTAGTTAAATAAATTTCAAGCTTTTCAAAATTTTGATCATTAAATCTTTCTGAATTCATTTTATTTTTAACTTTGAGAAGTAAGATTGAATCAAACTTTTTCGATGTCAAGAACATATTCTGATAATGCTTGATTGAGATCCGATCAAATAAAAAAGCTTTGCTGACATTATTAGCGATTGTTTCAGAGTAATCATACTTTCTCACAATCTGTCCTGTGATTAAAGAAAGCACAATTATATTAATTCCTTTAATCACATAGAGATAAGGCAAGTTAAACGGTGGAACCTCATTAGTTACATCAAAGTACAATTCGGTATTCTTATCAAGGTCAAGGAAAGCTTTGACAGTATTCAGCCTCCTGCTTTGAATTTTGAAAACAACGAATTCATGAATTTCTCTATTTTTCAATGAAAATGTATGTTCTTTCAGCAAGTGAATAATCATGTAATTTTTATCTTTTGATAATTTAACTTCTTTTATGATTGCAGTATCTGGTTGTGCTTGATAGCTACTCTCAATAGCTTTGATCAAATAGCTCTGGGAGTTAAACACATATTCGTGAAATATGGCAACTCCGAATGATTCAGGAGCAGATCCGTCTGAAACATAAAACGTTGTCGTCTGATCTTTTGAGTTCTTTACAGTTGTCATGGCTTTATCTTTGAGCTCAGGGATGTTCAGGTCTCCCATGAAAACTCCTATTTTCTCTAGCACTGCAGGGCTGATATTTGACCTTGGATTTATTTCTTTTTCCTTTTGTCAGGAAATATTCTAATGCTATTTTCTTCAATGAATCTTGTAAACGTCAGTTCGAGTTTTAGCTTAATGGTAGGCTTAAATGTAAGTTCACCTGTGAATGAAGTTTTATCATAGACCCAGAGAAAGACGTAGCCTTTGATGTCTAAAGTGATCATTGTTGACCCTCCTTCAACAAATTCCATTAAGAGGACTTTGTATCGATGCCCAGCGAAGAATTCCCGGTAGATGTGTTTTCTTGAATCATCCCCGTCGTTTGCTCTGGATTTGCTAAAAGGGTCTTTTCCTCTTGGGAAGTTTTGTTCATCAGTTGCAACAATTGGTGCAAACGATTTATGAAACATTGTTGACTCTTTCTGGAATGGATTTGGGTTATGGTTGATTTTTAAGATTAGTCCATTCGTACAGTTAACCATATAAGATAACTGCAGCCCTGTGAATGTTTTAGATGGATGAAAGGTTCCTTTTCTTAGTTTCAAATTTGACGCAGGAGAATAATTGTTTTCTTCATCTTCGGATAAACAATATTTGTAATCAAATGCCACTTTTTCTTTCATGTGGAAAACTGTTTTTTGATTAACTTGATTTTTTGAAATGTATTTGTTATTTTTCCGTTTTCTTCTTTTGAGATTCGTTTATGGAATAAATTTTTACGTTTCCATCTCCCAAAACTCACATCAGTTGAGAATATGAATCATCTGATATTGTTATAGATTTGATAGGACACTTAATTCCAGTGATAACCCTTGAAACACTCGGAGGTTCTGTAATTAAATCATAGATTAAAATTACTCCATTATCTATTCCAATTGAAGCGATTCTTCCATTGTTGCTAATTTCCAATGCTGTTACGCCTCCTTTGGATTTCCCCATGGTTCCTCCAAAGAAGAAGGTGTTAGTCTCTTCGATTCTTGACCATAATTCTCTTTCAATTCCTTTGACTTCAGCACTATTAATACCTTTTTCGCAGAGATTGGGATCAAGTTTGATTGCTTCGTTATCATCCTTTTTGTCTTTTTCTTCGATTATATCCTTTGGCTGCTTATCAGCCTTCTTCTTTTTCTCTTCAGTTTTGATATTGTTCGGCCGCATGAATACTTTATTGCTGGCTGCGACTAGCTTATGATGAATCTTGTGTATGTCTCGATGACGTTCCTTGTTGTGCTGCTGCTGCATATTCATCAGAACTCCTGCAAGGGTATTCTCATCCATATCTGATTCCTGCTGCACTTTAAATGATTTTACTATTATGTTTAAGGCTGTAAGCTTGGCCATTTCGTTAATGCCGTTCACTTCTCCAACAATTTCTTTAATCATTTTTATTACCACGTTATTGACTATTTCAGTATTGATGTTTTTCATTGAGATTCTATCTGAGTAGTAATCTACTCGAGCTTCTTGAACTGGTTGTCTTATTTTTAAAATATTGACTCTTCTTTTAATTCCATCAACATAATTATCATACATTGATATCTCTTCAATTGCTCTGTTCATGATATCATCTAACACATACTCTATAACTTCTTTAGTATTGTCAGAGAGAAATATGGGTTTTGGAACGTATTCATTTGTTGAAATGAAATGGTCAGTTTCTTTCTTCTCTTCTCTCAGACGTCTTAACCGTTCTGCATTGGTTCCCAAGTTAGTCTTGGTATTCTCAACAACTTCAACAATTGAAAATGGATGCTTTTTATTCACATCTTTTTCTTTAATGTCGAGGTTTTTGATAACATAATCCATAGGTGGGCCTGTTTCCATTTCTAAATCGACATTGAATTCGAGCCCTTTGCGCTCCAAAGCTTCGTGAAGAAGTCTTTGCTCATTGATTTTCTTCTCGGCATCAGAAAACTCCATTCGTTTCATATTTAGCTCTTGAATGAATTCAGCATTCTTCATTGAATTCATTTCCTGTTGTTGGGAGATTTTAGCTCTCAGTTCTTCTAATAATTCTTCTCGTAACTGTTTGTTCTCTTGATCATTTTCATTACCAGATAGGGCATTGACTAATTTGGCTTGATATTCTTTATCAAGCACACCCGATTCAATTAATTCTTGAATAGTATCTGCATGGTTCAAAGCTTTCTGAAGAAGTTCTGCAGAACCAGCGTCCCTATCTTGTATCTCGTTATCAATCTCATCAATTTCCATCTTCCTCCGGTTCTTAAGGTCTTCAAGGTATTTACTATTTTCTTGCAATTTCTCCAATTCGAGCTTCTTTCTGACAATTAGTTCCATCTGATTATCCCGATCCAAATTCCACATCATGCGTTCAACTTTATTTCGCTCTTCTTCTTCTTTTTTCTGGTCTATTTTGATCCTGACGATTTCTTGTCGTAGCCTGTCATTCATCTGGTCTTCTTCATCTTTTTCTCGTTTGATATCTTCCATTCTTTCGATTAGTCTTTCTTCTTTTTCTTGTAGGTCGTAAAGTTGCTTTTGTTCGAGTTTCATCTTTGCTTTGCTGATTTCTTCCCTTTGTCTTTCATAATCTTTTTCCATTCTTCGAATCTTTTCGGCTTCAGAAACATCTTCGTTGTCCATTTCTTGAAGCTGCATTTGCTTGAATGGGTCATCTGCTTCGTGCCCGTAGTTGTGCTTGATGTAGGCGTCATTTCGAACCTTACGTAAGTTGTCGTTTTGTTTGTATCCCAAAGGGTTATCGGGGTCACGGCGTTGGGTTCCTGGATGTCGATCTGTTCCAGGTTTTGATATTAGATGATCTCTGTTGTCGATAGTTGTCTTTATAGATCTGAGATTTAATGGATTATTCTTTGTTGGATTCATTCCCATCCCTTCGTTGTTTTCAAGTTCATCAAGAAAGCTTCCTCTTGAGTGTGATCTGAAACCTCCATTCATTCCATCATTGTTTCTCTCATTGTAATTATGAGCGCTACCTGGTGTCCCTTTATATCCACCTCCTAATCCATTTGTATTACCACCCATATCAGATAATGGTCTGTCATCGTCGATATCAAATCGATTTGGGTTTAATGGTGGTCTGCCTGACATTTCTTCAATGTTTTAATTCTTAAAATTTCTATTGACCTTCTTAAATTTGGGGTTTTGGGGTTTTGGGGTTTTGGGGAGCCTCATCGCACTGGACAAGAAGCCAGGTGTGCGCCCTATCGGTGTCGGCGAGGTGCTCAGAAGAATTGTTGCCAAATCAATTTTACGAGTGGTGGGCCCAGATATTGAAGAGGCCTGCGGCTTCATCCAAAAGTGCTCGGGGCTGCCCTCCGGCATTGAAGCGGCTGTACATGCCATGCAGGCGATGTATGATGAGGAATCGACGGAGGGCATTTTGCTGATTGATGCTGCAAATGCGTTCAATAACTTGAATCGGGAGGCAGCTTTGCACAATGTCCGACACCTATGCCCATCTCTGGCGTTGTTGCTCAGGAACACGTATCGGTCGCCAGCCCGTTTGTTTGTGTCGGGAGGTGGGGAACTTCGATCAGAGGAGGGAACCACTCAGGGTGATCCTCTCTCAATGGCCTTTTATGCTCTGGCCACGCTACCATTGGTTCGACGTCTGCAAGACAAGAATAAGAATGTGCGACAGAGCTGGTATGCGGACGACTCAGGTGCTGCAGCGAAGATTCTTGAGCTACGCGGATGGTTTGACGATATACGCAAGGAAGGCGAGTTATTCGGATACGGCGTCAACTGCGGCAAGTCTGTGCTACTGGTCAAGCCTGAATTTATGGAATTGGCTCGAGGTGTGTTTGCCAACACGAGTGTTCGGATTGTTTCTGAGGGCGTCCGGTATTTGGGCAGCGCAATTGGGGAAGCGCCTTTTCGAGAATCCTTTGTGTGTGACAAGGTTGCTGAGTGGGGCATTGCACTTGATCAACTCGCTAACATCGCTAGAACGGAGCCGCAGGCTGCGTATGCTGCCCTAACTCATGGTTTACGTGGTCGCTGGACCTATATTTTTCGTACCTTGCCAGTACAGAGTCACATGGTTAGCACTCTGGATGCAGCGATCCAGTGTAAGCTTCTACCGTCTCTGTGTGGTCGTGAAAGCTTCACTGACCATGATATGGTGTTGCTGCGTCTTCCGGCTCGGTTGGGCGGCATTGGCCTCCCTCATCTTGAAAGCATGTGTTCAACCGAGTTTGGCGCTTCACAGGAGATTTGCAAGCCACAGATTCAGGAGCTTCTGCAACAGAACAGCCTCGCAACGGAAGGCAAGAATCCATTTGAAGTCCACAAGGAAGCCTTGCGCTCGAAGTCGTGTGTCGGCCGACGACGTAGAATCGCTGAAACTACCGTGCACAAGCAGCTTCTGGATGATTCACCTCATGACTCACGCCGCCTCGAACTACTATCAGCAAAGGGTGCATCATCTTGGCTTACTGCTTTGCCCTTAAAGGAGCATGGCTTTCAGCTAAATAAGCAGGAGTTTCGTGATGCCATTGCTTTGCGCTACGGGTGGCAGCTGCAGTCGGTTCCCGTGAAATGCGTATGTGGTCAACCATTTGCTGCAGACCATGCCATGATATGCCCGAATGGTGGATTCCCGTCCATAAGGCACAACGAGATTCGGGATTTGCTGGGGACCTTGCTATCTGAGGTCCGCCAGAATGTAACCATTGAGCCACAACTTCTGCCTCTGAATGGAGAAGTATTCCAACATCGCTCCACAGTCACTAGCGACGAGGCCCGTGCTGACATCAAGGTGGCTGGCTTCTGGACGAGGGCAGAGGATGCATACTTTGATGTTCGTGTTTTTCACCCGTATGCACCCTCAGCCTTGGCCAGAAGTTCAGCAGACCTCTTTCAGATGCATGAGCGTTCCAAGTGTCTGCAGTACGAGGAGCGGATCATTAACATTGATCATGGATCTTTCTGTCCCTTGATATTCAGCACCACTGGAGCGGCTGGCCCTCGATGCGACCGCTTTCTGAAGAGGTTGGCGGGTATGTTGGCGGACGAAGATCGGTCGCCGTATTCATGTACTTTGTCGTGGCTGCGGTGCCGTATATCGTTTGCGCTGGTGAGAAGTGCTGTCATGTGCATTCGTGGATCCCGGTCCTCGCGTCGTCACCCTGTCCACTGTTTGCCTGAGGTGGCTGGCGTGGAGTCACGCATAGGCCATGCCGATCAGTAAAGAATCTTGCTGGTATTATCATTTTAGATATTTTATCTCGAATTTATTGTGCCAATAGACTTGTGTTCCATATTATTTTGCTTGTCATAGAGTTGAGATATTCTCCTCTATGATTCTGTTTTCTTTTTGTCCTTATTATTATTTTAGATTTTAGATTATTATTTTATTTTTTCCGCAGTTTATTGTGCTTATACAGCTAACATTCATATATTCTTGTCATAGAGTTGAGATGATATTCTCCTCTATGATTCCGCTTTCTTTTCGTTCTTTTTTGTATTAGACCATACAGTTGTTGTTTAAACACGTGTAGCTCTATTAGGCTGCTGTTTTATTCTAATCATTGGGGTTTATTTGATATATTTTTCTTTTGCCTCGTGTTGCATTCGCATTTCTTTTTCCACATCAATATTGTTTTGCCCGTACAAGTGGCTTATGAGTACTAAAAAAAAAAAAAAAAAAAACTACTTCTACTACTACTACTACTACTACTACTACTACTACTACTACTACTACTACTACTACTACTACTACTACTACTACTACTACTACTA
This sequence comes from Saprospiraceae bacterium, assembly GCA_965277415.1. GTDB lineage: Bacteria > Bacteroidota > Bacteroidia > Chitinophagales > Saprospiraceae > JAHDHW01. The sequence goes on from CBDICS010000077.1 coordinate 156,123, forward strand.
CTACTACTACTACTACTACTACTACTACTACTACTACTACTACTACTACTACTACTACTACTACTACTACTACTACTACTACTACTACTACTACTACTACTACTACTACTACTACTACTACTACTACTACTACTACTACTACTACTACTACTACTACTACTACTACTACTACTACTACTACTACTACTACTACTACTACTACTACTACTACTACTACTACTACTACTACTACTACTACTACTACTACTACTACTACTACTACTACTACTACTACTACTACTACTACTACTACTACTACTACTACTACTACTACTACTACTACTACTACTACTACTACTACTACTACTACTACTACTACTACTACTACTACTACTACTACTACTACTACTACTACTACTACTACTACTACTACTACTACTACTACTACTACTACTACTACTACTACTACTACTACTACTACTACTACTACTACTACTACTACTACTACTACTACTACTACTACTACTACTACTACTACTACTACTACTACTACTACTACTACTACTACTACTACTACTACTACTACTACTACTACTACTACTACTACTACTACTACTACTACTACTACTACTACTACTACTACTACTACTACTACTACTACTACTACTACTAATACTACTACTACTACTACTACTACTACTACTACTACTACTACTACTACTACTACTACTACTACTACTACTACTACTACTACTACTACTACTACTACTACTACTACTACTACTACTACTACTACTACTATACTACTACTACTACTACTACTACTACTACTACTACTACTACTACTACTACTACTACTACTACTACTACTACTACTACTACTACTACTACTACTACTACTACTACTACTACTACTACTACTACTACTACTACTACTACTACTACTACTACTACTACTACTACTACTACTACTACTACTACTACTACTACTACTACTACTACTACTACTACTACTACTACTACTACTACTACTACTACTACTACTACTACTACTACTACTACTACTACTACTACTACTACTACTACTACTACTACTACTACTACTACTACTACTACTACTACTACTACTACTACTACTACTACTACTACTACTACTACTACTACTACTACTACTACTACTACTACTACTTGAGAACAGCCTCTTTTACGGGCAACACAAAATGCAAAATTAAATTCAACAAATGTGAATATATACCACAATGTGAGATTTTGATAAAATCAAAATATATGTAGTAGCAATATTT
>CBDICS010000078.1:0-59745 GCA_965277415.1 Saprospiraceae bacterium
TATCGTTGGTATATTTCATAATAATAGAAATCTTGAAACTGAACCTAATTTTAACGGTTTAGAGTATTTGGAAGAACCTGATAAATTAAAAAAATTCTTGATATTCGAATTACTACCTTATATAAATAGTAACTATTATACCTCTGGATATAATTGCATAATTGGGCATTCCAATACGGCTTATTTTACAACTAATCTTTTATTTCAAGATAACAATCCTTTTCAAGGTATTATTGCTTTATCATTAGTTGAAGGAAATTCATTCTTTCAAGAAAAACTATTGAAAACCTTAAATTCAAATTTTGGCCAAAACTATTTCTTAGGATACGGCTTAAAAGACAATGAATTTAATTCGATAGCAAAAAAAATTGAAGGGACTATATTCAATAAAAATGTCCTAGTCAAAAAATACAATGCAAACCACACTGATTTACCAGCAGCAGCGCTTATTGATGGCATAAAGTGTTTGTTTAAAGAATATCGAAATTTTAGAGATTTCAGTGAAGCATCTAGTAATGAAAACTTTAGTATAAGAAACTATCTTGATAAATATAAAGAAAAGATTAAAAACATATACGGAATAGATGTTAGCATATTAGAAGATGACTTTGGGTATTTATTAGTCGAGACTGTGTCTAATAAGAATACCAATGTATTTAATATGCTAGTCAAATACGACGAAGAAGAAAATAACTTCACTTATCATCCTATTATATTATTCCATTATAGAAAAGATTTAGAAGACAACCAAGAAGCAAAAAAAATCGCTTACCAAATGTTAGAAAGTGCGGATAAAAATATCTATCGTTTTCTTCTAGCTCAATTAGATACGTTTAGTGACTTCTTTTTACACAATCTAAATTCACCAAAAGAGGCAATACAATTCCTTGAAGTAGGAAAGAGAAGATTTCCAGAAAAGCAACTTGAATTGAGTTATTTTATAGCAAAGGTTGCTATTGAACATAATTTTGAAAGTCATAAAGGGAAATCAAATTTAGACTATTGTATCAAAAATTATAAAGCGAACAAGTATTTCACAGTATTAGATTTAGAGAGCTTGAGTGAAAGATAATGCCACACACACCACATAAGAGCAAAACTTTGACTAAAGTCCGATTTAATAATACATGATCACTATGAGATATAGCCCCATCTCATAAAGTTTTCAAAAAAATCAATTTGACGTAGGGGAATCAAGGACTTTTGTCATCAGTAAGTAAAGTAATATTACAATTGAAGTTCAGTACAACATTTTTAAAACCAAATCAGTTAAGGGACAGAGCATTTATAAATGTCCGATATGGACTTGTTCTCCTTGCACTATACTTCCTCAAAAAAATAAGCCGTAGAAGGACTATGCCTTATTTTTTTGACTCGTCTAGTACAACGATAACGTCGTCTAATCTGGACACTTATTAATCCCCTGTCCCTTAGGGACAGAGCATTCATAACTACAAAATAAAATACCTATGAAATATTTATCATTCATTTTAGTCTTTATTTTATGTATTTCTATAAACGGACAAGCACAAGAAAAAGAAATCGACAAACTCGAAAATGCAGCCAAGGTCTTAGAAGATTTAAAAGATTTACCGATTGATGATGAGCAAGATATTCCCTCAGAGTTATTAGAGGTAGCAGAAGCTGTAGTTATTATACCAAAATTGAGAAAAGGAGGGTTTGTTATCGGCGGAAAATTTGGGAAAGGTATTGCCATGATCAAAAACGAAGATGGTACATGGAGTGATCCTGCATTCATTAAAATTACTGGAGGTAGTCTAGGTTTTCAAATCGGTTATACTTCTTCGGATTTGTTTCTAATTTTTAAAGATAGAAAAACACTCAAACGACTCACTACTGGTAAAGGTAAATTTACTTTAGGTGGAGATGTCGCAGTTGCAGCAGGTCCTAAAGGTCGAACGGCTTCAGCCAATACTGATCTGGATTTTGAAGCTGAAATCTATTCCTATTCCAGAAGTCGAGGTATTTTTGCTGGAGTCAGTTTGGATGGATCTGAATTAAAAATAGATGACAATGCCAATGACAATTTTTATGGAGATCAAGATGATGGAAGAGATATTATCAAGAATGGGTTAAGCGGTGTGAAACCTTCCGCCTTAATAGACGATATCAAAAAGATTTTGAACTCTTTTTGAGTCTATAAAAAAGCCAAGCGGTTAAAGGGTATTCTTCTTTAACCGCTTGGTTTTTTACTTAAACACTCTTAATTTCTTCTTCAAATTCTTTTGTTCGAAATTTAAAATACTGGGATTTATATTCTGGACTCCAGACTTCAAGATGGGTAAATTCGTCTTCTTTCTCGCAGCTAATCCATATTTCTTCTGATATTTCTAAATGAGCATTTTCAGGATCAGTTTCCAAATTTAGATAATCTATGAATTCAGAGAATTCATAATCAATACTTTCTTTCCCTAGCAATTTTAGAAAACTAAGTCCATTTATTTCTATTCCAACTAAATCAGGGCTCTTTCCCTCAATTTTATCAGTATCCAATTTTTCATTCAGAAATAATCTCATATAGTTAGTCATCTTAAATATATGTTCTTCACATTTGCCATGACCAATTAATGCCCAATAAATAATTGTATTTAAATGGATTTTCAGATTGCTGAAAACCTTTTCTTCAATTCTATTTAGCGCTTCTCGAATTTCAGTATCTTCTTCTATTTCGTCTATTGATGCGATTAATAAAGCAAACATAGTTACTTTCTCTTCTACGCCCTCTGCTCTTAAATAATAGTTGATAAATTCTTGAACTTTGCTGGAATCCGCATTTACTATATCCCAATCTTGTCCATGATAAGTCAAATCAAATTCTACATTTATTTTTTTTTCAACTTCAAAATAAGAGTAATATGCTTCAACCTTCATTTTAATTTTTTAACTCTATCTGCAAAGCTTTATTTTCTTTTATGATCCTATCAGGTTTGTTAATCCAACTTGTTAATTTCAACATCAATCTAACAATTGGAGAAGGTGCATATACAACATATTCATTCATTTTTGAGAATTGCTTTAAACTATTCAATAGGAATGGATTTATTGGATTAGCAATTTTCACGGCAGATGTATCAACAATATATTTCCATCCTCCTTCACAATGGGCATCAAACTTTTTCAAAAACTCCAAATCCTTCTTGACCAAATCAGGTCCAACATATCCACTAGGTTTAGCATACAGAATACTCCTATTCTCATTGGTAGATATATCAATATATCCAAATCGAGAAACGACTCTTGCAATTTTGATCATACTATAATGTGCATTTATTTTGCCTCAAGATAGGCATACAAAAAAGCGAATTCAGGTTCTCAAACTTCAATCACTTTTCCATAATTAAAAGATCTATGTTCATTCCAGCCTAAATATCCAAACTGATTTGTAATCATTTTAGTACCTGCAATTGAAAAATCAGATTTATTTCTATGACTATGTCCATAAATCCAGTAATCAATATCATTATTCGAAATAAAATTAGTCTTTTCTACGTAAAATGCTTCGTTTAGCAAACTGTTTTTAAATTCGTCTACACTACATTCGCTGCTTGGGAGATGATGCGTGATTATTATTTTTTTACCTCTACTTAAAGTTTCATTCGATACAAATTCGAACGCTTTGCGGTGTAATTCATTGTAGTGGTTTATATTGAATTTTTCGGTTTGATACTTTATTCTTTTGAAGTCTGTCAATCCATTAAGGACATTGACTATATTCTTTTCTATCAATGACCAAAAAGTAGAAAATATTAATTTAACATCATCAACTTCAATTGCCACATTATTCAATAAATGTACATTTTCCTTAATATCAATATTGAAAGCATTTAACGCATTCGAAACATCATACCCTTCATAGTATTCATGGTTTCCCGGAATTAAATAAACCACTTTAAATTCATCAGAAACTCTTTTGATAAAATCTAATTTAGCATAATCTCGATTTAGATAATATGTATCTCCAGCAATTATTAAAACCTCTCCTTTTGGAACTAAAGGATTATCTTTTAGCCATTTTCTGTTTTCTGAAAACTCTAAATGTAGGTCTGAACATATCTGAATTTTCATTAATCTCTATTTAAAAGTATTATCAGACATTTTTAAGCCTTCTTTATTCGTATCCTTATCTATTTTTTCTACTTCGCTAAGAAAATCATTCAGTGCTTTTGCCACATGATCATTTCCACTCGCTCCATTATCTTCAAACTTATTTCCTTTTATCTCAAGGGTAGTATTCACATTATAGAGAACTCCAAAATCGCTATTATTATAAATGTAATTCTCAACTACCTTCAAATCTTTAGTATCATAAGACATAACGCCAATGATACCACTGCCATTTAGTTCGCATTTCTCAATCAATACACCTACATTCTCCCTTACTTGAATGACACTTCCTGTACAACCAATTGGGCCTTCTGGTTCTATATGTGTTGCTTTGAAGTTTTTTAGAATTATGTTATTACTACGCTCTACAATCAATACATCTTCATTTTTATTTTTCATAATAAAGGTACAACCATTCCCATCCAAAACAAGGTCTTCTTTGCTCGAAATCATCAGCGGTCTATCTAGATAATAAATCTGGTTTTTCAGCTTAATCTTACCTCCAGTTTCTAATCTTTTATACAAAGATTCTAATTCTTCCTTTCCGGCGATTTGTTGCTCTTTACTAGACTTAAGTGATGACGACGTATTACAAGAGAACAGGAACAGGCAAAAGAATGCGCTTAGTGTCAGTAATTTGTTCATTTTTATTCTATTATTTAGTTAATTAGTTTTTACATTTTGACAAGTTCCAATATCTATATACAGAGATATCTACAGCTGTGTTTATCTTTAATTGAGCAGCTTATCGACCAGGCCAGGTATACCCCAACATAATCGTAAAAGACGAAAATCCTATATCCTCAATGCGATCAAAGTTATGGCTATCATTCGAATGATCGTATTTAAAATAGTCGAATTGCATATTAAGAATATTGGTATAATTTAATCCAAGTAGAAATCCACCTTTAAAGAGATAACCTACATTGAATGAAACGAAATGTCCACCATTTTTATACTCGAATTGATCTTCATGATCCCAACCTCTTCGTCCGTCCAGTACGAACCCTGTACTAAACTTTGTATAAATCCCATACTGAGTAAAACGGTATAGAAATCCAATGCCACTCATCGAAAAATTGTTACTGATAGACATTAAAGTATTGCCTTTGTATTCTATTCCAAAACCATGAACATTGCGAAGTTCATAACCACTTTTAATAGCATATCCAGCACCAAGTGTAGCATTCGTATGGAGATCACCATCTGCGATAATGAGTCCAAGATTGGTTTCAAAAAATACATGTCTTTTCTTTTCTTGTGCATATAGCCTACTGCTAGTATACAAAAGACAAAAACAAAGTAAGAATAATTTGTATTTCATTATTTTTATAGCGAAGTTGTTCAACTTCAATAGTACAAAACAAAAGTAGTCATTTGTCAGCAATCATTAGAAGTTTCCACCTCATTGATTATTGATAAATGACTACTTTTATCTTTTTCAGAACTTAATAATAAGTCAAAAGACTAGTTTCTTTTTTTCCTTACTGACTTCGTTGTCTTCTTACCCCTAACACTTCCTTTTTTACCCGCTTTTTTAACTTTGGTCGTTTTCTTCTTTCCTACTGCTTTTCCATTTTTATTTCTAGCAGCAGCTTTGGTAGTGGATTTAGTGACTGTACCATTTTTAGTCTTCACCCTTTTTGTCTTTGTAGTTTTTGCTCCAACCACTTTTCCATTTCGATTTTTAACAATAGTTGTTCTTGTTCGCACGACTTTACAAGAAGTCCGTCTAGGAACATAAACTCTATGAGCGCGGACTACACGATGTGTTTTCACAACATGAAAATGAGGCCGAAAAACTCTTTTTGTATAATGGGTTCTCCAAGCATAAGGCTTCCAGGGTTTCCAATATCGAGGATAAGTCCTCCAGCCCCAAGGTGATGTATATACTCTGTATCTTGGGCCATAGACAAATCGAACTGAAGGCCAGCCCCATACATTGACGATAATTCTTGTCATGTCCAAATCGGCAGATGGCCCTTTACCCATTTGTTTCCCTTCCATTTCGAATGGTTCCACGATTTTTTGTTCGCCATAGACATCTTCATCACCAATTATCTGTAAAGTCGCCTGGTCTTTTCCAGTCTTTTCAATCTCAATCACTGCAATATCCTGAGCTTCATCTTTACTAATTGGAACTTGAAGAACTATTGCATGAACATCATCTTCCATATTATCAAAAACTCTGATATAGTCAATTGTTCCATCTTCATTAAGGTCAAGGTTATTGACATAATTTTTTTCGGCATTGAGTGCTTCTTCAAATGCCTCTAATGATTTAGCTTCTTCAAATAAGCTTAATGCACCTTCGAGACTAAAGTGATCGCCAGCAAATCCAGTGCTGTCCGTTAATATTGTGGTTGCTTGTATCGAGGGAGAAAGTAGAAATAAGGAGAGGATCGTAGAGAAAACAATTTTCAAGCTTGATTTCATGATTATAGGTTTTAAAAATTAATAGTTTAAAAATTAATAACAGTTGATATGACTGGACACTTTTCGATAGGTTTAACGGCGTTTTCAATCTTTTTAACCGCTATAAATTCATTACTCAAACGCTTAGTTTAAGTAATGGTGCATTAAAAAAAAAAAGGTTGCCTGAGGAAAAGAATATCTTTGGTCAATAGGCCGACTCAGAATCCTTATCCAGATCTTCACACGCTACGTTCTAGTTGTCTTAAACTTATATTTTCTAAATAATCATTTCAATTCTCCTGATATTCCAATACCTTTACATTGAAGTACTTCATTAAACAAATAGAATAAATGGACGCATATGCTCAGGTATTATTAATTGCTATTCCAGTATTTGTGGTTTTAATGATCATAGAAGCACTTATCTCCTGGAAACTCGGTCAGTTTACTTTTCGGAGTATGGACACCATTTCAAGTTTAAGTTCTGGTTCTACCAATACACTAAAAAGCGTTCTTAAGCTGACTGTCATTATTATTAGCTATGAATGGCTTGTAGATCAAATTGCCTTATTTGACATTAAAACTTCTTGGATAGTCTGGACCTTGAGTTTTATTGCTATTGACTTTGCAAGTTATTGGAGCCATCGACTTAATCACAGTATTAATATTTTTTGGAATAGGCATATCGTTCACCATAGTAGTGAAGAATTTAACCTGGCTTGTGCTTTGAGGCAGTCCATTTCAAATATTGTCAGCCTGGGATTTATATTTCTTTTTCCTGCTGCTTTATTGGGATTGCCGGGTGAAGTCATTGCCCTTATTGCTCCATTGCATCTATTTATGCAATTTTGGTATCATACTAAATTAATCCCCAAATTAGGTTGGTTAGAATATATCATTGTTACCCCTTCGCAACACCGCGTCCATCATGCTATCAATGATATTTATTTAGATAAAAATCTCTCTGCAATATTTTGTGTTTGGGATCGCCTTTTTGGAACCTTTCAAGAAGAATTACCTGAAGAGCCCTGTATTTATGGAGTCAAAAGAGCGGTGGCTACCTGGAATCCAATTAAGATCAATTGGCAACATATGTGGCTATTATTAAAAGACGCTATTCGCACTAAAAATTGGAATGATAAATTAAAGCTTTGGTTTATGCCTACAGGATGGCGACCTAAAGATATGCTCGAAAAGTATCCTATCGATTATATCAAAGATCCGTATACACAAGTAAAATATGATACTCCGGGCTCTAAAGCTTTTCATGCCTGGTCTTGGTTTCAGTATCTTTTATTGAATCTTCTGATGACGCATATGCTACTCTATTTGTCAGCCATTCCTCCGCAAATGTTATTTCTTTATGGTGGTTTCTTATTCTTGATGATCTACAGTTATTGTTCCCTGATGGATCGTGAAAAGATAGCGCTTTGGTTGGAAATCCTTAAAGCTAGTATTGGTTTGGGGATTATATATTGGTATGGGGATTGGTTTTTGTTAAATGATTTTATTCCGGGAGGCACTATGTTTTTTGCTTCTTACCTGATTATTGCTGTCTTTGTTGTGACTTATTTTGTGCAATATGATATAAAAGTTAAAGCCTTGAAACCTGTTTGATTTTATAATCCAGCGGCTGTTTTTTGAATCAGATCCCATGCCATGGACACCTGTTTCTTTTCTACATAAGTTTGTCCAACAACCATACGTAAAGTGTAAACACCATTAACTTTTGTATGTGTAAAGTATATTTTCCCAGTGGCATTGACTTGATGTAATAAGGCTTCGTTCAGTTCATTTAGTTGAGCAATTTCTATTTTTTCAGATGGCGCAAAATGAAAACAAACAAGGTTTAAATTTCGCTTGGTAATCAGTTTGAAATTTGGTGATTTAATAATTTCAGCTTCCAGCCATTTTGCCAAATCAATGTGCTTCTGAATTTTTTGTTGCAGTCCTTTTAATCCATAATACCGGATAACAAACCAAAGTTTTAAAGCTCGAAACCTTCTACCGAGCGGAATTCCCCAATCACAGTAATTATTGACTTGAGCATCAACCTTAGTTTTGAGATACTCCGGAAGAATTGCAAATGTATTCAGCAGTGCCATTCGGTCTTTTACAAAATAGGCGGTACAATCAAAATTGGTAAACAACCATTTATGCGGATTAAATACAAAGCTATCTGCTTTTTCAATTCCTTCAATCATCCATCGAAATTCAGGTAATAATAAAGCAGAGCCAGCATAGGCTGCATCTACATGCAACCAGATTCCATGTTTTTCGCAGAGGTCTGCAATTGGAGCCAATGGATCAATAGCGGTCGTCCCTGTTGTACCAATAGCAGCGACGACACAAAAGGGTTCAAAACCTTTTGAAATATCTTCTTGAATAGCTTGAGCTAATAATTCAGGTTTCAAAGCCATGTTTTCATCAACAGGAATTTTGACAACATTCTCTTTCCCTATTCCAGCAATTTTAGCGCCCTTTTCTATCGAGGAATGGGTTTGGTCTGAACAATAAATTCGGTAGTTTTTATAACCTTGAAAACCATCCTTATTGATTTGAAAATTAGTATGTTGTTCTCTTGCACAGATAATTGCAGCTAAAGTAGCAGTAGAAGCCGTATCCTGTATGACCCCTTCCCAACCCTTTGGAATACCCATTGCATCCATCAACCAATTCATTACCCGTTCTTCCAATTCTGCTGCTGCTGGCGAGGTTTCCCATTTCATGCATTGAGCGCCAAGTGTTGCGGTCAACATTTCTGCTAATATAGAAGGCGGGCTTGCATTTGCTGTGAAATAAGCATAATAATTAGGGCTTTGCCAATGTGTCATCCCTGGCAAAACGATTGTTTTAAAATCATTAAAAATAGCCTCCATACTTTCTCCTTCACTAGGCAATGTTTCAGGTAACTGCTTATAAATATCTCCTGGTTTAACTTGTGATTTTACAGGATATTCTTCTACTTCTTCCATATAATCAGCCATCCAATCTACAAATTGGTGGGCGTATTGTCTGAATTCTTTTGGGTCCATACTTTTTATAAATTATTTTCATTCATCACTAACAAGCAGTATAAAATATTAACACTCCGGAAAAGCAACAGGCAAATTATAAGCTAAACCTCCTTCAGCCGTCTCTTTATATTTATGATTCATATCCAGAGCGGTATCCCACATTGTCTTTACAACGGTATCAAAATTTACAACCGCATGATCAGGATCGCCTGAAAGGGCTAAATTGCTAGCAGTAATTGCTTTCATTGCACCCATTGTATTTCTTTCTATACAAGGAATCTGAACCAAGCCACCAATTGGATCGCAGGTCAAACCTAGATGATGTTCCATTGCAATTTCAGCGGCCATCAAAACTTGTTTGGGTGATCCGCCTAATAATTCAGTGAGTCCACCAGCGGCCATAGCGGAAGAAACACCAATCTCTGCTTGACAACCTCCTACCGCTGCAGAGATAGTTGCTCTTTTTTTAAAGATACAGCCAATCTCACCTGAAGTATAAAAAAACTTGCGTACATCTGAGATGCCTTTATAACCTCCAAAACAATAATAATAAAATAACACTGCGGGGAGCACGCCTGCTGCTCCATTAGTCGGTGATGTCACTACCCTACCTAATGCAGCATTCTCTTCATTAACTGCTAGTGCAAAACAACTCACCCATTTGTTTACAATATTAAAATCTCTTGGGCTATCACGAATTGCATTTATCCATTCATTCGCATTTGCAAATTTTCTATTGTCTAATAAATCTTCGTTTAGTTTTTTGGCTCTCCTCTTTACGTTTAAACCACCTGGTAATATCCCTCCCGTATTACAGCCTTTAAAAATACATTCCAACATGGTATTAAAAATAGAATCTATTCCTTTTTCTATTGCTTCCTTATTCCTAAAACACAATTCATTTTTATATACAATCTCCCAAATAGCTAAACCGGTCTGTTCTGAATAGTTTAGAAGGTCTTTACCATTGTCAATTGGAAAAGTCAATTCAATTTGATTTTTTTGTTCCGTAGATGCTCCATCTTTAACAATGAATCCCCCCCCAACTGAATAGTAAGTCGCTTCTAAAATCTTTCCCTCAGCTAAGTGTGCTTTGAAAGTTAGAGTATTGGGATGCTTGGGTAATTCGTGATTGTGAAAAACGATTTGTTTGGAAGGTATAAAAGGGATTGCCGTGCTGTTAATATAGATTTGCTGTTCAGATATTATTCTTTTGATATAGGAATCAACCTGCTCTGTAGCAATCGTTTCAGGTTCATAACCTTCTAAGCCTAATTGCACCGCAATATCAGTTGCATGCCCCAATCCTGTTTTTGAAAGCGAACCAAATAAATGTACCTCTATGGCAATTATTTTCTTATCAGAAATATCTTTTGCAAATGCCATTGCCGCTTTCCATGGCCCTAATGTATGTGAGCTGGAAGGGCCTACACCTATTTTAAAAATATCAAATATACTAAGGCGCTCCATTGTTTTCGTTTTGGACAGATTCTAAATCGTCAACCAGTAATTAAACTTTAATACAATAGCCCTACTTTTCAAACCAAGATTCTCCGCTGTATAATTATCTGTATATACTAAAAACAAATCCGACATTGGTTGATAACGCCATTGAATACGACTATTTATATTAAAATTGTCTGCTTGTGTATTATATTGAATAAAAGTAGTCCAAAATATCTTTTTAGAAAAATTAACTTCAATCTTAGGGCCAAGCAACCAGAGTTTAGTTTCTCCGAAATCATCAGGTAATGTCAAAATACTTCTTTCAAAATTCAAAGCAAAAGTCCCCCAAGGTTGCTTTCGATACTGGACACTTCCTCCTAATTGCAAAAGGGTTCCATTATAAAAACCACCGTATTTCCCTCTAATGGTATAGAAAAATCGCTTTCTGGAATTTGATCTATAAAACATTTCAAATCCTCCATAATTATAGGTATCGGAAGGTAGGTTTTCAAATTCATCGTCTGTGAAATTAGTAGCAAAAGGAAGAAATTCGGTGGTATGCACAAAATTTAGATTTAACCACGAGGTGTTTTGCATAAAGAAATTTGCGCCTAGTTCTGTATTTCGCAATGTCCTTCCTAAACCATCGTTCCAAAGGATATAGTTCTGAAGATTGATTTTTGTAAAATTTAAAAAACTATTTCCCTTCTTTGGAAACAAAGTATAATCAAAAGTTTGAAAAATATGCTGATAACCTATTCGAATTGTTGTATCTCTATCTGCATCATAATTATCCAAGCGATTCACAAACCCAACATCAGCAATATAATTCTCTCCTAATTTGGCATATGAAAATACAGTTGAGATTTTCCGGTTACTATATTGAAAGCCTGCATTGAAAAATATGTTGGCATCAAATTTTTCGGGTTTCAACGAATTGTGTAAGGCTATCCATGAACCAAAAGAGCCATCGGGTGTAACAAAATTAAATTCTCCTCCAGCATTTCTACCAAAATCGTTTTCATCCAATTCTCCATCGTTAAAAGATTGTCTATTGATAAATATTCCTTTCACTGAAGAACGCTTCAACACTTGCTGCTGCACGACACCTACTGTATAATTCTGTCCATTGACATTTTCTGTGGAGGCCGTTTGCATACTCATCAGTCCGATTCGAGTTTTTTCTGCAAGATTTCCACTTAATCGAGCTCCGCCTAAAATTGGAATTGGATTTCCATCATCATCCAAGCCAATTCTTCTAGAAAAGAAGGGTCGAATAGGACGTATACCAAAGTCTGAAAAGATATCGCTATTTTCAAGAAAGAAAGTCCGTTTTTCCGGAAAGAACAAACTAAATCGGGTAAGGTTAGTTTGTTGTTCATCCACTTCAATTTGTGAAAAATCAGGATTTACAGTTAAGTCTAAATTTAGAGAAGATGTTACTGCGATTTTAGCGTCTAATCCAGCATCAAAATCAGTTTGAACAGCACCATTCTCTTCGTCTATATCTTTAAAGACTGCTCCCGTAACATATGGAATAATAGAAAAATTAGAATTTGTTTGGGGTGGTGGATCATCCCAAACCAAAGTTCCCGCATAGGACAAATCCGTTCCATCAAACTGTAGTGGAATAAATGTCCAGGTAGAATACTTATTATTGGCTAGATCGCAACGTATAAAATTAATCCCCCACTCTGTTAGCTTAGCATCATAGCGAAGCGTTTTAAAAGGAATAGCCATTTCAACAGACCAGTCTCCTGTTTCGGTTTGATGTACTTCTGTAAACCATTTATTGTCCCAATCCCTACTCATCCCTTCATCTCCACTTCCAAAAGCGGTCAATAAGCCTTCGGTCTGAACGCCATAAGCATTGGTAAAAAAAGCAAAGCCATTCGTTTGCGTATTTACAGGATCTAAAAAGACACCAAAGCCATCAGAGGTCCAAATGACATCATCCCGTTTTAGGGTCTGAACAATGTGGTCTTTATTGTCTTCCTTACAAAGTGCAGCGATGTAAAGATTTTTATCATCATAGGAAAGTTGAACAGAGGTTTGCAAGGGAGGGAGGCCTTCATCAGTAGGCCACTTATTTAGAAACTGTGTCGTTTTATCGGCTTCATTCCAAGTAGCTTCGTTCAACTCGCCATCTATTTCTATATTGTCGATAGCTCTTTTGATGCTCAGTCGATACTTTTCTTTATTGACTCCATTTTGTGCAGACAGGTGTTGGACTAAAAGGCCACTAAGGATAATCAAACAGTAAAGATTCTTCATACTATCTCAGTATTTAATCAAGTGAATTATAAACTATTTATATAAACACTTAAACTTTATTAACGTTTCATGAAGCTTTAATTTATTTTGAACACCCTTTAGAACCCATTCAAACAATTTTTGGATTACGCAATCCTTTAAAAATCATTCTAAAGTTGAAAAAACTAAGAAGGACAACAACGATTAACCAGATATATTTCCAAACATCTGCGGGAAGAAAAACCATCTCTTTTGCATACATTTTTAGATCAGAGCTTGGTCCGACATTAAAATCTTGAATGATAAAAATAATAGACGCTATTCCCAAAAACATCAAAATATCTCGATCTAAATTGGTCTTACTCGCAATCAAATAAAGTGCAATAGCAAAAATCAAAAGGAAAGTCGTTGTATACATACTATTATGCCATACAATTGCTGAGATTGCCATCGTTGAGGCTAAAATATATATGGTGATTTGTGCCGTTTTAGGCCATCTAGCGCCAATTAAAAATAAGAGATTTCCAAAGATCGCACTCCCTATATATCCACCCATGATGATTATTGATCTCCAGCCTCCTCTTGAAGTTGTCACTCCACTCCCATCTTCATTGACTTGTAATGAGATCACTTCTCCTCCAGTAAGTAATGCCCCCAAAGCATGGCCGAATTCGTGCAAATAGGTCACGAAAAGATTAATTGGCTTGAGGATCATTCGACCTACATCGCCTCCAAGATATTTAAGTCCTAAATATATTGTCAGGATAATTAGAATCCGGATTAGAGTATTATTTTTCATTTTTAAAATTTATTTTGAGCCTTCTGATGGCACTTTCTAAATTTAATGTTCAGAGAAAAAGTCTCTTAACTTAGACGCATTTTCAGGTTTCAATCGACCACTCAAGACCAATCTCAATTCTCGTCTTCTTGCTCCACTTTCAAAAAGTTTTTGTTCTTCACCTGTTAGAGGTAATACACCTGGTACTTTAATTGGTTTTTTAGTCTCATCATCTATTGCAACGAAAGTAAAATAGGCATGATTACATCTTCTATTTTGTCCACCTTTAATATCCGCTGCAAATACTTCAACATATACTTCAACTGAACTATTAAAAGCCCTTGTAACTACAGCTTCTAAGGTAATTACATCCCCTAAATGTATAGGGCTTTGAAATGAAACATGATCCACTGATGCAGTCACTACATGTGCTTCACAATGTTTTCCGGCACAAATACCTCCGACGATATCCATCCATCGCATGAGGTTTCCGCCCATCAAATTACCTATTGGATTGGTATCATTAGGCATGATCATTTCTGTCATTGTCGTTTGTGATTCACTTACTTTTTTTTCTTTCATTATTACTTTTTATAGTTCTTTGTAATATCCCAAATTTGAGACAAGGTATATTTATGCTTTGTCATCGGGGATTCTCAAAGGAAGTCTTTTATTTTAGAGTCATAAAAGTAATCTTATAGACGATCAAAAGAAAAAAAACAAGACGAAATTCATAATTGAACCAGTCAAAACACATTCTTAAACAACTACTTCGTATGAATAGATTTATTTTCTTATTTTCATTAGCAATACTTCTTAATACCTGTTCGAAAGAAACTCCAAATAGTCCAGGGCCTAATATCATATTTTTTCTGGTAGATGATTTAGGTTGGCAAGATACATCTGTACCATTTCATAATAAGATCTCTTCTTTCAACAAAATCTATCATACGCCTAATATGGAAAGACTTGCCAGTCAAGGCATGAAATTCACACAAGCCTATGCATCCTGTGTTTGTTCTCCAACAAGAGTAAGTATAATGACAGGAATGAATGCAGCTAGACATCGGGTCACCAATTGGACATTAAAAAAAGATACAAAGACAGATCGAAAAGATAGTTTATTACAAGTGCCTGATTGGAATGTAAATGGATTGAATACTCAATCTGGCATCAAATATACCGTTCAGGCTACTACCCTGCCAACTGTATTAAAAGAAGCAAACTACTTTACGATTCATGCAGGAAAAGCTCATTTCGCCGCAGTCAATACACCTTGTGCAAATCCTATCAACTGTGGCTTTGATGTAAATATTGCCGGACATGCTGCGGGAGCACCGGGAAGTTATAATGGACTTACAAACTTTGGCAATAAAGAGGATGGTACACCTAAAAATCACTGGAGTGTGCCTGGTCTTGAAAAATATCATGGTCAAGATATTAACCTCACAGAAGCCTTGACCCTTGAAGCTAAAATTGTACTCGACTCTGTGATTAAAAAAGACCAACCTTTCTACCTTTATATGTCGCATTATACGGTACATACCCCGATACAAAAGGATGATCGTTTTTTTGAAAAATATATTGATCAGGGCTTAGACACCATTGAAGCTCGATATGCTTCTATGATTGAGGGCATGGATAAAAGTCTAGGTGATCTTATGGATTATTTGGATGAAAAGAATATAGCAGAAAACACGATCATCTTATTTATGTCAGATAATGGTGGATTGAGTGCATCCGGAAGAGCTGGACAGAGGCATCAACATAATGCGCCTTTACGAAGCGGAAAGGGTTCTGCCTACGAAGGTGGAATCCGAGAACCTATGATTGTTAAGTGGCCAAAGAAAGTAAATCCAAATACGATCTGTAGTGAGTATTTAATTATCGAAGATTTCTATCCAACTATCTTGGAAATGGCAGGTTGTAATATAAGCAACATTAAACAAACAACTGATGGACAGAGTTTTATCCCTTTTTTATTACAAGAAGACTCAAGCAGTAAAAATAGGCCACTATATTGGCATTATCCTAATATTTGGGGAAATACTGGCCCAGGAATTGGACCGCATAGCGCTATAAGATTAGGCGATTGGAAATTGATCTATTTTCATAAGAATCAAGAGATGGAGCTTTATAATCTGAAAGAAGATATCGGAGAAGTGAATAACCTTATAAAATCTGAAATGATAAAGGCGAAGGAACTGGCCTCAAAGCTTTCGATGTATCTGAGATCTGTTGATGCCCAAATGCCAATTGACATCAGCTTGGGGAAGCCAGTTTCATTGCCGGATGAATTATTGTAATTTTTTTTTGGCTGTAAGTAGTTTTTTTGACAGGGTGTATGGGATTTTTTGTGTCTTGTGTGATTTTCTTATATTTTATTTAACCACGGAGCGCACTGAGGTTCACAGAGTCTATGATATATAAACAATGTCTAATGTTGTGTCTCAAAGAGCATTAGTTCAGCGCGTCGATTTCGTGCTTTGCCATAAGAGTTTTCATTTTCGTCTTTGGGTTTAGTTTCGCCAAAGTAATGAATCTCAATGGCTCCGGAAGGAGCGCCTTTCTCTATTAGGTAATTTTTAACGGCATTTGACCTTTTCTGAGATAATTGGAAATTATAAGAAGCATTTCCTTCATTATCAGTATGTCCTTCTATTACGAGTTTATAATGCCTTTCATTAATAAGCATTTTTGCTACACGGTCAAGCATAAAAAAGTACTGAGACTTTACTCTATGCTTATCGGTATCAAACTCCACAACATCTATTGAAAGTTCTTCACCACGGCCAAAACCTGATTTAGTCATTTTATTTTCTGGACAGCCATTACCAGCTCTAGTACCTTTTACATAAGGACAATCATCCTCCAGATCAGATATTCCATCATCATCCGTATCTGGACAACCTTGAAAGGCTTCTACTCCTTTGATATAAATACATCTATCAAAACGATCGGGAATTCCGTCATTATCGCTATCAATCCCAGGTATTTCAACAGGGCAACCATGATTTTCGATTTTGCCTGGAAGGCTAGGGCATACATCAATATGATCCCAAATACCATCTGCATCTTGATCATTACATCCTTGGAATTGTACATAACCAAATTCGTATGGACAAAGATCATTATCATCCAATATTCCATCTTTATCGTAGTCCTGTCCTAATACGGAAATTGGTTCTTTTGCTTCATCTAATTCTTCTGGACAGCCTTTTAGAGAAGCAATACCAGGCACTTTTGGACATTCATCTCTCCGATCAATAATTCCATCTCCATCTGTATCCAACATTTCTCGATTTTGAATTTTCAAAGGAATATTATAAATCATAGAAATTTCCATCGCATTGCTAGATCCATTTGCCTGACGTAACTTTGAGATCGTGTAATCAAATCCAATCCCCAATGTTAGTTTTTTAATATTAAATTGTGCTTTAAATAAAAATGCATCTTTAAGTCTATATCCGACTCCTAATTTAAAGCCTGTACTATCTGACATATTAAATCCAAAGTTTACGCCTCCTGCTATTTCTGTAGCCGTTTTCTGTTTAGCTAAAAAAAGCATAGGCTCTACTCCAAAAGATTCACTTAAATGGAAAAAAGCTTTTCCGTGCAAAACCAATTTTGTTGGAAAACTTATTTGCTCTCCAAAAAAAGAAGTCATCTTTGGTGCATTAACATGATAAAATGCTAAACCGACTTCCCCAAGGATTGGGACAGATCTTTCAACATCAAAATTATAAGCTATACCAATATTGATATCTCTAGCTTTCATTATTCCGTTCGAAAAGTTTTCTCCGGAAAGTAAATCTTCATCAAAACCAATTTCTGGATTATATTGATTATCGTAGGATAATTGATTAGGGTCAATAGCAACTTGGTTTAAACCTATTTGGGCACCTATTGATAAAGAATTGTACCCATCGCCTAATGGTTTTCTATATCCGAGTGCTAATAAGGCATTAGATTTTTTATATCCTGTGATACCAGCTTTGCTTTGATTGGATAAAAAACCTATCGCAAAATTCTTTATTTTCCCATCAATAAAAAAACTATAATTGCCATATTTTGCATTAATAGCCTGCCACTGAGATCTATAAATTCCACCGATCCTAAGTGTATTAGAATTACCACCTACCAAAGCAGGATTAAGGTATAAGGGATTTTGATAAACCTGGGTAAAATGCCCATCCTGAGCATTAAGACTGAATAGGAAAAGGCTACAAAAAACTATGGTAAAAATCTTTCTCATTTGATACTGTTTTTACTTATCTAACAATAGATACATGACCAGACTCCACAACATTCTCTCCGCTCGTCATCTCTGCTTTTACAAGATAAGTATAGGTACAACTTAGGGCGGGGCTACCTTTGAAATTACCATCCCAACCATCATTTATTGAGTTTGTTTCAAAAACTAATTCTCCCCATTGATTATATACATAAAATTCAAGGTCAACAATTTCCTCGCCTCTTACATATAAGACATCATTATTTCCATCTCCGTTTGGAGTAAATCCACTAGGGACATAAATTATGGGCGTCCCATCTCCAAAGCGGTATACTATTAAGTTTTCTTTTTCTAGTGTATCTCTACATCCCTGTTCATTCTGAGCAGTAAGCCTTATTGAATAGTTACCAGGTCCAGAAAATTGATGTGTGGGATCTCTCAAATCAGAAAAATTATCGATTCCTGAATCTGGGTCTCCAAAATCCCATTCATAGCTTACATTATTATAGTTGTTTAAAGAAGCATTAAAGTTTACGATGTCATTACCAGCATGAATAATTAATAAATCCGCTTCAAAATCATCAATAAGCTTATCTTGTACAAATACATTTATCTCATTCGATTCAATCATACCAAATGCATCTGTAGCTCGTACAAAAACATTTACAGATCCAGCAGGTAGGTCTGTAGTTGACAAACGAGTAGAGGATCCACTTTGGTAGATTTCTCCATTTACATAAAATGTGTAATTGCTGAGTGTGTCCGGAAAAGCATCAAATTCAAAGAGTGACCCAACACAATAATAATTGCTGTCAGGATTTCCTGGTTCTCCTCCACCTTGATTGAATAAGGAAAGATTAACGTATGGTCTATTTAAATCAATGATCTTACGGATCAATTCATTATAAGCATCTGCAATAAAAATTTCACCTGTCTGTGGCCAAAAATGAATACTGGTTGCTGCATTAAATTCCGCATTCGTTCCATATCCATCTGTACCGCCCGACTCCCCAGATTTTCCTACATAAGTACTTACTTCATAAGATTCTGGTATCGACCCTGTTGGCACTAATTTTCTAATGACTTGATTATAACCATCAGCGACATAGATATTTCCTGAATCATCGACGGTAATATCCCATGGATAATTAAATTCAGAATCATCAGGTAGGCCATCTACATGACCAATCACTCCTCGGCCAGCAATAGTTGTTACATCGCCTCCAGGTGTCACCCTTCTTATTCTATGATTCCATTCATCGGCTACTAAAACATCACCATTTATATCTAAGGTCAAGCCATATGGCCGATAAAACAAAGAATTAGCACCATTCCCATCAACATGTCCTGGTGAGCCAGGTACACCTGCGAGTGTTGACACATAGCCAGTTGGAGAAATTTTTCTAATGACATGTGTAAGGTGATCAGCTACATAAAGGTTACCAAACTCATCCATTTCCAAGCCGGTAGGATTTCCAAAGCTGGCACTTGTGCCTTGCCCATTAGTAGATCCAAAATTACCTGATCCAGCAAAAGTACTTACCTCCCCGTCTGGGCTAATTTTTCTAATAAGGTTATTTCTAGTATCCGCGACATAGATAAATCCGTCATTACCGACACAAACCCCCCAAGGCTCATTAAAAGTAGCATTTACGCCTGTCCCGTCAGCAGCACCAGGTATTCCTGAACCTGCTAAGGTTGTTACATTTCCGTCCTGTGTATACTTTCGTACTTTATGGCCAAATCGGTCAACTACATATACATTGCCTACATCATCTGCTGCAATACCATGTGGATTATTAAAAGTAGATTCAAAAGCAGGTCCATCAGCAGCTCCTATCACTTCAATAATTCCAGCGATAGTTACGACTTCCTGTCCGTTTGAAAAATAAACTGTGTAAATTAACAATAGTGTAAAAAATACTCTCATTACTTCTTTGTGTTTAATGAGCTCGGAGAAAAGACAGCTAAACAGCCATTTTCACCGAATCTCTCTTGACACCAGTCAAGCTCTTATTTAGTGATTGAGGTATATTAATTTCCTCAATACTTTCTCCTTTGATCGTTTTTAAGTACATCTTAGAAATATATTTCCAGGTATATTTTTTATCTGCAATATCTTTTAAGTTTTCTGCAACTGAATACAATGGATAGCTTTCAATATTTTCAAGTATATCCAATAATTCATTTGAATCTGTAAAAAATATCGCCTGATTATTTGTAGTAACCCGATTAAAAATAGCATCAAAAGAAATTATAGGTAGTCTTAAATACATCGCTTCAACTAAAGAAGGATTCGTTCCTCCTGCACTGTGACCATGTAAATATATGTATGCATTAGAACGCAACACATCTAATTTTTCAGTCTCATAAATTGGATCTAAAAGATGTAGATGTTCAAACTGATTATAATAATCTTTTAATTTCGAACCATAATTACTAGAGGCCCAATTGCCAACCAAGACAAAATCTAAATCTGTCTTTTTTACAAAAGCTTCTAGAATTGTATGAATATGATTCTCAGGTTCAATTCGTGCTACCTTAAAAGCATAATCATTATTCAAGAAAGGATATTGGCTACTCATCTCTTTATTCACTGATCTTTTTGATGTATGGTCTGCACCATATTCAATCAATCGACTCTCTCTTCGATATCTAATCTTAACATACTCTTGAAGTATCCTATTATCTGTCACAATTTCATCAGCAAATTTGCATGCCATAATTTCGCTAAGTAACAGAAACTTTCTAGTGAACCAATTCCATTTTGGTCTACGCCATTCCAATCCATCAATATTTACAATAAATTTCTTTTTTGTAAAAAGTTTGAATATTGGAATAAATATACCAGCTGATACACCAAGTATCAAAAGGTAATTACAATATCTAATTGCGTGAATCATAGACCATAAATCATAAAATACACTTTGATAGCCATTTGCATTCAAGGGTATATACTTCATATTCGCTCCTTCCCAATTGGGAACCCTTTCTTCTTCTTTATATGCCGTCTTACTACAGTAGACTGTCATATTAAATTGTTTATTCAAGTTTAATACCAAATAATGAACGAGCGTTTCAAATCCACCATATTTTGCAGGAGCCCCAACGGATCCAATGACGCCAAGTGTTTCAAGTTTACCACTTTCCATGTTTAATTGTTTGAACGGGGGAAAGTTTACAAAAGTCCTAATATATCAGGGGTGAAGAATAAAAGGTTGAGGTACACCTATTATTCATTGGGAACAATAAAATTGTATTATGAAAGCGGAAAATGAGTTGGTTTTCTTCAAAATCTAGCTATTATTTATTTTAGATATTTAAATCTAAGTATAAAACAAGCTGTTTCGAATTGAATGATTTGATTAGAATCGAGCTGATTGATAATCTTGTGAAGAGTAGGGCAAATTAAATGCCACAAAAGGTAGGCTTATAGAATATCTTTATAATAGGTTTTATTTCGCTTGGGCAAAATATTATAGATCATGGAAAGTTCAAATGTATTATTATCTGATACGGAGTTATTTACTTTGGAAACATTAGCATCTATACTCATACCAATAGAAAATTTATTAATTTCAAATTGGCTTAAAAAAGTTAGCTTTCCGCTCAGGTCATTGGCAAGTCCAAATTTTAAATTACTTTCATCGATTAGTTTAAATCCTACATTTAAGCCAATTTTGATTTCTTGATCCAAATCATGTTTCGAAAAAATGAATATAGGCTCTACCCCCCAAGATTCATTAAAATGAATAAATGCTTTTGCATGAAATATAGTATTCATTGGGAGAATAATTGCTTCTTTATTAAATGTAGTTCCTGGTGTGTTAATATGGATAATAGAAAATCCTATTTGACCATCTATTTTCAAATCTGTATTTAATTCAAAATCAGCAGCTAATCCAATATTTATATCTGGCTGAATCAAATTGGTCGTTTCAAATTCTTCTCCTGTATTCAGAGATCCATCAAAACCTACTAGTGGATTATACTGATTGTCAAATTGCAATTGCACATAATCTACATTCATTTGATATAAGCCAAACTGTGCACCAAAAGAAAGCTTATTATTTCCTTTCCCTAATTTTTTACTCAAGCCTGAAGCCAAAAGAATACTGGTTTTTTTGAAACCGACATCTCCCGTTTTACTTTGATTGATGAGTAAACCATACTTAAAATTTTTAACCCTTGATTCAAAAAATAATCCATAATCCTGATAAGGATTATCTTCAATTTTCCATTGCGTTCTATATACGCCTCCAATTCGAGTTTTCACATCTTTCGATCCAATCAAAGAAGGGTTTAAAAAAATACCATTTTGAAATGGCTGGGCGTACAGATTCTCCTGCCCAATACAATAAAGGCAAAATAATAAAAGTACTACTGATGAAAATAATTTTCTCATGATTTTATATGCTGTTGTGCGCATACTTTGAACAACTATAAGAAGTTGTTCAAAATAGCTTACTAAACTACGAAACGATCTTTTGCATCAATACTTCGTTATAAAAATCTCACGTAGCCCTGCTATGCAGCGATTTTAAAGCCTCGTCTTGAGGCAAAATATCTATTTCTCGTAATAGCAGCCATTTTTGAACAACTTCTAATTATAAATTTCTATCTTTAAATCTTTTCAATTTTTTAATAAAAAGCCATTTGCCATTGGTCAATGTGACTAATGGCAAATGACTTTTTATGTATCTATCTGATTAAGAAAACTTTTCCTGATCGGGTTTCGCTACTTCCATTTTGCATTTTTACTTTTGCAATATAGCTGTAGGTTTCATTAGATGCCTGACGGCCGTTTAGATTGCCATCCCATCCAATTGAAAGATCATTAGATTCAAATACTAATTTTCCATTCTGATCGTAAACGAAAAATTCAATTTCGTTTATCTCCTCCCCTCTTACATACAAAATATCGTTTTCGCCATCTCCATTTGGAGAGAATGCATTAGGAACATATATGATATTCTCACGGCTTCTAATATCATCATCAGGTTCAGACATTTCCTCTCCATAGATAATATAATCAGGTTTGTAAATTGTCTGTACACATCCAGTATAATTATCTGTTACTTTCAAGGTGACATTATAGACACCTACACCACTATAGACATGTTTTGGGTTTTTCTTTGT
Source organism: Saprospiraceae bacterium (assembly GCA_965277415.1). Lineage (GTDB taxonomy): Bacteria > Bacteroidota > Bacteroidia > Chitinophagales > Saprospiraceae > JAHDHW01. The sequence goes on from CBDICS010000078.1 coordinate 23,408, forward strand.
AGAAAAGTTATCATCGCCAGAAGCATCATCTCCAAAATTCCACTCATAGGAATACGATCCCCAATTATAAGTCAAGATAGATCTAAAATTAACTTTAGGATTACTTGCAAAAATAGTGGTCTTATTAGCTTTAAAATCTTCTAAAAATGGTTCGCTAATATGTGCATGTAATATATTAGAGTAAAGTTGCTCTCCACCAGTTGTAGTTGCTACGACTTGGTAAACACCCGATTCTCTAACTTCATATGTAGAACCAACCGCATTAGGAATTGGTATACCATAATACAACCATTGAAGCTCACCATCTTCAAAATCAGTAACAAGATTAGTAGGTCCGACAAAACAATCGCAATCATTGCTATTGTCAGCAAATTCGATAATAGGTGAACTTGCCGTACAAACCTGCTGAATATTTACAGGCTCTGAAGTCGCTACACATCCGCTTGAAAATAAAACATCAACTGTAAAGATACCAGGCTCTTCTACAACAATTGATTCAGATGTTTCATTATTCGACCAAACGCAGGATTCGGCTTCATCTGTCTTAAGTAAGACCATAGACCCTCCGGGCATAGGATTGTTTCCGACCACTTCGATCACTGGTACAGGTGCATCTAATACAGTAAAACTAGATACTTCTGAAATATAAGATCCACTAGGATTAATCCCATGAACCATAACTGTATGTTCACCGCTATTCAAATTGTTTGTAACAAATTCTTCATTACTTCCACTCTGAACGATCTGTCCATCTATAAAGAAAATATAGGTATCAAAATTAGAAGGAAATGCACGAACTTTTAAATCATCATTTACACAAATAACACCCTGGGCATTATTTTGTATTTCTAATAATACAGATTGTTCTTCATGATCAATTGCTTTCCTGATTTTATTATTATAAGTATCCGCAATAAATACTTCTCCTGATTGCTTGCAATAATGTAAACTGGCAGCTCCATTGAATTCGACCTCTGTACCATAGCCATCTACCCAGCCTGTTTCACCAGAAACACCTGCAAAAGTCAATACGCCATAAGTTAATGGTGAAGAACCCGAAGGAATCAATTTTCTCATTGAATGATTATAGCCATCAGCAACAAAGATATTACCCTTATTATCTACGGTTACATCCCAAGGGTAATTAAATGTAGTATAATTTCCAAAACCGTCATCATGGCCTATTGTACCATTACCTGCAAGCGTAGTAACATCACCTGAAGGTGTCACTGATCTAATCGCGTGATTCCATTCATCAGCTACTATAATGTTTCCATCATTATCAATCGTCAATCCATAAGGCCGATTAAAAAGAGATTGTCCAGCTGGACCATCTTCCAATCCAAAGCAATAAGGTGCTCCGGCTAATCTAGATACCGTTCCATCTGGTGTAATTTTTCTTATAATATGAGTCGCATGATCTGCAATATATAAATTTCCTGCATCGTCCATTTCTATACCCGTTGGGTTTCCAAAACTGGCTAAATTCGCAGGGCCATCAGTAATTCCATAGCTACCATTACCTGCCAAAGTAGTTACAACACCCTGAGGCGTTACTTTTCGAATAAGGTTATTTTTAGTATCTGCCACATAAATATTCCCATCATTACCTACACATAAACCCCAAGGTTCACGAAAAGAAGCAGCCGTTCCAGTCCCATCACTATCGCCGAGTAATCCCGAACCAGCTAAAACAGTTACATCTCCAGATGGTGATATCTTTCTAATTTGATGACCATATCGATCTGCTACATAAATAGTTCCTTGATTATCAGTGGCAATGCCATGCGGATTATTAAAGGTAGCTGTTTCTGCAGGGCCATTGGCACTTCCTATTTGGCCAGCGCCTGCAATTGTAATCACTTCTTGAGCGTTAAGTGATGTAAAAAGAACACTTAAAAATAATAAAAGTCGGTTTTTCATGAGATACGGATTTTTAAACTATACTGCCTCTACCCGAGGTCTTTTTTCAAAAGCACTTTGATTTAAATTTGGTAAATACAGAGGTTCGTTATAATTCGGATTAATTGTTTTTGCGTATTTAAGAGATATATTTTTCCAGGTATATTGCTTATCAGCAATGCCCTTTAGATTTTCAGCAATAGCATATAATGGGAATTTTTCAATATTATTTATGATTTTTAATAACTCTTCAACATCGCTAAAATAAATAGCCTGATTATTTGTAGTGACTCGATTAAAAATCACATCAAAAGAAATAATTGGCATTTTTAAATACATGGCTTCTACTAAAGAAGGGTTTGTTCCTCCAGCGCTATGACCATGTACATACACATAAGCATTAGATCGTAAGACATCAAGTGTCTCCGTTTTATAAATTGGATCTATTAAGTGTATATTTGAAAATTGGGAATATTCTATTCTAATCTTTTTCGAATAGTTATTTAAATCCCAGTTGCCTACCAATACAAGGTCTAGTTCAGACTGACTTGAAAAAGCCTCAAGAACCATTTCGATATTGTTCTCAGGTTCTATCCTTGCTACTTTAAAAGCATAATCTTTATTTAAAAAAGGAAATTGAATTTTATTTTTTGGAGATTTCTCTTGTTTAGAAACATGGTCTGCTCCGTATTCAATAAGGGAAGAAATTTTGTTGTAACGAATTTTTACATATTCTTTTAAAATTCTATTATCTGTAATCACTTCATCAGCAAAACGACAAGCAATCATCTCACTTAATAATAAATACATCTTGGCAAACCAGTTCCATTTTGGTCGCCTCCATTCTAATCCATCAATATTTACAATGATTCTTTTTTTACTAAACAATTTAAAAATTGGAAAAAACAGCCCAGCAGAAACACCTAAAACCAATAGATACTCACAATTTCGGATAGCATGAAACATAGCGTATAGGTCATAGAAGATACTTTGTATTCCATTCGCATTGAGTGGTACATAAACCATCTTCGCGCCTTTCCATTTCGCTACCTTTTCTTCATCAGAATAGGCATTCTCACTATTATAAACAGTGATATCAAACTTATGATTAAGGTTTAAGACTAAGTGATGGGCAAGCGTTTCAAAGCCTCCATATTTTGCCGGTACGCCTACAGTTCCAATGATCCCCAGTTTCGGTAAGTCGATTTTCTCCATTAATATTTATTAATCCTGGGGGGAATAATAAAAAATTACAATAGTATAAACCATTGTAGATTTTGTGTAGTAGCTGTTGGGAAAAATAAATATTAAAAGTAGAAGTAAAAAAGATATGGGTTATCTCTTAATTTTTTTGTGTTGATTTAGCTAATTGCAAAGAAAATGCCAGTCTTATAAAAACAAGCTGTAGACTTAAAATTTTATAGCTTTAGTGACAGGATATTATTAATCTCTTTAATTTTTGAGTCAAAATTAAAGTCTAAAGCTCTTTGCAATGCCTTTTTTGAAAAAGAATGATAAAGGTTTTTATTATTGGAGAGTTTGACAATTGAGTCTGCAATATCATCTAGATTTCTTTGGTCAATAAGAAAGCCATTAATCGCATCATTGACAATCTCTGTAGGGCCGCCTACTGGAGGTGCAATACATGGAAGTCCATAATACATCCCTTCTAAAATCGTCATACCAAATGTCTCCACCCATTCTTCAGGGTGAGAAAGATTAAGTACTAAATGTGACTTTTGATAAAATGGATGCACATTCTTTTGACTAGAGAATAGTTGAAGATTTGTTGGTAAAGTTTTGTCTTTAAAATAATTGTCTATTGACAACTGATCCGAATTGATGACCATCGTAAACTTAATCATTGGCAATTTAATGGCCAATTCCACAAATTCATTGACGCCTTTATAGGCTTTTAATGAGCAGAGCATTAAAACGGTGAAGTCTTTATTTTTGCTCTCCGTATCAGACTTATAGGTTTCTGCTGTTTGAATAAATATATCCGATAAAGCATTATGAATAGTTGCACCTTCTACATCTTGTAGATTTTCAGTTGACCTTAAATGTTCCGAAACATAGATAGAGTAAGAAGAAGTAATTTTCGCTATCCATTTTAAGAATTTTTTTAATAATAAAGGTCGAAGTGATATTTCATGCACGTGGTAAATCACTTTTTGCCCAGTCAGCTTTGCTGCTAAAGCTGCTCCGAATGGGAGCAAAGTATTGATATAAATAATAGATTTTTCATTTCGACTATTCCAAATTTTAAAAAACATAATAAGTTGCGTCCAGAAAAACAAAACAAGTCGAATATACTTATTTGGGTTAAATTTGTAGCTAAAAAAACTATAATCTACCCCCTCTATATTTGATAAGAATCCTTCGGTATTCCCCGATGTAATTACTTTGCAATCATATCCAAATTCTTGAATACCTCTAACTACATTCGATAAAACCAATGGACTTCCGCTATAATCATTAAATAGATGTATAAATGTAATTTTCTTTGTTGGGTTCATTTTCAAATGTTTTTCCTTCTTTTAAAAGTATCGACTCATATACCGATTTAAATCTATCCCCTTTTGCATTCCAAGTAAATCTATTCTTGTATTGTCTTCTAGCTCCATTAGATAAGCGAACTAATCTATTTTGATCTTGATATATATTAAGCAATTCTGTTTTAAAGTGTTCTATTAATTCATTGTACTCCTGATAGGGAATAGCAATACCACAGTTCTTATTAATAAATTCGCCTGGCCCACAATTATCAAAACACATGACTGGAAGACCATAAGACATCGCTTCCGCTACGACCATCCCAGCGCCTTCATGACTAGGGAAGAAAAACAAATCTGCAGCCTGATAAATCAATGCCAGTTTTTCTCTTTCTATCCAAGGAATTACGTGAACAACCGATTCTATTTGTTCTGCATTTATAATAGATTTCAGATACGATTCAGCTGGTCCTCTCCCTACCAATGTCAATTTCACTTTTGCTTGTTCGCTTACCGGTAAGGCATGATAAAAAGCTGCAAAAGCCCGAATAGTCACATCGAAACCTTTTAAAGGAACAAAACGACCTACTGAAAGAATATTAAAAACATCCTTAGGCATTTTTTCACCAACAATAGGCTCTTCTGTAGATACAGATGGTAAAATAGATACTTTTGATTCTGGTAAATTCAACACCTTTGCAACGGTACTATTCATTGCAAAAACATGTTTAGCTTTTCTCTTTGTCTTATTTAAAAATGGATCGATATTCCAAAAAAATTGCTTGGCTAGCCACCGAATCCCTTCTCTCATCACGGTTTGGAAACCATACAATTTTAGAAATTGTTTTGGTATTTCCGGGTGATGTCCGATGGGTCCCCAAACAAAAGGTTTCTTTGTCTTCCATAAAAAAGAAGGAGTCCAATCATTATGAAAATTCAAATTATGGACAATATCATAATCCCAGTTTTTCTTTAAAATCCAATTGGCAACACAATATTGCCATAAATAAAAATACAATAAAGCACCTCTCCCACCCTTTTTCCAAAACCTCATATAATATGGCGTATCGAAATATTCGAATTGTATATTCTCTGCTTCAGGGATATTATTTTCTGCAAGATATTGATCGATAGCAAATTGATTGTTTTCGCGAGTGATTGCTATAACTTTCTGAAATCGAGCAATTTGCAAAATCATATTCCATCCCATTCCATCTTCTGATCCTTTATAAGGATTGACCGCATAGGCAGTTACTAAAATCGTAGGCTTATCCATAGATTAGTTCTTTTTGGGGTTCGTGAATCATTTTAATGACTTTGGCAGGTACACCTCCAATGACCGCATTTGCAGGCATATCTTTCGTTACTACTGCTCCAGCAGCAATGACACAATTGGCACCAATAGTTACGCCGTCCAGGATAGTGACTTTCGCTCCAATCCAGCAATTATTACCGATTTTAATTCCTTTTCTGATTACGCCTTGATGTCTGATTAATTTATTTTGATCCTCAAATACATGGTTTTCAGGATGGCAACTTAAGTATTGTCCAATGATACAATCTGCTCCTATTTCTAATCCACCTGCACCACCCAAATAGGCAAATTCTCCCAGACCAACATTATCACCGATTTTAATTCCTTTTCCAACATCATTAAATGAAGTAGAAATAATGACCCTGCTATAAGCACCAATTTTTACATTGTTTCCTATTTCTAAAACTTGAGTTCCTAATGCATTTAGGTATACATGATCTTCAAGCTGAACAAATTTTCCGAAACGCATATTAGCTACATTAAACAATTGAACACCTCGCCCTAAGAAAAGCCATTGAGGTATTTTTCCATATAAGAGCATTTTTAAAGATCGAATGACACACCACATTTTCTGCCAGCATAGGCTTAGCATAACCGTAGTAGTCACTGCTGAATCTAATTGAAAATCAGGATTTTTCTTTTTTAATATGCTAAAAATTATTTTCCGTATCATACCATTTCAACGTAATGATCTATTATAGTTTTAAGCGTTTGCTCTTTATCAATATTTTCTAAAGCGATATATCGATTGGTCTTTGATTGCTTCTGAGAGAGGTTTTCAAATAAAGATTTATAATTCTTCGTGAGTTCGACGATACTATGGCTAGGCAATTCTTTTTTCCTTTGCAATATCGTTTCAGGATCAGCGTATAAAAAGAGGTTTAAAGGTGGTTGGTATATAAAATTATAAAAAAACCGAGGTATGCCATGAGGCAAATCAATATTAGATCGACGGCCATCTATAATAAAGTCAAAATAATACCGATCATAAAGCACTGCATATCCTCTCCAATGGTATTTTACTTTTACATAAAATTGGCCAAATAAATAGTCCATATAATAATAAGCAAAACGAATGGCTGAAGCGGCAGTACTTTTATTATTTCCTTGTCGAGGAAGGGTATCCGCTGCAATTTTTTCAGCTTTTTTCTTACCGTGTTTATAAGCGCTTAATATCGGGAGCAAAGAAGGTCGATGTCTGATGACGACAACATTTTTTCTAAATTTCTCTTCAAGTACTTCTTTGATTTCAGCAATTATGGTGCTTTTTCCTGCTCCATCTACTCCACTAAACGTAATTGTAAAACCGCGTTTATTTCCAATAGATCGAACAATATCGCCCCAATACTTAAGCGTATTTCGAAATCTCCCAATCCCTCTATTCTCTTTTTGGAGACTTAGAACAGCCTGAATTTTTATCATTTTATTGAAATCAAATTCTGATAGTTCATCGATGGAACTTAGTTCAAAATTATATTTCACATTTAGGTATTTCAGTAAATTGGTATACTCTTCTGGAGGAAGGGATTTAAAAAAAGATATATACTTCTTAGGAATACCAGCAAAATTCAAAAGCTGGAATATAAGAATATGTTCAAGCAGGTGATGATTTGCGCATACTAGAACCTGATCACTATTATAGGTCGCATGTTCTAATACTTCCTCTCTATTGAGATATTCCAAAGTCTTTCTATAAAATCCGAAAAGAAAGTCCATTTGAAGGAAACTACCATCATAAAAGAAAATGAAAAGCTGAACCATTGAGGCCTTAGATTCCCTTTTTATTTTAAGGATGCTAGGATCATTTTTAATAGCAGTATTAATTTCATCAAAATATTTTTTTTGAATAAGGATATCCAGATCGGTGTGTTGATCTAATTTTGAGATGTTCTCATCTGAAAACTTTAATAATACGTAATCAGATTTTAGCGTATCCTTAAAGAAGGAACTGATAAAAATTTGTCTTTGTGTCATTTATTGGGTATTTGCTAACTCGACAGTTTTGTCCTCTTTTTTGAATCCCTCTATTGTAAAAAACAGGAAAACAAAATGATAAAACATAATAGCATAATTATTATGTCCAAAGATTCCAAACTCTGTAATGGAGTTAATTAATAAAGTAAATAACATAAAAAGTGCCATTATCTTCAGAATGCGGTTCTTATTGAGGATTATGGCAAATATGGTCCATAATACTTGCATCCCGCAAATAAAAACTCCGAGTAAGCCCAAATTAGTAATGACTTCTACATAGGTGTTATGACACATGGATGCAGCATAGGAATGGGTACTTTGATATTTATTGTACCAGGTATTTTCAGCAATACTCATAAAACCTCTTCCAAATAGTGGGTATTCGGGAAAGCCTTCATTCACCAGATCCTCCCAAAATTCTTTTCGTCCAGTAAAACTGGCTACTTCTTCAAAATTTCCATCTTTTAAGACAATTTTTTGTATCAATATCGGAACGACTAAAATTGCTACGACTACAGCACCAATCTTGATTGCATAGCTATCAGTAAGTAGCAGATAAATACTACTAATAAACATAAAGCAGAATAAGGAGCCCCTAGATTGAGTCATCAATAAGATGGCTACAGTAAGCATAATATTCAGTGTTTGAAATTTTTTGTTCTTTCCATTTAAAATTTCAATATATGCTGCACCGATTCCAATATTAGCTAAAAGTCCTAATTCATTAGGATTAATAATTAATCCTCCAAGTCTAGCTACAGTTCCACCATGTGTTGTACGAAAGTAAAAGTCAGGATCGAATATCGCTCCAAAAATAAACCAAATAGAATGGATAAAAACTGCCCGACTCAGTAAAGCTGCGATGACAGGAATTTTTCTATCATACACTTTATCATAAAAAATCATTACTCTATAAAAAATAAGGCTAAAAGTAAACGTCTCAAAAGTCATTGACAATTGAAGCATTGAAAAAGGAGGATTCGTCGACCAGGAAATTGATAATAATCCTGCAAATAAATAAAGGCAATAAAATGTCAAAGGCAATATCATGATATACCCGAAATAGACATTTTTCCAAGTATCTTTAAATCGCAATAAAACATACCATGCTAAGCCTGTCAAGATAAAACGTCCACCAATCTTAATGGCTCTCGTCAATCCAATATTCTCTGGAAAAAGAGCATAATAAGTAGCAATCCTCAATGCCATAAAGATCACTAAGAAAACAAATAAATAATATTGGGTTTTATCTTTTTTTACTGCTTCCAATGTATCCTTCTTTTGAATTACTTATAGAAGTTGTTTTACATTTATAGGTTTTCCTTCATTAGCCTTGACGTATTCATCATATAAATTCATACAGATAACTTTCCAATCGAAAAGCTCTGTTATCATTTTTTTCGCATCCTCTCCCATTTGGTTCAAAGATCCTGCTTGATAAAGTTTTTCATATTCAAGCATTTTAAGTGCTATATTTTCAGGTATATTGGGATCTATTAATAAACCACAATTATATTTTGAAATATAGTCCCATACATTGGTATGTCTGCTAATCAATACTGGAATACCGGTAGCAGTTGCCTCCAAGACCGCAGCAGGAAAGCCTTCCATCCGAGAAGTATGGACAAAAACATCAAACTTGGATATGATCTTAAACTTGTCTGCGCCGAACTGGGCACCATAAAGTGTAAGGTCATCCAATACACCTAAATCTCTAGCAATGCTTTTAAAAATTGGCATTTCTTCACCATCGCCAATTAAATGTAATTCAGCAGTACCGCCTTTATCTTTAAAAATTTTATAACCTTCTAAAAGCAAGTCCAGGCCTTTATGTTCAAGTGCAATTCTACCGCAAAATCCAAATATCATGGCTGCTTTATTGCCCGTGCTTTCACCTCTTTTGATCAAAGGTTGACCATTAGGAATCAATGCTTTTCTTTTGACAGACATCAAATTATCTACATTATCATAGACTGATTTTCCGGTAGCAATCATACAAGCAGCATTGTCTAATAAATGCTTTTCAAAAAGCTTGAAGTATACTTTCTTTTTCCATCCTCTACGCCTCAAGGCTGCTGGAGCTAATGCGCCATGTGGCGTATAGACATAAGATAAGTTTTGCTTTTTTAGGATTTTCCCAATATGATAAAACTCTGGAATAAAACTGCCATGCATATGAAATACCGTATTTTCAGACAGTTGATTTAATGCGTTTTTTAATCCCTCATGAAGGCTTAATTTATTAGGAATTGATTGGAACAATTCTGTTCTAAAGTTTCGCTCAGGATAATCATGTTTAGGGCTTTTGGTAATTCCCCATAAGATCACATCAAAACCTAATTGATGCTGGGTAGTCACCATTTCAAAAACCAATTTGTTTACGCCATTCATCCTATCTGGATTGGCTTTGCCTAGTACTAAGTGAATGATTTTCATAATACTTTTTAGTTTTCCAAAGTGAATAAATATAAACACTTTGAGTAATCAATTGAGTTACGAATAAACCGATAAGAATGCCATAAATGCCCCAATACTTAATCATTGAAGAAGCTGCTAAGACACTGAAAATAGCGCCTATAACGTAAGCAATAAAGATCGGCTTTGTCATTTCGAGCGTACGGAGTGCAAAACGAAGTGGGTAGCTTATATATACCAATAAATAAATAATGCAAAACCCAATAAGAATATAACTATGAGGTACATAATCTGTACCATATAATAAAGCAAGGATATTTGGTGAAAAAATAGCAACAAATAAAAGTATCCCCATTACCCCCATTCCTATCTGAACACTGACACTTTTAAGGAATTGAAAAAGCTTTTCTTGTCCACCTTCTTTAAATGCTTTGGCAGCATTGACAGGTACAACATTCTCCATCGCGAGGAAAATAACATGGGTTAAGCCAATTACATTTTGTGCAATTCTAACTGCCCCTACTGCAGCAGTTCCCAGGATTCCTCCTGCACAAATAATAAAGAAATTCCCACATAGCCATTGTGCAGCAACAGTACCAAGCAGCCATTTTGAAAATTCATAGTGTTTATCTAAAACACTGAATAATCTGTTGCTTTTAAAGGTTGGATAATCTGATTTTAAGAACCCAATTCCACAAACTATAAAGTATGTAATAGAAACCAACAGTAAGAAATTAGGGATACTTAATAAATTGCTTTTATACAATATAAATATGCCTCCTAATTGCACAAAAGCAAGAATCGCATCTGTAATCAAAGGAGAATATAAATCGTTTTTTAAGAAAAAGCATTTTCGATAATAATCATAAGCAAGTACTAAACCCAGCGCTATAGAGAGTCCAATTATTGTAATGATATCGAGACTAGCAAATAATTTGAACTGAGAAAGCAAAGTAAGGGTGATAATACAAAGTAAGGAAGCCAATGCGCTGGCTAAGAGTTGAATACCATGTAAAGCTGATAAGTAGTTTCTCATTTCTCTTTCCTCCATTTTTGGAGCAAGAGATTGTAATGGTTTGCTGATTAGAGCTTGAGTAATACTTAATCCAAATAATATGACCATCCAGAGCAATACAAACTGACCATAATCATCTAGTCCTAATAATCTAGTGAGCAATATCCCAGTAATAAAACTAGTACCGCTCACTAAACCCTGATCAATTAGTATCAGGCCACTACTCTTCAACTTTAAGAAAAAATTTACAACACCTTTCATATTAATTTCCATTAAAAACCATGTAGATATTCTCCAAATTGTAGGATTCTACAAAAGCATTACATTTATCCAATTTTCTAACACGTGATACACCTTTTCGGAATACAAAAAAGTTAAAATCACTAATCATCATCGCCGATGCCGCATCGACTTTTTTAGAAATATTTTCAGCGTCTACTAGTACAACATCATAGTTGTTCTTCATTTCATTTAAAAAATTAGCAGTGTTCGGTGAAAATAGCTGAGTAGAGGTAAGCTGCTGATTATCTCCAGTTAAGAATACATAATCAAGGTTTTTATTTTGTTTATCAGCATGGAGCATTAATTCCTGTAGAGAATGGCTTTTATGTCCAACCATGCCTAATAATTTTCTTGTCCAGTATAAATTATTATAGAGTGAATTGAGCGTAGTCTTTATAGAGAAATAAATACTTTTTAGTATTTTATTAATAGCATTTCCAAATATTTCTGTCCACCAGGGGCTTGACGTTTCATTAATATTTTTAAAATTCATGTCAATTAATAAAACCCGTTTACCATATTCCGCTAGTAATGTCCCTAGTTCTTTAGTAATAAATGTCTTTCCTTCATTATCTGAAATAGAAGAGAAAGTAATCATCTTATTCCCTTCAAATGCACCAACATTCAACACATTGGAATACAGATTCAATAAAATTTCTTTGCTAACAGTATTCCCTTTTCGTTTTTTAACCGTTCCAATGAATGGATAATCAAATTTGTCTTTCAATTCATAAACAGAAGTGAGTGTTCTGAAAAAGAAGTTGAGTACATATATTAGAATTAAAGAAATAATTAGAGCTGCAAAGACGGCAACTCCTTTTATTAAAGAGGTGTTTGGAGAAGCTGGTTTTTTAGGTATAATTGCATAATCTACTACCTCATGTAAAGTCTGATTAGCAGAATGAGCAATTTCAAGTTCAAGTTTCTTTTTATTTAAATAATTAAACGTCTCCTCTTTTAAGGAAAAATCTCTCTCTAATTGTGCTAAGTTTCTTTCTTTGTCAGGATAGGATTCAAATTTATTTTGAATTTTATCAATAAGGGTTGAAATTTCAGACCTTTGTTCTGCAATATTAATTAACTTCTTTTCGATACTCTGAATAATAAAATCTTTTAGCACTTTAATTTGTGCATTGAGGGTTTGCATTTCTTGACTTGACTCTGGATATTTTTCGGAAGTCTTAAATTTTTCGATTTCCATTTTCTTCAAATCCATAAAGGTCATTTGAAATACATCATCTTTGACCATTTCAAAATCAGGAGAGAACCCACTCAATTGTCTATCTGATTTTAAAAATTCGAAAACATTATTTAACTCTATTTCTTTGAGATCCAGTGTTAATTTATTCATGTCAAACTGGTTGAGTTGACGTAGAATAGCATCTGTTTCCTGTGTAGCATTGATGATATTATTGTTCTTTCGAAAACTAGATAATCGAACACTAGAAGCCTTCATTTCTCGGCCTAGGCTATCCAATTCACCTTCAATAAATTGAAGTACTTTACTGGCCTTCATCAATTTTCGTTCTCCATCCGTTTTTATATAGGTATCTAATAAGGTATTTAAAAAGTCTACTGCCTTTTTCGGGTGTTCATGCTTATAGTGGAGTTTTACTATATAAACTTCTTTGTCGACGGGACTAACAAAAAAGTTACTATTATCAATTCCTTTTACTAGTGTATTTAGATTATTGATTCGGAATGAAAATTTATCCCCAACTTTTAGTGCTTCAGGATTTTTCTTTAAGAAGATTTCATTTTTTCTAATTCTATAAGATATCGTAATACTATCTGTATATGCTTTTTTGAACTTTAAAGAATGAGAGAAATCACTCATCGCTTCATCATTGTAGATTCTAAATTTTCCGTTTCCTGCATATTTTAGATAGATATCCTGATCATATGCAGAAGTATCCAAGATTAGATGATCAATAAGGAAGGGGCTTTCTTTATAAAGATCAACTTTTCTGTTATTAGAAAGACGTCGATAAGTAGTTCCAAAATCTAACTGCTCAAGCGTCTTCATCTGAAGAGACTTTGTCTTAAAAACTTCAACTTCAGTTAAGAAATTACTCCCTTTCGCAGCAGAAGATTTTTCATCGAAAAGTTCATATTCCTTTACACCATGTCCTCTATTATCTAATTTTATTTTCGCACCTACTTCATAGGTTGGAGGCATAAACATCAGGGTATAGTTAGCCCCTAGGTAGCCCAAGGCCATCATAACAACTATGAGGGGCAGACCTTTAAAAACCGGTAGAATAAAAAGTTTAAATTCTTTTAATAAATTCATTTACTTCCTAAAACTTGATAGTACCAATATAGCTCCAGTAATAACGCTGGCCACAGGTATTACTCGACTCATGGTGATATCAGTTGCTTTCTTTTTAGTTGGAGGTATATATACTATATCCCCTGGTTTTAATGATGCGTTTTGTTGATCTAATGCTTTCAAAGTTGAAAAGTCAATAGGGAATTTCACCATTGATCCATTTACTTCTCTGATAAGTTGTATATTACTTAACTTTGCGTATTTAGTATAACCTTCTGTTTGGCCGAGTAATTCGACTAAACTTAAAGCTTCATTATCTAATTGGTATTTCCCTGGTTTGTTTACTTCACCTAACACCGTCACAAAATGATTGATGATTCTTACATTTATGACTGGGTTCTGAATATGCTTTGCATAAAGTTCTTCTAAAAAATAAGCGGCCTCTTTGACATTATAGTCTTTGAGGTTAACTCTTCCAATCTTAGGCAAATTGACCTCTCCCTGCTTGTCAAGTATAAGCCAACGGCCTGTTTGTTCATCACTTGTATAAGGACTATTAATAGAACCAACACTTATGTCATTATGCCCCCAGATACTTACCGTTATCTTATCTCCGGGAGATAATTTGGGCTCTTCTGGATTCATCAGAATAAATTCAGTCATTTTTTGAGCAGGTATCAAATCTGACTCAAAAACTGTAGGTGTTTTACAGGACGATAGTATAATTAGAGCGGATAGAAAAAAACATTGAAATAGTTTACGAATAATTCTACTATTCAACATATCGTAGTTCTTTTTAGGATTTATATTTGTTTTGTATTAGCGTTCGCCAAAAAGTTTAGCGTATAGTCTAAACATGTTAGCATCTTTTTTAATACAAACAGTATACCGAAAAGACCGATTTAGATACGATTTCAATAAAAATTGAATAAACTCCTGATTTCAAAGAGATTACAGATAGAAAAAGGATGATTTACAGGTTCAATTTGAACTTAGATTCAGGTAGAAAAGATTGATTTTTACTTTTAAATTTGCATTTTATCTTGTCACAGATTTTATGTTTATTTTTCTTTTTTGACTTTTTGATTGGTTTTCAGACAATTATCAATCAACAGATTGATCACCTTATCATCATAATGCAATGAGTATTTTAAGCGTTTTGCCATTTGAAGATCCTCGCAAGCTTTTTCTTTTTGATCAAGTGCCAAGTAAACCAAGGCGCGGTTTTTATAGGCATATGAATTACCTGAAGCTAATTCTATAGCCTTATTAATGTCTTTTAGCGCTGTTTCGTACTGACCAAGGTTATAATAAGCTTCTCCCCTATTATTATACAGGTTTCCCGTTGTAGGATATTTTTCAATAAGTTCATTATGCAAAGCAATCGCTTTTTTATTTTTACCTGTTCGAACAGAATAAAAAGCAATATTAACCCAGGCAAGCTCATTATCAGGATCAATAGAAAGGACTTTATTAATGTATTTTAAAACCGCTTTATCATCATTGATCATCATATAATTATAGGCAATCCCATTTAAAATAAAGACATCTGTGGAGTCTAATTTAAGTGCTTCCTCAAGGTTTTTAAAACCGGCATCTTCATTATTAGTTTTAACTCTTAGGTGAGATTTGACCAAATAATAACTCCTTTTGTCCAAATCAGAAGCATTCTCCAAGTCAATTCGATTGAGTAATTCCTCAGCTTTTGAATAATACCCAAAATCTATCAATAGATTAATCTTAAATGTAAGGAAATACAATTTATCTTCAGGATTCAGCTCAATGGCATGATCAACATCCTTCATCACTTTATCATACGTTGCTTTTTCAAAGTGAATGATTTTTTTATTAGGACCATTCGATCCATATTGAATATTTGCCCTATAAAAATAAAAGAACCCGTCCATGGAATCCAAGTCAATAGCTTTGTTTATTAGTTCCAAAGCTTTTTCGTCCTCTCCATTCTCGGCTGTGGTCATAGCTCGTATGAAATAAATTTCAGCAGTCTGAGCATTCAAACCAGAGAAAAGAAACAAAGAAAAAATCCAGACTATTATTTTCATCGAATCATTACTCCTTTTTTGTTAATAAATGGAATTAGAGTAAAATTAATTTCAGAAATACTCCCTTTCACGAAGACGTATTTTTTATCGTACATATAGCCATCAAATTGGAAACTCACCCAATATTCATTAGCAATATCGAATAGTTTAGTTTGAATGGGTTCTATTTTTTCGATTTGAAGTGCACCAATTTCTTCAAAGAAATGTCGAAGGACGGTTGTTTCAATATTTTCACCATCTATTTCTCCATATCCTTTTGAATTGATTAAAACATTTTTAATAGGATCTTCTTTGAGATTCATAATAAATACATCCCAAAGCGCTTTATCACCATCGTTTGGAACTATAGCTATCGCTAAATCTTGAACCTTATGTTGTCGAATATCTTTTTTCATTGTTATTTATAGCATTATATTCTAAGAGCATGTTTAAATTTCATACTTTGACCTGCAAATGCCCATTACAAGAACCTGATTTTGCTTTTTTTTCGTAGCATAGCCCACTATGCAACGAAAAAAAGGCTTCATCAGAACCTTATACTGAACATTTTCGATTTCAAAAACGAATTTCAAACATGCTCTAAGCTGCAAAACCAAAGCCAAATAAATTTTTAAAATGTTGTTTTAATTTAATTTTCACTTCTTCAATATCCACTTCTAGGCCTAATTCGTTTTGCAATGATGTTACTGTTTTATCTTCATCATTGATCCCACAAGGAACAATATAATTAAAATAATTCAAATCTGTATTGACATTAAAAGCAAATCCATGCATAGTCACCCATCGACTGAGGTGGACACCTATGGCACAAATTTTTCTATCAGGTAGCGTCTCTGTTTTATCCAGCCAAACACCTGTAAAACCTTCTTTCCGAACACCAATTAACCCATAATCCTTTACAGTCCTGATCACTATTTCTTCAAGGAATCTAACGTATTTATGTATATCAGTAAAAAAACAATCTAGATCAAAAATAGGATAGCCCACTATCTGTCCCTTCCCATGAAAAGTAATATCTCCTCCTCTATTGATCTTATAAAAATCTATTTCCTTATCATTTAAATTGCGTTCAGAAAGTAATAAGTGATCTAATGATCCGCTTTTACCAAGAGTATACACAGGTTTGTGTTCGCAAAAGAGCAGGTAATGTTTTTGTTTTTTTAGATTAGGATCACCTTCGGCTAGCGCTCGATTAGATCTTTTGATTCCTACCAATTCTGCTAACAAAGACTGCTGGTAATCCCATGCTTCCTTATAATCAATTAATCCTAAATCTTTAAAAATCACTTTCTCCATATAGTTTATAAAGTTTGGTTCTTTGACAAATCCCATGTTTGAGATAAAGCCATAAACACAATAGTAAGGAACAAAGTTTTTAATCTATCTATCAATTTTCTTTAAGGATAATAGATTAATAGCATTTTTGCTCAAGCCGCTTACCTTAAGATCAGCGAAGAGTGCTGTTTCATCGTAAAACAAGAAAACCACAGGAGCTTCATCAATTAAGATACGATCCATTTCATGATAAAGGTCGTATCGTTTTTGATCATTATTCTCTAATAAAGCAGCTTCGTATAAGTCATCAAAAGCTTCATTTGAAAAACGAGTATAGTTAGGAGGTGCAGGGTTTTCACTATAAAATACTGTAAAAAAGCTCTCTGCGTCTGGATAATCAGCAATCCAACTTCCTCTAAACATAGAGATTTGTCCTTTAGTCATCATTTGTCGAAGGGTTGCAGATTCAACGACATCAATCTTTGTCTTCACACCTATATCTTCCCATTGGCGTGCAATAAAAGTGCAAAGGTCTTGATAGTCTTTATTGGTATACAATGAAATTTCTGAAAGTCCATCTCCATTCGGATATCCTGCTTCCTCTAAGAGTTTTCTGGCTTTATCTGGATCATAAGAATAGCCTTTGACTTTTTCTTGATCAAATGAAGGAAGCCCTCTTGGTACAAATCCAGCAGTAGCAGCCTTACCTACATTATTTCGTAAAGTCTCCAACATTTTATTTCTATCAAAACCATAATTCAAAGCCTGGCGAACTTTTTTCGACTTTAGCGGATGTTTTCCATCTCCAAATTCCATGTTGATTCCCAAATATTCTGTATTTAAATATGGGCTTTTCAAAAACTGTAAAGTCGATTGCTTATCAGGCTGCAAAGTCCCATTTACTGTAAGTAATTCATTAACATACGAGGATTCCAATCCAGAAATAAAGTCCAGTTTTTTGTTCATTAATTCGAGGTAGGCAGTTTTTCGATCACTAATAAAATTAATCCGAACTGCGTCAAGATAAGGTAATTTGTTTGATCCATCTTTTTCAAAATAATGTTCATTTTTCTCTAAAAACAAGGATTGATTTTCCAACCAATTCTTATAGATGAAAGGTCCAGTACCTACAGGATTATTTCTAAAGTTTTTTCCATATTTTTCTACTGCTTCTTCTGGCACTACGCTACAATATTGCATAGTCAATATCCCCAGTATCGGACGAAACGCTTCTTGCAATTTGAGTTCAAAAGTTTGTTCATCTATAGCTGTAAATGCCTGAGAATCAGCAATACGCCCTTTAAAAATCCAACTCCCTGGTGAAGCTATCTTATCACTAATAATTCTATTAAAACTATAAACAAAATCTTCTGCTACAACCTTTCTTCCTTTACCTTCTTTGAAAACTTCACTATTATGAAAATAGACATCGTTTCTTAATTTGAAAGTATAAGTTTTTCCATCTTCAGAGATCTCCCAGCTTTCAGCTATTGAGGGTTTGATATTTAGGTCTTCATCTAACTGAACCAAACCATTATACAAATGATCAACTGCCCAGATATTATTCTGGCTTTTTGCGAAAGCAGGATCAAGAGAAGTGATCGAATTTATTTGATTGTATCTAAATATCTTTCTATCAGTCGGCTTGCTTTGTTCCTTTTCTCCACTGCATCCAAAAAAAAGAAATAGCATTAAAAGATTAAATATTTTTAAATTCATATTATTCATTTTGCAGGACTAGTTTATAAACGGTTAAGGGGTTAAAATATTAGACAGATTTAATAATCAACTATTTTTTAGACATCTCAAAATATTCAACACAATTTCCTTTTAGTCACATTTATGAAATTTCAGCCTTTCAAAGTTCATTATATCCCCTTGCTTATCAGCAATTATAACGATTCTTTGACAAATCCAATGATTTGAGATCACTTATTCTTATTATCTTTGCCCCATTCAAAGTCATCGCAAGGCTTTTATACCTAAATCTAAAAAATAATGAAATACCAAAACTTCTTTTTACTTATATTTTTATTTATAGTATCTTGTCAAGATGCCACACAAGCGACTAAGGAAGATGCAAAACAAGAAAAGAAACTTAATGAAGCACCTCCTTCCTCAGATACAAAATCCAATTGGAATGAAGCTACGCTAACTTATGGCCAAGAAGTCAATATTAAGAATGTAAAACAACTCACCTTTGGAGGAGATAATGCCGAAGCTTATTTCAGTTTTGATGATAAACATTTAGTTTTCCAAGCGACCAATAAAGAATGGGGAACTACCTGCGATCAGATTTACTATATGCCAGTGGACGGATATACAGAGGGTATACCTCCTATGATTAGTACAGGTAAGGGAAGAACAACTTGTTCTTTTTTCATGCCAGGCAATCAAGAAATTATCTATTCATCTACACATTTAGGTAGTGAAGCTTGCCCTCAAGCCCCTCGTACAGTGAATGGGAAATATGTTTGGGGTGTCTTTTCTGATTTTGATATTTTTGTCGCAGATTTGGAAGGTAATATAAAAAGACAATTGACAGATAGCCCTGGTTATGATGCAGAGCCAACCATTTCTCCTGATGGAAAAAGTATTGTTTTTACTTCTACCAGATCTGGCGATTTAGAGTTATATACAATGAATATTGATGGATCAAACGTCAAGCAAATTACTTCAGGGTTAGGCTATGATGGTGGTGCTTTCTTTTCACCGGATAGTAAAAAACTAGTCTTCAGGGCTTCACGTCCAACAGAAGAAGCAGATATTGCCGCATACAAAGACTTTTTATCAAAAGATTTGGTTCAACCAACCAATATGGAAATTTTCGTATGCAATGTCGATGGTTCTGAATTGACTCAAGTCACTAAATTAGGCGGAGCCAATTGGGCGCCTTATTTTCATCCCTCTGGAGAAAAAATCATTTTCTCATCAAATCATCACAGTAGAGGAAAAGGAAGACCGCAATTCAATTTATTTATGATTAATCTCGATGGAACAGGCTTAAAGCAAATTACAAGAGATGGCGTTTTTGATGCCTTTCCTATGTTTTCATATGATGGTAAAAAACTTGTGTTTTCATCAAATAGAAATAATGGCGGTACAAGAGATACGAATATGTTTATTGCGGATTGGAGTGAATAGTTGACAAACGATTGAGCGTAGTGTATTTGGATATGGTGATTGCAAAACCGATCTTATAGATTTGTGATATGGTGATCGCTTTGCTGGTGATCAGCCCTAAAGGGCTTTGTGAAATCTTGCTTCCAGCATTCTTACAAAACTTTAAGATTTTACTTCCACTATTCTCAATTTTTTAGAGCTTGTTTAAAATTCCAGAAAAGTCGATACTAATTTCTGCATAGACTTTACAGTTCCTTTATGAGTGATGACTCCATTTTCAGCTTCAATTTTATCAACTGAAGACAAAGGCAGAATCCCAGGCATTACAATTGTTCCAACATGCGTCAGGATACCTCTTAAATGATCTATTCCTCGGATATTTCCAGATCGACCAGAAGCGACTCCAATCAATACTGCTTTTTTATTATAAAAGGTAGGTTTATATTCTCTAATAGAACATGCATCAATGAAGAGTTTTAATATTCCTGGAATACTGCCATTATATTCAGGCACTACAAAAACTAGTTTATCCGCAGGAATCATATAATCATCTTGCAACTTTCGAAGGTCTTCATTTTGCCCTTCGGCTTGATACATTCCAGAGTGAATGAAGTCTAAGGGTAAGTCTTCTAAATTTAACAATTCCACATTCTCAACAGTATTTGATCTAATCATCTCAAATATCTGCTTTGCAATGGGGTAAGTTTTGCTTTTACGTCTGTTTGTCCCTGAAATTACGGTAATCATCCTTTCTGCATGTTTAATTGTGCGTAAAGATAAAAGAATAGCTGAAACTTGATCTCGGCATTTATAAGAATTGTTAAAAAAAATAAAATCTTCTTTAAGTTTACTCAAAATGTCATTTTCTTAATTACTATTACTTACTATTTCAGGACATTTCATAATTTCGAAAAAATGGATTCAGCTAGGCTTATGAATCTGTTTAAGTTTTATTCATTGGACTGCAAAAGCTCACTTTAAGAACCTGATTTCGCCTTTTCGTATTCCCATAGCGGGGCTATGAAAAGACAAAAATGCTTCTTCAGAACCTTAAATTGAACCTTTTCACCTACAACAATAATTTTTAAACCCCTTCTTATTTTTTTAACGGTACTAAAAATCCATAAAATCAACTGAATATGTGGCAAAACCTAGTATATTTACAGTGCTAAATCAAATAAATCGAGCATGAAAATCACTTTTTATGGTCAAGCTTGCTTCGGGATTGAATTTTCAGGAAAACACTTAGTTTTTGATCCATTTATTACAGGCAATGAACTGGCTAAAAAGATTGACCTTGATAGTATCAAAGCTGATTATATTCTAGTATCACATGGTCATCAAGATCATATTTTAGATCTGGAATCATTGGCCAAACGAACAGGGGCAAAAATCATTGCTTCTTGGGAAATTTATACTTGGGTGAATAAATTAGGTATAGAGAATGCCCATCCGATGAATATTGGTGGAAAATGGACATTTGATTTTGGAACGGTAATGTGCGTTGTTGCTCATCATTCTTCAAGCTTTCCTGATGGAAGTTATGCTGGAAATCCAATGGGCTTCGTCGTATGGAATGATCAGGAGGCATTTTATTTTTCAGGAGACACCGGATTGACTTTCGATATGAAACTTATTCCAATGTTGTGTCCAAAACTTACTTGTGCAATATTGCCTATTGGTGATAATTTCACAATGGATGTAAAACAAGCAATAATTGCCAGTGATTTTATCGAATGTAATCAGGTTATCGGTTGTCACTTTGATACATTTGGTTTTATTAAAATAGATCATGAAGCAGCTAAAAATGCTTTTAAGGCTAAAGGGAAAAGCCTTTCACTTTTAGAAATAGGAGAAACTATTGAGTTATAAGAACCAATTGGTTCATTTCTATTAACACTCAATCGAAATAAATAATTAAATGGGAAAAGTTGTTGCAATAGCAAACCAAAAAGGAGGAGTCGGAAAGACGACTACAGCGATCAACCTCGCAGCAAGTCTGGCTATCCTTGAAAAGAAAATCTTATTAATTGATGCAGACCCTCAAGCCAATGCTTCTTCAGGTGTCGGTGTTAATGTTGAAGATGCAGAATTGAGTACTTATGATCTTTTAGTCAATGATGCTGATCCAATAGCTGCTATACTAGCTACAGAGACTCCAAATCTTTATGTTATCCCTTCACATATCAATTTGGTTGGGGCTGAATTAGAGCTCGTTTCCAGAATGAGAAGGGAATTTATTTTAAAAGAAGTCATTGCCAAGGTCAAAGATAAGTTTGACTACATTTTTATTGATTGTTTACCGTCGCTAGGCTTAGTCACAATCAATGCTTTGACTGCAGCCGATTCTATACTTATTCCAGTTCAATGTGAGTTTTTTGCGCTTGAAGGTCTAGGTAAACTAATGAATACCATTTCATTGGTCAATAAACAATTGAATCCAGATCTCGAGATTGAAGGTATTTTGCTTTCTATGTATGATCGTCGCTTGAGATTAGCGAATGAAGTTGTTTCTCAGGTTCGAGAATATTTCAAAGACATTGTTTTTGATACGATAATTCACCGAAATTCTAAAATTGGAGAAGCCCCAAACCTCCATGTTCCTGTATTACTCTATGATGCTGCCAGCAAGGGAAGTATCAATTTTTTAAACCTCGCTAAAGAATTTTTAAACAACAATACTGGTGAGCTTGCTGAAAAATCAACAGAGGAAGAAAATACAATTAAATAGAGTGGACTTCAAAGGGTGAATATTGTATGGTTTTCATTAGAAATATTCATCCATTCCAATAAGTAATGTTTTAAAAATGGCAAAATTTAAAAAGAAAGATATGGGCGATGGCTTGAAAGCTCTTTTCAACAATATCGACCAAAAAGTTAAGGACCAGCCAGAAAAGGTAGTCAAAGAATTATCAAATACGATCGCTTTTGTTCCTGTAAAACAAATTGAAGTAAATCCTTTTCAGCCGCGAAAAGAATTTGAAGAAACGGCATTAAATGAACTCGCAGAGTCCATAAAAATACACGGTCTGATTCAGCCTGTCACGGTAAGAAGGTTAAACGATAATAGTTACCAATTGATTTCTGGAGAACGTAGATGGCGTGCTTCTCAAATAGCCCAATTAAAAGAAATTCCTGCATATGTCCGCCTTGTTGAAGGAGATCAGCAAATGCTGGAAATGGCGATTATTGAAAACGTTCAACGTAAATCCTTGAATGCAATGGAAGTTGCAGTCTCCTATCAGAGACTCATTGATGAATGTGACCTGACACACGAAAAGGTTGCCGAACGTGTAGGTAAAAATAGAACTCGAGTCACCAATTATTTGAGATTATTAAAATTACCCGTTGATATCCAAAGTGCTTTGAAGACTAACCTTATCTCTATGGGACATGCAGTCTCCTTAGCCGGTGTTGATAATATTATGCTTCAAAATGCTTTTTTTAAAGAAACGATTGATAAAGGACTTTCTGTACGCGCATTAGAGCGCTTGATAAAAGGGGCAAATGACGCGAAGCCAAAGACAAGTCCTAAGTCTTCTACCCTACCTTCCGATTATCAAAATATTCAAAACCAACTCAGAAATCACCTCGAAGCCAAAGTAGAATTAAAACTCAAAGGTAAAGGTAAAGGCTCTATCATTATTCATTTTGATTCTGATGAAACGCTTAATGATTTATTAGAAAAGATTGAGGAATAAGTTTTTTAAACAGACTCTAGGTATACATTTTTCATTCAATCTTCGTTATAGTTTATATGGAGTTAGATGATTTTGTTTGGTCGAAGAGAATTAAGACAGATAAGTTTTACTAAACTAAGCAGAACAAAGTTAGTTTAGTAAACCTCCACCAAACGATTTCATTTAGAATCCTTTATATTAGATTAAAGAATTTCGAATCATTAGAAAATGAGGTCATTAATTTTAATTATCCTATTGCTATGGATCGCCTCTGACTTGATTGCACAAGAAGAGATAAAGATAGATTCATTGTCGCTTCAAACTACTTCAATTGAGTCTCGTGATTCTACGCTCGTCTTAACTGATTCTACTGCCACACAAAAACGAAAGTCTAAAAAATTAATTCGTGGTTTCTTCAAGAAAGACTACCCGCATCCTAAAAAAGCGATGCTCATGTCATTTATTGTCCCCGGTGCAGGACAAATATATAATAAGAAATATTGGAAAGCACCAATTGCTATGGGTGCAACAATATCAATGATTTTTGTAGTAAGGAATAATACACAACAATATCGTTTTTTGAGAGATGAATATATTGCAAGGCTTGATAATAATGATGAGACTATACCGAATCCCGGACTCACGATTTGGGCGGATGAAGACATTAGAGCAGAAAGAGATAAATGGAACAAATGGAAAGAAATGTCTTATATTGGTTTGGTGCTAGTGCAAGCCTTAGGAGGTGTAGATGCTTTCGTAGATGCGCATATGGCAGGTTTTGAAATTAATGAAGACCTAACTATGAAAATCAAACCGACAATCGAACCAAGTATTGCAAGTGGTACAGCCCTTGGTATTGGAGTCAGTTTTCAAATCTCAGCAAGTCCACCAGTAGTACCTAAGAGGTTTTTTAATGTCCGCTAATTTCTATTTTTTTCTAAATAAAAATTATATACTTGTTGAATCTATGAAACATGAGCCTATATAATTTTAAAAGCAAAAAACATGTGGACACCTTTACCACTCCTAGTTGTCCGGAATATCTCCTCAGTCTTCTTTATATTCATCATGAATATAAGCGCTTTGAACGCTCAATCCTTACTTCATTTTGTTGATGACTGTAACTCCTGCATAGGAAATGTCAAAAGAATAGTCACCAAGCAAAAATTAGATTTCGATGATTTTGAAAGTCCATATATTTATAAAAGAGAAGACTTTAATACTAGTCAACAATTAATCAAGAGTGAGATTTCGATCGGTGCTAATATTACAAAAACCATCCATTATGAATATAATGACAGCTTAATTTTATATGAACACCATGTCTCACCTGGTAAAAAAGACTTCTATCTAGTCTATCAGTACTACCAAGAAAAATTACCCGGTAAGATCATTAAGGTCAATAAGAAGCGGCAAATTTTAGACTATGCTGAATTGTTTTATACAAAAAATTACAAACCCGCATATATTGAATTTTATAATTTATTAGGAGAAGTGCTTAGAAAACAAAGCGTTGAATATTATAGCGGAAATCAAATTGTTATTCGATTCTATAATGCAAAGAGTCAAAATTCTAATCTTCAAAAGCATGAACTGTTTTGTAAATTCAATAGCCCTAAAAAGTTGAGAAAAAAAGATTTTAAAGATCTTATCACCAGACCAATTAATTTAGAAGTTGAAGACGATTTTGTAAGAATAGTGAATGGCGTCAAGACCGATACAAAAGAAGTAATCCGAATTGAAGAACTTACTTATGATGACCATGGCAATTGGACTTCAAAAAAGACATACGAACTAAAGAAAAATAAAACAAAGCGAAAATTAGTCAATGAGATAAAACGCGAGATTGAATACTATTGAGTACTATAGCAGTTACCATCAAATAAACTTGGCAGTTAGAAAAAGTAGTTTTCCAACTTTATGCTTAATAATTGATACCAATTTTTTTATAAATGAAATGAAGCAACCAAGCTGGGCCAATCATAAGGAATTGAACATCTTCTAAAAAACTAGGTTTTGCACCTTCGATTTTATGGCCAATAAACTGTACAATCCAAGCGACTACGAATATGCTAAGAGAAATTAAAGCTAATGTAGAAGCTTGGCTACCTATGGCTTGGTATATCGAATCTAACCCAAAGAGCATGGCTATTCCAATAGGTATAAAACCGAAAAACATAGGTATTGATAATCGTAAGTAGTATATAAGGGTAATTGCAAAAAAGACACTTCCCCAATTGGCAAATAGACTTCTTTCAATAGGAAATGGAATCGAGTAAAGTAAACCAAACAAGCTAAACATGATAGCTGGTACACAAAACCAGTGGATAATTTTATTTGTAGGATTTTGATGGCTCTCGCCATATTTTTCAAGAAACCAATCCATTGTCTTTGCCATGATCTTATTTATTTATTTAATATTCAGCTAAAATAACAAATCCTTTCTAGCTTTCCTAAGGGACAGAGCATTAATAAAATCCGATATGGACTTGTTCTCCTTGCACTATACTTCCTCAAAAAAATAAGCCGTAGAAGGTAATGCCTTATTTTTTTGACTCGTCTAGTACAACGATAACTTCGTCTAATCTGGACACTTATTAATTCCCTATCCCTAAGTACAAATCGGGATTTATTTAAAACTTGAGTGCTTTGGAAATGACTTAATGCAGAGGAAATACATCGGACGTCATCTCCATTCCCTTTTCAAAAGCCAAGGTATCGAGCCCTAAGTCAAGGTTAAGTTCATTAAAATAGCTAATCATATTTTCCATAGCCATATTTCCAGTTAATTCATCCTTTGCCATAGGACAACCGCCATATCCACGCAATGCGCCATCAAATCTACGACAGCCACTATCATAAGCAGCAATGATTTTTTCTTTCCAATTATATGGTTGTGTATGCAGATGTGCTCCAAATGTAATATCCGGATATTTTGGAATTAAGTTATTAAATAGATAAGCAATATTTTCAGGGTTTGAAACACCAATCGTATCAGATAAAGATAAAATTCTTACCCCTAAATCATATAGACGATCTGTCCATTTTTGAACTAATTCTACATTCCATTCATCTCCATAAGGGTTTCCAAATCCCATAGAAATATATACAACTAGTTCTTTTTGATGCGCGATACAAAGGTCTTGAATTTGCTCTACGCGACGAACAGATTCTTCTATGGTAGAATTGGTATTCCGCAGTTGAAAAGTTTCAGATATAGAAAATGGATAACCTAGATAATCAATCTCTTTGTATTGACAGGCATCTACAGCTCCACGTTTATTAGCAACAATTGAAAGCAATTTTGATGAAGTTTCATTCAGATCCAGGTTTGCTAAGACTTTAGCTGTATCGGCCATTTGAGGAATGGCTTTGGGTGAAACAAAACTCCCAAAATCAATCGTGTCAAAACCAACTTTTAATAATTGGTTAATGTAAGCTACTTTTCTTTCAGTCGGAATCAATTCCTTGATTCCTTGCATTGCATCTCTAGGGCATTCTACTAGCTTTATCATTAAATACGAGTGTGATTGGTTAAATTTGGTATATTCGTACAAAGATAATCACTTTTGTATTTCTTTATTGCTTAATTTTACACACAAATAAGAAAACAGGTTGATTAATAAACTATTTTAATTTTGAAAACTTATTTAAACTATTGACCAACAGGGTTTTAGGATAGAATACTTTCAAGATTACAAAAATCATGATGTTTATGTCAAAAAAAGGGATTTACGCAATTATTGGTTTTTCATTGTTTATCATTGGCTTTTTAGCTTTATTCCTTATGCTAGTTGGTGTACAACTCTCCTATTTGACCTGGATAGATGCTCCTGGTCGCTTAGTTGGATTTATTATACGGATAGGAATGATATTGACAGGCGGAATCATCATCTTTATAAGCCAGACAGATTGGAATAAAGAAGAACCCGAACACGACTATCTATTGAGGGAAAAGGACTAAAATCCAAATCCTAGACGTACACCAAAGTCTTGGTATTTCCATTCATTAAAAGAAGCCACTGCATCAATTCTAAAGATTTTGAAAACGCCTATACCAAGGTTTTCAAATCCATAGGATACTTCTAAATAGTTTCCTTTTTCAGGTGTATATAGGTATGAGGCTCCAGTAACGGATTTTAAACCTAATTTTCTTACTAAAGGGATTTTATCAAATAAGAAACCATTAAAGTGATGTTGATAATGCCCTTGAATATACCATTCATCAGTGCTGTTCTCATAATAAGGCAATAATAGAAACGAACTTAGATAATCATCCGGATTAAAGATCAAGGTCTGATTACCATTGAAATGTTGATGGTCTATAAAACGTACTTCTTTATTATTCAAAAAATAGCCACCTTCAATATTAAACTCCGACTCTCCGATCAAACCAATTGAGATATCATCCATTATTTGAAGTTTTAGCAAATCAAAATCAGCATCAAGCAGTCCTTTTTTATACTTAATCCAGAAATCCGGGTATTCTGATCCAATAATGAATTTCTGATCTGGATAACTAATGTATTTTTGATTAAAACGTATTCTGAATTTAGCTTCTAAAAATATTGATTTGTCTTTACTATCCGTTTCGGCTAAGGCGTTTGGATGATTGGGGATATTCACCCAATAATCACGATCTTTTTTGTACCAGCTTTTGTTCGTTGTATTTTCCAAATTTGACCGCTGAGCATATTCAACTTTTCCTGTAAAAAACAATCCATTGATCAATTCTCGTCGATATCCAAGCATCGCAAAATCCTTTTCATAGATTCGCATATGGTTTCGTTTCGCTAATAAACTATAGTAGGTGTTGAGAAACGAACTAATGGGTTTTTCCTCATTAAATTGGCTAATCTTTTTTATACCAGCACTAATGGTCAATCGACTATAAGTTTCATTGCTGAAATTATAAGCGACTTCCATTCCACCTCGCCATTTTTTATCTGATAAACCATATTGAATTTCAGGTTTGATGCTCAACCATTTAGTATTATGCTCGTCATAAATTTTTCGAAATCGAATATTTAAGTTGCCATAATATCCTTGGACTGGATTAAATTCAATAGTAGTCAATGGAGATCCTATACTAAAAGAAATTTTCTTATACGACTTACTAAAAGAGTAGCCAGTCAAAAGATTAATAATTTTGAACTTATTATTCTTACGATCCATTGAATCCCGATATGCTTTAGATTCCCAGATCTTTTCAAGGCTATCCTTTTTAATATAATCATTAGTTTCCTCTATAGTCAAAGGAATAGGTCGGATGCTATCCCAATACTCAAAAGATTTTTCATTGGCGCCTTCTTCTACCTTAAAAATCTCATTATTGAAAAATCCCTTCTCAAATTGAGGGTCTAAATCATATCCAGAAAAAATTCCAGTAAAATTACCTTGTACTTTTAAGCCTAATAATCCAAACTTAAAATCAAGTGACTGAGACAATAACATCCAGGTCTCTGGTTTCTCGATAGGTATATGAATTTGGGTGATAATTAAAGTATCAAGAATCGGCTGTTTGATAGTCGCTCCAATGATCATTAATTCTGTACTCTGGATGTTCCAAAGATCCTCTACTATATAAATCATTCCGCGGAATACAGGATCTTCATTTCGTTTAGGAATCACCTCAATTTTATTTATCAGACGACCTTCT
Source organism: Saprospiraceae bacterium (assembly GCA_965277415.1). Classification (GTDB taxonomy): domain Bacteria; phylum Bacteroidota; class Bacteroidia; order Chitinophagales; family Saprospiraceae; genus JAHDHW01. The sequence continues at coordinate 52,878 of CBDICS010000078.1, forward strand.
TCGTCAAATAGAGTTCCAATCAATTTATACTGATAATAAGCAAGTGCATTATCAGCTATTGGAGAAATTAAGTTTCGTTCAATCTCAATAAAGTTTTCATAAAAATTAAAGTCCATTGAAGATGCCTGATTGAAACTAAATCCATTATCATTCCCACTGATTTTTGAAGAGATCATCTGCTCTTTCTTTTCAAATGGTTTTTGATAATACAATTTTGCTTCAGATTCTGACAAATACACAATGCCTTGGCGGTTAGAATCCAAACTACCTCCTAAATCGCCAAGCTCCTGTCCAAATATCTTTTCTGGTGCATCTAAAAGCTTATTGACTCCTTTGATATAAACATCACAGCTATATTGATCAACAAGATTCAGATAATATTTTCGCTTCTTTATCGCCTTTCTGATTATTCCATATGCCGGATCTTCAGCATCAGCTTTGACAATAATCTCTTTTAGATTTATATTGTCATCTTCTAAGCTTACATTTAATTCCAATCCATTTTCGCCTAGATCAACTTCCTTTATCAATTGTTTATACCCTACATACTGAAAGACAATCTTGTATCTTCCAGGTTCTAATTCTAAAAAGTAATTTCCTTCAAAATTAGTCGTTGTGCCTTTTGACGTGCCTTGTACATATACACTGGCAAATGGAAGGACTTCACCGCCCTTATTGGTAATCGTTCCAAAGAATTGACCATTAGCCTCAAATAAACACAATAAGAAGAACAAATAGGTAAAGGTGATTCGCATAGTTTGATTTTAAAAATAAATATAGCTTTTCTATAAAATAATCTACTTTGAGGTACGTTTTTTAAGAAAATATTAAGTTGATTAGTACAACGATTGAGACAGAAGAATGTTATTAGGTTGATAATAAATTGTATCTTTAAATCATTAGCCCCTTTATTAGATTCTTTGAATCCTGTTCTTAATTATAATCAAATTTCAAATAAACTTATTGAATTCTTTTAAAATTAAAAAATTATGAAAAAGAGCTATCTTATAATGTTTTTGAGCGTTTTATTTTTTTCGTTTTCAGCTTCTGCTCAAGTTAAAGTAGAAAAGAAGCAAACAAGTAAAAAAAGTACAAAAACAGTAAAAGCCATTGCTACAGAAAAAGCTGATACCAAAGAAGAAACCTTTACCGTCTACGGTAATTGTAATATGTGTAAGAGAGCAATAGAGGGTAATGCAATGCTATTGAAAGGCGTATCTACTGCTAAATGGGATAAAGCGACAGATCAATTGACTGTTTCTTTTGATTCAAATACTATTAGCTTAAATGATATCAAGCAAAAAATTGCAGATATTGGTTATGACAGTGATACTCATCGAGCTAAAGATGAAGTCTATAATAATTTACCCGGTTGTTGCCAATATGATCGGCCTGAAATTAAAGTCGATTAAAAAAACTTACATCTACTTTTAAACAAAACAAAACAAACAATGAAACATCTTAAAACCCTCTTTTTATCATTAACAATTTTGGCAACTGCTCTTGCCTTTTCATCTTGTGGTGGTGCATCAGATAGTGATGATCTAGCTTATTCTTCTGCCTATACTTGTCCGATGCATTGTAAAGGAAGCGGTAGTGATCAGCCTGGAAAATGTCCAGTTTGCAAAATGGATTATGAAAAAAATAAAGACTATAAAGGAGAGAAAAAAGAAGGAGGAGATGAAAGCGGAGAGAAAAAAGAACATGACCATGGAACTCACGATGGACACAATCACGACGGACACAATCATGGTAGTCATGAGGGACATAATCATTGATTAGATAATCTGCTTAGAAAGGCTAAACGCTTTTGGAAAGATGACTTATCTCATCTTTTTGAATATCTAGCTATGTGTAATTTCTGACGCTGAAGGACGCTGATTTATATGATTAATTATATACGATTAGGCCATAGGCACTAATAAAAACTGTGTTTTATCATAATTATCAGCGTCTTTCTGCGTCAAATAAAAAGAAAGAGCAAATCTTTATAAACTCTTTTAGAAAATGCATATAGTCTAAGCAACACTCTACAAAACGTCTTTTGTCTCTAAACAAAAATACAGGCGCTTCGTAAGAGATTCCATCATCTTCATATAACTCAAAATAGTCTTTGAATACCTAGACCCAATGCAGCCTGCCCAATAGGTATAAATGACTCCTCCCAAAGGAGATCCCCATTCTTTTTAAATTTTTCATTCTCCTTTCGATATTCTAATACAGCTGCATTTGCTTGAATCAGTAAATTTAAATGCTCCGTCAATTTATAGTTCATTCCGACTCCAAGTTCAATGCTTGAATTATAGAGGCTAATTCCTTTGTCAGAATAAGCAAAATTATTTTCTATCCCATCCTCTTCCAGTCGATTGATATCCCATTCTGAGAAAGTTCTATAAGTCTCCTTTTCCTTATATTTAAAACTTACCGCAGTTCCTATTAAAGCATATAAACCAAATTTCTCCTTTTGAATAAAATACTTTTTAAAGCTTATTGGTAACGAAATTAGATCCAGTTCATGTTTGTGCAAATATGGCTGTCCAACATAAATATCTACGCCATCCTTTGGTAATATTGCTCCATATACCCAAGGCATTAAAAGTCTGGGTAGCATTATTTTTTTGGAATACCTCAAGCCAGTTAATACAGACAAACTTGAAGTCACCTCATATTCTATTTCAAAATTTATAGAATTTCCTAAAGGCATTTCGTAATTAACTTCTTCGGCTAGCATGCCATTATTATATGTGTAATTAGAAAAAGAATAATCGATACTTCCAAGTAGATTGATTTTAAAGTTTGATTGTCCATAGGCACTGAATGTACCAATTAGGAAACAATATAATATTAGGTTTTTCATATGCTAATTTAGTTTTTATTAAATTCTAAAAGTGAAATAGTATTGTATTCCGAATACCAAGCTTATTATAAAGTTGATCATTCGTTTTCCATAAATTAAAATTGTATACACCTTCTATCTGCCAACTAAAGTCTCGCGAAAAACGATACTCAACACCAACGAAAGGGCTGATCGAATTGACTTTAAACATAGTTTTCGAATAGGCAGCAGATCGATTATTTGGTTCCTGATAAACATAAAAATAAGAAGCATTTGCTTTTTGCTTTAGATTTGATCTTGCTGCTATATTCAGGCCTAAATAAGGTAACCATTTTTTGCGTGATCCAAATTGATATTTTAATCCTAATTGATAATTAAATCCAATTTGTGAAAACTTCAAATTTGTCAACTCTCCACCAAAATCAGGAGATAAACCTTCAATAGCACCTGTAGATACATCATCGCTATCTGTTGTATTATAGCTGACATAATCAAATCCGAGAATGGCATTTGCGCTCCATCTATTATTGAATGACCATTCTGCACGAATGCCTAGCTCAATCATGTTTTTTTCAAAAAGGTTATTTATACCAAAAGTTGAATCTTGTGATGAGAAACCTTCCGTTAATCCCCAAGTGCCAGTCAGTCCGATGCGTAATCTATCGCGTACCTGCAATCGCTTAGGAGAAGAATAGTCATCTTTCAAATAATAATGTTCATGCTCCTTTTCAAATTCAAGTTCAAGTGCTACCTCTCTAATAGGAATTTCTTCTAGCAAAGTAATGGGTTCTTGTTCTTCTAAGTATTCAGTTGCTGATTCACTTGGTTGATGAAGTACTTCCTCTTCAACAAATTTGACTGATGCAGGACTTTCTGAAGATAAAGGTGGCCTTTTTTTAGCACTAATTATTTCCTTTTCTAAAAGTTTGTTTTGAAAGCTATTTATCGAACTTGAATCAGAGCCTATTTGATTATTTTTTTGAAAAACAATATCTCTACTACTTAATTGTTGATCTTCGATTTTTTCATTTAAACTTTGAATGGTCTTTTCAGCCATTCTCAAATCAGCTACTAAACAATAAATCACAGTACTGGAAACGATAAGCAATATTGGAATCAACCATCTCCACCATACAAAAAATCGTTTTGGTTCTTTCTGAATATGAGAGGCCACCTCCTCCCAATCGGACTCCCGAAAGTCAAAGTGCTGCTCCTCTCCTAACCCATCAGAAAATATTTTATCAAAATCCCTATTATCCATACTTGCTCTTTTTTTCTTCTAATGTATGAATCATTAATTTTAATTTTAATCTAGCTTTAGCCAAATTAGACTTTGAAGTCCCTGTGCTAATTCCTAATTTTTCAGCAATTTCATGATGCTTAAATCCTTCTACCACATAAAGATTAAAGACCATCCTATATGAAGGAGAAAGTAATTGTACTAAGTTTAAAATATCCTTTGATGAAAGGTTTTCTAACACATTCTGACTAGATTCAATATGCTGTGCATGAATGAGGTCTACTGTTCTTGGCTGTGACTGATACTTCCGGTAATGGTCAATAGAAGTATTGACCATTATCCTATTCAGCCATGCTTTGAAAGAATGTGAGAGATTGTATTGATCTAACTTTGTAAATACTTTTATAAAGCCATCATTCATAATTTCTTTAGCCTCCTCTCGATTACGGGCATACCTCGAACAGATCGTCATTCCATAATTATAGAAATGCCGATACAATGCCTTCTGACTCTGTGAGTCATTCCGCTTACAAGCTTTAATGAGGGCTATGAGGGCTTCTTTCGTCATTTAAATTACCATCCTATTGTATCTAGAGATGCTAGTAAATCTTCTTTCGAAAGTTCTTTAAATTTAAGTTTACTGATTTCTTTCGAATTGGTATTTCGCTCTTCTAAAGCTAAGAAATATTTTTGAGCCTTCTTTTTTATAGCAACAACCCAAACGGACTTATGCTTAGGTATTCTTTTATACCAATGTCGACCATTATAATCCATGCTTCCACTCATAACAGATTGTATATCCTTAAAAACTATAGAGGTCACCATCGAGGTTGTGGAATCGTCTTTTATATAGATATTGGCTAATTGCCGCTTTGGCGTATTAATAAATCGATCACAATTGATATAACCAATATTAGGACTCGTAAACAATACCGATTGTCTTGAACTCATATTTGCATTGAAATTTGAAAAATCAATAGAAGCATAATTACTATTTAAATCATCCATAAAATCAGCAAATTGTCTTTTCCATATTTTTTCTCTTTTCTTAACTTTCCAATTACAAATCCAACGCCTTAGAAAAAAATTGTAGCCACAAAACCACCTATCATAACCTCTCCCAACAGCATATCCTTTAAAGAAATCACTTGTATAGGCTTTTGTATTTTTTTTCCATTCGATTTCTTCTGCCTCTTCTCTACCCGAAAACAATTCAAAATCTTGGTTCGGATCTATATTTGAAAAGTAGATATCCATTTTCCTGGCGCGCTTTAATTTCAGTTTATTGTCATTGCAAAAAGCTTCGACATTTATAGCGCCTTGTGTCTCCAATAATCTATCGCCTGATTCTGTATTTAGATTATTGAGTATAATGTCTTTAGGTTCATAAAACTCTGTCAATTCAATATTGATACAATCACATATTATATTCTTTTGATCAAAACTATTCGCCTTAAAGAACAGGATTGTACCTTCTTTTCCTTGTATCACTGTATCTCGATCATTTCGGATGCAAAAGACTTGAGGTATTTTTTTAAATTCAGAGATATTTAATTTTTCATACGTCACCTTAGTACCAGATTCATCCTCAGGTACTTTGGCTTTTTTTTCTTTGATCTTGACAGGAAAATCTTCGCCTGCTATTTCCTCCTGGATAATGGAAATTTCCACTCTAACGGTTAGATTGTCTTCCACTTTCAGATTCATTGGTATTGACTGGACTTGATTTCTCCATAAAAGTCCATAAAAATTTGATTAGCTGATATACCTTTATTTACCAGATAATCCCGAACACTTTCTACTCTTTTTTTTGATAGAAGCAGGTTATATGCCGAAGTCCCTTTATCATCAGTATGCCCTTTCAATTTGATTTCCCCACCGTCTATACTTTTGAATTTGATTAGCCATTTATCTAAGTGTAAAGCTTCATCAGATGGAATATCAGATTTATCTGTTTCGAAATAGACATATTCTGTTGCTATGGACTGAGCATGAATATTTAATACGCTAACAAATAAAACTAAGCAGGTTAATAAATTTTTCATTTTCAAGGTAGGCTCTGTCTAAAAAATTAATGTTCAATTGCTAACACGAGTTTTTTTGAAAAAGGGTTGCCTGTCTAATAGAATTAGTTGTGGCAATTGTAAGAATGGTATTTTAATGGTGATCGCTTTGCTTGTGAGGTAGTGATTAACCCTTTGGGTTTTGTGAGGTAGTGATCGCTTCGTTTGTGATTGACCTGCGGTCTTGTGATCAGCCCTTTGGGCTTTGTGAGGGCTTGTTTTTAGTATTCTTATAGAATTTTAATGTTTGCTACTGATGTTAATAGTGGTTTGAGCAAAAAAGTACATTGTATTCAAATCTATAAAAAATTATTAGCCTATAAAAAATTGAAAAGAATTTATTAACTGAGTAAAATATTATTCCAAAATAAAATTCAAATATAAAAAACCTCAACTGAAGAACAATTGAGGTTTTTTATTTTGAAGCTGTTGTTCAGAAAGCTTATTCAGCTAATTCCTTTACATCAGCACTTTTCACTGTAGTTACAATTCTTGCGGCAACCCGATATGGATCTGCATTGGATGCAGGACGACGATCCTCTAACCATCCTTTCCATCCCTGTTCAACAGTGATGATCGGAATTCGGATAGAAGCACCTCTATCAGATACACCATAACTAAAATCAGTAATTGCAGCAGTTTCATGCAATCCCGTCAAACGTTGATCATTATATGCACCGTATACTGCAATATGTTCCTTCGTCACCGGTCTGAAAGCTTCACAAATCT
>CBDICS010000079.1:0-50349 GCA_965277415.1 Saprospiraceae bacterium
TGATCTTGCTTCTTGTATTCTTACAAAACTTTAATATTTTATTTCTACTTTACTCAAATTCCTAGTGAATCGTGCATTTGTACGTGCCAAGCTTGTACTGCATTTGCGAATCCGATTTTTTTATTATAATTTCGAAACAAGAAATCAAACCCTTTTTAAAATGGCAGTTAATATCGAAGAGCTTACCAAATTGTATTATACTATTGGAGAAGTAGCTGAAATGTTTAATGTATCCAAATCCTTGATCCGATTTTGGGAAGGTGAATTTGATTTACTCCGTCCACATAAGAATAGTAAAGGTGATCGCCGCTTTACGAAACAAAACATTACTCAGTTTAATACCATATACCATTTAGTAAAGGAGCGTGGTTTCACACTAGATGGCGCTAAAAAAGAATTAAAATCTAATAAAGATAAAATCATCAAGCGACAAAAGACTTTAGATTCATTGAAGAAAATCAGGGGTTTTCTTTCTGATCTTAGAGAACGTCCTTTGGGTTAGCCATTGATAATTCTTGGTTTCTTTTGAGGTGATCAGCCTTAATGGGCAAGGCTCTTAATTATCGCCCTCAGGCTTTTTATAATAGAAGTTGTTCAATTTCAGATTGGGTAAGACCTGTATATTCTATTATTTTCTCAATAGATTCTCCGTTTTTTTTCATTTTTATTGCAATTTCAAAATTCCTTTGATCTCTTCCTTTTCCTCTCCCTTCTTCTCTTCCTTCCTCTTTTGAAGTATCAACAACATTTTTGATATCACGATAATACTTTAAACTTTCTTCATAAGCTTCTCTTTCTTCTATAGAAAATTTAGCGATTTCTGCTGCTTCAAACACTTTTTCAAATATTTTATCTTGCAGTTTTTGAGGTCGATTTCTCAAATTTGACAGATGCCGGAAAACATATAACCATTTATCGAATTGAGTTTCTAATTCTGCCTCTCCTTTTTTAAATTTAGGGAGTTCGATATAAATGAATTTTAACTTATCATAAAAGACTTCACAATTTTGATTTTTTAATTCTACAATATGAAGTAATTCTTCTTCCTTCTGGTGATCACTAAAGACGAAGTCTAGAATTCCAATTGTGTAAACTGGATCTAATCTATAATCCCAATCTCCTTTTTTAGCTTGTTCTTGAATAGGAAAAGACGAATAGTATATACTTCTGTCTTTAAAATAATTTTGTTTTGCTTTTTGAACTTCAACAATAAATCGTTCTCCTGATTCACCAACACAATATAAATCAAATATCGCTTTTCTATCTAAGTCATTTTGCCCCATTTGCTCGTTTCGAGAATAGTTTAAATCTTTGATTTGATGCTTTTCGGGTAAAATCTGGTTAAGGAAATTAATTAGAAGTGATTTATTCAGTTCTGTACCAAATAATTTTTTGAAACCAAAATCAGTTAAAGGATTGATGTATCTACTTTGTACACTACTCATTATCAATATTTTATAATGAAGTTGTTCGCTTTAAACAAAGATAAATGGGTTTTTGGAGTTTTATCTTGAATGCATAGATAATCTACACATTAGTCGCCCAATTTATTTTGACTTAAAATCCAATATATTCAAGTGTTCATCACAAAAATGATAATCAGTCTCTACATTTGAAGCTATAATAACTAAGCGATCTCTGGCGAATTTCTGAATCAATTCCTGATACCAATCAAATCCTTGCTGATCAAGGTTTGTGGTGGGTTCATCCAACATTAATAATTCGGTATCCGAACAAACAGCCAAAACCAATTTAAGGCGCTGTTTCATACCGGATGAAAAAAAACGTACTTCTTTTCGCTTTGATTTAGAAAAACCCAACAAATCAATGATATCATTGGTTTTTATTCCATCCAGCATTGGCTTGAACTGAAGGTGAAAACTTATCGCTTCTTCTAATGTCATCTCTTCAATAACATCAATATAAGGTGCGGCATAACTCACTGATCGGTATACCTTATCAACAAGAATTTTTGAATTATTTTTTTGAAACTCGATTTTACCTTTAGAGGGTGTCAAATGACCAGAAAGCACTTTCATCAAAGTTGATTTACCCGAACCATTAGGGCCGAGAATAGCATATTTACAACCTTCTTTAAAGTGATAATTGACGCGACGAAATATCCAATCGAATCGATATCGTTTACCTACATTATTGAGAACTAAATCCATTTTTATCGGCATTCATATGTCGAAATCCTCTGATAATACCACGGTCAGCTTTACGTATAAACTGGAGAATATTATCTCTTTCTGGTGTAGCAGTAAAAGTTGCTTCTATGTGCTCTACAGCTTGAGTGGTATTATAACCTTTAACATATAGGATTCGATAGATATTGTGAATATTATGAATCTGATCTACAGAAAAGCCTCGTCTTTTGAGTCCAATACTGTTCAATCCAGCATAAGAAAGAGGTTCTCTTGCAGCTTTTACATATGGAGGAATATCTTTCCGAACTAAAGAACCCCCACCAACCATTACATACTCTCCTATCCGAACGAACTGATGTACTGCTGTCAAGCCACCAAGAACAGTCTTAGGGCCTATTTCAATATGGCCTGCGAGGTTTACACAATTAGCAAGTACACAATTTTCACGTATAATACAATCATGCGCAATATGACAATATGCCATAATCAAGCAGTTATCATGAATTTCTGTACTAAAATTAGCTCTAGTGCCTCTATTTATTGTACAATATTCACGTATTGTTACATTATTGCCAATTTTAAGGATAGACTCTTCCTCTTCGAATTTTAGATCCTGTGGGATAGAACCTATAATGGCTCCTGGGAATATTTTACAATTCTTTCCCATTCGCGTGCCATTGAGGATACAAACATTGGGTCCAATCTCAGTACCATCTCCGATCACAACATCTGCTTCGATCGTGACAAAAGCGCCAATTTTCACCCCTTCCCCGATCTTCGCATTTGGATGGATATTACTTAGTGTGTTAGTCATTCAAATTCCTTCTAATAATTTGGGCAGTAAGTTCTCCTTCGGAAACAATCTTATTACCTACATAAGTTGTTCCTTGCATTTGTACAATACCTCGCCTGATGGGTGCCAACAATTCCATCTTAAGGATCATTGTATCTCCGGGAACTACTTTCGCTTTGAATTTTGCATTATCAATTTTCAGAAAATAAGTATCCCAGTTTTCTGGATCTGGTACTGTAGAAAGTGCTAAAAGTCCACCTGTCTGTGCTAAAGCTTCCATTTGTAACACTCCCGGAAATACCGGATTATTTGGAAAATGTCCCTGAAAAAAGTTCTCGTTAAAGGTAACGTTTTTTATCCCAACTACGTGCCTTTCAGATATCTCAATTATTTTATCAACTAAAACAAAAGGAAACCGATGTGGAAGCATCTTTTGTATATCTACCACATCCTTAATAGCTGGTTCATTGGGATCATACTTAGGTTTTCCTCTCAGTTTCTTTTGCTCCATGTACAATTTCTTCAACATTCCAGCAAAAATCACATTAGAAGTATGGCCTGGTTTCGTCGCAACAATTTTTCCTTTTATTGGCTTGCCTATTAGAGTTAAATCTCCAATAAGGTCTAATAATTTATGGCGAGCGGGTTCATTTTCAAAACGTAAATCAACAGTATTGAGGATGCCCTCCTTTTCAACTTTCAACTTAGGTTTTCCAAGTTTTTCAGCTAAAACATCTAAAGCTTTCTGGTCAATGATCCGATCAGCAATAACAATCGCATTATCAAAATCTCCTCCTTTTATCAAACCTTCTTTTAGTAAAGTTTCCAATTCATGTAAGAAAACAAAAGTTCTCGCCGATGAAATTTCTTTTTTATAGTCTTTCATTGATTCCAGAGAAGCATATTGATGCCCTAAAGTCGGAGAGTTAAAATCAATCATCGTCGTCACTTGAAACTCTTCAGCTGGCATCGCCATAAATTCCGCCCCTGTTTTCTCATCTTTAAATGAAATCGTTTCCTCTATTTCAAAATACTCTCGATCCATATCTTGTTCTTCTAAGCCCGCCTCCTCTATAATTTTAACAATTTCTGAATTGCTACCATCTAAAATAGGTGCTTCCGGTCCATCAATTTCAATTAGCACATTATCTACACCCATACCTACTAATGCCGAAAGGGTGTGTTCTACCGTTTTTACACTTGCTGCACCACTTTGAATCGTAGTAGAACGATTGGTAGAAACAACCTTTGTTACATCAGCAGCAACTACTGGAGCAGCATCTAGATCAATTCTTTGAAATTTCACTCCATGATTCACTGGTGCTGGGTTAAAAGTCATCGTCACCTTTGAACCAGAATGTAATCCCACTCCACTCACCTTAACTGCCTGTTTTATAGTGTGTTGTTTCATATTTTTGAATTACTCAATATTTTATTCCCGCAAAGATACATAAAGGTAGTGGTTTGTAGGAATAGCTAGGCGGAAATATTATAGTCATTGCAAGAAAGATATTTCAGGTTTGTGTTTTGGTGATCGCTTCGCTTGTGATCGACCTTCGGTCTTGTGGTCAGCCCTAAAGGGCTTTGTGAGGCCTTGCTTCCAGTATTCTTACAAAATTTTGATATTTTATGTCCGCTGTACTCAAATTTCTAGTTAATCTTTCGATTTCTATGACTCAAAAACGCGCTAGTCTTGTGATTACTATAAAGGAAATATGAATGATTAGCTTAGATTTATTCATTTTTCAGCTTTTCAAGCTCTTTTTTTAAATCGGCAATTTGACGAGAAAGATCAGGAAGTTTTCTAAAAACCGCATAAGAACGTAGATAATCACTATAGGCCAAAGCTGGCGAACCATAAATTGCGGTGTCTTCTTCCTTTATTGATTTATTAATCCCACTTTGAGCCTGCACTTTTGTCCCATTTGCAATTTCAATATGCCCAACAAAGCCGGCTTGTCCTCCAATCAAGCAGTTTGTTCCAATCTTAGTACTACCAGCAATACCTGCCTGAGCAGCAATTGCTGTATGCGCACCAATTTCAACATTATGTGCTACTTGAATTAAATTGTCAAGTTTTACGCCCTCTTTGATCACAGTTGAACCCATCGTGGCCCTATCTATAACTGTATTAGCACCAATTTCTACTTGATTTTCAATAATGACATTTCCTATCTGAGGTATTTTTTTATACGATTTATCTTCTTGAGGAGCAAATCCAAACCCATCACTGCCAATAACAACATTTGCATGCAAAATACAATCATCACCAACGATGCAATCTCTATAAATCTTCACGCCAGGATATAAAATACAATTTCTTCCGATTTTTACATTTTTATCAATAAAAGCCTGAGGATACAAGATGCTATTTTCGCCAATCTCCACATTTTCACTAATTACAGTAAACTTTCCAATAGCAACTCCATTTCCTAAATTTGCTTCTGGATCTACAAAAGCCTGTTTGTCAACTCCAATAATAGATGAATCAACTGCACCAAAATGATCAAGCAATTTAGCTACAGAATTGTATACATCATCCACTCGAATTAAGGTAGCCGGTATTGTTTGTGATGGTTCGAAATCTCTGGAAACCAATAAGATAGAAGATTTAGTAGTGTAAGCATAAGATTCGTACTTCGGGTTAGAGAGAAAACTAATCGTACCTTCTTTTCCATGTTCAATCTTGCTAGGCCCAAATACCTCAATATCAGGATTACCTACTATACTACCATTGAGTAACTTACAAAGTTCTTTTGCTGTGACTTTCATCAGGGCAAAGGTAGAAAAAAAGGAGAAAAGCCCGAAAAAGTAAAAACAGGGATTCATCGTGTTTATATCAATCGCAATGAAGACAGTCTAAATTTGTGTTCTGGTGATCAGTCCTATGGGCTATGTGATTTGGTGATCGCTTCGCTTGTGATCAACCTTTGGTTTTGTGATCGCTTTGCTTGTGAGGGGCTATTTCTGACAGGCTTCAAAAATTGTGATTACCTATCCTCATTCAATTCATATTTAGCGGATAATATTCCAATTGCTATATTTGATCTTCCTCCATTAGTCATAATTTAGTCATTATATTATACAGGAGGTAAGAATGACAAATGACACTTCACTTTTCTCTTCCTCTATCATTCAGCCTTTCTACCTTTTCCTTATATTTGGGAATATGACAACTAATAAAACTCTAAGAATAGGAAGTAGAGGTAGTAAACTAGCCCTTTGGCAAGCGAATTATACTATCAAACAATTGGAAGAACTAGGTATCTCTTCTGAGTTGAAAATAATAAAAACAAAAGGAGATCAAATCCAAAATTTAAGTTTTGATAAAATAGAAGGAAAAGGTTTTTTCACAAAAGAAATCGAAGAAGAACTTTTAAAAGGTACGATTGATTTGGCGGTACACTCTATGAAAGATTTACCTACGGAATCTCCAGAGGGTTTAGCGATTACGGCTGTTTCTTATCGTGAAAACCCAGCAGATTTATTACTCATCCATCCAAATTCGATTGCGGAGGATCAGGTCTTAAAATTTAAGCAAGGAGCAATTGTAGGCACTTCCTCTGCTCGTCGAAAATCACAAATCCTATCCGTGCGCAAGGATATTGAACTAAGAGATATTCGCGGAAATGTCCCTACCAGAATTGAGAAATTAAGGAAAGGTGACTTTGACGCTATTTTGTTAGCAGCTGCGGGGATACAACGATTGGCACTTGATTTATCTGACTTAAAAGTAGTTGAATTACATCCCAAAGAATTTATTCCTGCGCCAGCACAGGGTGTTTTGGCTTTCCAAACCAGATCTGATGATAAGGATACAAGAAGGATTTTAAAAAAAATACACCGTCCTGAAGTAGCAGAAGTTACTAATATTGAACGCAAGGTTCTAAACCTCTTTGATGGAGGATGTCAATTACCTTTAGGTGTATATTGTGAAAAAGATAATCAAGGTAATTTTCATATTTGGGCGACCAAAGCAGACAATTGGGATGGAGTACTCAAAAGTGTACGATTGTCTTCAAGCACAAAATTTGAACTAGCGGAACAAGTCGTGGAAGCCCTTAAAAAATAAGGTTCTTTGACAAATAATTAATAAAGATTTGCTTATGTATCTTTTTTTCGATGTCGAAACTACAGGAATGCCTAGGAGCTGGAAAGCACCTATGACAGATACGTTTAATTGGCCGCATGTAGTCCAGCTCGCTTGGCAACTCTATGATGAGCAAAGAGTCTTATTGGATGTACAAGATTATATTATTAAACCGGAAGGTTGGGAAATCCCTTATGAATCAGAACGGATACATAAGATAAGTACTAAACGAGCAATTGCAGAAGGCAAACCAATAGTAGAAGCACTAGAGGCTTTTAAAAAGGTGATTGATAAAGCAGAATATATCATTGCTCATAATATCGATTTTGATTCTAAGGTCATCGGTGCTGAATTTATCAGAAAAGATATTTCACATAATCTATTCAAGTCAGAATTATATTGTACAATGAGGGAAAGCACTTGGTTTTGTAAGATTCCAGGCAGAGGAGGAAAATATAAATGGCCAAAACTTGAGGAGTTACATCAAAAGCTTTTTGGCGCTAAGTTCGCAGATGCACATAATGCTTCTGTAGATGTTCAAGCTACCGCAAATTGTTTTTTCAAACTGTTAGATATTGAGGCGATAGAACTATTTTAAAGATGAAAACAATATTTATAACAAGGAAGCTAAGCAATACAAGTATTTTTAAAACCCAGTTAGAAGCTGCTGGCTTTACTGTTCATGGTAAGTCCCTTCTTCAATTTTCTGCTATTGATTTTAATCGTATCCCTAAATCAGATTGGATATTTTTTTATAGTAAAAATGGAGTTAAATTTTTCTTTGACTGTTTAAAAACAAAAAATAAATCTGTCTCTAAAAACATTCGTTGGGCAACCATTGGAAAAGGAACAGCAAAGTATCTTCAATCCAAAGTATCAAATGTAGATTTTATAGGACAAGGAAATACTTTAGAAACTGCCCTTGATTTTTTAAAACTGTCAAAAGGTCAAACTGTTCTTTTCCCTCAAGCTGAAAAATCTCGCAAGACAATTCAACGTCTGTTAGAAGGTAATATCTCGGATAAAAGCCTTATTGTTTATAAAAATGAAATGAAAAAAAATGTTCTTATTCCAGATTCTGATGCACTTGTTTTTACAAGTCCAATGAACGCAAAAGCCTATTTCAAAGACCGTGTTCTATTTGATGATCAAAAAATTTTTGCAATCGGTCGGACAACAGAAAAGACTCTGATTGGTATGGGCATTGAAGAGTATAAAGTAGCAGAAGAACCTTCGGAGGAATCATTAGTCAAAATTATATTAACTGCTATTTAGGGATAAGGAATAGATAAAGCCCAATTTATCTTTTGTTCCTTAATCTAAAACCTTCACTACTTTTTTCACAATAAAGTCAGCGCCGACTTCAATCCGTAAAAAATATATTGAAGCAGCTAAAGACTCTAAATCTAAAGTAAATACCTCCTGTTGAATTTTTGAAGGATGAATGACCTGGACTATTCTTCCTACTTCATCTACTAAATAAATATTGACTTTCTTCTCTTCTGGCAATTGAATATCTATAGTCACTTCTCTGTCTGTCACTGTTGGATAAACATTGATAGCACCATCTACAGGTAAATTAGGATCTAATACACTAAATTCAACAGACCTTTCACAATCATTTGAATCAGTCACCGTCACTGAATAAAATCCAAATGGCAAATTATCAAGATTTTTTGTCGTTTGCCCATTAGACCAGAGGTAATCATATGGAACTTGGCCACCTTCAACCGTCAAATTAATATCGCCGGAAAATGCTGTTACTAACTTTTCACCACTTACTTGTAATACCTCAGGCTCTTCAATAGAAAAGTGTGCAGAAGCAAAGCAGTTATTTTGATCTGTAACAGTGACACTATAAGCCCCCGAGCTTAAATCATTTATTTGTTGAACCGATTCGCCATTCGACCAAATAAAATCAAACGGTGCTGCATCACTCTCAACAATTAAATTAATCCAGGCATTCTGATCCTCAAAACAATTTAGGTCCTGCAATTGAGCTTCAATAGTTGGAGCAGGTTCATTTCGGATTATAATAGAATCAGTAAACAGACAATAATTACCATCTGTAATAGATAAATGGAAAGTTCCTTCAGATAAGTCAGAAATAGATGGCGAAGCATCTTGTGTATCCCATTGATAATTATAAGGAAAAGTTCCACCTTCCGCAGCTACAGATATCCAACCATTGGCATAATCACAAGTTTCATTTTGAGAACTAGTAAGTGCATTGAGCGGAGGAGGTTCTTCTAGATTAGCAGTGTTTGAAAAGACACAACCACTATCATCTAATAAGTAAAGTGTATAAGCTCCAACTGAAAGATTTTCAAAGACATTTGAAGTTTGATAAGCAGCAGTATCGAGTGCAAACTCGAATGGTAAAATGCCAGATGTTATATTCACTGTAATACTACCGTCCATACCACCACTACAGGAAACATCGACTAATTCAACATTAAATTCGGGGAGGTCGGGCTCAATCAATAAAGTGTTTTCAGAAATTAAGCAACCTTCTCCATTTTGAATAGTCACTTCAAATATACCAGATGGAAGGTTTTCAAAAACATTAGAATTCTGAAAATTAAGCCCATCTATAGAATATTCAAAAGTACTTCCTGGCCCTTCTGCGATTACACTGATTGTACCATCATTCTCTCCATGACAACTAATGTCAGTACTGCTTATCGAAAGATCTGTTTCTTCAGGTTCTATTATTTCAACTATTTCAGTATATACACAATTGTCTTCATTTTGAATATAAGTCGTATAGACTCCAGCTGTTAAACCCGTAAAAGTAGAATCAATCTGGTAATTATCTCCATCTAAAGAGTATAGGTAAGTTTCCGGATTACTCACTGTTTCTATGATAACAATGAGTGACGCATCCGAACCTCCGGAGCAAGTCACTTCATTGATATCAAAATTTATCAAAGGGATCTCTGGCTCTTCTATTAAAATAGTCTGAGTACTTATACAGCCATTCATATCGCGTACAAAAGTTCCGTATAAACCCGCTTCTAGATCCGTAAAAGTAGAATCTTCCTGAAACACATCTCCACCGATTGAATATTCATAATTTTCCGTATTGCTTACGGTTTCTATGATAACAATAAAACTTGCATCATTACCCCCCGAACAGGTAACATGGTCAATATCAAAATCGATGACTGGTGTTTCAGGTTCTGTTATTACAATCGTCTCAGCAAAGAGACATAGTTGTTCGTTTTTTATCACTACATCATGAACCCCAGCTTCTAGATTCGTAAAAATTGAATCTTCTTGAAATTCATTCCCATTTAATGAAAATTCGAAATTTCCTGTATTGCTTACGGTTTCTATAATGACTATAAATGAAGCATCTTCACCATCTGGACAAGTTACATGGTCTATTTCAAAATCGACATTTGGCATTTCTGGTTCTTCTATTTCTATCAATTGTGTAAACTCACATCCGGTCGTATTCTGAGCAATCACCTCATATACTCCAGCATCCAAACCTGTAAAAGAAGAATCAGGTTGGAAGATATCTCCATCAATAGAATAAAGATAGGGCTCTGGACTACTTACCGTTTCTATGATCACGATAAATGAACCATCTTCACCTCCTGGGCAAAGTACATCATTGACATCCACATTGATATTTGGTATTTCTGGTTCTTCTACTTCCACCAACTGTGTGAATTCACATCCTACCATATTCTGAGCAATCACCTCATATACTCCAGCATCTAAATCTGTAAAAGAGGAATCAGATTGGAAGATATCTCCATCAATAGAATAAAGATAGGGCTCTGGACTACTTACGGTTTCTATGATCACTATAAATGAGCCATCTTCACCTCCGGGGCAAAGTACATCATTGACATCCGCATTGATATTTGGTATTTCTGGTTCTTCTACTTCCACCAACTGTGTGAACTCACATCCAGTCGTATCCTGAACAATCACCTCATATACTCCAGCATCTAAATCTGTAAAAGAAGAATCAGGTTGGAAGATATCTCCATCAAGAGAATAAAGATAGGGCTCTGGGCTACTTACTGTTTCTATGATCACGATAAATGAACCATCTTCGCCTCCGGGGCAAAGTACATCATTAATCTCCGCATCTATCACAGGTGTTTCTGGTTCAACAATTTCCACTAATTCACTATGGATACAATCCGATTGATCTCGAGTATAAAGGGTGTAGATACCAGAAGGAATATCCGAAAAAACAGAATCCGGAATATAATTATCCCCATCAAGAGAATACTCATAGTCCTCAGGTGTACTCACCGTCTCTATGATCACAATAAAAGAGGCATCGGATCCTCCGGGGCAAGAAACTTCATTAATTTCAAAATTGATTAAAGGAGCTTCTGGCTCTTCTATAAATATGGTCTCTTCAAAAACACAATTAGCACTATTTTTAATATAAACCGAGTATAAATCAGGTTCTAGGTTTGAAAAAATTGAATCGGATTGAAAATTAAGTCCATCAAGAGAATATTCAAAATCATCTGTATTGTTTACTGATTCCCTTAGAACAATAAAAGAAGCATCATCTGCTCCAGGGCAAGTAACATCCGTTTTTTCGATAGTAAATTCGGGATCTTCCGGAGCTACAATAGCAACAGATTCTGTAAATACACAAAGGTTTTGATTTCTTACATATACTTCATAAATACCATTGTTCAAGTCTTCAAATATTGAATCGGGAACATAATTATCACCATCAAGAGAATATTCAAAATTTTCAGATATGCTCACCGTTTCTATGATTACAATAAAAGAAGCATCATTAACATTAGAACATGAAGCATTCTCTGGTTCTAGAATAATGACCGGTACCTCAGACTCTGCCACTTCAATATCCTCCTCATAATAACAACCTGAGGGATCAAAAACAGTTATAGTATGTGTCCCAGGTGCCAAATCAGAAAAGATAGGACTACTTTGAGCTATTCCACCGTTGATTGCAAAAGCATCCGCATTTCCAGAAGTAAGTGTAACACTAATTGCCCCATTATTAGCACTTGGGCAACTTATATCGCTAGACAAATCAAATAAAACTGGTGCAGGATCAACAAGGACAAAAACTAAAGTATCATAACATAGGTTGTCATCGCCTACTCGAACGGTATAGTTTCCAGCATTCAAAACACTCACAAAACTCGCATTCCCATTTACACCATCTAACCATTCTATATTAGTTGTCCCTGTGGCATTGATTAATTCCAGATCAATTGAACCATTAGCTTCCTCAGGACAAGCAGGATGTTGAAGTGTATACTGCACTTCAAATACGCAATTCGTATTAAGTATACCCTCTTCGGTCTGTGCTTCCAAAACCAGATGGAGTGATAAAAAAAGAAATACAATTAAAAAATTTATAACTCGTCTTCCCATTCAATTAATTAGTTAAAATGTTATGAATTCGCAATCAGGGAGAAACGAAATTCTATAGGCGATTATTAAAAATACAATACTTTTTAGAAAAGTATCAATAAGTGGATATGAATAGGAATATATAAATAATGAAGTTCAATTCTAATGCGACACAATCCCCGCTTTCTTTTGCAAATAGTAGTTTATCAACCTCAATTTACTTTGGCGGGGATATTGTCGCGTGACTCCATGTTAAAATTAATCTTTATGTGAAATATGTTTTTTAAAACATGTTTAAATACTTTCCCTGGATACGTAAGTTTCAAACTACATACTTAACGTATAGTTTATAGTATTAAATTACCCTTTTTATCTAAAATTTTAAACCCTAAAATGTAGAAAACGTAGAAGTCCAGCAATGAAATTATTCTATTTTCGTTATATTGGAATCATGAAAACAGTGTCTCTAGAATTATTTCAATTGATTAAATCTTTGACGAAACAAGAAAAGCGATATTTCAAATTATTTGCAGCTCGACATGTCATTGGAAAACAAAACAAATATGTATTGCTCTTTGATGCAATTGATCGACAATCTACATATGACGAAAGTAAAATCAAAAGAAAGTTTAAAGGGCAAGTTTTCATCAAGCAACTTCATGTAACCAAAAACTACCTATACAAACTGATTCTCAATAGTTTAAGGCAATATCACGAAAATAAAGCAGAAGATCCCTTTCCCGTATTAATGCGAAATGCACAATTACTTTTTCAAAAAGGATTGATCCAGCAATCTGAAAAAGCACTTGATAAAGCGATGAAGACAGCACTCGAAAATGAACGTTTTTTACAAGTGCTTGAAGTATATCGTTGGAAACATCACATTATCCACAATCAAAATGACCTTAAAGGACTTGAACGCTATGTCAATGTAGATTTCCAAAAAGAAATCAGTTTTTTAGAAGTTTATCGAAATTATCTTGAGTTTCAATTGCTTCATGACAAAATATTTATCCCCTATTGGAAGCGTGGTGGCATTCGAAAAGAAGAAGAAAAAGAAGTTTTCAGTAAATTATTCGAAGATCCGCTTTATCAAAACCTTAATAATGCGAAATCATTTAATGCTCGAATGTTTTACCACAATGCTAGATTTCTATATTATTTTCAAATTGCTGAGTGGGAAAAGTGCCTTGAACATATGAAAGCTCAAGTCTTAATGTTTGAGGATTTAGAGCCAGCTTTACGAAAAGGAGATAAAGAAGCCAATTATATTAGCTCTTTAATCAATTTATATATCATTCAAAAGCAATTACATCAATATCAAGAAGGCTTATCAAATCTTAGGAAACTCCGAACGATTTCGACTAGTTCATCCACATTAAAATCAAGGTTGTTTACCCGAAGTTATAATTTGGAAATTGACCTTTATATTTCTACAGGTCAATTTAGAAAAGGTCTTTCTAATCTTCATTCATTTGTCAACGAATTAGCTGATTATGAGAAGCAAATAAAAAGCCAGCACCGGATTGGTTTATATTACAATCTCGCTTATCTAAATTTTGGTGCTGGTAAATATAATGAGGCCCTAGATTGGGTCAATCAATTACTAGACGAGCCAGATTTAAAAACAAGAGAGGATCTCTATAGTTTTGGTAGAATTCTCAACCTCTTTATTCATTTTGAATTAGGTAATGATCAATTACTAGAGTATATCGTAAAATCCACTTACCGCTTTTTACTAAAACGTAAAAGGCTTTACAAAGCAGAATCTATCATTCTAAAATTTTTAAAGAAGTATCCTACCTTTACCGACAAACAAATATTGAATGGATTTAATGAAATGTACTTAGATTTATCTTCTTTAACAGAAAATGAATTTGAAGCCAGAGCCTTTGAATATTTTGACTTTTTGTCTTGGTTAGAAAGTAAATTAAAGAATAGAGATTTTGAAGAAGTGTGTATTGAGAAACGCGGAACATTGAATGTTTTACTCTAGACTTAAAGTCTAAAAAAAAGAGGGTCGCAACTACCTTTGTAGCTGCTCCCTTTCCAAAGCTAGCTGAATCTTACATCTTTGGTTATGATCTCTAGGAGTACGGACTCCATAAAGTCCTATCCTTTACGATCAAACATTTCTTTATGGTTTGTAATGAAAAGCCTGAGTGTAGAGCCAACCAAAAAGAGGGTTGATTGGCCCCCACACACTACTTTGTTTAAAGTTAATTTGCTAGGGTATTAAAGTGTTGACCTCATTACAAATATTTTTTATTTTCGGTTTTTGGAATGTTTAGCATTTGCTCTTACTCATTCTTTTCTAAATGCTTGATACAAATATGCAACAACATCACCTTACTTTTCAAATCATCAATATTTGAAACGTATAACTCCAATGACAAATAAATCGTTTTAAGATTTAATTATTTTATATACTTCAACACAATTTATTTTTTAAAAACCATCACCCCCTTCAATTATCATCCAAAAACTGCTAAAAAATAAGCTTATACTCATTTTTTTCTCTTTTAAAAACCTTTCTATATTCATCTGAGGTTTTAAAAAACAGACTTACTCAAATTTTGTTCTATTCAAAAAGTAAAAGTCCAGACCAATAATTGTATCTATAGAAACTTAATCTTATAAGTTAAAACTTGCATGCTGTTAATCAAGTGAAAGATATATTTTCCATTTTTGCAGGATAAACCAAGTATTTCGTATCCATGAAAAAATTAATATTCCTTTTTACCGCAACTATTCTGTTCTGTTCTTGCAGTACTTATGACCCTGAAGGTATTTGGCAAAGTGAAGTGCAAGTCAATCAGCAGTACATTATTTTAAAAGTCGAAAAAGATATTGCGATCAGAAAACCGAGTTCCAAAAACTGGGCATATTTCAAGAATGTATCTGATAATAAATATGTAAATAAATCTGGTTCAGAAATCATTCAACTTTCTAGCGCTGATAAAATGGAAGTTTATAATCAGGAAGGGAGAAAAATAAGTTCCTATAAACGTGTAGTCCTTCAAGATAAAATCGACAGGAGGCTTATCACTCAATATATGACAAAGGAGCAAGTCGTAAAATTCCTAGGAGAGCCTAAAGAAAAAATCGTAGAAAATCAGATAGAAAAATGGTTATATAATGATAAGCTATTACTCCACTTTGATGAAAAGGGTGTAAGCAAAATGGGCACAGATCACACACAAAAGGCTGACTTTTCTATGATAAAAAAAGGAATGACCAAACAAGAAGTTCTGGATATTATCGGCAAACCTGATAAGGAAGATACACAGACGCTAAATGGTGTAAGTCATCAAAAGTGGTATTATGACAATCATACTGTCCTTACATTTGATAATACTGCTCTTATTGACATCGGCAAAGTAGTCATACCAACAATAGGTGATGGCTCTAAAGCTGCACTTGAACAATCTTTTAGCCTTGTTGATCTTGTTAATGACAAACCTGTTGGCTATGTTATTGAAGATATCCATAAGGAGTTCTTAAACTGTGATTGTAAAATTGATCAAGACAAAGCGATACTTTCTTTTAAGGGGGAAAAGGCCAGTGTAAATATTAGTTTACAAGGCAAAAAATTCACAGCAACTAGTACATATACCTTGATCAATTCAAATACGGTAATAAACCAAAATTCTAATAATGTGGACTTAAAACTCAGTACCAGCCGATTTGAAAAAGGTAATAAACTAATTGGTTTTATTCGTATTGAAAATAACTGTCCTCTAGAAGTTGATGGGGCAGTATTTCCATGTTACATTAAAGGAACGTTTGACTGTATATTTAAATAGGAAAAGAAGCCTGTGTCTGGGAGTGCCGGTCTAAATTGCTCCAGGGCGATCGTGACTCATTAGTGAAATATGTAGATGGTCATCTGTACCACCATGCCTTAAAGTATTAAGCCCCATCAATCGAAAGTATAGTTGCAATAAAGTATTCCGGATTGCAGAATGCCCCTTTGTCCGTACATCAAATGCATGAGCATAGCCATTAGCTTGTTTATAGTGTAAAGAATGTGCCTTTTTCTTTAATCCCATCTTTCGATAATCTTCAGGTAACCGGGAAGCATCTGTAAGAATCAATTTATTATCTATAAATAATATTGTACTGATACTCAATCTAAGAATAGGATGTAAACTGGTATATTCTTTTTGCACGCTATTTGTTTTTGCATTTTTCCCGCTGAAAAAGAACAGACCATGAGCACAGTATCCAATAATTAGGATAGCGGCAAGAAAGGCCTTAAATTTAAATGATTCCTTACTCCCTAACTTTCCAGTCAATCGACCATAAAACCATGAAAAGTATATAATCAAGAGAAATAAAGTCACTAAACATCCACCTAAAATTGCTATTTGGGGATGCACTGAATAATTAGAATGGAAATACACTGCCCCGCGAATTAAAACTATAAATGGTAAAACCAATAACATTATGGTCTTAGAAATAAAAAACAAGACTGCTTTCATATTAAATTTGTAATTTCTCATTAGAGCTTGAAGTTGTTCAAAAATGGCTGCTTTTTCGAGAAACAGATATTTTGCATCACTTGATACTGAATGGCTCTATATTCTTAAAAATACCGCCAGAATCTTCTAATACAAAAAAATCAAGCTTAAAACCTATAAAGAACAGACAAAACCACTTAAATTTACCAAAAACAATGAACCGAGTACTATTATCTTTTCTTTTCCTAGTCCTTGACATTTGCCTCATTGCTCAGGTTGATATCCTTGATACTAGTGGACCTCTTATGTCTGAGCAAGCTGCTTATGATGTGAAATTTTATGACCTTGATCTTAAAGTTCATCCAGACAAAAGGTTTATTGAAGGCCATTTAGTTATGGATGTTGATATCGTTCATCCTACAGATTGGGTCGTAATAGACCTAGACACTACTTTTGCTATTCATGATATTTCCGAAATAAAAGAAGGAGATATGGTCTTCCCTAAAATATGGAAGCGGAGTAATGGAAAAATTTGGATCAATCTAAATGACACCCGTCAAGCGGGTCAAAAAGTCTCCCTAATGATTGTCTATAGTGGAAAACCTAGGATTGCTAAAAGACCGCCCTGGGATGGCGGGTTCACTTGGGCAAAAACTAAAAGTGGCGACCACTGGATCACGACCACTTGCCAAGGAGAAGGAGCGGATATTTGGTGGCCAAACAAAGATCATGTTTCTGATAAACCAGACAGTATGAAATTGCATATCAACGTGCCAAATGGACTAGTCGTAGCTACCAATGGTAGAATGGTATCAAACATACAAAATCCAGATGGTACAAACACCTGGAATTGGGCTATCACAACTCCAATCAGCAATTATAATGTATCTCTCAATATTGCTCCTTACAAAATCATCCAAGAACAATTACAAAGTGTTAGTGGTCATTCCTTTCCTGTCTTTTTCTATGTACTTCCGGAAGACTATAAGAAAGGTCAACAATTTATGTCTGAGATAATCGAACACCTCAAATGGTTTGAAAGTATCCTCGGTCCTTATCCTTTCCAACAAGATAAATATGGCGTCGTACAAACACCTCACCTAGGAATGGAACATCAATCTATTATAGCTTATGGGGCAAATTTTAAGAATGGTGCTATGACGGGTGGAAGAGATTGGGGTTTTGATGCCTTACATCAACATGAACTAGCACATGAATGGTGGGGTAATCTCGTCACCAATTCTGATTGGAAGGATATGTGGATTCATGAAGGCTTCGGTAGTTACATGCAACCATTATATGCAGAACACCTCAATGGGAAAAAAGCTTATCATAAATATATGAATAGTATGCGATTCCAAAATCGCTATCCGATTGCTCCTTATTCCTCCAAAACGGGAAAAGAAATATACCGTGCTCCAATTTATACAAAAGGAGCTTGGGTCTTACACACCTTACGATACCTCATTGGAGACAAAGATTTTTTTAAAGCCTTAAAAAAGATGGCGTATCCTAATGGCTTTGACCAATTGGATGGTTCGCAAGTTCGTTTCGTTACTACAGAAGATTTCATCACCATAGTCAATCAGGTAACCGGAAAAGATTACCATTGGTTTTTTGATATCTATGTACGTCAAGCTCGAGCCCCAGTACTTATTTCAAATGTTGGAAAAGGGAAATTAAAACTTCGTTGGAAAACCCCTGATAATCGACCTTTCCCTATGCCTGTTGATGTCAAACTTGGTGATACAGTTACTAGGTATGAAATCCCTGCTGAAGGGCTTATTATTCCATTTAAAAAAGGTGCTAAACCAGAAGTTGATCCAGATCGTTGGATATTAATGGACGTATCAAGGTAGCTAAGGGATAATTTTCATTTTGATTTTCATTTACCCTAGCCTTTTCCATATCTTTATGCCTATTATTCAATGACCTATGATAAAACGCCTAATTATTAAAAACTATGCGATTATTGAGGAGCAAGAAATCAACTTCTCTGATCGCCTAACAATTATCACTGGAGAAACCGGAGCTGGTAAATCTATTTTACTTGGTGCACTCGGACTCATTATGGGAAAAAGAGCTGATACTAAGTCGCTTTATGATGATACTAAAAAGTGTATTATCGAAGCGGTGTTTGATGTCTCAAAATATGGTTTAAAAGCTTTTTTTGAAGAAAGTGATATAGATTACGATTCAGAAGTAGTTGTTCGTAGGGAATTAACACCAACTGGAAAGACTCGTTCATTTGTGAATGACACACCCGTTAATTTAAAAGTACTCCAACAATTAAGTAGTGCTCTAATCGACCTACATCAACAATTTGATACTTTAGACATTCACAATGTATCTTTCCAACTGCGAATGATTGATTCTCTAGCTGACAATAATGTCTTGCTTGAAGAGTACCAAGAAGAATTTAAACAATACCAAAGTGATAAACGAAGATTAGCCAAGCTCATAGCACAAAGTCAAAGTGCATCAAAAGAAATTGATTTTTTAAGTTTTCAATTAAAAGAATTTCATGAAGTAGAATTAGTAGATGGAGAACAAGATGTCCTGGAAGATCAACTTACTCGATTGACTAATGCGGAGGACATCAAGAAAGTCCTCGGGGGTGCTTTTCAACATTTAAGCGAAAATGAACAATCTGTTCTCAGCCAAATGGAAGAGATAGAACAATCATTGGCTTCTGTACGAAACTTTCATCCAGATTTGGAAGGCATCATTTCCAGATATGATGGTATAGTGATTGAGCTCCGAGATTTAGTTCAAGAGTTTGAAAAAATGGCGGATGCTACAGAATACGATGGTGAAAAAATTCTTGAGATTCAAAATCGGCTGGATCAGATTTATAAATTACAAAACAAACATCACGTAAAATCAGTCGGAGAGCTTTTAGAAATTCAAACCAATCTAGAAAAACGATTGACTGAATTCTCTGATATATCCGGAGAGATTGAAGCTGTAGAATACAGTCTTGCTACCAGAAAATCTTTATTGACAAAAACCGCTGCTAAGCTTTCCCAAAAAAGAAAGGCAGTTGTCAATGGTTTTGAAAAGAAAGTGCATAGTTTATTAAAACAACTTTCTATGGAACATGCACAACTACAGGTTGAGATTACTGATCTTTCAGCATTTAATAGTACCGGAATTGATGAGGTGAACTTTCTCTTTGCTCCAAATATGGGGAGTAAGTTTCTTCCGATAAAAGATGTTGCTTCAGGAGGGGAAATTTCAAGACTCACGCTTTGTACTAAGTCTTTGGTTGCCAGTGCAATTCCGCTTCCCACATTAATTTTTGATGAAATTGATACGGGGGTTTCTGGTGATGTTGCTTTAAAAATGGGGAATATATTGCATAAACTTGCCAATCGACACCAGGTCGTTTCTATTACGCATACGCCACAGATTGCAGTCAAAGCAGATGCTCATTATTTTGTTTATAAAAAAGTAAAAGGGGATAGAACGGTAACGAATGTCAAATTATTGAAACCAGAAGAGCGGGTGAAAGCAGTCGCTACAATGTTAAGTGGTAGTCCACCTTCGGATTCCGCTATTGAGAATGCTAAGGAGTTGCTTCAGTTTTAGTTTGTTGCCTTTGGCAAAGAGGTAGTCGCCTTTGGCGAATTGATGGTCGCCTTCGGCGAAGGGATAGTTGCCTTCGGCAAAGAGTTGGTCGCCTGCGGCGAAGTGGGTGGTATCTTTTAGATACAAATTTTTATTAGGTGAATGACAGAACAAAATTATTGAAACGTAGAGGGTATTGAAAAAATAGCCTACTAATAATTCTGTCTAATAAGCTAATAAGTAGAGGATATAAATCGTTTACTATAACAGTCTTGCAGATATATGTTTCATTTTTGTGAACACTCTGTCTTTAATCTTGTGTCCTCTAAAACTATGAAAGTATTATACAATTATTAATAAAGAATTATAAATAAAAACTAACATGTCACATAACTTACTAGCGGGAAAAAGAGGAATTATATTTGGAGCATTGGACGATGCTTCTATTGCCTGGAAGGTTGCAGAACAATGTCATGCAGAAGGGGCACAAATTATTTTGAGTAATGCACCAGTCGCTTTAAGGTTTGGAAAGATTCAAGAACTTGCAGAGAAAACCAACTCGCAAGTTATTGCAGCAGATGCAACTAGCCTTGAGGATCTCGAAAATTTAGTTACTCAGTCTATGGAGATTCTTGGAGGGAAAATTGATTTTGTCCTTCACTCTATCGGGATGTCTCTCAATGTTCGAAAGAAACGAGCGTATACGAATATTAAATATGACTGGATGCAGAAAACCTTTGATATTTCAGCCATATCTTTTCACAAGGTGATGCAGACCTTAGTGAAATTAGATGCGATTAATGATTGGGGGTCCGTACTAGGTTTAACTTATATTGCTGCACAGCGTACTTTCCCTGATTATAATGAAATGGCGGAGTCTAAATCACTATTGGAGTCTTTTGCCAGGAGTTTTGGTTATCATTTAGGTGTCGATAAAAAGGTTCGCGTGAATACTATTTCACAATCTCCAACAATGACAACCGCTGGAAGTGGCATCAAAGGCTTTCAAGAGTTTTTTAACTATGCTGATAAAATGTCTCCATTAGGTAATGCCCCTGCTGAAGATTGTGCGAATTACTGTGTTTTTATGTTCTCCGATCTATCAAGAATGATTACTATGCAAAATCTATATCATGATGGTGGATTTTCGAATATGGGTATGAGTCCAGCGATATTGGATATGTAGATGTACCTTTATCATTTTGGTTCTTTGACAAATTCCGAGTTTGAGATATGCAATAAACAAAATCATGACTTGTCCACGGAACTTGTCAAAGAACGATTATTTTTACAGCTATGGAGTTAAGACTAGTTTTTATTTTCTTATTCTTAAACCTTTCTTTGGGATTTGCGCAATTTCCGGGAGGTGCGGGCTCTGGTGGTAACTCTACTCCAGCTCAGCAAGATCCCGTAGAACCGGATACTTTTGATGTTCGTTTTTTTTATCAAGACAATATTGGAATACTTCAATCATTTTCTGACACTTTATTAAATAGTTATCTAGAGCATTATGATCCAGCGCGCCAACGAGATGTCGATCATGCACAACTGGGTAATCTAGGAACAGCAATAAATCCACAACTTTATGAATCTCGTAATCATTTAGGATTAGACGTTGGTTTTCATCAATATGATTTGTATAAGATTCAATACAAGGATTTACCTTTTTATAAAACAAAAAAACCTTTCACCAACCTCTATTTTGCTCAAGGACCGACTCAAGAAAACACCTATTTCAAAGGGCAGTTCACTCGAAATTTTGCTAATGGAATTAATTTTTCTGTTGACTTTAAACGAATGAATAATCAAGGGCAATTTAAGTCCCAAGCTGTTATCAATAATGCTTTAGGGATTGGGTTTTGGTATCATAGCAAAAAAGGAAAGTACAATGCATTCCTCACTTATATTTCTAATGCAAATGATGTGGAAGACAATGGAGGTATAAATGCCGAAGGACTGAGTCAAGCAAATACTGAACGAGTTTTTAACATACCCGTTTTTCTCAGAACAGCAGAGACATTCCACCTAAATCGAGAGTATGCTTATACGCATCAGTATAACCTACTTGGCAAACCAGATACCGCAAGTCAAGCTGGCTCTGGAAGGAATTTTATCATTAGTCATGATTTTATTTATCGCACTAAATCATTTAAATTTTATGATACAAATCCTCTCCCCGAGAACGATACGATCATGTACTATGATCATTTATTAGTTGATACAAGAGGTCTTCGATATTTTATTCGAGATAATAGCGTAAATAATGTTTTTGCACTTGCGACCTCGAAAGCCGGAGAAGCATCGCAGCGTGATCTTTTGAAAGTAAGCCTTGAACATCAACTTCATTTCTTAAATCAAGAACCCAATGACTCGACGATTAATCATTTAATCTTAGGTGGACAATGGAATTTTGCACCCAGCGATCGGCTAAAGATTCAAACACATTTGAATTATAATCTATGGGCTAATTTTGGAGATTACCGATTAGGTGGAAAACTATACTTTGATTTAAAGAAAGCAGGCATATTTAAGGCTTCTATAATCAATCAATTATATTCTCCAAGTTTAATTCAACAGCAATTTTATGTGACTGAGCAATTATTGTGGCAAAATAATTTTGATAAAACTTTTGAAACCAATCTTTCTGCTACTTATAGTTTACCTCAATTTAGATTTAGTGCAACTGGTCAATATCATTTACTAAACAATCTCATCTATTTTGATACATTAGCTTTTGCAAAACAAATCAGTGCGCCAGTCAATATTCTCCAATTAATTGTGAAACAGAATTTTAAGGTTTGGAATCTACATTTAGATAATACTGTAGCATTACAAACGACTACTGAAGACGTCATCCGAGTACCCTCCGTATTTTCAAAACACAATCTTTATTTTGAAGGACGTGTTTTCAAAAAAATAATGCTACTCAGGATAGGAATGGACTTACGTTTGGTGAAATCTTATTTTGCTAATTATTATCAACCGCTGATTGGTCAATTTCATTTACAGGATACTCAGGAAGTTGAATTATATCCGGTTGTAGATGCTTATACCAGTTTTAAAATAAAAAACTTTAGATTATTTGTCCGTGCTGAAAACCTAAATCAATTGTTGGAAAATAAACTTTATTATCAAGTAGGAGGCTATGCTCAACCTTATTTGACTATTAAATTTGGCGTATCCTGGCAATTATTAAATTAGAGCCTGTCCAAAGGAATAATTCAGTTTATTTATCCTTTGGACAAGTTCTAATATCTAGAATAGTTATTACATATCAAAATTCGGTGCAAGTTCGCTTTGACCATCTCCAGAATAGAAATCATTAATTATTTTGACTACTTCATCAGGATCATCAACAATAGGGATTAAATCCAAATCAGGTTCACTAATATTACCTGCTTGATTCAGCATCACATCAATAATCCATTGCCTCATACCTCCCCAAAATTCGCTTCCCACTAAGATAACTGGCACTCTAGTAATTTTCTTAGTTTGAATTAAGGTTAAAACTTCAAACAGTTCGTCCATCGTTCCAAAGCCACCTGGTAATGCTACAAAAGCCTGAGCATATTTTACAAACATTACTTTTCGCACGAAAAAATAACGATGGTTTAAGTTATGTTCAGGATGAATAAATGGATTATGTCCTTGTTCAAAAGGTAAATCTATATTTAATCCAACTGAGAGTCCACCATTTTTAGAAGCACCTTTATTCCCAGCTTCCATAATACCTGGCCCTCCTCCTGTAATCACCCCATAACCTTCGTCAGTGAGGTGCATCGCAATCCGAACCGCCAATTTATAATATGGGTCTTCTGGTTTAGTCCTTGCAGAACCAAAAATAGAAATACATGGCCCTATCCGATTCATTGTTTCAAAACCATTGACAAATTCGGACATGACTTTAAACATTGTCCATGAGTTTTCACCTTTATGCTTACTCCACTGTTTCATTCTGCGTTCTTTCTCATTCGTCATATCTTTATTTTCTGTGTTTTCCATAATTATCTTTTTTAAACAAGCTCATAGCTTAAGGATGAGGAATAAATTCTCTAAGTCGAAAGAGGTGATTTATTCATCCCTCATCCCTAAAGCATCAAAAAGCCCGTCAGAACTTGACAGGCTTTTTGAATATTATTTGGTTAATTTTATCAAATCAATTGTCGGTTTCTGGAAGGTAAAGTACAAATATTAATTTTGAACTTTATAAAAATGCATATCAAACTTTTTCCATTGCCGTTTTTTCATACTCCTCTTTTACAAACTTAAGTAAATCGTTAATATTATCGTATTTTTTAAAGAGTTGACTTAGCTTAGAAGTCCCTTGAGAACTATTACTATTATTAGTTACAAACTTTTTGACGTCCTCTTCTGTAATCTTATCTCCACTTAAGATAATAAGGCGTTCCATTACATTTCGGAGTTCTCGTATGTTTCCAGTCCAATTATAATTTTGAAGTCCTTCGACCGCTTTATTCGTAATTGTTTTTGGATCAATATTATATTCAGAGCTAA
The DNA here is from genome assembly GCA_965277415.1 of Saprospiraceae bacterium. Lineage (GTDB taxonomy): Bacteria > Bacteroidota > Bacteroidia > Chitinophagales > Saprospiraceae > JAHDHW01. The sequence goes on from CBDICS010000079.1 coordinate 24,952, forward strand.
CCAATTTGTTAAAATGATTGACTAGTAAAGGAATATCCTCTCTACGATCATTAAGCGTTGGTACTTCAATAACAATCACAGCAAGTCTATGGTAAAGATCTTCTCTAAATCTTTTATTATTAATCTCCTCTCTAAGGTTCTTATTTGTTGCTGCTATCACCCTTACATCTACTCTTATGTCTTTCTCCCCTCCTACCCTAGTGATTACATTTTCTTGTAAAGCTCTAAGCACCTTCGCTTGAGCATCAAGGCTCATATCTCCGATCTCATCCAAGAAGATTGTACCACCATTTGCTTGCTCAAATTTTCCAATTCTTTGTTTATGAGCAGAGGTAAAAGATCCTTTTTCATGTCCAAACAACTCACTTTCAATTAATTCAGAAGGAATGGCTGCACAGTTTACTTCTATAATTGGAAAATCCTTACGACCACTTTTTTCATGTATCCAACGGGCTACCAATTCTTTACCTGTCCCATTTGAACCTGTAATCAAAACCCTAGCTTCGGTAGGAGCAACACGATCAATCGTATCTTTAATAGAGTTTATGGCAGTTGATTCACCAATGATGCTTTGAGTTTTCGACTTAGAAACTCGCTTTTTCAGCACTTTAGTTTCTACAATCAAACTTGATTTGTCCATGGCATTACGGACAGTAATCAACATTCTATTCAGATCAAGTGGTTTTGATACGAAATCAAAAGCCCCCTTCTTTACAGCTTCTACAGCTGTATTAATGTCTGCGTGTCCCGAAATCATTATCACAGGAGTATCTGGAGCTAAGATCTGAATTCGATCCAAAGCTTCCATGCCATCCATTTTTGGCATTTTAATATCCATAATAATGACATCAAACTCGTTTTGCTTTAGTTTTACTAAGGCATCAAGTCCATCAGGTGATTCTGTCACTGAGTATTTTTCAAATTCCAGAATGTCACGGAAAGTGTTGCGGATTGCCGCTTCGTCGTCAACGATCAATATTTTCGCCATATACAATTTTGAGAAATAGTGTTTAAGAATTGATGAAAAACAAAGTTATATCATAGTAATGTTGATATTAAAGAAAACCGCAATTTTAACGCCAATTTTAGATTTTTTGACTTTTTTTAACAATAAATTAAAAAAAAACATATAAATAGCAGTCTCAGAACTAATGAGTTATAATTTAAACTTATTTTAGGAATATTTCAAGTCCATTGAAAAAATCATAGCTGTTTTTTTTAAGAGCCTCTTTAAACTTTGTTCGCTTAAGCAAAAAAGACGTTTTGTAACCTAGCTAATAATTTTTAAGCAGGTTCCTTACCCCCCTTCTTTCAATTCACAAATTGCCAGCCAGGCCATAAGCCCTGAACTTATTTCTAAGGCTTTTTCATCTACATTAAATGTATTGGTATGTACTGGCGAAGTAATCCCTTTCTGAGGGTTTCCTGTACCTAGGCGATAAAAACAAGCCGGCATCTTTTGAGAATAATAAGAAAAGTCTTCAGCGGTCATTCGAATAGGAAGATCTACTACATTTTTTGCACCGAGATAAGCAATAGCATTTTGTTTAGCTTTTATTGTCAATTCAGGGTGATTGATTAAAGCCGGATATCCTTTTGCAATTTTGAAGTCGCATGCTCCCCCCATACCTTTTGCGATATTTTTCGCCATTTTACGCATTATTTTATGCGCTTTTTTTCGCCACTTTTCATCCATAGTCCGAAAAGTACCTTCCAATTTGACTTTATAAGGGATAATATTTGTAGCCCCTCCAGAAGAATTAATCTTTCCAAAAGTCAGTACGCTCGGAATCGTTGGATTTGCTTTTCGGCTTACCACTTGTTGCAAAGCCGTAATGATATGAGCAGCAATAACAATTGGATCAATACAATCTTGAGGCAATGCACCATGTCCACCTCGCCCTTTAACCGTTAAATATAATTCATCAGCAGAAGCCATATACATACCTGGTCGAAACCCAATTTTCCCAACTTTAAGCGGAGGGTGTACATGCTGTCCTAAAATACTTTTAGGTTTAGGGTTTTCCAAAACTCCTTCTTTAATCATAATAGAAGCACCACCAGGGAGTTTTTCTTCTGCTGGCTGAAAAATCAGTTTTACTGTTCCTTCAAACCCTCCTTTGATTTCATTTAATATTCTTGCCGTAGCTAAAAGAGAGGAAGTATGAACATCATGGCCGCAGGCATGCATTACGCCTACGTTTTTTGATTTATAGGGTACATCATTAGCCTCTTCAATTGGTAAAGCGTCAATATCAGCGCGAAGTGCTACAACTTTTTTTTCTGGATTTTTTCCTTTAATCAGTCCAACAACACCATTGACAGCGCAACCATGTTCATGTGGTATGCTGTATGATTGAAGTTTCTTGGCAATAAAGCGTCCCGTTTGCTCTTCTTGATAAGAGAGCTCAGGGTTTTCATGAATATGACGTCTAATTTTAATCGTTTCTTCAAAATATTCTTTTGCTAATGCTTTTATTTGATCTCGTATTGCCATAAGTTTTAATTTTTCACATTGGAATTATTAAAAAACGTTTAAATGATCAGAGTGTTGCGATCCTTAAGAACTCTAAAACTATCGACGTCCAAGTGTCTTAAATCCTTTCCAAATTATATCTAGATCAGCATAAGTCGAATAATCTTTTGCATAGAAAAAATTTTAAACGATCAATGGTAGGCAAATTAATATTAGATACTTTTAGACCATCTATTGGAGAAAGTACGCCTTTTCGTAGCTTGGGAAGGTTCTGAATAGAAGCATTTTTAGAAACTTTATAAGAAACCCATGTCTTCTTAGCTAGAATAACATCAATAAGGTTTTGAATAAAGCCTACTTTCTTATCTACGAACCACATTACGACTAAACACAATACAAGCAGCAGAAAAGCTATCGTCAAATCCAGCATTCTCTTATTTCTACGATTACGAGTATCTGAAATCTCAAAGCAGATGTCAATTGTATATAATTCGCCGCTAGAGTTTTTAGAACTACTTCCAATGATACTCAGGCTTTCTTTTGGAACAATTTTATATCCAACCTCTGCTCCTAATCTAGTCATCCACTGCATAATATCCTGCGTACTAATATCTCTTGAGCAAAAAATTATCTCATTAATTTTATAAATGTGGACAACTTCATCGAGTTGTTCTAATTTGCTGAGGTATGTTTTAGAGTCATCAATCCCTAAAGGAGCAACAGTACCAATAAAATTGCTTTGTACTTCAGCTTGATGCAAGAGATCCATAACTCTGCTACTTTCTTGTGCAGTCCCGACTATAATTAGGTTTTTGCTTTTATCCTTTCCTATATTTAAATTTTGGAATTGTATAAAATGGAGAATCGCTCTAAGTCCAATAGCAGAGATGACTGCCCAAACCATTCCAAGAACAATCAAAACTCTGGAAGTTCGGAATTGCTGATCTAAGAAACCATATACTGCTGCCAATAAAACTGTTCCTACAAAAATCCCTCTCACTAATTGACGTATATTATTGCGTCGATCATAGCCTCCACTAAAATAAACAGACACCAACCAGAAACCTATGTATAGAGGGATATTAAAATATAGAAATGAAAGTGGATAATAGTCTGCATTTTTAAAATAATAATTTGCCCAAAAATCTTTTAAGAAATAAAAGCCAATAAATATAAGTAAAGCATCTAGAATAGGAAGATATGCAGACTTAAAGAAGTTACTAAGCAAAGTTATAAATGCCCGAAAATAAATAGCCAGTTGCAACATCAAATATAAAAAGCCATGCTTGCTCCCCCTGAAAATGTTTGCGAGCAAAAATAATCATTGCATTGTAAAAGGTTTTGACATAATTCAAACTCCCCTTTTTTGTACTTTCCCCTTTATAATGAATAATGGTTGTATCTGATAGATAGTAATTTTTATATCCACTTTTTACAATTCGATAGGATAGGTCTATGTCTTCGCCATACATGAAAAAAGTCTCATCCAAAAGTCCAATCTCGTCTAAAACAGATTTTCTGAGCCACATAAAAGCTCCAGCGAGTACTTCAACCTCATGGTTTTCATCTTTGTCTAAATAACCTAAATGATAATGGTTAAAAGTTGGAGATTTAGGGAATAATTTAGCGAACCCAAAGGTTTTGTAAAAGGCTACCTTAGGAGAAGGGAATCCCCTTTTAGACTCTGGTAAAAACCGACCAGATCCATCTATCATTTTTACACCTAGTCCCCCTGCATCAGGATGATCATCCATAAATCGAATGCACTTTTCAAAGGTATCCTCCTCCACAACCGTATCTGGGTTTAGTAAAAGAATATGTTCGCCTTTTGCAATTCGTATTGCCTGATTATTCGCTATTGAAAAACCCGGATTATCTTTATTCGCTATTAAAATTACTTCAGGAAATTTTTCGCGCACCATGTCAACAGAATCATCAACAGAGTTATTATCAACTACAAAAACTTCAGATTCGATATTTGCACAAGCCTGCCTTACAGATAACAGCGCCTGTTCCAAAAAATACTTAACATTGTAATTAACAATTACGACAGATAATTTCATCTGTAATGATATGCTATTCTGATACCTTTCGGTAAGGTGTTCTCGCCACAATTGAGCGGCCAAGCGTTAATTCATCGGCATATTCTAATTCTCCACCGAAAGATACTCCCCGAGCAATTGTACTGATTTTCACAGGACTATCTTTTAATTGCTTAGAAACATAGAAAATAGTTGTATCTCCTTCGATAGTTGGACTGATTGCCATAATAACCTCGCTAATTGCAGTTTCTTGTATCCGCTTCATCAAACTTTCAATATTCAAATCACTCGGAGCGATTCCCTCAATGGGATTAATTACACCACCTAGAACATGATATTTTCCTCTAAATTGCCCGGTATCTTCTATTGCCATGATATCTCTAATGCTTTCCACAACACAAACAACATGTCCATCTCTTCTAGTATCACTACAGATATTACAGATTTCAGTATCTGATAAATTATGGCAATGCTTGCAGTTTTTAATATTGTTTCGCATTTTCACAATTGCATCAGCAAAAGATTCGACTACATCCTTCTCTTGCCTCATTAAATGCAAAACTAGCCTTAGAGCAGACTTTCTTCCAATTCCTGGTAAACTTGAAAAAGCATTTACAGCTTCTTCTATTAATTTCGATGAAAAATTCATACTACAAATTTAGTAAGACTTTTGTATAAATTTACCTATAAATACTTTTTCGAAGCTCAATTGGGTTTAGTGTATCTAAAAATTTCTAAAATTTGGGGAATAGTACCAAACAAGTGCTTTATTTACCAAGCTATAAATTCATTCATTTTGAATGATAAACCTACCAGTTCTTTTAAGCTCCTCAGCAAATGAAATCATCTAGAATTAAAATTTGTCCGTAATAAGAATTATGTTTTAGTTTTTATAAAAAAATATCCATTTTTAAAGCAAAATATTGCATTTTTGCGGAGAAGTAATTTACCAAAACATTAAATAGATAAAATATGGCTGAAATAATCCGTATGCCTCGAATGAGTGATACAATGGAAGAAGGGAATATTGTTGGGTGGTTAAAAAAAGTAGGAGATACAGTTGAACCTGGGGATGTGCTCGCAGAAGTAGAAACTGATAAAGCTACTATGGAATTAGATAGCTATCAAGAAGGCGTTTTACTTTATATAGGCAGTGCCTGAAGGCCCTGTTCCTGTTAATGGAATTTTAGCTGTAATTGGAGAAGCTGGGGAAGACTACAAAGCTGCACTTGCAGCGGCGGAAAGCAGCTCAGCAGAAACTAGCACAAATACCACTACTACTGAAGATACAAATACTGCACAAATGCCTGAAGCTTCAGTTGTAGAAAGTACTCCAGCTCCAGTTAGTCAAGTATCCACTTCTAGTGAAACAGACAAAAGAATAAAAGCATCGCCTCTAGCAAAGAAAATGGCTTCTGAAGCGGGTATTGATATTGGTACAGTTGAAGGTACTGGTGATAATGGTCGAATCGTAAAAAAAGATATTGAGGCTTTTATACAAAATAAACCTAAAACTGCTGCTACTGATACTCCTGCAAAAGCAAATATTCCGGCCTTTAGCCTTAACGGAAATGAAAAGGCTTCAGAGGATATTCCGGTTAGTCAAATGCGTAAAGTCATAGCGAGGAGATTAGGTGAAAGTAAATTTACAGCTCCCCATTTCTACCTCACTGTAGAAATGAATATGGATAAGGCCATTGAGGCTAGAAAGCAAATGAATGAAGTTTCTCCGGTTCGTATCTCCTTCAATGATTTAGTTGTAAAAGCATGTGCTGTTGCCTTAAACCAACACCCTGTAGTCAACTCTTCATGGTTAGGTGACAAGATTCGAAAAAATGGTAATATCAATATTGGCGTTGCGGTTGCGGTTGATGATGGGCTTTTAGTACCTGTTATTAATCATGCAGACATGAAGTCTTTAGCTCAAATAAATGTAGAAGTTAAAACCTTAGCAGGAAAAGCAAAAGAGCGAAAACTTCAACCTTCTGAAATGCAAGGTAATACATTTACCATATCAAACTTAGGGATGTTTGGTATTGAAGAGTTTACAGCCATTATCAATCCACCAGATGCATGTATTTTAGCTGTAGGGGGAATTATTCAAAAAGCAATTATTAAGGATGGTGAAGTTGTACCTGGTAATATGATGAAAGTTACCCTTTCATGTGATCATCGAGTTGTAGATGGGGCAACTGGGGCAAAATTCTTACAGACACTTAAATCACTCCTTGAAGAACCTATACGTTTATTAGTATAGTGATACTCATGATTGAGTTCTTATAGTAATCGTCAAATTTAAAACCGTTAGAGAAGGATAAAACTTTTCTAACGGTTTTTTGTTTGATTTGGAGCTAAAGACTTATCTAAATTAGTTTTAAGAATTAAGTATAAAACAATAGAATACATGAAAAAAACAATTGTTTTGGGAGCTTCAACCAATCCTTCGAGGTATTCTTATTTGGCTATGCACAAAATATTAGCTGCTGGGCATGAAGCCATTCCCCTCGGTATTAAAAAGGGGAGCATCGCAGGTGTAGCGATTAGGAATGATCTTCCTGCCTTTACAGATATTGACACAGTTACCTTATACCTTAACCCTAAAAGGCAAGAAGAATACTATGAATATATATTAAACTTAGAACCTAAGCGAATAATTTTTAACCCTGGAACGGAGAACTTTGTTTTAGCCAAACAGGCAAGAGAAAAGGGAATTGAAGTATTAAATGCCTGTACGCTTGTTTTACTTTCGCTAGATCAATATTAGACTATATTTAGGTTTACCATTTGGGACAATTCTTAATAAAAAAGGAAAGGCTTGATTCAATTGAACCAAGCCTTCCCTTTTTTATTATAATATTGATTTACTAGAAATTCTAGTATCCCGCTTCTTTATTACCTGAGTAAGAGCTTCCTTTACCTGAACTAGTATTGCTAGTTCCACCACAATCAGGTTTTGCTTTATCAGTTTGACCTTCTGCTCTTGAAAATTCTACTCGGCGATTCCAAAGGCTAATATTTTTAGTATCAACTAAAGGAGCTGTTTCGCCACCCCAATCCAATACTAAACGATCTCTTGAAATACCATACTTATCTACTAGATAATTAATTGAATTCTCTGCTCTACTATAAGATAAGTTTTGATTATAACAATCTCCAGCAGTTAAGTCTGTATGACCGCTTACTAGGACTCTCATTTCAGGGTATCTTTTCATTACTGTAGCTACTTGATGTAATTTACCATACTCTGAAGGACGAATATTATGTCTATCTAAATCAAAATTGATAATAGGCAAGAACCAATCAGAACCTGGCTCAGGCATTGTAGCTTCTAAAGTTTTAATCTTAGCATCTACAATTCTATTTACATCATCTTCATTTGTAAAGCCTGGGTCTGGGAGCTGTTCCAACACCATTATTGTCTACTGTACTCACCAAAGTAGGAGGCGTATATGGTTCTTTATCGCTACCATCTGGTACACCATCTTTATCGCTATCTAATTGAACCCCTTTTGTATCTACAGGAAATCCTTCCGGCGTATCTTTTTCATCATCAACGATATCAAATACACCATCTCTATCTGCGTCTGTTTTATCAAAAATTGGTCGACTCTTTAACTTCAGCTAAATCTTCAGAGATTAATCCAAGAGGGCTAACCCACCAAAGCGGCGCAGATTTGTCTTCTCTTTTACCAAGGTTAAAGTTTAATCTAACACTTGTATAGTTGATCATATCTCTATATTGTGTCAAATCAAAAGTTGATCTGTGTCGGTATCCATCAAGAAGGTCACCTTCATTACCAAAAACGACTGTTGCTTTATGGTCAATCGAGATATTTAGTTTCTCACTTAATTTAAATGATACACCAACACCAACATCTGCATGACCGTTTATTTGAAATTCATCGAATTCTGAATCATCACCTGGACGACGACCTAAAGCAGTTTCTGCACGTGTTTCATAATCGCCATCAAGAATATCCTTAACATTGTCTGCTACAGTTCGACGATCTTCTCTTGAAGAACCTGGATTAAGATTATTAGCTACGGAAGCAAAGTCATGCTGTTGTCCAGCACTATTTTTAGCATCGTAATAAGCTTTAAATTGATCCGCTCCAATTCCTCCATATACATACCAGTTTACTTTTCTGATTTGTTTTTTGAAATTAAAACTATTCAAACTCCATATTCCTTGAATGGATACAGACATAAACTTAGTCTGATAGTTATGATACCAAGCCGTAGCTGTATAATCCAGACCATTATTTAAAGAACCATTTAAGATACGATTTGCACCTGCGGGGCTGTCTGCACTATTTCCTGAATTTCGAGGCTCAAGACCAGTCGCGACACCATACATCGCATCAATTCTCCATGCAAAGGCATAATCAAATGCCCTTCTAAAATGTATTCCTGCTCCCCAACTTGGGCGAGGTAAAACATCACCTACAACCATAAAATGGCCTGCGTGAATTCCAATTTCGGATTGATGCTTAGGAGTAGCATCAATAGCTAATCCCGAATACTCTGTTTGTTCTTGAGAAAAGATAGAGGAAAGGGAAATCGTAAGTATACATACGAATAGTAAAAGAATTTTCCTTGTCATAGGGTTTTTACTTTGATGATTAAAAAAACAGGTGGCTATTCTAATTTCTGTTACTCTGAAATACAAAAGTATTGTTTTTTTCTATTGTCACAAATATTTTAGTATTTTTTTTATTAACACTATAATATTTATTTAATTAATTAATATATATAATAAACACAACTAATTTATAATCAGCTGGTTAAGTATAAACTTATCGTATTTTTATTAACAATTAAGATATGAATATTAAATATTAATTTAATATTACATTTACACTTTTATGATCAAATTCGATTGTCACTATTATCACTCTTTCATTATACTAAATTATCTACTTACTGCATAATCACAATCTTATGGATAATAACGTTTTCATTGTTCCTAATGCTGTTACGAGGTATAATGATTTTATGTTGCATCATTTTAATTCATAAATTCAATACCATAGCTTAATTCTTTTCTATTAATCTCTCCAAATGATCATATAATAAACCAAAATTACTAACCAAAACCCTGCCTAAAAGCATTTCATATTATCCATAATGATAATTACATTTGCGTAAACTTATAGAATATGCTTGAAAATTGGCTCAGTCCCATTCATTTTGAAAATAATTTTTCTGTTCAGGGACTATCGAAAGAACACTTTGGGAGAAATATTGCAATAAACATTGAAGCCTTCCCTACTTTAGAAAAAATAGATATTGCAATTATCGGTGTTTCGAAATCCGATGCTAATGAAGTAAGAAAGGTCCTTTATCCACTTGATTACTGCTTTGATGCAATCAGAATAGCTGATTTAGGCAATTTAAGGAATGAAGATGCCTCTTTTATTATCCCTCTGATTAAAGAATTACTCCAAAGTAATATAATCCCAATATTAATTGGACGAAGTGTAGATAGTACTTATGCCCAATTCAAAGCATATAGTGAATTAAAACAATCCACTAATCTTGTCTGCATTGATGAAAAAATAAGATTCGACTATTCGGATTCAGATTTTGATCATTTTTACTTAAACAATATCATAAACTCAGAAAATTCTAATTTATTTAACTTAGGAGTTATAGGTACTCAGGCACATTATACCTCTGGTGCGCTATTGAGGATGATGGATGAAAAAAACTTTGATCATATACGTCTTGGTAAATTAAAAAGCAGTATTGAAGAAGTTGAACCTTTAATTAGGGATGCTGATATGTTATGTTTCAACTTAAGTGCTATAAAACAATCAGAAGCTCCGGGGGTAGAATTTCCAACGCCTAGCGGTTTGTTTTCTGAAGAAGCTTGTATGCTTAGTAGGTATGCCGGAATAAGTGATAAATTAACCTCTATAGGCTTTTATGGTTTTCAGAGTGAAAAAGACCCCAATGATCAAACTGCCCAAATTCTTGCACAAATGATTTGGTATTTCTTAGATGGTTTTTATCATAGAATGGGTGATTTTCCAGCATCAATGCATGGTCTTATAGAATATATAGTAGAATTTAAAAATATTGAGTCTCCGGTTACTTTTTGGAAAAGCTCTAAGAGTGGTCGTTGGTGGATGCAAATTCCTATTAAGACCAAAGAAGAACATCAAAAGCATCGACTGATTCCTTGTTCTTATAATGATTATTTACTTGCGAGTCAGGATAACTTTCCTGATAGATTACTAAATGCTTTCAAAAGGTTTGGTTGATTGCTAACAAATTAATTAAGATTTAAAAGTTTTTCTAGCTGAATGCCTCTAGATCCTTTTAGTAAAAATAGTGCATTTTCATAAGTTTGCTGATCAAACCATTTTTTAAGTTCTACAACATTTTGAAAGTGATGCACTGCCTCATTTTTTGCTATATTCTTCCCAAATTCATTTCCTACGAAAATAAACTGAAAAAAAGGCTTACTCAAAGCATAATCGAATATAGATTGGTGTTCTTCTTCACTATAATCACCTAACTCCAACATGTCTCCTAATACAATTATTTTTTTCTTCCCAATCATTTCCGAAAGATTATCCAAGGCTATACGCATACTCGTAGGATTAGCATTATATGCATCCAAAATAAAGGTATTTGTCCCATGTTTCAATAACTGAGATCTATTATTTGTAGGAATATACTTTTCTATTGCTATTTTAATCTTTTCACCTGGAACTTTAAAATATCTACCTATAGATACTGCTGATTGTAAATTATTAAAATTATATAAACCAAATAGATTACTATTAACTTCTACGGTCTGATTCTTACGATTCGAAAGAAAAGCAATCTGAATTAAGGGTGTAGTCACAGCCAATTTTGTCTCCAAAACAGGTACACTTAAATTTGGACTTACACTTTTTTGATAAAAAACTTTATGTTCTATAGATCGAGCAAGATCTTCTAAACATGGCTCATCCAGATTAATAAATGCTACGCCTTTATTTTCAGCTAAATAATTATATAGTTCAGATTTAGCCTTTTTCACTCCTTCAAAGCTCCCAAATCCTTCAAGGTGAGCCTTTCCTACATTAGTTATAATACCATGAGTCGGTGCTGTAATTTTACAAAGTGTTGCAATTTCGCCAATATGATTTGCGCCCATTTCAATAACAGCAATTTCTGTTTCCTTTGGCATACTCAATAAGGTTAATGGTACACCAATATGATTATTTAGGTTACCTTTTGTAAAATGAGTTCGATAGTGCTCACTTAATATAGAAGATAATAGTTCTTTAGTTGTTGTTTTCCCATTTGTACCAGTAATTGCAATAATCGGAATTTTGAATTGTTTCCTATGATAATTTGCCAATAATTGCATGGTTTCCAATACGTTATCAACATAAATAAGCTTTGGGATTCCTTTAAGTTTTATATCATCAATCACCGAATAAGCAGCTCCTTGCTCAATTGTTTGCTCTGCAAATTTATTTCCGTCAAAATGTTCTCCTTTCAGAGCGAAGAAGATGCTTCCTCGTTCTACTTTTCGGCTATCAGTAGTAATACCTGTAGTCGTCAAAAACAATTGATATAATTCTGGTATAGATATCATTTTATATAAAAAAATTGTCTAAAATTCTATTAATAAACTGCACCCGGCAAGCTTTCCAACAAAAATAATAAGAACTTGTGCGATTCCCAACAAAAAAGGCCCTGTGTAAATTACACAGGGCCTTTTATTTAAGCTTTTATAGTTTAAATTAAAACTTACGTTTTACTTTCTTACGTTTTACTTTAAACAGATTTCCTCCTGCATCTTCATTTCCTGAAGGACCACCTGTACGAGTCATAGCACAACGGAAACCGATAGCACGATCCGCTTTGTCTTCTTCCTTAAATCTTCTTGCTCCAGGAGATAACCACCAAGCACGATCTGCCCATGATCCACCTTTAATTACTCTTGATTTATCGCTAATTAAAGTATGTTTTCCATAATCATATACAACAGATGATTCATCATCGCCATCTAAGTAATTATAGACCATACCGCGCTTATAATTTTCTCGAGTTGCAGCTTCATCATCATCGATATATTTATATCGAATTCTTCCTAAGCTATCCTTTTCAATTGGAGCTCCATTCTCATCTAATATTTTAGTCTGGAATTTATTTCCACGGAATGGATTTAAATCTTGATCATCAACATCTCTTAAGGTTGAGCTAGTCAATGGTCGGTATAAATCCATAGTCCATTCATTTACATTACCAGCCATATGGTATAAACCAAAGTCATTAGGGATGTAAGATCGAACAGGAGCAGGGATATGCGCATTATCATTTAGCTTTCCTGCCATCCCCATATAATCTCCTCGCCCACGCTTAAAGTTAGCAAGAATTTGTCCTTGATATTTATTCCTTTGCTGAAATCTGACTGTATTGCCATTCCAAGGGTATAATCTACGATCCGTAATCCGCTCATCTTTTGCAGTTGATTGATTACCGACCAAAGCCAGTGCAGCATATTCCCATTCAGCTTCAGTTGGTAGTCTATAAGAAGGCAACATAATACCATCTTCAAACTCTACAGGTCTTTCACCTCCAGTACGAATATCTTTTAGATTTTTACGTACATCGCCTTGGTATTGCCCTACAAGATAAGACTCTGTATTAAAGTTATCCTCATCTTTTTGTTCCGGGTTAGGATTCAAAATGCCTCTTTCAATAAGAATCATTTCATTTACGCGGTCTGTTCTCCACTTGCAAAATTCATTTGCTTGAATCCATGAAACACCAACTACGGGATAATTATCATAAGAAGGATGCCGTAAATATGTTTCAACAAATGGTTCATTGAAAGAAAGTTCTTCACGCCATACTAATGTATCAGGCAAAGCACTTAAGTATACTTCTGGATAAGATTCATTAAATACTCGTTTAATCCAGTATAAGTATTCCTTATAATCAATATTAGCGACCTCAGTTTCATCCATATAGAATGAAGAGACAGTCACACGACGAGGGATCGCATTCCATTCAAAAATAACATCTTGATCAGTAAGTCCCATTGTAAAGGTACCACCTTCAACCAAAACTAAGTTTGGTCCTGTAGCTTGACCTTCATAATCTCTCTTTTCAAAACCACCCCATTTTTGGTCGTTGTATTTCCATCCTGTAGTGGCGGAACGTTCTTTTTTTCCACAAGAACTAAAGATGAAAGCGCCTAGAGCGAGAAAAAATCCTAACTTCAACAGTCTTTTCATTGTTTTAAATAATTTTCTATTAAAAATGACCAACAAATATATTGAAAAAATGAAAACTTGAGCTACTAATTAGCTTAATATTTCAAATGATACAAATTCAATGCCTTTTATTTTAATATCTTAGGTAAGTCCTCTTAGCTTTAAGTTACTTTACAAATATTGGAAATATAAATTGTAACTATCTCAATAACTGGAAACAATCATTATAATCTATCCTTTTTCCTTTATCAAAATTCAAAGTTAACGAAACTTCATGACTTCCATTTGATTGACCGGCTAATCTTCCAACTGAAATATCGTAACTATAACCAATTTTGAATATTCCTTTGTGAACACCTAATACCAAAATAACAGCATCTGGGTTCGTAAAAGCATGTCGATACCAAACACCTCCATATATCAAATCATGATTTGCAAGAGTTCCTATATTCAATTGTCCAAAGTCTCCTTGTTTCAAATACATGATATTCGGTGATATAAACGACGCTGCCCGACGATTATTGCCTTCCTTAATTTTTAACTCCATTCCTCCATGTAAGGCTATACGCATTGGAAGTCCAGTGTTTATATTATCATTAATGTTTAATAAGGATTCATTAGGCGTATTCAAATGCTTAAGGGATAAACCTGCATAAAAAATTTCATTATATGCTAATATTCCAGTAGATACATCAAAATAAGTTACATTTAGATCATCTGGTCTTATCTCTTCCGTTGGGTTCAACACTCCTGAAACATTAAAAAACCCAAATCGCTCATCAATTTGGTCAAAAAACCTAAATTTATCCCATCCAAACCTAGCTTGTACAGCACTTGCTTCTATTCCAAATTTCAGATAGAAATCGTCTATTACTTGCAATCGATAGGAAAAGTATCCGCTTATTTTATTAGTAGTTATCAAGCCTCCTCCTGCATCATCAGAAAGTAAGGAGAATCCAAATCCACTATTTAATGCCTCTGAAAACTGATCATAGTATGCAGCATAAGTCACATAAGCACTCGTTCCATCACTCCATGCTGGCCATTGATTTCTATAATTTAATGAAATATGAGGTGCATAAGTATTCCCCGTGAATGCAGGATTTATTTGTAATGGAGCAGAATAAAATTGGCTAAAAATGGGATCTTGAGCATGTAATGAAAACAAGCAAACCACAAATCCCAGAATCAAAAGAACACGTCTCAACATATTTCAAAATTACGTTTTTCAAATCACATTTCCATAAGATTGTTAAAATACATAAAAAGTCTAGTACTTACCATTTTACAAGCAATAGTTGATGTATCTTAACGTTTCAATAACAAGTTACTAAACGAACTATGAACCACCAAAATTGTTGTATTGATTTGTAAATTGCTATACATAATTCTAAACTTTTCATAAAATATGAAGAACTCTTTGTTACTTTTCGTCTTTTTATCTTTTTTCTCTTCAGGTTTTTCAAATACCACTATTACACTTACAAGAACCTTAGATTGGCAAGATGATCCAATTATTCATAATCCAACTGGCAATTTAGAAACAAAAATTTGGTTTTTTGATGGGGCTTCATACAGTGATGCACACCCTTCTCTTCCTTTATTTTCAGAAAGAGTCTCTGTTTCTTCTCATGGAAAGGCAAGTGCTAGAATAGTTAATGCAGTGTATGAGTCTTTTACCAAAGATGTATCTGACGATGATATTCATCTTTCTGAAAATATTATTTTGAATACCAAGGTATTTAAAGATCGTACTGACCATTTTCTTTATTATAATTTAATCCCAATTCGTAAAACCGGATCTGGATCTTTTGAAAGACTTCTCTCTTTCGACATTATTTTAGATTTTGAAGCTATACCTTTGAGCACACAGCGCGATGATTACACCTATACTTCTGAACTCTCTGATGGAGAGATTTTTAAAATCGCAGTATCTGAGGCAGGCGTTTATAAGATAGATTATCTGTTTTTAAAAGATAGCCTCGGTATTGATGTAGATAATATTAATCCAGATAAAATCCGAATCCTAGGGCAAGGAGGTGGAATGCTACCTGAATCTATTGATGACGCTCGCTATGATGATCTTGAAGAGCTCGCTATTCAGGTTATAGGAGATGAAGATAATCAATTTAATGGAGATGATTACATTCTATTTTATGCAGAAGGCCCAAACAAATGGTATTATAATAGTGTCAATCAAGAATATAACAGACCAATAAATGTATACACTGATCAAAATTATTATTTTATTAAGATTGGTTCTACCAATGGATTGAGAATATCTGATCAGACATCCATTACTTCTACAGACTATAGTACATCAGAATATGATGGTTTTCAAAGGTTCGAAGAAGAGACGTTTAATCTCCTAAATGATTTTCAAAGTGCGCAAGGATCTGGAAGACATTGGTATGGCGATCCTTTCAATCCAACTAGAGAAAGATCTTATAGTTTTAATTTTCCTAATATCAAGTCTGCTGTACCTGTAGGACTAAAAGTTGCATTTGCAGGAAGAAGTAAATCTGGAACGAGTTTTCAAGTTGAAGCGGGTGGCCAATCCTTTTCTACTTCAGTCGGTAGTGTACATTGGGCAAGTGGTGAATCTACTTATGCCAATGATAGACTTTTAGACGCCTCTTTTTCAGCAAGTGGCGAAGATATTGACGTTATTATCAAATATCCTTCAGCTGGTGATGGAACCAATATCGGGTGGCTCGATTATATTGAATTGAATACTCGAAATGATCTTAATAAAATAGGGGAACAATTTAGTTTTAGAGATCATGAGACGATGAACTTCAACTCGACGACCTTTCAACTTTCTAATGTAAATAGTAATACACTGATTTGGGATATTACTGATCCCTTGAAACCTCTTATTCAAGAACACTCCTTAAATAGTTCAACATTATCTTTTGGTGTAAATACACAAGATTTACTTAAAGAATTTATTGCTTTTGAATCCACAGGAAATTATCCTAGTCCAAATTTTGTAGGAGCGATTGAAAATCAAAACATCCACGCTATTGATGACATCGACCTTGCTATCGTTTATCATAAAGATTTTGAAGAAGCGGCGCTTAAATTAGCAGAACACCGCAGAACATATAGTGGATTTGATGTCGCTACTGTAGAAATTGATCAAATATTCAATGAATTTGGAAGTGGTCGAAGAGATGTTACTGCTATTCGTGATTTTGCAAAGATGCTTTTTGATAGAAATTCTGAAAAATTTAAATATTACTTGCTATTGGGAGATGCATCTTTTGATTTTAAAGATATAACTAAACAAGGGAAGAATTTTATTCCAACTTTTGAAACTAAAACCTCTCTCAATCCAATTAGAGCTTTTCCTTCTGATGATTTCTTTGGTTTACTAACAGAAGGTGAAGGGGCGGCATTAGTCGGTGCATTAGATATTGCAGTAGGAAGAGTTCCAGCAAGAACTCCAACAGAAGCTGACGGAATTATTCAAAAAATTATCGATTATGATTCTAGTCCTACTACAATGGGAGATTGGAGGAATAGAGCAACTTTCAATGCTGATGATGAGGATAATGATGTCCATTTTAATCAGGCGAATAAGCTAGGCGAACTCATTAGAACTGAGCATGCCGTTTTTAATGTTAATAAGATATTTTTTGATGCTTACCAACAGATTTCGACTTCAGGTGGAACTCGATTTCCTAAAGCCAATGATGCCATTAACAGAGACATGTTCAAAGGAACATTAGTCATGAATTACATTGGTCATGGTGGTGCGAAAGGATGGGCACAGGAACGTGTATTGACTAATGATGATATTGACAATTGGACGAATCAGACCAAATTACCATTATTTGTCACGGCTACTTGTTCTTTTACAGGATATGATGAACCTTCCATTACCTCTGCCGGAGAGCAAGCAATGCTCAAAAACAATGGCGGTGTAATTGCGCTTTTCACAACTACAAGAGCAGTCTATTCTAGTGCAAATAACCGGCTCACGAATGCTGTTTTTGATACTATTTTTCAAAGTATGGGCCAAGCTCCGACTCCTATTGGAGAAATTTTGCGCGTCGCTAAAAATGCTAATTCAGCAGATACATTAGAGACCAATTCTCGAAAGTTCACACTTATTGGAGATCCCTCTATGACATTAGCAATTCCAAAATACAATGTTGCAACTACTAAGATCAATGGTATTGATGTTTCTACCGGAGTAATAGATACGATTCAAGCACTCCAGCAAGTAACTATAGAGGGTATGGTAACAGACTATAATGGAAATATATTAACTGATTTTAATGGAACAATTCAACCAACAGTTTTTGATAAAGTCATTACAGCTTCGACTTTAGGACAAGATCAGCGAAGTTCTGTGAAGAATTTTAAAATACAGCAAAATATTATATTTAGAGGAAACGCCAGTGTAAACAATGGCTCTTTTTCTTTCACTTTTGTAGTTCCAAAAGATATTAATTATGAATATGGTTTTGGGAAAATCAGTTATTATGCTAGTAATGGAGTCGATACGGATGCTCGGGGATATTTTGACCAGTTTGTCATTGGTGGTACGAATCCTAATGCTATCGCCGACGATCAAGGACCTCTAGTAGAAGTATTTATGAATAACGAAGATTTTGCTTTTGGTGGCATTACTAGTCCTAATCCTACACTTGTGGTTAAGCTTTCTGATGATAATGGAATCAATGTCGTCGGAAATAGTATTGGTCATGACCTTACTGGTTTACTAGATGACAACACACAGGAAACTTATATTTTAAACGACTTTTATGAAGCGACTCTAGATGATTCCCGAAAAGGAGAAGTTCGATTCCCACTCTTTAATCTTGAATCAGGAGTCCATAATATCAAAGTAAAAGCTTGGGATGTGGCCAACAATTCTGGAGAAGGATTTACGGAATTTGTTGTTGCTTCTGATGAAGGTATCGCTTTAGATTATGTTTTGAATTATCCAAATCCTTTTACTACTTGTACTAATTTCCAATTTGAACATAATATCAAAGATCAAGGAGTTGAAGTACAAATTCAGGTCTTTACGGTTAGTGGCAAACTAGTCAAAACAATTGATGAACAAGTATTCACCGACGGAGGCAGGATAGAAGGTATCAAATGGGATGGAACAGATGATTATGGTGGTAGATTAGCTAAAGGAGTCTATTTATATAAAATAAAAGTCCGATCTGATGATCTCAAAACTTCAGAGTCAGCATTCGAAAAACTTGTCATTTTGAAATAAAAACTGTTGTGGTTTTAGACAAGCTATTAGCATTTACCTATTAAAAAATCCTTTCTTACAATAATATTTATGGTTTTGCACTTTTGTTCTTAAAATCAAGGACAAAATGCAAAACCATAAACCCAAAGTACAACACTTAGAAAATAACATCCGATCTACGAAAAGTTATCATTTATTTGATTGTCAATTACTGTTATCCTCAAAATTATTGAAACCCCTTATACTTCCTCTTTTCCTTTTGGCTTCCTTTTCTCCAATTTTTTCAAATACTACGATTACTATTACAAGAACCTTAGATTGGCAAGATGATCCAATTATTCATAATCCAACCGGCAATTTAGAAACAAAAATTTGGTTTTTTGATGGGGCTTCATACAGTGATACACACCCTTCTCTTCCTTTATTTTCGGAAAGAGTCCCTGTTTCTTCTCATGGAAAGGCAAGTGCTAGGATAGTCAATGCAGTATATGAGTCTCTTGCCAAAGATAGCTCCAAAGAGGATACCCATCTCTCTGAAAATATTATCTTGAATACCAAAGTATTTAAAGATCGTACTGACCATTTTCTTTATTATAATTTAATCCCAATTCGTAAAACCGGGCCTGGATCTTTTGAAAGGCTTCTCTCTTTTGACATTATTTTAGATTTTGAAGCTATACCTTTGAGCACACAGCGGAATGATTACACCTATACTTCTGAACTCTTTGATGGAGAGATTTTTAAAATCGCAGTATATGAGACAGGCGTTTATAAGATAGATTATTTGTTTTTAAAGGATAGCTTAGGCATTGATATAGATAATATTAATCCTGATAAAATTCGAATTCTAGGGCAAGGTGGTGGAATGCTACCAGAGTCTATTGATGTTGAACGCTATGATGATCTTGAAGAGCTTGCTATTCAGGTTATAGGAGATGAAGATAATCAATTTAATGGAGATGATTATGTTCTATTTTATGCCGAAGGGCCAGACAAATGGTATTATAATAATACTAACCAAGAATATAATAGACCAATAAACATATATACCAATCAAAATTATTATTTTATTAAAATCGGTACGGCCAATGGTTTAAGAATATCTAATCAGCCTACGCTTACTTCTACAGATCACAGCACATCAGAATATGATGATTATCAAAGATTCGAAGAAGAGACTTTTAATTTGCTAAATGACTTTCAAGATGCACAAGGATCTGGAAGACATTGGTATGGCGACCCTTTTAATCCAACTAGAGAAAGATCCAGGTAGTTCTGTAAAAAGTTTTAAAATTCAACAGAATATAATTTTCAAAGGGAATGCAAGCGTAACGAATGGGCGTTTTTCTTTCTCTTTCGTGGTTCCTAAGGATATTAATTATGAATATGGTCTAGGGCGAATTAGTTATTATGCTAGCAATGGAGTCGATATGGATGCTCGGGGCTATTTTGAAGCATTCGTAATTGGTGGTACGAACCCTAATGCTATTGTTGACGATCAGGGGCCTCTAGTAGAAGTATTTATGAATAATGAAGCGTTTACTTTTGGTGGCATTACAAGTCCTAATCCTACACTTGTTGTCAAACTTTCTGATGATAATGGAATCAATGTTGTAGGAAATAGTATTGGTCATGACCTTACTGGTTTACTAGATGACAACACACAGGAAACTTATATTTTAAACGACTTTTATGAAGCGACTCTAGATGATTCCCGAAAAGGAGAAGTTCGATTCCCACTCTTTAATCTTGAATCAGGAGTCCATAATATCAAAGTAAAAGCTTGGGATGTGGCCAATAATTCTGGAGAAGGATTTACGGAGTTTGTTGTCGCTTCTGATGAAGGTATCGCTTTAGATTATGTTTTGAATTATCCAAACCCTTTTACTACTTGTACTAATTTTCAATTTGAACATAATATTAAGGATCAAGGAGTTGATTTACAAATCCAGATTTTTACGGTTAGTGGCAAATTAGTCAAAACAATTGATGAACAGATATTCACCGATGGGGGTAGAATAGAAGGTATCAAATGGGATGGAACAGACGATTATGGCGGTAGATTAGCTAAAGGAGTCTACTTATATAAGATAAAAGTCCGATCTGATGATCTCAAAACTTCAGAGTCAGCATTCGAAAAACTTGTCATTTTGAAATAATGATATTAAAAACTAACTAACTGGCAATAAAACCCATGGTTTTGCATTTTAGTTTATAGAAAACAAAATGCAAAACCATAAAACGACATAGGCATCTCAATAAATATTTGCCTTCCAGCAAATACTTGACAATTCACCTTTGAAATTTCTGTTTTCTATCACTAATACTGCATTTAAGAATAGACTGGTATCAATCTTGATCTATTTTATTGATTTGGCTATTGATAGCTATAAAACGATGAAAAAGATCAACATTAGGTATTTTTAATTACATTTAATTTTAATAATGTTCTTTAAATAGAAATCTAGCACAATATCTTCATTAACATTTCATTATATTTGCAGGATTTTTTACTCGAACTAAGATATTTGACATCATGAAAAAATTGTTTTTTACGTTATTCGCACTTTTGATTTCACTTGGTTTTGCTATGGAGGCTCATGCCCAGTGTATAGAAAACCCTCCAGGTAGCAATAATTATGAATTGCCTAATGGAGATCCTTGTCCTAATACAATTGTTACAGCTGTTCCTTTTTTAAGAATTGTACCTGATGCTCGATCTGGAGCAATGGGCGATGTAGGCTTAGCAATATCTGCAGATCCAAACGCTATGCACTTCAATGCATCAAAATTAGCTTTTGCTGAAAATGATGTAGCAGTATCTGCCACATATACGCCTTGGTTAAGGGCTTTAGGGCTACAGGATGTTTATCTAGCTTATTTGACTGGATATAAAAAGATTGATGACAACCAAACGATTGGTGCTAGTTTGCGATACTTTTCATTGGGAACAATCTCTTTTACAGATGATAATGGGCAGCCATTAGGTACAGGTCGACCAAATGAATTTGAACTTGCACTTGCCTATGCCCGAAAATTATCTGATAAATTATCGGTTGCTGTAACTCCAAAGTTTATTTACTCCAACCTTGCCGCTGGTCAAAGCATTGGGGATGTTGAAATCACACCAGGTATTGGAGGTGCAGTTGATTTTTCAATGACTTATAAAACGCCAGTTAAACTTCAGAACGGAACCTCAAATTTGGCTTTCGGAGCAGCTATTACCAATCTGGGCTCAAAGATTTCATATACGAAATCTATCAACAAAGATTATATTCCTGCTAACCTAGGAATTGGAGCTGCATGGGAATTTAATTTTGATGAATTTAATTCTTTTACAGTTGCTGCTGATATTAATAAACTTTTAGTTCCGACGCCTTGCCTTGGTGATGATTGTGACGTAGAAGGCCAAATTGGTATTCCTGACTATAAAGAGCAAGGAACATTTGCTAGTGTACTAGGGTCCTTTAGTGATGCTCCAGGTGGCGGATCTGAGGAACTTAAAGAGTTGATGTACTCTATAGGTGTCGAATATTGGTATGATAAGCAATTTGCGGTAAGAGCAGGTTACTATTCTGAGAATGCGACAAAGGGTAATCGTAAGTATTTTACAGTTGGTTTAGGTTTGAAATATAATGTTTTTGGATTGAATTTCTCTTATCTCGTACCAACTACGAATCAACGAAATCCATTAGATAATACTTTAAGGTTCTCACTTTTATTTGATTTTGCAGCTTTTGGTCCAGATGAATAAATTATCATAGACGAAAGTCGCTCTTAGAAGTAGGGTTCAGCAAATAAAAAAAGACATTATGATTGATTTCATAATGTCTTTTTTTATTACTTCCTTCAAATCTCTAATCCTATGATTTCGAGTCGAAATATACTTCTATAGTTTACTAAGTTGAATAGTCTTTACTTTATTGTCTTTTACTATTTCAAAAAAATAAACTCCTGTAGAAAGGTTTTCAGTTTCGATATCTGTCATTAATATATCTCTATCTATTCTCCCGCTTTTCAAAAGCCTTCCCGTAGCATTATAGAGTTGCCATCGATCTATTGGCTTGGAAAACTCTATATGTAGAACATTATCAAATGGATTAGGATAGGCAGCAATTTGATAAGTATCATCTAACTTTGAAACAGATGTTGTATTATCTACCCATTCTTCTATAGAAAACGACAATAACTTTTGAGGAAGAACAATTTGATTATTTACTTTAAATTCTTCAGAACATACATAACCATATCCATTTCCTCTAAATGTAATCCCTTCTGTTTGACTATTAGTGATCCCTGTACCTAAAGAAATTTTTCTTTTATTCCCTGAAAAGAACTGATTGTCATTAAAATCAAATAACAACCACATAAAGTTGATTCCAATTTCTGTATATCCGATTAATACCAATTCATCATTCTCTGAAATATCCGCTCCTGTAATTAAACCTCCTACATCAAAAGTTTCAACTAATTGTGCGGAATGATCTCCTGGTATAGCTGGAATTGTATAATGTTTGGTTTGATTGTCAACCCAATTTTTTGTAAAAAGATGTAGACTATCATCATGATAGATAAATGCTTCGCAATCAAAATTGTTATTATTATCATTAACTGAAAAGTCTACTTGATCACTATATTCAAATTCGATAAGTTCAGCATTTACTATATTACTAGCAAAATCGGATTTATTGATCCTATAAACTCGCAAATCAGTTCGATTACCAGGATTATTACCAAAGTCTCCAACATAAACATAATCCTCACTCTCTGTAATATCCTCCCAGTCAATATTATCTCCCGTAGCGATAATTACAGATTGGAGCACCTCTCCACTCATAGAATCAATCCGAAAAACTTTATCTTCATTCCCTCCATCATTATGAACCCATAAACTTGAATTAAAGTATTCTACTCCAGAACATTCCTTCAATTGTTCTGGCAATTCAGCAATCAACGTCATCGTATATTCAGTCAGTCCATAAGAACATGAACCATCGTTTGTCATTGCTCCAGCATCATAATTAAGTGCTTGTGGATCAGTACAGCCCACTTGAGCATGAGCATTGGATGCTGTAATAAATAATAAGAAAGAAAATAAATATTTCACTTAGAGTTTGTTTAAAAAAGCATAATATTAAAAACCTATAAGCCGGATTCTGTATTCCGACAAGTCGGAATCTCTATCATTTATCTAGCTCTGACATCACTATCAGAGTCTATCTGCCTACCCCTCCCGACCCGATTACTCGAGACTAAGCGAGCGACTCAGCTTCCTAAGGTTCAACAATTAAGTCGAAATTTAAGAAATCGAGATGTACATGACATTTCAACCCACAAGGTTTATCCCTCTTCCCATGTTACCTGACAGGACAGCGTGCGCTCTTACCGCACATTTTCACCCTTACCTTTTCTAATAGCCAATCGGCTAAATCAAGGGCGGTTATTTTCTGCGACACTTTCTGTCTTTCGATACAAGATCGAAAGCCCATCCGTTAGATGGTGTAGTTGCTCTATGTTGTCCGGACTTTCCTCGTCTTTCAAAAATCTTCCAGAGTCATTAACTAAGGAATCAAGCTGAAATCCGCGATAGAGCAGTTTTTAATACTATGCTTTTATTTAAAGTTCTTCAAAAATACAGAGAAAAGCTGCTAAAATTATACCTTTTGCAAGAAAAAAGATATTAATAAAAATAAAATAAGACGACATATCAAATAATAGCGTACTTCTTATTTTATTTTTTTTATAATTTGTAAACAATTATAAATCTGTAACTTATAAGCTTAACTCCTTATTCCCAAGACCTTATCAAATCGGTTTCAAGTCATTTTATGAAGGCTTAATGTATTCATTGACTTTATTTTGATCAGATTTGGATTAAAATTTGTACCTAGTTATAGGTTAAACCTAATACATAGGTATTATTTTAGCTATGTATTAAAAACTAGTTTTTGAACAAACGTATGACAAAAAAGCTTTATATCCATATAACACTAGCTTTTATCTTTCTCACTATTGCTTTAGTTTATGACTATGGTTTTAGTGAAAAAACGAATGTCAATACCTATGCAGATCTAATCAATGACCATCTTCATCAACAAGAGTCCGAGGTAGAGTTCTTTTTCAATAATAAACCATTCATAAATCGCCAGATACAGAGTACGCTCGAAAGTGATGTGCAAGTCCAAACTCAGGATTTCTTATTTTTAAAGCAACTATCTGAAAAAGACTATTCCATAACTATCCATAGAAATGATTCGCTTATATTTTGGACCAATAATATCATATTACCTACAATAAGTGATCGAGCGACCATTGGAGCAGAGCGACATTATGAGTTTAAGAAATTAAAGAATGGGTACTACGAACTAATTGGACAATCTTATAGAGACAATCGCATAGGCAAATATACGATTACAGCATTGATTCCTATTCAAT
>CBDICS010000080.1:0-8360 GCA_965277415.1 Saprospiraceae bacterium
TAATAACGATTAGGATCATCATCTGCATTATAAGTATAATCTAAGGTTAGATTAGTATACTTTGAATTGACTGATTCATTGATTTCATGTAATTCTGTGCTTAATCGATCAGATCCAATGACATATATATAGTCAGGATTATCTTTATATTTTTCATCTACTCTTCCTACCATATCTACATTGACATCTGCTACTGTATTTTCAATTGGAAAGAATGGACGTTCAGCGTAGTATTTTGAACCTAATAAGCCTTTTTCTTCACCTGTAACAAGCAACACTAAGACACTCCTTCGAGGCCCATTACCTAGCTTCTTTGCTTCCGAAAATGCTCTTGCGACTTCGATTACTGTAGAGGATCCACTTCCATTATCATCAGCACCATTATATATTTGATTACCTCTTTTACCTAAATGATCATAATGAGCGGAGACTACTACTACTTCTTCTTTAAGTTTAGGATCACTACCTTCAATATAGCCCATGACATTTACACCTCGAATAGTACGTGCTTTCTTTTTTTGATTTATATCCAATTTAGCACTTAATTGAACTGAACGTGGTTTACCCTTTTTTTTGATTTTCTTTCTGGCTTTGACTACTTTCTTAAATTGTTTACCCATTATTTCTTTTGCAATGCTGGTCTTTATGGATAGATTATTTGCTGTTTTGATATTTTTATCTGAGAGTTCGCCTAGTGTTAATTGTGGCCCCATAAGAAATCGCCGAGACTCACTTAATTCTTTTTGCATATCATCTTCGATGATAAGTACAGCTTTTGCACCATGTTTTTTTGCCGCTTCTAGTTTTTTATTTGGATCATTTGTCCAATCAGACATTGTCTTTGTGCCAGTAATATAAGATTTTCCTTTTTTATTGAGGGGCTCTCCTTTATAGATCATGATCACTTTACCTTCTACATCTGTTTTTTTAAAATCGCTATACTTAGGATCATCAATTCCATATCCGAGAAAGATTACTTCCTTAGTTGAAAAATCAACTAGACTTTCATTTTTATTGGGAAAAGATATGAAATCCCAGAGGTGTTTATACTTTTGATCATTTACATGAATAACAGATTTTTCCCATCTTGTCCAATTTAAAATAACATCTTGAAAATAAGATCCATTATTTAATGCTGGGAGACCATAGCTTTTAAATTGGTCGGCAATATAATTAGCGGTCTTCTCATTACCTACAGTACCTGTTTCTCTACCTTCAAATTCATCAGAAGCAATAATTTGTAAGTGTTTTTTTAAACTTTCTGCGGTGATTACATCAGCTAATGGTGCAGGATCAACAGCCTGCTTAGAAGCTACATTTGAATGAACGATAACCTTCGTTTGGTCTTTTTTTAGCACATCACCCTGTCCAAATGAAAGTGTGATTGTAAAAATCAATAAGAGAGAAGTAATAATATTGTTTTTCATTATTTTGGTATTATAGACTAGAATTAAATGATAAATATTAAGTAGTCTGTGGGTTTAACAATAAGCAATTTTTCGGACTCTTCGTTCATGACGACCTCCTTCAAAATCAGTATCAAGGAAAGTTTTAATGATAGAGAGGGCGAGTTCAATAGAGATAAATCTTGCAGGAATAGCTATGATATTCGCATCATTATGTTGTCGAGCAAGAGCAGACAACTCTTCATTCCAAGCTATAGCAGCTCTTATTCCTTTATGTTTATTGGCTGTCATAGCAACTCCGTTTCCACTGCCACAGATAATTATGCCCAAAGTAGCTTTACCCATTTCAATGTTATTAGCAACGGGATGTATGAAATCCGGATAATCGACAGACTCATTTGAATTGGTCCCCATATCCAATACTTCGTAGTTATTTTGTAATAACCATTCTATGATTTCTTTTTTGTAATCAAATCCAGCATGATCACCACCGATAGTTATTGTTTTTTTTACCATTTATATAATTTTATGATAATTCAGATTTTTTGAAATGATCCAATAAAGACACTTTGTTTTGAATTTTATAAACATAACGTTTAGAAAGACGACTTGTTAAAAAAATGCGTTTAAGAGATAAATAATTATCTACTTTATATTAATCTTTCGTATTTATCCTTCTTCAAAAAACTTTATCAAAATTAAAAAAACCTTTCGAAAATATACTTTTCGAAAGGTTTTTATAGAATACGTTTTTTTAAAACTAAAGTTTAATTCTTGAAAGGAGTAGTAGGACCTCCACCTTGTTCATGTTCGATGAGCCCTCTAAACCGTTGTTCAAAAAAAGTATGAGGATTAAATTTTGTTTTTAGCGCTTCTTCCAATTCTGAATCTTGCATTTGACGAGCGATCTGAACCATCTCGTTTTTAGCACTTAAAAAACTATTAGCATCCGGAGCAAAACCAAAAAGCAAAGCTTCATCAGTCATAGAATTCATAAAGTAAAGTTGCTGATCAGTTTCATTCGCTACTTTATTAATGACCTCTTTTGCTTTATCCTTGTCGCCTGCTGCAAAATAAGTTCTGGCAAAAAATAAAATATTCCGATCGTAAGGGAAATTATATTCAGGAAAAGATTCAAAATATTTATCCATCAAATCAATAGCTCTTTGCTTGTCGCCACTTTCTACCATCTTCTGAGATGTACGCATAATAACTGCTCGTATAGATTGAACACTTGGGCCATAACTTCTATCTATGAATGTATCATGCTTATCAAATCCTCCCCATTTGAATTTATTCATGATATTATCATAAACAGCATCTGGATTTACACGACCATAACCAACCATCCCAAATTGGCGATCTTGACTATTCTTTACGGGGACAAATCGAAGTGCTAAGCCTTCAAGTTGCATGTAACTTTGTAATCCAAGCATAGATTCTGGACGACAGGTTACTGCAAAATAAACTGGTCTTGAAAAAGCATTAGATGCAATGATATCCAAAATAGCCACATCACCTTTCAATAGCCACTGTCCTTTGCTTTTTGGGATAGTAAAATTAATTTTATCTACGATCGAGGCTGTATCACGAACTGTTACACCACCACTACTTATAGCCTGTGCTTTATTAACGTTGAGGAACAGTTTGTCAGCAGGTAAAAAACTATCTAGGAGTTTTCCACTTTGGAGTGGAAGTGGATGTTCTTCTCCGATGTATTTGATTGCTGAAAGAAGATTCAATTCTTTTGGATTATTTCGAGGGTTGATTGGAATCTGAATTCGTTTTCTACCTCGATATGCTTCTCTTGGAATTGACATCTTAATTGCAGGAGAGTCATTCACTTTTCTACGTAATTGGTCGATATACCAATCTACTGCAATCAAACTCAGATTGACTACTCTCACATCTGTTCGTATTCCTTCAGTCTCTTGAGCATACCATAATGGGTAGGTATCATTGTCGCCATAAGTAAATACAATTGCATTTGGAGCGCAGGAATTCAGAAAATTGCTGGCATAATCTCTAGAGCCAGAATGATCTTTTCTGGAATGATCATCAAAATTTTGGGTGCCCATTAATATTGGTGCAATTAAGACCAACAAAATAGAAAGCGGTGCTGCGATATTGCCCGCATATTTTCTACCAAATTTAAATAATCCGAGTACACCCATACCGATCCAAATGGAATAGATTATAAAAGAACCAATCAGTACATAATCTCGTTCACGAGGCTCATTCGGTGGTTGATTGGAATAAACAATAATTCCGAGACCGGTTATTATGAAAAGAGAAAGTAAACCAATCATATCTTTCGGCCTAGAGAAGAAATGAAATAAGAGACCAATTAAGCCAAAAAGAAAAGGAAGCATGTAGTATTTATTACGACCCTCATGATTCTTAATGGAGTCGGGTAATTGGCTTTGATTATATAGTCGATAACTATCTATTGCATCAAAACCAGTCAACCAGTTACCACTTTTAGGATCCCAATCATAAAAACCTTGTTCTCCATTCTGTCTACCCGAAAAATTCCACATGAAGTATCTCACATACATCCACTTAACCTGATATCGGAAAAAGAATTTGATATTGTCTATTTGACTAGGAGGCCCTTTTTTATTCATCCATTGCTCATATAACCTTTTTCTGGCTTCATCATTATGCCCCATTCTGGGAAAGAGCATATTTGTACTTTTATCAAACTCATAAGAATTTTTTTCATCGACAATCTCATATTTTCCACTAGCGACTTGGCCATACCTTTCTTCTGAACTAACATCTGTTACTGTAGTCATATAATGAGGACCATAGATAAGCGGCCGTTCTCCATATTGCTCCCGATTAATATAAGGGAGTAAACGCATCGGATCACTTGGCGCATTCATATTGATTGGTGTATTTGCATTAGCTCGAATGACAACAACACCAATAGTTGAATAACTAGCTACTAATAAAAAAGCGGCAACTACAATTTTTTGAAGCATCGCATTCTTAGTGGTATGTGACACGTAAAAACCACCGCCTAAAATTGCTCCAATAATTATTAAAAGAGGATAGATACCGCTATGGAATCCTGCACCCAAACCATTTACCATAAGTAATTCAAGCCCTTTCCACAAAGTAGGAATACCTGTAATAATCAATTCTTGGATTAGAACAATAAATCCAACGCCAACAACTGCTGAGCAGATAGTACCTAAAACAGTTACTTTGCGTTCCCCTTTAGTATTTACGAGGCCTGAATTAATCATATAAGCGGCATATCCAGCACCTCCAAATAAAGCCAATTTAAAAAATGCACTAACTGCGCTATTACCGATCTTACCAAATATAGTATACAATATAATGAAGCCAAGAATATAAGCTGCTGCCACTATAGTAGAAGCGGTACTTGGTTTCTTTTTAAAATAATAAAACATTGCTAATGCAGGGAAAGTTAGTAAGCTTAAAAGGTGAACTCCAGTAGATAATCCTGCTGCATATACCGCAAAAATGATCCATCGATCTGCTTGTGGTGTATTGGGTAAGCTATACCATTTCATCATGGCCCATAAGGTAAGCGCTGTAAAGAAGGTTGACATAGCGTAAACTTCACCTTCAACTGCTGAAAACCATATGGAAGTACAAAAGGCCGTTGTTAGACCTGCAACCAATCCTGAACCAAGAATAGCTATGGATTCATATTGATCAGGAGTTTCATCTCGCCCCACGAGGGCTAATTTTCCAAGAATTGTTGCTGCCCAGCAAGTAAACATAGCTACAAAAGCAGTACAGAGACTGGACATCAAATTAACTGCAAATGCGATATTTTCTGGATGGGCTTCTGTATCTGTGAATAATTCTGCCATATAGACAAACATTCGACCGACGATTATAAAAAGAGGTGCTCCCGGAGGGTGAACTACCTGCAATTTATAAGCTCCTGTAATAAATTCTCCACAATCCCAAAGGCTTCCTGTCCGTTCAGCTGAAAAGTAATAAACAGTCATTGCTACTGCAAATACAAGCCAACCGACGATAGTATTTAGTCTTTTGTAGTTCATAAAAATGAAATCTAATTATTATTGAACAAAATTCTATATAGCTTTCTTTTCTGATAGATGTTAATCCACTATCATAAGAAGCACAAAAGTAATAAAATATTGCCAAGAATCTTCTGATTTAAGCGTTTCTAAGCAATTGAGAATACACCATAGCATATTATTCGTTCAATATTTCAGATGATCTTTTTAAAATGATAGTATTAAATTCATTTATATACGATTATGCTTCCTATTTCTTTTGTTTAATTTATACTTTTTTGAGTCGATTAGCTGCAAAATATCTTCGTCTAAATAGGAAACTTATTTATTCCATGGCCCTAAAGAATGTTAAAAATGAATTGAGTAAAAATAAATGATCAAAATTTTGAAAGCCTGCCAAAAGTAGCCACTCACAAGCGAAGCGATCACCAAATCACACAGTCCATAGGACTGATCACCACAACACAAGTCTAAAATATCGTTCTTTCAATAGCCATGAAAGAATAGTTTCCTTTTGCTATAAACCCAATAAAGTCTATTACCTTTGCAAAAAAATGTAAGATGTTTAAAATATTGATGATCGGAGGGCTTTTATATGTTCTCTATAACATGGTTTTTAAAAAACCTCAAATCCAAAAAGGAGAAGAGGATATGAAAATAAATGATCAAGGAGATACTGATGATGGGGAGTATGTTGATTATGAAGAAGTGGATTGAATAATAAGGTTCTTTGACAAATCCCGTGGACAAGCCGTAAATAAGATCAAAAGCAACTAAAGGAAGTATTGATCTTGTTTATGGCTTTGTCTCAAACACGAGATTTGTCAAAGAACCAATAATAAAAAGAGAAAACCATGAAAGAAATGAATATAGGAGAATTGGTTTTATATAAAAACAACCAGCTCATAGCATTCAGTAAACCTTCTGCTTTAGGTGTACAAGCCGACAAAACTGAAGATAAGTCGCTTTTAGATTTTGCGGAAATTTATTGCAAATCGAACCTTCATATTATTCATCGTCTAGATCGACCAGCTAGCGGAGTGGTACTTTTTGCAAAAAACAAGAAGGGTTTGGCAAATATAAATCAACAATTCAAAGACCGTTCTATTGAGAAAATATATCTCGCGGTGGTTAAAAATGCACCAGAAAAACCTGAAGGCCATTTAACGCATTACGTATATAAAAACAATGTTAAAAATAAATCTATAGCTACAATTGAAGAAAAACCAGGCACAAAAAAAGCGGAATTAAAATATAAAACCGTTGGGAAGATTGATAATTATAGTTTATTAGAAATAGAATTGATTACGGGGAGGTTCCATCAGATTCGGTCTCAATTGGCAGCTATAAATTGTCCAATAAAAGGAGATGTGAAATACGGATTTAAAAGAGGGAATAGAGACCGGTCAATTCATCTACATGCATGGAAACTTCGATTTAACCATCCAGTTTCTGAAGAACGAGTAGAACTGATAGCACCAATCCCTGAAGATGGGGTATGGGATGCTTTTGAATTTGCTTAGAGACGAAAGATAATTAATAGGCAAATAGATCCAGATTGATTTTTTAGTAAAAATTAAAAAATATTATGGCGCAAGATTTTAATAAAAGAACAGATGTTAATGAACTAGGTGAATTTGGCTTGATAGAGCATCTAACTAAAAATCATAAACTGCTTAATCCTTCTTCGGTTAAAGGTGTTGGTGATGATGCAGCAGTTATTGATAATGGAGGCTTATTAACGGTGATTTCTACTGATTCTTTGATAGAAGGGATTCATTTTGACTTAATGTATACGCCTTTAAAACACTTGGGCTATAAATCTGTAGTAGTAAGCTTGTCAGATATTTATGCGATGAATGCGATTCCAAGACAAGTCACGGTCTCTATTGCTATATCTAATCGCTTTTCTGTTGAAGCTATGGATGAATTTTATGAAGGAGTTTATTCGGCATGTGAGAGGTATAATGTGGATTTGGTTGGAGGAGATACAACTTCTTCTCCTAAAGGATTTTTTATTAATACAACTGCAATTGGTCAGGTCATAAAAGAAAAGATCACATACCGGAACACTGCAAAAGTTGGAGATTTACTCTGTGTGACTGGTGATTTAGGAGGCGCATATTTAGGACTACAAATATTAGAAAGAGAAAAGCAAATTTATCTTTCTAACCCAGGGGTGCAACCAGATATGGAAGGACAAAATTATATCATTGGCCGTCAACTGAAGCCTGAGGCACGAAAGGATATGATTGAGCTTTTTGAAAAAAGTAAATTGATACCTACTTCGATGATTGACATATCTGATGGCTTGGCCTCTGAAGTTTTTCATATTTGTAAACAATCAAACGTCGGTGCTTGGGTAGAAGAGAGTGGCGTCCCAATAAAACAAGATGTTGAATTAATGGCAATTAAATTCAAAATGGATCCAATCACCGTAGCCCTAAGCGGAGGCGAGGATTATGAATTGCTATTTACGATAGACCCTAGTGATATAGAAAAAGTGAAATACATGCCGGATATTTATATTATGGGCGAAATAGTAGAGGCCAAAGATGGTATAAATCTTCATACAAAAGGAGGAAATGTACATCCGATTCAAGCGCAGGGTTGGAAGCACTTTTAGATATCAAATAGTAAATTTTACATACTTAATCTTTCTACCATCTTCGAGGTGCATCTTTTCGTAAAAGGTTTTGATTTCTAGTTCTGGGCGATAAAGTGGTTTAGAATATATATCATTATCATGATAGAGTAATTCGCATTTTGGGTCGGCTGCAATTGTTTCTAAGGTGAAATCGTACAAAACAGGAGAATCTGTTTTTAGATTAATAATGCCACCAGGCTTTAAAAATTTCCGATAATGATTGATGAAAAAAGCGGAGGTTAATCGACGATTGGATTTACTTTTGCGTAAGAAAGGATCAGG
>CBDICS010000081.1:0-147694 GCA_965277415.1 Saprospiraceae bacterium
TACGCTTTTTCCAAGTATAAGCAGCTCGGGAACTTATATACTTACAATTCTTAGTCTAGAAGGATGTTCTGATACTGATGAAGTACTCGTCACTGAATATATTGCAGAGGCAGGCCCTGATTTAATTCTGAATTGTAACCATGTATCGGTTCAATTAGAAGGGACTAACGAAGTGACTGGAGGCACTTATCTATGGACGACTGATGATGGTAATATTGTAGATGGTGGAATGACCTTAAATCCAACTGTAGATGCTCCGGGCACTTATACGCTATTGGTTACAGATGCTAATGCTTGTACTTATACAGATGAGATGAGAGTCGAAGGAGATTTTGAAATTCCGGATGTAAATGTTGTCGAAACGATCATTTCTAAAGAATCTTGTATTGAGCCTGTATTATTACAAGGACAGTCCACTACGTCTAATGTAAGCTATTCATGGTCAGGCCCTGGAGGCACTTCCAATGAAGCAGATTTTGAGGTAGAAGAGGTAGGTATTTATACTTTAACCGTTACGGCTACTAATGGCTGTACAAATACGATAAGTGTTGAAGTAATTGACAATACTGTTCCTCCTGTTATCACAGCAAATCCAGCAACTCAATACCTTAATTGTTTTAATGGAAATCCTTTACTTTTAGATGTAACGATTCAAACTCATACGAATGATATTGAAGTAATGTGGTCTACTATTGATGGAAATATTGTTGATGAAATTGGTCGTTCGGTTACAGTTGATCAGGCAGGAAGCTATCAAATTACGGTATTGGACTTAGGAAATGGTTGTGCAGAGGTATTATCTATTAATGTAGAAGAAGAGGATGCAATCATTGAAATTGAAAGGACAATTGCTAACTGTGGTATTCCTGATGCTACAGCTACGGTATTGACTACTTATATTCATCAACCCGAATATTTATGGAGTACTGGAGAATCTACAAATAGTATTGGAGGATTAGCTCCTGGTAATTATACGGTAACGATAAGTTCGCCTAATAGCACTTGTGATGAAATACGTACAATAGAAATCATCCAAGATCCATCTTGTTTTGTAATTGTATCGGGGTATATCTACGATGATGCCACATTGGCTTGTGATGAAAATGGTAATGTCGAACCAAAAGAAAATGTCGTAGTAAGTATCACTCCTGAAGATTTAATAACATCTACTGATGAAAATGGCTATTATGAATTTTTAGTGCCACCTGGAGATTACTTAGTGACACCTCAACTGATAAGCCCATTTGTGGTGGAATGCCCTTCTGAATCTATTGCTGTTTCCGTGCCAGCGGGATCCTCTGGTTCTGAGGATAATAATTTCTTTATAAAAGCATTGAGTGGTTTTGATCTATATGTAACTGCGGGGTCAGGATCTGCAAATGCTGGAGCTAACCAACATTATCAGATATCCTTTTGTAATAATTGGTTTACAACAATCTTCGGTACAGTTGAATTTACGCATGATCCATTATTAGTGTTTAATCCAATTGCAGCAGGAGCTTCTTCTTATGATCCTTTGACCTATACTGCGGTATGGACGTACGAAGATTTATCATTTTTTGAATGTGAATACCTTAGTTTTACTGTCTTTGTCCCAGATGATATTCCAGATGGAACGGCAATAAACAGCTCTGTCATAATCTTGCCTACCCAGGGAGATATTGCTCCGGAAAATAATAGTACAGCCTGGACTAGAACGGTCAATAATACTATAAATACTTCATTGATGGATCAATCAGAAGAAATTATTGAAAATAGTATTTCAGCGTATCTTTCTATTGATGAATCCATTTCTCAGGTAAAGGCATACCCAAATCCATTTGAAAGAGCAACGAATATAGAATTTGTAATAGCATCCAATGAAGATGTCGAATTATTAATTTTCGATGCTACAGGTAGAATGGTTAAATCTTACAAAGGTTTTGAACAAGGATTTAACCAATTACAAATCCAAAAAGATGAGCTACCATCAAAAGGCATTTATTTTTATAAAATAATTACACCTTCAGCTATGTCTAGTGGTAAATTGATAAGAAAATAAGTGCTTGTTTAAATTTCATTCTTTGAGCCGTCCCAATAACGCTTGTTTTTTAAAGCTTTCAGAAAAGATCATTTGTCAATAGTTAGGAATATCCATCCCAATAACTATTGGCAAATGACTATTTTATATGACTTTATTAAGGGTTTATTCAAAAATAGCAGCCATTTCTGAACAACTTCAAGGCAAAAATCTAAAATTTTACATAGTGATTTTGGAGGTTTAAATGATTCATGCTTTTTATTATAGTGCATTGATAATGAGTAGCTTAATGTTTGGTTTGGTTTTTGAAAATAGCAAGGTATATCAATAGGTTTATCTATTGCGATGCACTATTTACAATCAAATCAAAAAGATCATTATGGATTTAGTTTATGATTTAGAAGGCAATTTTTTATACAGAAATTTAGAAATGCCTAGTGAAGATCTTCCAATAACCGTTATAGCTGTGGTCAATCAAAGTTATCCTGGCTATGAAATGGAAAAAATAGCCAATTTACAAGATTGGGGAAAAAATATTCAGTATGAAATTGTACTTGGAGGAAAGCAAAATAACATGGAAATTCTTATTACAGAAGAAGGTACGGTTGTTTTTGAGTGTGATCTAGAATAATATTCAAACTATGGCCTAGTTATTAATACACGGCCTTTATATAAGTAAAAAAATAAGTAAATTAAAGCTTCGAATTATTCGAGGCTTTTTTTATTTGATTTTATACCAAATGATATATAGATTATGGAAGGATCTGGAGCAATTGGTACTTTAATAATGATCGTTACAGGCTTGACGACTTATAAGGGGCTACGGGACTATGGTTATTTTGAAGATTATAAATTTCATGTTGATCATATTCTGATTGATAAAGAATATAAACGTATTATCACGTCTGGTTTTTTGCATAGTGGTTGGATTCACTACGCATTCAATATGATTTCTTTACTTGCATTTAGTTTATCTCTGGAGCTTGTCTTTGGTTATGGGAAGTTTTTATTAATCTATTTTGGTTCAATGATAGGAGGCAGTCTGCTTGCTTTATACATTCATAGAAAGCATGGAGATTATAGCGCGATTGGTGCTTCTGGTGCTATTAGTGGAATTGTAATGGCCTCTATTTTATTATTTCCAGATAATAATATTGGTTTTGTCATTTTACCTTTCGAAATGAAAAGCTGGGTTTTTGCTTTGCTGTTTATTGTGATCTCTGTTTTTGGTATCAAGGCGCAGCGAGATAATATTGGTCATGAAGCTCATTTGGGCGGAGCATTGACTGGTGTATTGATTTCATTAGTTTTACAACCATCTATTATCAATGAAAGCCCTTGGATGGTTCTACTTACAACGGTTCCTATTATTGCTTTTCTAGTGCTAATTATTCGCAATCCCGCAGTGTTAATGATCGACAAATATTGGGGGGAAACATTGAGTAAAAGGAATTTGAAAACTAAGCCAGTCAATTCGAAAAGTAATCTAAAAGTGGTCAGCAAATTTGAAAAAGAGGAAACACTCAATCGATTATTGGATAAGATTAGAGATAGTGGGCTAGAAAGCCTAAGCCAAAAAGAGAAAGACTTATTAGATAAATTAAAAAATGATTTATAAGAAACGATGAAAAACTTACTTTTTACACTCCTTATACTTTTCTACACCATTATTGCAATTGGACAAACTCAAATTGATCGAATCGAACCGCCAAATTGGTGGACTGGCATGCACAATCCTGAGGTCCAATTATTAATACATGGGGACAAAATCGGAGATTTAAATCCAGTAATTGAATATGAAGGAGTGGAAATCACTCAGGTCATCAAAGTTGAAAACTCGAACTACCTTTTTGTTGATTTATTGATTTCAGAAACGGCAAAACCTGGAAAAATCAGTATTGATTTTCAAGAAAAAGGCAAATCTGTGATATCTAAATCATGGGAAATACTAGCTCGTGAAGCCAATGCTGCAAATAGAAAAGGCTTTGATCAATCAGATGTCTTATACCTCATTACTCCAGATCGTTATGCCAATGGCGATCCAAGTAATGATATGATCAAAGGAATGAAAGAAAAACCAAATCGTTCTAATAAAGGCGGGCGCCACGGTGGCGATATAGAAGGCATGCGTAAAAGTCTAGATTATATTGGAGATCTTGGATTTACAGCCATATGGTTGAATCCAGTTTTAGAAAATGATATGGAAGTTTATTCCTATCATGGATATTCTACAACTGATTTTTATAAAGTAGACCCTCGATTTGGGAGCAATGAATCTTATCAAGCTTTATCCAAAGAAGCTAATTCTAAAGGGATAAAACTCATCATGGATATGATTGTTAATCATTGTGGATCTTTTCATTGGTGGATGGATGATATGCCTACGGTTGATTGGATCAATCAATGGCCTCAATATACCGGAACGAATCATCGGAAGTCTTTGCTTCAAGACCCCTATGCTTCTGATAAAGACAAAAAGGTATTTACAGATGGATGGTTTGTTCCAACTATGCCTGATCTTAATCAGCGCAATCCATTGATGGCAAATTATTTAACTCAAAATGCAATTTGGTGGATTGAGTTCCTTGGACTTGCTGGAATTCGAATGGATACTTACCCATATCCCGATATGGATTATATGACTGAATGGACGCGGCGTGTAATGGAAGAATATCCAAATTTCAATGTAGTAGGAGAGGAGTGGTATGAGACGCCGAGTATTGTTGCATATTGGCAAAGCGGAAAAGAGAATCCCAATGGTTATACCTCAAGCCTCCGCAGCCTTATGGATTTTCCGCTACAGGCGGCAATGTCTACAGGAATCAATGCCAAAGAGTCTTGGTCTGATGGTTGGATCGACCTGTATGAAACTTTAGCACAAGATTTTATTTATGCTGATCCCAATGAATTAGTCGTTTTTCCTGATAATCATGATATGAGTCGAATCTTTACTCAAATGAATGAGGACTATCAAAAGTTTCAAAATGCAATCGTTCATACCCTCACTATCCGAGGCGTTCCGCAGATATATTATGGGACAGAAATTCTTATGGCAAATCCGGGATCAGGAGATCATGGACTGATTCGTTCAGATTTTCCAGGAGGTTGGGCTGGCGACTCCATCAATGCTTTTACAGGAGAAGGATTGACGATACAACAAAAAGAAGCGCAAATGTTTTTTAAAAAACTGTTGAATTGGCGAAAAAATGCTTCAGTTATTCACAATGGCAAACTAAAACATTTTATTCCAAAAGATGGGGTCTATGTTTATTTTCGTTATAATGATGATAAAAAAGTAATGGTGGTTTTAAATAAAAATGAACAAACTTATCAGTTAGAATTAGATCGATTCTCTGAAATATTAAATGGTATTACAAAAGCCAAAGACATCATTTCAGGCCAATCGATGATAATAAATAAATCCATTGAATTGAATCCAAAGACACCTCTGATTTTAGAGCTGTTTTAAAAAATCTCGTTTTTTGACAAATATAAAAGATACCACATCAGAAGAGCAATTTTGGTCATCGCGTTATGAAGAAGCGCGGACAGGCTGGGATATAGGTTATCCTTCAACACCGATCAAGGCGTATATTGATCAATTGGAAAATAAATCGATCAAAATCCTGATTCCGGGAGCAGGCAATGGATATGAAGCAGAGTATTTATTTCAGCAGGGATTTACTCAAGTCTTTGTCTTAGATATTTCACAAACGCCACTAGATGCTTTTGCAATTCGAAACCCTGACTTCCCAAAATCTCATTTGATTAATGCCAATTTTTTTGAACATGAAGGCAGCTATGACCTTATTTTAGAACAAACCTTTTTTTGCTCTTTTCCACCAACTGAAGAAAATCGAAAACAGTATGCAAAAAAAATGTCGGAATTATTAAAACCAAAGGGGAAGTTGGTCGGTTTATGGTTTGATTTCCCTTTGACAGGAGATATGAATAAACGGCCGTTTGGTGGGACAAAGGAAGCGTATCTAGCGTATCTTAAACCATTTTTTGAAGTACTAACTTTTGAAAAATCATATAACTCTATTGAACCGAGAAAAGGAAATGAGCTATTTGGTATTTTTAGAAATCAATAAATAAATTAATGCAGTTTATAGGAAAAACAGAGGAGTATTTAATCTTGGAAGACATCAATGTTGAAAATTGTGATTTGCTGAAAGAACAAAAAGAAAGCAGTTTGTCCATTCTATGGAGCCAGGGAAAGGATAGTTGTTTACTCATTGATAATATAGAGTATTGCATAGAAAAGAATCAATTGATTTTCTTAACGGAATTCCATAATGTCAAAGTTGAAAAGGTAAACCAAATTCGATTGATCCGATTTAATCGACCATTTTACTGTATCAAAGAACATGATAGTAGTGTGGGTTGCAAGGGTTTATTATTTTATGGCGCATCAAGAGTACCAATTGTTAATATCCCAGATAAAGAAATTGAGAAATTTGAAACCCTTTGGAAAATGTTCAAACTAGAAATGGAATCTAGGGATACACTTCAAATAGAAATGCTCCAGATGATGTTGACCCGATTGATTATACTTTGTACCCGATTGATGAAAGAACAAAGTGATATTTATTTAGATGAAAAAAAACACGATATAGTACGATCTTTTAATTATTTGGTAGAGACTCATTTTAAAACAAAACATACTGTTAGTGCTTACGCAGATCTGCTAAATAAATCTCCCAAGACATTATCTAATCTATTTTCAAAGCAAAAACAAAAAACGCCCTTGCAAATTATACAAGACCGTATCTTATTAGAAGCTCGAAGATTATTGGCTTATTCTGAAATGGCAGTTAAAGAAATTGCCTATGAGATTGGTTTTGATTCCGTGCAAACCTTTAGCCGATTTTTTAAGAATAAGGAAGGGATCTCGCCTGTGGAATATAGAAAACAAGTGGTTTGATTGTGAAATTAATATATTTTGACGCTGATGGACGCTGATTCATATGATTAAATTATGATCGATTAGTACCGTAGGTACTAATAAAAACAGTGTTCATCATAATTATCAGCGTCCATCAGCGTCAAAAAAAAAGAAGAAACCCATCTATGCTTTCATGAAAACTGTACAACAGCCTGTGAATTATCTTTAATTAAAAAAGCCGATGAAGAATTATTCAAATTATAAACATTCAGAACTTACTAGTATAATAATAAAGGAAGCTTATTATGTTTATAATTATTTTGGATTTGGTTTCTTAGAGTCAGTATATGAAAAAGCTCTTGAAATTCGATTAAAAAAAGCAGGTCTAAAAGTCATTTGCCAAGGAAAAATAAAAGTATATTTTGAAGAAGAAATTGTTGGAGTTTTCAATTCTGATCTTCTTATCGAAAATACAATTATAGTGGAATTAAAAGCTGTTGAAACATTACATCCAAGACATGAAGTTCAACTTGTAAATTACCTCAAAGCTACAGAAATTGAAGTCGGTCTATTAATTAACTTTGGGAGTGAAATAAAGATTATCCGCAGAGTATTCAGCAACGAAAAAAAACATAATCCATCATAATGATCAGCGTCTATCAGCGTCAAAAAGAATAAAAAACATCCATCTATACTTTCAGAGAAACTATACAACAGCGTATAAATTATTTTAAATAAAAAACATAATCTATCATAATAATCAGCGTCCATCAGCGTCAAAAAAAAAATGAAAAACATCGACCACATCGTCTACGCCGTACCCAACCTAAAAACAAGTATGGACAATATCGAAAACCTTTTCGGCATTCGGCCAGTCTATGGCGGAAGACATCTTGAACAGGGCACGCACAATGCATTATTAAATCTTGGAAATGAAATCTACTTAGAATTACTCGCAATTGATCCAGAAAATAAATCCATATTGCCTCCTCTATGGATGGGGGTAAATCTAATTACAAAACCAACAATCACACGTTGGGCAAGGAAGTCTAAGACCTTACAGGCTGATGTAAATTTGTTGAAAAAAATCAATCCAGTACTTTCGAAAACAAAGACAGGGATGCGTCAAAAACAAGATGGTTCAATTTTAAAGTGGGAATTGAGTATTCCTGATGCTGAACCACTTGTAGAAGTATTGCCATTCTTTATAGATTGGAAAGATTCAGAACATCCTACTGCAAAAATACCACAACATTGTACTTTGATATCTTTTGAACTAAGACATCCAAAACCAGCTAGCTTAGAGGCTTTTTTTAAATCCATCGATTCAGATATGATCATTCAACAAGCTGATGAAATTAGTCTAACCGCAAGTATTCAAACACCAAATGGGGTAGTTGTTTTATAAACTTGTTACTTTGTAAAATCAAAAAATAAAACGATCCATAATAAATAAAACTTTGGATTTAACACTTTGTGGAACTTCGTGTATAACTCTGTGAAACTTCGTGTCAAAAAAATACCAAACCTAGTACCCCACCTTTTTAATATCCTCCAACTCAATCTTCGATAATAATTTCAAAGATCCTCCTTCAAATAAACCTGGAAGCTTCTCAAGAGCTGTGCCGACTGGTGCACTATAATTCTCATAATCCTGAAAACGGATACCATCTACCGATCTAGAATTATAAGCATTCCTAAATCGAACACCGCCTCCATTTACATGAAAATTATAAGCCAGATAGTCCAAGAATTTGGTTTCTTGGTTGATCCAATAATAGTAAACATCATCATGGTCAGTTCCGCCTTTTTCCTCAGTGA
Source organism: Saprospiraceae bacterium (assembly GCA_965277415.1). Classification (GTDB taxonomy): domain Bacteria; phylum Bacteroidota; class Bacteroidia; order Chitinophagales; family Saprospiraceae; genus JAHDHW01. The sequence goes on from CBDICS010000081.1 coordinate 8,730, forward strand.
AACGAACTTCTATGGTGTGATAAGCTTGATTCTTGATTTTGGTGATTCCTTTATAAGATTTGATAACAGCCGGATCATTCAGTCGATAAGGGAGGAGCGCAAAATAAATGACAGAATTTAAACTGTTTCCATAACGAAGGATATCCTTATCACTTAGATTAAGTGTATCGCCATTGATAGATTTGACAAAATGATCATTGTCGAGATAATAATGGACGGCTCGATCATTTTTTATTTGATCTGATGTATAGGCATATCTAGCCTCATTATGTTTGAAGGAATACTGTTTACTTCTAAACTTAAAAGTATAATGTGCTTTCTCGTATAATGTACCACCATGAGCTTTAATCGCTTCATCGATGACTTTTTGCTCAATTGTTTTTGCTTTTTTACTTGGGGTAGCACAAGCGTAAAGGCTAAGCGTAAAAAGAATAATTAATAATCTCATGTAGATATTTTTTAATTGATTGCAAAATAGAAGAATTATTTAGCAATTATACCCTTCTAATTGACAATTTAGTTCGTCTGGGAAAAATGGTTAACACCTCAGGAAATGAGGACTACCGTATGCGCTTAGTTATCCTGCATCTTTGTATTAAGAAGTCATCAAGTATTAATTTAATTTAGACCAATTACTTAATTATTCAATCATTAAAATCAAAGATCATGTTACAACAAATCAATAAAGACAATTTTGAAAGCACAATTAAAAACAATGAAGTGGTATTAGTAGATTTTTATGCAGATTGGTGTGGACCATGTCAAGCATTAATTCCTCAATTAGAAACAATATCAGAGGAATTCGAAGGGAAAGCCAAAATTGTAAAAGTAAACGTAGACCAAAATCAAGATTTATCATCTCAATTTGGTGTAAGAAGTATTCCTGCACTTTTCTATTTTAAAAATGGAGAATTAGTTGGAAAACAATTAGGTTTGCAGCCTAAATCTACGATCACTCAAAATTTGGATCAATTGATCGCTGTATAAATTTATTTGTTCTTTGATAAATCCCGTGTTAGAAAAAAATATAAACAAAATCAATGTTTTCTTTATTTGCTTTTGATCTTTATTTATAACTTGTCTTCGAGGATTGTCAAAGAACAAATTTTACTTTAAAAATAATCTATAAACCAATATATCATGGCTACTAAAATAAAAATTAAGAACATTCCAACAGGATATCAATCTATTATCACGAACGGCAAACACAGTATAGTCGGAGATGAACCTGTCGCGTCTAAAGGAACAGATTTGGGCTTGGCACCAACAGAATTGGTTTTGGCAGGCATCGCCATGTGCAAAGTCGCAACGGTTAGAAATGTAGCTCGCCGAAAAGGTTGGACGATTGGAGATGTAGATGCAGAATTGTCTCAAGTTGTAACTCGTGAAAAAGGTGGGAACATGAGTACCAGAGTTGAAACAGTTATTAAAATTGAGGGAGATATTACAGAAGAGCAAAAAGAAAAATTGATTAAAGAGGCAGACAATTGCTATGTAACGAGAGTGATAAGAGGAGATTGGGACTTTGCTCATTCTACCGAAGTGGAAACAGAGATAGAGGCTTAGGGACAGCGAATCAATAAGTGTCGGATATGGACTTGTTCTCCTTGCACTATACTTCCTCAAAAAAATAAGCCGTAGAAGGACTATGCCTTATTTTTTTGACTCGTCTAATACAAGAATAACATCGTCTAATCTCGACACTTATTAATACCCTATCCCTTAAAATGGAAATAGTCATTGGTCATTTGGACATAATGGCCAATGATCAATGACTATTAATTTGAATCTTTAGTTCCTATTTATCTAGCCTACCATGGGAACCCCAAGCTTATCTATTCAATAAGAAGAAAGTAAGAATAAGTGATCAAAATTTTTGAAACATACCAAATTAAGCCCTCACAAGCGAAGCGATCACAAGACCGAAGGTCAATCACAAGCGAAGCGATCACCAGATCACATACTCCCTACTATTGAATAATAAACTTTCCACTATATAGCTTATAATCTTCTGTTAGTAATTTATAAAAGTAAATACCTGGGCTTAGGTTTTTACGGTTTATAGTAAGTCTATTCCCACTTGGGCTATCATATGTTTGAACTTGCCTTCCATCAATAGAAAAGATTCCGACCTGTAGCACTTTGTGTTCCAGTTCCTTAAAAATCAACTCTGCCTGATTGGTCATAGGATTCGGGATCAACTCAATATTAGCAGGTTCCTCAGCGACTTGCTCCTTAGTAGAGGTGATTTGATCTACATAAAAAGCTTCAACCTCATCAGCAGCAGAAATCAAAGGATCAATATTTGGACAAGGATGAGCTATATTTTCAGCATAGACGATAGCAAAGCACATAGAATTGACAGAGCCGGAATGTATAGTAAATGGACCAGAATTTACAAGTACTCTTCGATCGCTATCTGGGATGTTTTCTGCGCACATCGACCAACCGTTTTGATTGCTAGGGGCATCGTGAAATGCATAATTGGTATAGTCGCTACTATTGGGGTCATATCCATTTCCTCCTCTTGTGAGTCTTGTTCCATCAGGAAAAGTAGCCTTCATTAGATTATTATAACTAGGCGGAAGAGCATCACTGGGACTAGATGGAAAAGGACCGTCGCTATTATAGTATATAAAAGAAGACATTTTTCGATCTACTATTTGTCCATTTTCTATATCCTTAAGCCCCTCTAACATTTTTAAACCGACAATCGGAATATCCTCACAATAAGTATTTACACCTGAACAATCTGTACAGCTGGAAATGCCATCCAGTGCATCGCTGTTATAAACATAGGCTAGGTTTTCGGTGCTGTCACAACCTATATAATCATCTGAGAAACAACCTAGATCAAAATCAATCCATACACCAATATAGGCATCAGATATAGGCTCATTGGATTTGTTGATAAATTTATAATCATAAAATGTAGTATTATTGATACTTGGAGAAGCACTGACATAAGCATGAGCTAATACTTGTATTTCCATATGCAGAGGATCTCCTCCTGTCACGATATGAATATTTCCAGCATCATTAAATACCCACCAAATCCCTTGATCAGCGCCATTAATATTAGGGTAATCTCCTTGCATTGGATCATAAACACCATCTCCATTTCGATCGACAAAGGGAGCATAACCCTGCTCAGCAAAAGGAAGGACAAATCCATTAGCTGATAAAAATTCGGGATTTCCTAGTCCTGGCCAACTAAGGATAGTATTAGGAACTGGACCATCAATCACACCATTATCTTCCCAATCATTGATATGAGTGTTTATACTTCCAGAAGTAACTTCCCAGAAACGATCAAAATTTAAACAAACATCAGTTTCTGTAAGCCCTTCATCGTTGAGTGGACCAGGCCAATAGTCAGAAGTTCCATTTCCTCCATAAGTTTGAGCAGCCACTTTTAAATTACCAGAAGGGCCAAGTCCACTCATCCAAAGCCCACCTGCATAAACAGCGGAGACTTGAGGTGCACCTGCAGACTGCTTCGGTACATTATATAAACCATCATTGCCATCCTGCCAAAGCCCTCCACCAACTAGAAGTCTGGCACGTACATTATTAACATCCAAGTCGATTTGTGCAGTTGATTGCTCACAATTAGATAAAACTGATTCAGGGTTTAAGACAATTTGGCTTTGGACTAAAGAATTGCCTTGTTCGATGATTTTTTGTGCTGTTAATATATTAATAGAAAGAAGGCTTAGAAAAAGAGAGAGCACACTGATTTTTTGTAGGTAATTTTTCATATGCTTTGTTTTAGTTTGAAGTTGTTGAAGATTAGATTTTTAAATAAGGTTTTCAATATTCAATATTCAATATTAGGAGTGTTCAGAAAAATTTTCGAACAGATTTAACTTATAAAGTTCATTGAAAATATCGATTTTAGCTTGAAAAAGCGATGTCAAAAAAAGAGACTTTGAAAAAGGTGTCAGTAAAAGAGTTATTATCTCTGGTTCCTGATGAATTAATAAAGGAATTTGCAAAAGAAGTTGCAGTAGATAAATGGGTAAAGAAGCTTAAAGCTGGTTATCTATTTAAGCTTGTGCTCTTCAGTTTATTGAATAGTGAACGGCTGAGTCTGCGTATAATGGAGGACAATTCCGAAGATCCTTTATTTCAGGCCTTAGGCCAAAGCCTTGAGGTGGATAATGTAGGCTGGACAGGAATTCGAGATCGTCTAATGAATATCAATAGTGCTTTTTTCCAAAAGCTATATGAATCGGTGTACAAAAAAGCTGATGAGTTATATGGACAAAAACGTCTAGCAGGTTATCATATAAAACGCTATGATTCAACGATGATTGCGACCTTTAGTCATCTATTAGAAGGAATGAAAGTTGGTAATACTAAAAAGGGGAAAACGCAAGTAAAGTTAACCACAGAATTTTCCGACGACTTTTTAATACAGATGACTTTTCACAAAGATCAGGCTCATCTTGCTGAAGAAACTGCATTGAGGGAAATTATCCAAAATGCGGAGTCAACCGATCAAGATGTGCATGTATTCGATAACGGACTAAAAAGCCGAAAGACTTTTAAAGCTTTTACCGAAGCTGGAATTTTATTCGTTACCAAACTTAAAAGAAAACCTAGATTTGAAGTACAACGACCTCATTATCAAGATGATGGACATCTAGATACCGACGACTTAGAGTTCATCCAAGATGCTGTTGTCAAATTATATGGAAACGTTAAAGAACTTATTGATACAGAGTTCAGATTAGTCCAGTACCGAGTTAAAGACAAAGATGTTATCCTAAATTTCTTGACCAACGTCTGGGATATTTCAGCATTTGATATCGCTTATATTTATAAAACCAGGTGGGATATTGAAGTATTATTTCGATTCTTAAAACAAGAAATGAATCTTACTCATTTTGTCTGTAACGATCTTAATGCTATTAAAGTAATGCTGTACTGTTCTTTAATTGCATCGACTTTAATTCTGATTTATAAAAAGCAGAACAATATCAAATCATACAAAAAAGCTAAAATCAAATTTTTCAAAGAACTTCTTTACACCATTCTTTTGGAAGCTCTTGAACATCCTAAAGAAGTAGAGCGGTTAAAACACACACTAATTAAATTTGTTAAAATTGAATAATTATTTTTCTGAACACCACTAATTCAATATTCAATATTCAAAATGCGAAATAATAAGTTCTAAAGACAGACTGAATGAGCGTAGTTTCCCTTTTCGAGGGTGAAGTTGGAGATAGACTTAGTAAATAAGATTAACAAAGAAGGAAAGAAAGTAGGAATAAATTATTAATATTTATAGGCACACTCAAAGTACCAACTCACAAAGCCCAATAGGGCTGGTCACAAGTCCGGAGGACAATCACAAGCGAAGCAATCACAACATGATATTGAAGTGATCAGGACATGACAAAACAATTACTCCAAAACTTTAAAAGTTGTCCGGCGATTTTTTTGATGTGCCTCTTCATTACATGTTTTACAATCACAATGAACGGCTGGAACATTTTCTCCATACCCTTTTGCGATTAATCTATTTTTGGAAATACCTTGTTCTACTAAATAATCCACGACAGACTGTGCACGATCTTGAGATAGTTTTTCATTATATACATCTTCTCCTCGGCAGTCTGTATGTGCAGACAATTGAATTTTTATAGTAGCATTATTATTAAGAATGGATAGGAGTTTCTCTAATTCAGGAAAAGCTTCAGATCGAAGATTAGCTTTATCATAGTCGTAATAAATATTGTCCAATACGATTTCTTTTTCTTTAAATACTTTCTCAAGTATAATTTCGATAGTTTGATTTTCTATGTTTTCTTCGGGTGTAAAAGTGGCATTATTACTAAGATAGCCATCTCTAATAGCGAGGAATTGATAAGAGCGTGTCGGATTTAGTCTTAATTTCTTCTTCCCATCAGCTGATAATTGATAATCAATCTTCTTGCTTCCCGTATCCATGTTTAGATTTACCTTGTCCAATGGTTGAAGACCTAAGACTTCACTGTTTGGGTCATTTGGATCTTTATAGATTTTTTCTTTTACAAATACGGTCAGATATAATGGTTTTGGTTTTGGTGCTTCTACTATTGGTTCCGGTTCTGGCTCTGGTTCTATTTGGACAATAGGTGCTGTTCCAGGCTTTGGTTTTAATTTTCGTTTTTTTGTAGAAGGCGTTGAGAAATAAGTTTGAATAAAAGTAGGGAATCCAAGCCGACCATTATTTTTTCCAATTTTTATTTTCCTGGTGTTATAACGAGTTCTTGTACCATAAGCATTGGGATTGATGATGACTGAAATATAACTATAATGTAAACTCGTTGTATAAATTCGTCCATCAGGACCTAATTGAATAGCACCTAGTTTGTAATTCCCAGGTTTATTAAGTTCATACCTTGATTTGATAATTGCTTTTTTATCAGGCAGACTAATATCATATTGCTCGATCACGCCTGTTTCAAACGAACCCAGATAAATACGATTCCCATCAGGAGAAAACTCTACGCCATAAGCACCAGGTGTTTTAGCTGGAAATTTAAACTTTTTCTTTACTTCTGCATTAGATACATCAAAACTAAAAAGCTCTACTCGATCTTCTTCATAAATGGTAACTGCTATTAAATTTCCCAAAGGAGAAATTTTCATATAACCTGCTCCGTTTTGTGTTTTCCCTTTAATCACTGTTCCTGCTTCAGAAATATAAGGTTCTTCTTCTACACCTTTATCTGTGACTTTAAAACTGATGAATCGATTAGAATTCCATTCGTGTGTGATGACCCAGAAGTTTTTTTGATTAGCGATAGCCGTTATTTTTTCACAAGTGGAAGGATGCAGTGGTTTATTTTTATACTTGACATCTCCAAGCCCACCGTCTGCGATCATATTGATTTCTGAGTATTTCAATCCTCCAGACAAATTATTCTCTCCGGCATCAACTGTGAAAATATAATAGGTCGAACGACTATTGGGCTTAGGAATAATGATTGCAGATTGTGTAGAAGAAACATGACCTGCCAGATCATTTCCATTTGGCATTACTTTATGGTTTTTATTCCAAACGGTTACCCCATCGGTATAAAACAATAAATTACCTTTTGAATCAGCAATCGAAGCACAACCTTCATCTGTATTAATCGCACCATCCGTCAATAAAACAGGGTCGCCCATCCTAAAATCCAAACCAAAGTTTTTTCCAAAATACCAGATATCCCCTTCATGTTGAGCATGAAGAGACAGAGAGGTGAATAAGAGCGAGGTGAAAAAGATAATTTTTTGAACCATTCGTATTTGAATTCTTTGCTAGCAGCCATTTTTAAATAACTTCTATAAAATTATAGTTTTTTAACCGCAATACTTGTTCCATTGAGGTGCTTTACTACCTTTTTAATAAAAAATTAAAACAATCTATAGATCTTTATGATTTCTGAGCGCTACTTTAGCAAAATTAAGTGGCGAAAACCGATACACTATCAAATTGAAACGCCCTAAAGTCCAAAATCATAGTATATGAAAAATACCCTTGGTTTATTAATTTGTTCGATTTTGTTTACGATATGCTCTTGTAAGCGTACTCAAAATAGATCAGAGTCTACTATACAGTCGATTCGATTTGCTTCTTATAATGTGGCCCTTTTTAGAAGTGAAGAGGGGGCATTAGCAAATGATCTAAAGTCTGGTAAAGACATACAAATTCAGAATGTAGCAGCAGTTATTCAGGAGGTTCGGCCTGATGTTATTGCCTTGATGGAATTTGATTACGATCCAACTGGAAAACTTTTAGATGATTTTCAAAATAAATATCTAAGTGTAGACCAACATGGGAAAGCGGCTATTCAATATCCATATAAAATATCCATTCCATCAAATACAGGTATACTGAGTGGTTTTGACTTGAATAATGATGGATCGGTGTCCCTCCCGAACGATGGATTTGGTTATGGTAAATACAATGGTCAATATGCATTTGCATTGCTCTCCAAGTATCCCATTGATACAAAACATATCCGTTCTTTTCAAAAAATGCTTTGGAAAGATATGCCTGAAGCCAAACGACCAATGAACGAAGATGGAACCTACTATTATGATGATCAGGAATGGGACGTTTTTAGGCTGTCTTCTAAAAATCACATAGATATCCCTATTCAGATCCCAAATGGTAAAACAACACATGTGATATTAGCACATCCTACACCTCCTGTATTTGATGGCCCCGAAGATCGTAATGGACTTCGAAACTATGATGAGATTCGTTTGCTTAAAGATTATATTTCTAATGCAAATTATTTGCTTGATGATAAAGGTAAGAAAGGAGGATTGAAGCAAGGTGTACCTTTTGTTGTCATGGGAGATTTAAACGCAGATCCAATTGATGGAGATTCCTATCCTGGAGCGATCACACAACTCTTAGAATCACCGCTAGTTCATGCAACAGTAGCAAGGGATAGCCTTATTCCCAAAAGCAAAGGAGGAAAGGTCTATGATCGTTCTAAAAAAGATAAGGGTAACCCCGCATATGATACATCTTTTTTCGGAAAACGAATTGATTATGTATTACCATCTAAGCAATTTAATATTACAAAATCAGGTGTTTTTTGGCCAGCAGAAGGGGAGTCTTTATACGAACAAGTTCGAGATAAAAAAGCATCAGATCATCTCTTGGTTTGGGTGGAAGGATACATTCAATAATCTAAAGCGAAAATGAGGTATAAAAACTTTGTAAGTATACTAAAAGCAAAGCCTCACAAGCAAAGCGATCACAAAAACACGAAGTGTTTAATCACAAGCCATAGGCTGATCATTAGCCCTTAAACAAGCTCTTAATGTTCTGTTGCTTTTCCTGAACCTTTAGGTATTCGAATATCCAAAACCATTTGTTGAACTTCTTCTGATGGTGGAGCAGTAAATTTAGATACAGTAATAGAAACAATAAAATTAAAAATCATTCCCAATACACCAATGCCTTCAGGCGGAATACCAAACCAATAAGCATCAGGTGTTCCTGGCCCACCTAATTTTTCTTTGAAGTACCAGATGTATACTAAAGTAAAGGTAATGCCAACAAGCATTCCTGCAATAGCACCTTGTCTATTCATCCTTTTGCTAAATATCCCAAGAAAGATAGCAGGGAAAAACGATGCGGCGGCTAATCCAAAGGCTAAGGCAACTACTTCAGCAACAAAACCAACTTTGGCTATTCCTGCTACACCTGCTAATACAACAGCTACAGCGATTCCTATCCTTGCTGCTAATAGTTCTTCTTTTTCAGAGATATTAGGTCTAAGGTATTTCTTCAATAAATCATGAGAAATAGAGGTTGATATAACGAGCAATAGACCAGCGGCAGTTGAAAGCGCAGCAGCTAAACCTCCAGCGATTACAAGTGCAATCACCCAAGGAGGTAGATTGGCTATTTCTGGATTGGCTAAAACCATGATATCTTTATTGACAACTAATTCATTGGCTTGCTCATTCGCTACATACTGGATGAGACCATCAGCATTCTTATCTTCAAAAGTGATCAATTTGGAGTTCTCCCATTTAGAAAACCATTCCGGCATTTCATCATAAGGTTGATTAGAAACAGTTTGAATAAGATTTGTTCTGGCAAATACAGCAACTGCGGGAGCGGTAGTATACAATAAGGCAATAAAAAATAATGCATAACCTGCGGACTTTCTGGCATCTCGTACTTTAGGCACGGTAAAAAATCGAATGATCACATGGGGTAAACCTGCAGTACCAAACATTAGGGCTGCGGTAATAAAAAATATAGCCGTCTTATTTTCTGTTCCGCTTGTGGTATATTTCGAAAAGCCTAAATCAGTAACCAGGGTATCTAATTTCTCTAAAAGATAAACGCCATCCTGACCTGTTCCACCAAATCCTAATTGAGGAATAGGATTACCTGTCATTTGCAAAGAAATAAAAATTGCGGGTACAGTAAAGGCAAATATTAAAACACAGTATTGAGCAATCTGGGTATAAGTAATGCCCTTCATTCCGCCGAGGACAGCATAAAAGAAAACAATAGCCATACCGATTGCAATTCCGCTTTCGAACGTGACTTCCAAAAACCTGGCAAAGGCAATTCCAACGCCTTGCATCTGACCAACCACATAAGTAAAAGAAATAAAAATGGCACAGATCACAGCGACGAGCCTGGCTTGTTGAGAATAATATCGTTCTCCTATAAAATCTGGGATGGTGTATTTTCCGAATTTACGTAAATAAGGCGCTAATAATAATGCTAACAAAACATAGCCTCCTGTCCAGCCCATTAAATATTGGCCACCAGCATATCCCATGAATGAAATAAGTCCGGCCATTGAGAGAAATGAAGCCGCTGACATCCAGTCCGCAGCGGTTGCTACACCATTCGCTAATGGAGAAATGCCACCGCCTGCTATATAAAATTCTTTTGTAGATCCTGCCCGAGCCCAAATGGCGATTCCGATGTAAAGAGAAAAGGTTAGGCCGACTATCAGGTAAGTCCAAGTTTGTGTATCCATTGATTAGTACTTGTTTTTCGTATTATTCTTCTTCTACTCCAAATTCTTTGTCTAAACGATTCATTAAATAGACATAAATAAAAATCAATATTACAAAAATGTAAATGGCTCCTTGTTGAGCCATCCAGAAGCCAAGAGGAAATCCTCCTATTTTAATTGTATTCATTTGCTCTACGAAAATGATACCTAAGCCATAAGAACAAATAAACCAAATAGCTAAAAGGATAGATACATATTGGATATTCTTTTTCCAATAGAGGGAATGGTCTTGATTTTTCATTTTGTTTTTGAAATTTATGCCAATATACCAAAAAGCATGCAATTGCAAGAATGGACAGAAGTCATGTCGTGATGGTTTCTTCGGAACTTGAGGTTTAATGATCGCTTCGCTTGTAAGGTGCTGCTTCAAACATACTTTCAAAACTTTGATAGTTTATGATAAATTCAAATCCCTAATGAATTTTGTAATTGTCCTAATTTAATAGCTCCTTAAAGTAAAAATGCACAATCAAAATATCATGAGTATACCAAAAGCAAGGCCTCACAAGCGAAGCGATCACCAGCTCACAAAGTCCACAGGACTGATCACCCTATCACAAGTTCCATAGGAACGATCACAAAGTCCGCAGGACTGCTCACCTAAACCCGCTTCGTTCCTGCTTCCCACCATTTTGCTGCGGCTATACGTTTACTAAATTGGAGAAAGTTGTCAAGTTTGAGCATTAACTTTCTTAGTGGGCTATTAGCAAGTCTGATACCAATACGATTCCACCATTTTGAAAAATCTTTATTATAAGGACAAACTCGGATACAAATAGCACAGTCTGTATTCATACCTACCCAAAATTTGAAACACTTTTCTGCATTTACAGTCCACTTCCTAATGCCATTTTGGCTAGAGAAATTGGGCGGATCTGATTGAGGCTCTCCTTGTGGAATAGCTTTCACCGGACAACGATCGGCACACTTCCGGCAAGTATTACAAAATGATTTCACCCCAAACTCAACAGGCTTATCAATATTAAGGGGTAAATCTGTAAATACCTTCGCTATCCGAATATTTGGACCAAATTCTGGTGTGATCAATAAGCCATGTCTTCCATATTCACCAAGCCCTGCTTCAATAGCCATAGGGATGCTTTGACTGGTATCATTTAATGAAGCAACAGCCTGATAGCCTAGATTGGTGATAAATTGAGCGAGTGTATTAGCACAATTCAACCCGACACTATACCCTAGTCCAGTAGAAGCGCCACTTAATGCGGTGGGATAAGTTTTGCTCAGTTGATAATCCATAGGAATAATGATCATGATCGCATATTTTAAGTTCTCTGGCAAGTCGAGCTTTTGTGCTGCTTGTGTTTTTCGATTAAAATTATGAGAGTAAACCCAGCGATCATCTATTTCGCAGATACCTACCATCCCTGCACCAAACATTTTTGCGGCAAGCTTAATTCTTTTAGTACAATCTTCTTTATCATCTATGGGCACTTGCATCGGAGAAGACTCTGTTTGAATCGAATAGTAATCTGTAAAACCTTCAACCTTTCCAGTATCTTCAAATTTCATTTCTCCAACCACATCTGTCAAATGCCAGCTCGCATTTCGAAAAGCATAATCCCAATGGTCAAAACCTTTTGATTTTTTAGGTTTATAGTTAGCAATGTCATAACTCTTGAAAAAATCTTTTGCCTTGACTTTTTCATCCCACATTGCTCTGTTGAAGATGTCATTTTTTTGATTAAAACGCTTATGAGAAGAAGCGATATCAAACCTATTGTTCAAATAATCTTTTGAAGATTGATGAATATGACGAATGTGAGTGCTTAGGAAATTTAGCATGCAGAAATAGACATTTTGTTTTTTGGGACGAAGCATAAAGCGGACAGTTATTTATGCTATGTCTCTTAATCATCTTAAGTTATTAAATAAAAAGGTAAATCTATTTACATCGGTTCTTAAAATTTAACATTCTTTGGCAAATCCCGTGGACAAGCTGTAAATAAGATCAAAAGCGACTAAAGGAAGCCTTGATCCTCTTTATGGCTTTGTCTCAAACACGGGATTTGTCAAAGAATCAAATTTAATTACTATCTTTCCCATCAAAAAAAAGAATGAAGATAGGAGACATTTATGACCCCGGACATTACCAGGCTAGTAGCCAACGATACGATGAAATGCAGTACCGACGCTGTGGCCGAAGCGGAATACTTTTGCCGATGATATCTATTGGGCTTTGGCATAATTTCGGTCATACCGATAATTTGGAAACGGGACGTAATATTTTGCGATATGCTTTTGATAATGGGATTACTCATTTTGATTTAGCAAATAATTATGGTCCACCTTTTGGCGCTGCCGAAGAAAACTTTGGACGAATTTTTCAAAGAGATTTTAAACCCTACCGAGATGAAATGATTATCTCTTCTAAAGCAGGCTGGGATATGTGGCCTGGACCTTATGGTAATTATGGTTCTCGCAAGTATTTGATTGCTTCTTTAGATCAGAGTTTGAAACGGATGGGATTAGACTATGTAGATATTTTTTATCACCATCGTCCTGATCCGGATACTCCTTTGGAAGAAACAATGGGCGCACTACACCACATTGTGCAACAAGGGAAAGCACTCTATGTAGGTATTTCTCAATATTCCGCTGAAGACACAGCAAAGGCTGCTAAAATCTTAAAAGAGATGGGGACACCTTTACTTATTCACCAACCCCGTTATAGTATGTTTGATCGCTGGGTAGAGAATGGATTATTGGATGAACTAGAACGACAAGGGACAGGTGCTATTGCCTTTTCACCATTAGAACAAGGCGTGTTAACTAATAAATACCTGAAAGGTTTTCCTGAGGGAAGCCGAGCGATTAGAGATGCAAGGTATTTGACTAAAGATCAAATCACTCCAGAGAAAATTGACATGGTGCGACGGCTCAATACTATTGCTGAAAACCGTAATCAGACCCTTGCACAAATGGCCATTGCATGGTTGTTGAAAGATGAACGGATTACAACTGTCTTAGTTGGAGTAAGTAGAACCGAGCAATTGAAGGATAATATTGGAGCACTTAAAAATGTGAAATTTAGTCAAGAGGAATTGAATGAAATTGAAAGTATATTAAAAGCCTGATAATGAAAATATTTACCACTACTATACTTTGTATGCTTTCTTTTTATTTATTGGCTCAGGATACCTATCACATGGAGCTGAATGAGGTGTTGATGTCCAATTATGGTTTGCCCGAGGCAAATTGGTTAATAACGGATACGGAAGTAGATAATTATAATTTGATCGGTAATTACGGATGTAGTGAAAGTATCCAAAATATTTCTGATCAGAGCTTTACACTAGCTTCTCAAGTAGAGATCAGCCAGCAAGGAAATAGTCCATGGGATAGTGGTTGGAACCTGAGCAATACGAGTAATGTCCAAAACGGAGATAAACTTTTGCTTATACTCTGGTTGCGATCTATTGGAGGCGATGGAACTGCTAATATTTTTGTAGAACGGACCCTTACTTTTGAAAAAGAAGTGTATATCACCGCGGATATAACAGAGGAGTGGACACCTTATTCGATTCCTTTTGAAGCCACTTTTGGAAATTATAATATTGGTCAAATGTCTATGGGCTTTCATCTTGCCAACCAAGCGCAGACTTTACAAATTGGAGGTTTTACAGTCATTAATTATGGAGATGCAGTTTCTATCTCAGATTTGCCATCTAATATAAATAATGATCAGTATGAAGGCTATGAAGATGACGCAGCTTGGCGGGCTTTGGCAGCGGATAGAATTGATCAATATCGAAAGGCAAATCTCACTATTAATGCAGAAAATTCTACTGGAGACCCAGTTCCTGATGCTGCTTTTCATATTGAAATGACGCAACATGATTTTGCTTTTGGATCTGCTATTACTGCTGCGCGGATTGCTGGTAATAACAGCCAAAATGTTTCCTATGAAAATAAAATCGCAAACCTTGATGATAATGGTCATGGATTCAATTGGGTCGTTTTTGAAAATGATTTGAAATGGGATGGATGGGAAGAACAATGGTTTGTCAATCATGCAGAATTAGTCAACGCGGTATCCTGGTTAGCTGATCGGGATATTAAAGTCCGAGGACATAATTTGGTCTGGCCAGCATTTCAGTATATGCCGGATGATATACAAGCAAACGCTGGTGATTTCGACTATATATGGAACAGAATAGATGGTAGATTGGATGAGATTCTAAATTATCCAGGTTTAGAAGCAGACAAAGTTCCAGAATGGGATGTGTTGAATGAGCTTGTGTTCAATACTTCTTTAGAAGCCACTTTTCAAAATGCACCGGGTAATACAACGGGGCGTGAAGTTTATGCTGATATTTTTGAAAGAGCTAAACAGCTTTCGCCAGATACCAAAATGTATATTAATGATTATGTTACAATGACTTTGAATAACACTGGTGGTGGGGCATATGATATTTTAAAAGATAGAATTCAGGAATTATTAGATGCGGGTGCTCCGGTTGAAGGGATTGGATTTCAGGCACATATTGGTGGTTCTCCAAATGGGATTCCATCAATTTTAGGAACATTGGATGACTTTTATAACGAGTTTGGTTTGACGGCCAAAATTACTGAATTTGATATGCCACCAATTGTTTCAGAAGAACTAGGCGCCAATTATTTAAGAGATTTTTTGACAGCTGTTTTTAGTCATGAGAGTGTAGATGGTTTTCTATTTTGGAATTTTTGGGATGGAGCAACTTGGCAAAACCCGGGTACAAATCTATTTAGATTAGACTGGTCTAGAACACCTGCTGGCGATATGTTTGTTGATTTAGTTTTTAATGAATGGTGGACGGATATTCAAAAAACGACTAATACAAATGGAACGATCCAAAACAGATCTTTTAAAGGAAAATATAATATCACTTATGTTTGTAATGATCAGACGATAACTGAAACAATCGACTTGACAGAAGACCAAACATTAAATATTGTCTGTGATAATTTGGGAACAGGTATTTTTGATATTAATCCAATTCAGGAAATTTCATTTTCAGTATCTCCTAATCCCGCTAGCCAGTATTTGAGGATTGAAAAAGAGGATATCAAAAATGCAAACCTTATACTTTATAATTCATTGGGTACAAAAGTATTGGAATTAGAAGTTTCGAATAGAATATTTGAAATTCCAGTAGCGCACCTTCAGGGAATTTATTTTCTGGAATTGAGTAATGAATCGGGTAGAGGGTATCAGCGTGTGGTAATTAACTAATTAATTACAGTTTCTCAAGCAACATAGTCTTGTTTTGATACAAACAAACTCCTCTATCTTATACTTGATAACTTGTTGATTTTTAACTTGTTGAATTAATGTGAAATAATAAAAAGTTAAATATGAACACAAACAAATCATTTAATTTGTCTCTGAAATAATAATGAATCTGGAATAACTTGCCATCATAATCAAAATATTTAATTAACCCTAAAATTTATTTATTATGGCAAACCCAATGTACAACATGTATGTAGGTGGAAGTTTTTTAGACCTTCCTTTGACTAGTTCAGGAGGATTAAATGCTGCTCAATCACAATTAAAAACTGACGGTATTAATACACTGGTCTGTTGGACCTTACATATTGACTCGGAAGGCAATATTGTATTAAACAGTAGCTCTAATCTTTTAGTAGAAGCAAATTATAATTCTTCTAGTAAGTATGTAGATAGTACTTTTGTAGATAAGCCAGGCTGGTTAGATACATTTATTGCACTAAAAGAAGCCGGTTATACAATTTTATTTTCTATTGGTTCTGCTTCTTTGAAAAATCCTGGTCAAGGCGATTTTTATCGGATGAGTAAAATGTTAAATACAAGAAAAGTTACAGTAGGATCAAATACTTTTGATGTATATGTGACACCAGGTGAGGGATCTATAGGAACCGCTGAAATATTGTTTAATTCATTTAAGGCGCTTTATGATGGCATGGTCTATACAAATGCTTCTGGCGATACAGTGAATATTATTGATGGATTTGTTTTCGATGATGAGGGATTGATGGATGTAAGCGTCTTGACTACTTTATCCAGAATGTTTCATAATGTGGGTGTGTCTTCTGTGTCTTTTTGTCCATACAGCAATTCGGATATTTGGATTGACACCCTTTATAATGTTGAAAGTGGTAATAAAACCGATTTGACTGCAAGTCAGGCAGGTGCCGCACCAATAGATACTACTTATACACCTCCTGTGGTAGGTATTGCTAAACATGGAGCTTTTCCTGGATTCATTAAAGGATTTCAATTGCAATGCTATAATGGCGGTGGTGGAAATAACCCTAATACATGGTCTACATCTATCAGTCGAAAATTAGATTGGAGTTCAACAGCTTCACAAGCTTTTGTATATCCAGGGTTTTGGACTTATGATAGTAATGTCATTTGCCCTACTACTGTTCAATCTACTTTTAAGAATTTTCAATCTGATAGTAGTAATAATTTAGAAGGTGGTTTCCTTTATAATTATAATATCATCAATGAAAATAAAAATGATTCAAGCAGTTGTAAGGAAACACCTAATGTACAGAATTATATTTCTGCAATGAAAAACGGACTCAATATTAGTTAGCAAATACTAAAAGTATAGATAAATAATGCGAAGTGGTTTGGGGTTTTCCTAAACTGCTTCGTCTTATTAATACCCTATCTCTAAGTCAAAAACTCATCATCTAATATATCAGAACTATCATCGCTTGGAGTATAAACATTTTTAAAACGTTTTTCCAGATATTTATAAAGCCCCCAAGCTGCTAAAAGACCAAACGGAAGTGCCATTAAACCTAAAGCATATTCATTAAAACTATCAATGGAGCCAGGTGAACTAAATTCCATAATTACGCCTATAAAAAAAGCGGCAATAAATGAGCCCGCATAATATACAACCACTCCTAAAATAGCATGACCCCAAGCATGCCGCTTATGTTGTTCTGCTAAATCGTAAAAATATTTCCCTAAAAAATAAATCAGTATTAATCCTAACATTATGGAGTGTTTTTTAAATTAATAGAATAATGTTTAAAAAATAATATTAATTCCAATTTTAATCCATCATTTTATAAACTGTCTAAAAATGAAATTGGTCTAAGCGTAAACTTAGACCAATTTCATTAAAAATAGAATAGACAAAATTAAAAATTCAGTGTGCTCAGCGTCTTCTCAGCGCGCTCTGTGTCCCCCTTTACCCTACTTCAATACCGCATTAATCTTAGCCACACTATCCTTAGCATCCCCATAAAGCATATCCGTATTATCTTTAAAGAATAAAGGATTTTGAACACCAGCATAACCCGTAGCCATAGATCGTTTCATTACAATAACCTGACTTGAATTCCAAACCTGAATAACAGGCATTCCATATATTGGACTATTAGGGTCAGTCTCAGCACCTGGATTTACAATATCATTTGCGCCAATCACCAAAACAACATCCGTTTCAGGAAGATCATCATTGATTTCTTCCATTTCCATGACAATATCATAAGGAACATTAGCCTCTGCTAATAATACATTCATATGTCCAGGAAGTCTACCCGCAACAGGGTGGATACCGAAGCGAACTTCCTTTCCTTGTTTTTTTAATTTTTCAACCATTTCGAATACTGGAAATTGAGCTTTAGCAACTGCCATTCCATATCCTGGAACAATGACAACAGATTTCGAATCATTCAATAATTCGCCTACTTCTTCATGTGTTGTAGCCGTCACTTCCCCAGTCACCTCCATTGCTTCTCCTGTAGGAGCATTTCCAAAACCACCAAAAATGACAGACCAGAATGAACGATTCATGGCCTCACACATGATGATAGAAAGGATCGCTCCAGAACTTCCAACCAATGCACCCGTCACAATCAATAAATCGTTGCCAAGCATAAATCCTGCTGCTGCTGCTGCCCAACCTGAATAAGAATTTAACATCGAAACAACAACAGGCATATCAGCACCTCCAATAGCCATGACGAGCATTACGCCAATAAAAGAGGAGATCGCAGTCATGATATATAAATAGATCATTCCATCCGTTCCACTCACTTGAGTGAAGAAATATCCCAATACCAAACAGGCAACAACCAATAAGATATTAACCATATGACGGCCTGGATAGACCAAGGGTTTACTTCGTATTTTACCCTCGAGTTTACCCCATGCAACGATTGACCCAGTAAAAGTAATCGCTCCAATAAAAACACCAATAAAAATTTCTACTAAGTGTATCGTATGAGCGGCACCTTGTAATTGATGGGTATGCGGATCTAAATAAGACCCAAAACCAACCAGAACGGCGGCCAGACCAACAAAACTATGCAGTATGGCTACTAATTGAGGCATAGAGGTCATTTCAACCTTCCGAGCAACCAGTATCCCTATCACTGAAGCAATAGCTATTGCTACAATAATATAAGTATGACCTTCCACACCTTCTCCTAAAACTGTGGAAAGAATAGCTATGACCATCCCTGCGATGCCATAGATAACGCCTCGTTTTGCAGACTCCTGAGAAGACAAACCGCCTAGACTCAGAATAAATAAGATGCTTGCAAAAAGATAAGAAGCTAATTGTATTTGTGATGATATCATTTGATTACTTTCTAAACATTTTCAACATGCGGTGGGTTACAACGAACCCTCCAACAATATTAATACTTGCAACTAAAATAGCGATAGACGCCACTATTGTCATCGGATCAGAAAAGTCATTTCTGGTTTGTAGTAAACCTCCAATAATAATAATTCCGCTAATCGCATTGGTAACGGCCATGAGTGGCGTATGTAAAGAATGAGATACATTCCAGATTACTTGCCAACCAATAAATACAGATAATACAAAAACAGTAAAATGTTGCATAAACTCTGCTGGCGCAACGAGGCCTAAGAGATAAAGAACGGCTCCTATGATTGCTAAGGTAACAAACATAGAGGTGCTTTTCTTTTTCGCTAACTCTTCAGGACTTGGTCCAGCAGCGACTGCAGCGACTGCTTCAGTCTTTGGTTTTTGTGGGCTAACAGGAAGTGGTTCTGGTGGCCAATTGACATCACCATTATAAGTGACCATAGCCCTTTTGACCACATCATCCTCCATATCAATCTTAAAGTTTTCGGCTTTACCCATATCGTCTAGTAAATGGCAAAGATTATTGCCATAAAGCTGACTGGCTTGTCCTGGAAGTTGGTCTAATTTTCCTATGATGGTTACACCATTATCTGTTGTATATACTTCACCATCTTTGGTTAATACACAATTCCCACCAGTAGAAGCGGCCAAATCAACAATGACAGATCCGGGCTTCATTGCAGCTACATGATAGTCTAAAATTAATTTAGGTGCCTCTCTTCCTGGAATTTGTGCTGTAGTAATGATGATGTCAACTTCTTCGGCTTGCTCTTTAAAAAGCGCCATTTCCGCTTCGATAAACTCCTTACTCATTACTTTTGAATATCCAGAAGAGGTAGAACCATCTTCTTCTATTTCTACACTTAAAAATTGAGCACCCATACTTTCAATCTGCTCTGCAACTTCCATCCGAGTATCAAAAGCTCTAACAATTGCTCCTAGTGATCGAGCTGTCCCAATAGCGGCTAATCCTGCAACACCAGCTCCTATAACCAAAACTTTGGCAGGAGGAACTTTTCCAGCAGCAGTGATCTGACCATTCAGAAATCGACCAAAATGATTAGCGCCCTCTATAACAGAACGATAACCAGCAATATTAGCCATAGAAGAAAGTACATCCATTTTTTGAGCCCTGGAGATACGAGGAATCGCATCCATAGCTATTGCATTGACTTTCTTTGCAGCTAATTTTTTTAACAAATCAGGATTCTGAGCAGGAGCAAGGTAACTTAGTGAAACTTGTCCTTCGTGCATCATTTCAATTTCTGACTCCGTTGGAGCCAATACTTTCAAGATGATGTCACTATCTCGATACAAATCTTCCACTGAATTAACAATCGTAGCACCAGACTTTTCATAATCCGAATCTGCAAAATTTGCATCTACGCCTGCACCACTTTGAATGAAAACATCAAAGCCCTGTTTTTTAAGTCGTTCCGTCGTTTTTGGTGTAGCACCAACTCGGGATTCATTAGGGCTAAGTTCTTTAGGAATACCTACTTTCATATGTGATAAATAAGATTTTACGAATTTTCCGCTAAAATAAGATTTATGTTTTAAAACAAGGAAATCAGACCACTTTATTGGCAAAGTCATTACAAACTTTAGGCAAATAGAAGATAATCGGTCAATAGTCATTGATTATTTGGCAGAAACTGCCTATGGCTATTGGTCAATTATAATCTTTCTGTCTTATAAAGTTTGGAAAAATCAAGATGACTTCGCTTATTGCTTTTGAGATGCTATAAGTTCTTTGACACCCGTATACCCAACAAATACTCCAAGTAGCGCTAGGATTCCAGTTGAGATATTTTTACCTAGAAGTTTATACGCAATAAGAAGAATACTATTCATTGTAATTTCTTCTCCATTTTCATAATTAGTCATAGTTGAAAAAAAATAATAGGCTACACCTAAAATGACTAGGCCAATTCCTATGGATTTTAATCCACCTAGCATAGTAGGATTTTCTTCCTTCTTTTCTTCTTCTTGTAAATTTTCTTGGTTTTCCATTGGTTAGAATTTAGTTTTGTTGGTTTGTATTCTTTTTAAAAAGAATGTATAAGATGTTGGAAATTAAATATTTGTATGGTTTTGGTGGGTGTTATATCGTATTTAATTCTTAAAAGTAAGAAATATTTTAAACAAGTTCATTAAGTCGCTAAGTAGAATTACATTTATAGAAGTTGTTCAAAAATAGCTCACTAAACTACAAAACGATCTTTTGCCCCAATACTTTCTTATAAAAATTTCACGTAGCCCTGCTATGCAGCAATTTTAAAGCCTCGTCTTGAAGCAAAATATCTGTTTCTCGAAATAGTAGCCATTTTTAAACAACTTCATATCTAATATTACACAAACCAACATCAAATGAAAAATTATCTTGCGCTAAGTTTTTTACTTCTAAATTCTTTTTGGGTACTTGCCCAAAAATCTAATGATCATCCTGTATCAGAGACCAATACCTTTTTCAAACCCTTAAAATACCGAAATATCGGCCCTTTTAGAGGTGGACGATGTGTAACTTCCTGTGGCGTGATTGGCGATCCACTTACCTATTATATGGGGACAACAGGCGGAGGTCTATGGAAAACAGAAGATGCTGGACAATACTGGCGAAATATCTCAGATGGTTATTTTAAAACAGGATCAGTAGGTGCAGTAGCTGTAGCTGAAAGTGATCCGAATATTGTGTATTGTGGAATGGGTGAACATGCTCCAAGAGGGGTCATGACACATCATGGTGATGGCCTTTATAAATCCACTGATGCCGGAAAGACCTGGAAGAATTTTGGCCTTAAAGGTACTCAACATATTGGAGGACTAATCATTCATCCTAAAAACCCAGATATTGTTTATGTTGCAGCTCAGGGTGCACTTTATGGGAAATCTAAAGAAAGAGGATTATATAAATCTACTGATGGAGGGATTACCTGGAAAAATGTTTTATATGTCAATGAGCATACTGGCTGTGCGGATATTTCAATGGATCGTCAAAATCCATTGATTTTATATGCTGCGATGTGGGAACATGGTCGGCTACCCTGGAAGGTGATTAGCGGAGGGGCTGGTAGTGGACTTTATAAATCGGTTGATGGAGGCGAAACTTGGAAGAAAGTACAAAAGGGATTACCTAAAGAACTCGGTAAAATGGCAGTCTCAATATGCCAAAGTCAAGCGGATAAGGTTTATGCTTTAGTAGAAAGTGATTCTGATCGGGAGCTAGGCGGTTTGTTTGTATCTACTAATGCTGGCAAAAGCTGGAAACGTGTAAGTAAGGACCATCGCTTGGTTCAGAGAGCTTGGTATTATACAGAAGTTTTTGCTGATCCTCAAAATGAAAATATGGTTTATGTCTTGAGTGCTCCGGCATTGCGCTCTATTGATGGTGGAAAAACATGGGAGAGACTTTCTGGAACACATGGTGATTATCACGATTTATGGATCAATCCAAATAATCCGAAAAATCTTTGTATTTCTAATGATGGAGGAGCTGCTATAAGTTTTAATCGTGGTAAAAGTTGGTCTACTCAGGCCAATATGCCTACCGCTCAAATTTATCGGGTAAATGTAGATAATGCTTTTCCTTATCGAATATATGGTGGACAACAAGATAATACCTCAATTAGGATAGCAAATAGAGAATTGGGAAGTAGGGGAATTAATCCACAAAGTTGGTCGGCTTCTGCTGGTGGAGAGTCTGCTTTTCTTGCCTTTGATCCGGACAATCCAAGGTATGTATTGGGGGGCAGTTATTTAGGAACGATCGAAGTACTGGATACGGAGGCCAAAGCAGGGACGAATATAATGGCTGCTCCGATTCAATATTTAGGAGAAGATGCTAAAGATATGCGTTACCGGTTCAATTGGAATGCGCCGATCATCTGGTCACAACATGAACCCAATACTTATTATCATGCTGCACAATATTTATTGAAGACTCAAGATATGGGGACAACTTGGGAAGTCGTTTCTCCAGATCTAACTAAAAACGAGATAGAAAAACAAGGTAAAGGAGGTGGCCCTTATACCAATGAAGCGGTTGGTGCAGAAAATTATGGTACTATTAGTTATGTTGTGGAATCACCTCATCAAAAAGGAGAAATATGGGTAGGAACAGATGATGGATTGGTACAGTTGACCAAAGATGGCGGAAAGACTTGGCAAAATGTAAGCCCTAAGGGTTTGGAGGAATGCCTGGTCAATTCAATTGATATTTCTCCGCATGATCCAGCAACGGCTTTTATAGCAACGACAAGGTATAAGTTCAATGACCATAGACCAGCTTTATACAAAACAAATAATTACGGAAAGACTTGGGTCAATATAAGTAATGGGATACCAGAAAATGCATTTACGAGGGTAGTAAGAGAAGACGATAAAAGGAAAGGTTTATTATTTGCAGGTACTGAATTAGGTATTTATGCTTCTTGGGATGATGGAAAAAATTGGAAACCTTTTCAATTGAATCTTCCAAAATGCCCGATTACAGATTTGATCATTCGACATGATGACCTTATAGTAGCAACTTCCGGGCGATCTTTTTGGATATTAGATGATTTAGGACTGATTCGTCAATATGATAATAAATCGACTGCTTTTAAAGTCTTTCAACCTGAAAACGCAATGCTCATTAATGGCTCAAGTGAGTTGAATAGCTCCGCAGCTTCTGTTACGGGGACAAATCCATTACGAGGTGTAAATCCAGCAAACGGAGTCGTCATTTATTATCATGTTCCGACTAAAAATAAAAAGAATACGCTTATACTAGAAATCAGAGATGAGCAAGGTCAATTGGTACAGAGATTTAGTTCTAAAAAAGATACTGGTTTTAAAAAATGGGCAGGAGGACCACCTGCTCAAGCTGCATTGTCTAAGGTCAAAGGATTGAATCGCTTTGTTTGGGATATGCGGTATCCTACTCGATCTGGTGTCCCTGGCGTTTATATTGAAGGCAATTATCGAGGCCATAAAGCTCGTCCGGGAAAATACGTTATCACACTGAAAAAAGGATCAGAGGAATCTTCTACCTCTTTTCAAATATTACCTAATCCACTTTATCCAACTGAGGCATCGACTTATGAAGCATACCATCAACTGATGTTCGATATGACAAAGACTTTTAATGATATGCATCAAAGCGTTAATACGATTTATGATTATAAAAAACAGATTGAATCTATTTTGAAACGTTTGCCCAACACGGATCAATATCAAGTCATTCAATCAGAAGGAAAAGCGCTGATAAAAAAGATGAAAACCTGGGACGAAGATATGGTTCAAAGAAAATCTAAAGCCTATGATGATGTAGAAAATTTCCCCAATAAACTAACAGCTAATTATTTGTTCTTGATCAATCAAACAGAAAGTGATATTCCAAAAATCATCCAACCTGTTTTAGAACGAAGAAAAGAATTAGATGCTCAATGGGCTCCATTAAATGTTACCGCAAAAGAAATCATGGAAAAAGCAGTCCCTGATTTTAATCAAAAATTATGGAAACTGGGGATTGGGGCGGTATTGCCGAAAAAATAATGTTAGAGCCTTTTTTAATTAGGCGAAAAAAAGCCATCTGTATGGAAATGTTTAAAGATTTATCAGTGCAATATCTTTTAAACAAATCCATACAAGATGGCTTTACAAATAATTATAAGAGAGATATAGATTACTAAATTCTAAAGATGTTTTAAACCACTAATATCATCTAATCAATGTTACATCTCCTTTGATGATTTCCGTTCTACCATTTACAAGTTCTACTCTGGCCCAATAAACAAAGACAGCGGGATTCATTGGTCGACCTTTTAGATAACCATCCCAACCATAAGCGGGGTCATTTGGCTGAAAATTATGGCCTTGATAGACCACTTCTCCCCATCGGTCATATACATAAAACTCATTGATTATTCTTAAATAAGTTTCATCTGCTTGGATATAAAAAATATCATTATTACCATCATCATTTGGACTAAAGAGGTTTGGAATAAACACTCTAATAGATTGATCGACAAATAAGGTGATATTATCTTTTGCTTCACAACCCATTTCATCAAGGTATCGAGCAGTATAAGTCGTCGTCTGGAAAGGCCTTGCATAGGGATTGGCACAAGTATCACAGCCTGATAAAGTGCCATCAAGTGGATTCCAATATATATAAGGATCAAAAACAAATGGTGTAATAAGTGCATCTAATTGTACTGAATCTCCTAATTCAATCAATTGATCTTCTCCTAATTCAAGTTTGAGTTCATGTGGACTTTCTACAAGAATGTCCGTTTCTGTGATTGTACATCCTTGCGCGTCGACAATTTCTACATCATAAACACCAGCACCTAATCGAGGAATAATAAATGGGAAAGTACTAGAAATATAAGAAGGCGAACCTTCCACGGTCAATGTATAAGGAGGTGTCCCGCCATTGACCAATTCGAGAATGATAGCGCCATCTTCTTCTCCAAAACAGGTGGGCATCTCTGTTGAAATATCTGCATTCAATTCCCAAAAACTAAGACTAATTTGTTCAATAAGAGAATCACAATTAGTAATTGGACTCATATAATATTCCACGCCACTTGGATGATCAATATCGTATCGAGTTCCATTTCTAATAATAAATTCATCAGCACACAACACATCTTCATAGACCTCCTGAAGTGCTAATGGATGCACAGTGAAGATAAGTTCATTACTAGCACTACATAGAGTAAGACTATCAATATAGGTATAGCTCAAGGTATAGTCGCCAGGCGTTTGAAGACCAGGATTAAATATGCCATCAGGACTTACACCAATACCTGACCAGACTCCGCCAACAGGTGTACCCTCCAATTGTATAATAGTATCAATCGGGCATTCCTCCATGTTTGCTCCCGCATCCACAAGTGGCAGGAGATTAATAGAAAGTGTAGTAGTATCTTGATTGGTACATCCGGTCACATCATCTGAAACAATGACAATATATGATCCTTCATTACCTAATTCAATATTGGTAATAACTGGATTTTGTATAATCGAGGTAAAATTATTCGGCCCAGTCCAAAAGAAGTCTGTTCCATTGGAAACGGCACTCAATTGAAGATCTTCTCCTTCACAAAGCGGGCCATTATTATCTGCGCTGATGGTAGGTAAATCGAATATTTCAAAACTTAAACTATCACTAATTGTTCCACATGCATTGCTGACACTTAGTATTATCGTTTTTATTCCAGGATCTTGGAATGTAAGAGAAGGTAGTGTATCCCCTTCCCAAGTGGAAATATTGGCATCTGGTTCTATCGTCCATAAGGCTTGGCTTATGGAATTATTACAGGCTAAAATTTCAGGATGGATTGGCCCAATGCTATACTCGTCGCATAGGTCTATAAGTTCTGGTAAAGTAATCGAAGGTCTATCTCCGACAATAATATTTTGACTAAAACTATTTATTCCACAGCTATTGCTAACCAGCAATTCAATCGTATAATTTCCTGATAAGTAAAAAGAAATACTAGCGTCTATGCTATTCGGCCCTCCTGTAATAAATTCCCAGCCAGTACTATCTGTATGACAATCAGCACTGTTAAATAGAACATTCCAGGTATAAATTGCGGCATTACAATCTGATAAGGTATTTGAATTATTCACAAGGTTAACTAATAATTCCTGACAGCCTTCTGTATTATCAATATCAAAACCTGCTAGTGGATTGCTTTGTACACATACTTCAGTGGAATCAGAATTGACACAAGATTCCGAATCTGTAAATGTATAGTACACGGAATAGACACTTGGCAAAGGTTCATTAAATAAACCATTGGTAATGATGTTCCCCATTTCATCCGTCCAATCACCTCCACTTGGAAAACCACCCAGTTGATGATTATTCCCAGCACAAGCAATTTGTGCTATTCCAGCTTCTACAATAGGCAATGGATTGACAATTAATTCGAAGGTATCCAAATTCATACAACCAGTAATCCCATTTGTACTGGTGACAATATAATTGGTATTAGAGTTAGGAAAAGCAATGACGGTATCGCCCATAGTTGTATTTAGGTTTAATGGGGGCGTCCATAGATACGTATAAAGGCTATCAGCAGAGATATATAGCATGGTCGAATCTCCAATACAAATGGCTGCGTTTTCAGCTAAGATATCAACTTCCGGTAATGACCAGATACTAACTATCGTTGTATCAGAGTTGGTACATCCATTGGCATCCGTAACTGTAAGCGCGTAATCTCCAGCTTGATTTGTATCAATGTTGTTTATAATAGGATTAGCTATTCCCGAAGAAAAATTGGGTCCTGACCAATCATATAAAATTGCAGTAGGTGCTAGTCCGTTTAGTTGTAGCGTTTCGTCGGCACATATTGGACTATTATTGCTTATTGCGACCTCCGGTAAACTAAAAATTTCGAAAGTATAATGATCTGTTGTACTACCACATGCGTTTACGACAGTCAAGGAAATGGTATACACACCAACTGTTGGGTAGGTGATTGGCGGCGCTACCAGACCATCGAAAGTAGGAATGTCCGCACCTGGAAATGACCAAGTATATGATTGATTTGGACTATTACAATTGCGCGTAGTTGCACTGGCCTGAATCGTAAAATTTTCACACAATAAATCCAGACTGTCAATCATAACTTCAGGAGCATCACCTATCGTTACCATTTGACTAGATTGAACGGTATCACAACTGTTCGCAATTTCTAATTGAATCGTATAAATCCCCGATAGAGTAAAACTAAATGAAGGGTCAATACTATTTTCATTACCGGTATTAAAAAACCAGCCGGTACTATCCATATGGCAATCGGCTCCGTCAAAAAAAACGGACCAAATGTAAGTTGGATCTTGACAGTCATTTAAAGTATTGGAGGTATTAGTAGTTTGTATAGTAGCTCCAATACATGCAACTGTGCTATCAAGTTGAAAATCTGCAATCGGATTATTGATCACACAGGCAATCAAGGAGTCTTGATTTTCACAATCATTATCATCCATATAGCTGTAATACAATAAATAGCTATCAGCTACACTAGTATTAAAGATACCATTTGGTATAATGTTTCCTTGATCATCTGTCCAAATTCCGCCTTCCGGACTTCCGATTAATTGTAGATCACTATTTGTGCAGGATAAGGTATGCTCACCTGCTTCTACTTGCGGTAAAGGATTAACAATCACTTCGATTGTATCAGCACTCATACATCCGGTATTGGTGTTTGTACCAATTACAGTATAAACGGTAGAATTGATTGGTGAAGCAATCACGGTATTCCCCGTTGTCATGTTCAATCCCGAACTTGGTGACCAGATATAAGTATCAGCACCCATAACACTGAGTGTTGTACTATCTCCCAAACAAAATTCAGCATTTGTAGCAGTCACTAAAAGTATCGGATCATCCAAGATGATAACTTCAGTGGAATCTATATTCATACATCCATTACTGTCTGTAATAGTGAGGTAGTAAATCCCAGCTTGATTAGTAGCTGTGTTTAGAATAATTGGATTGGCTTCAATCGAATTAAAATTAGCAGGTCCTTGCCATTGATAAGAAACAGCGTTTGCGCTTGTGCTTGTTAATTGTAAAGTTTCTCCGCCACATAATGGACTACTATTGGAAGCAGATACTATTGGCAAATCAAAAATCTCAAAAGTATAGTTATCTGTTGAACTCCCGCAACTATTAGTGATCGTCAGTGATATAGTATAGATTCCAGTATTAGGATAAGTAAGTACTGGCGTTTGTAGCCCTTCAAAGAATGGAATATCTGCCCCCGGAAAAGACCATGAATAAGTTTGAACCGAACTATTGCAAGCTTGAATACTTGCGCTGGGTTGAATAGAAAATTGTTCGCAAAGAAGATCAATACTATCTATCATAACTTCGGGCGCTGCTCCAATCGTCACAGTCTGATTTGAATAAACAGTATCACAACTATTCGCGACTTCTAGTTGAATCGTATATACCCCGGATAGTGAAAAACTAAAAGCAGGGCTAATACTATTTGCATGGCCTGTGCTAAATGCCCAACCTGTGCTATCCTCATGACAGTCTGCTCCATCAAAAGATACAGACCAGGTATAAGTTGAAGCCAGACAATCATTTAGCGTATTGGAAGTATTAGTAGTTTGAATAATGGTATTAGTACAAGCCACAGTATTATCTAATAAGAAACTGGATATTGGATTATTTATCACACAAACGATCAAAGCGTCCTGATTGGAACAAAAATTATTATCAATAAAAGAATAGGTCAAAGTATATTCACCTGGAATACTTTCATTAAAGATCCCATTTGTAATAATTTCTCCTTGTTCATTCGTCCAAACACCTCCTATAGGCGTTCCTCCTAATTGAAGATCCGAACCAGTGCAAGAAAAAGTATCTATACCCGCCTCAACGATTGGCAATGGATTAACAATCACTTCGATAGAGTCTATACTACTACATCCAGTTACTGTATTCAAACTTGTCAGTATATAGGTCGTGGTAACTAAAGGAAATGCTTCTACTGTAGCTCCACTAGTAGAGCTAAGACCTAGACTCGGAGACCAGGTATATTGATTTGCACCAGAGACCATAATTGTAATCGTATCTCCAATACAAATGCTTGGATCTTCAGGCACCACATTAATATTAGGGAGACCAATGATTTCTACATTGATCAAGGTATCATTTATGCATCCGGTGATGGTATCTGTAATGCTCAGTTGATAGAGTCCATCATCGATTTGACTTGTATTTGTTATACAATCATTTAAAGCATTAGAACTCCAAGCCTGAGGTCCTGTCCATTCAATGATTTGATTAGGAGCCAGATTACTGACTTCAAAGCATAAGTCTTGTTCCGCACAAAGAGGACTATTGGTCATAATATCCGGAATTGCCGGAAGCGCAAATAAGGTAAAAGATTCTGTATCTATACTGGTGCCACAGTCATTGGTGACCTCCACTGCAATAGTATATGTACCAACTGAATTATAAGAAATGGCAGGAGGCGTACATCCGATAACAGTATCGGTAAGCGTAGGGTCTATCGGGTTAGGAAAATACCAAACACAAACAGCAGGGGCATAACATTCTGTGATATTTTCAAAACTAGGATTGATCAATGTAGAAAGACAAGCATTCTCTATGGGATTAATTTCTATGACAGAAGCTTGAGCAATAGTAATGATTTCTTCATAATAAGATGTATCACATTGATTAATCACTTGTAGCTGTACAGCATATTGACCAGAGGCATTGAATAGTATAATTGGTGCTAGCGGATCATTATTTGTAATCTCGTAGGCAGAATCCAAGCCGCATTCGGATTCAATGAAATCTACACTCCAGTTGTAAGTCGCCGCAGCACAAGAACCTATAGTATTAGAAGTATTTGTAAAATTGATAGATGCAGGCGCACAATCAATTAGTATTGAAGGTGTAAAAGAGGCAATAGGCTGGGGGAGTACACAAATAGATTGTACCATCATACTTGTATCACAGACAGAACCCAATCTACTCTGAGCAACTAAAGAAATTTCATATTCTCCTGGTGTATCAAAAACTAAAGAAATACCATCAGATGAACCTTGACTTGCTCCGGCAGGAATATCATTATATAGACCAAGCATACCCGTTGTCAAGGTATAATTGGCATTGGGTGAAATTGCCCAATAATACCAAGTGGAATCGGAGCAGTCATTATCCCCTATGAGATTATAATTTCCGGGGATACTTTCATTACTAATGTAAAAGGTATCGGATGGAGCACATTGTGTCGTTTGGGGTGTAATACTAAAATCTGCTAAAGGAGGTTCATCGATCCGGATAGGTCCGACAGCAGCAGTAGAGGCGCCACAGTTTTCTGTGATAGCAGTAATCGAAATAGAAAAACTATGTGGATAAGTCTCTGAACTTATAATGGTTGTGTCAAAACAAGACCCTGTATTAAAAGTATATTGAAAGGTATCCGGTGGTGGATGGTTAAAGACGATTGAATCGTTCAGACCATTATCAACTCTAACAATATAGGTTGTAAACGGAGGGTTGTCTTCCGTATTTGAAATAATGAATGTTCCAGTATAACCGATGCATTCATTAGACGTACCATCCAATTCTAAACCAATATCTGGATTGGCAGCACTATTGATAAAATCATAAGTATTGCTCGCTATACATCCATTTTGACCAACGACAGTAATGGTGACATTATAAGATAAAAGTTCTTGATACAAATGAGTCGTATCCATGAAGTTCGAACCAAAGGTATCGATATTCGCTACCATAATTCCATTTATCAATGTACTGTCGCCCCATTCAATAATATATTGACTATTAGTCGAACTCGTAGTCGAAATATTATCTACTAAAATTGTAAAATCAGGATTGTTTATATCTGCCACACAATTCAACCAACCGGCGGCATTTAATGGATCAAGTTCCGCATCTGGTATTTGAAGAATCTCTATATTTATAGAAGAGTCACAACTGATTGCACCTCCAAGACATTCAATACTTAAATTGACATTGATACTGGAAGTGTCATTTCCAGTAAAAGAATAGCAGTAAGTAGGTGTCATTTCATCAGAAGTCGCATTTTCTAATCCGAAATCCCAAGAATAAGTGCAATTGGGATCAATAAAAGTAGGTGTGAAGGTTACACAGTTACAATCTACAGTTGTGGTGAAGGAAGGATCACATTGACCGTTTAAAGAAGTCAAAATCATAGATTGAAACACAATGATTAAGAATAGAGGGAATAGTTTTTTCATGGTAATAGCGGTTAAGATTTGGGAGTAATACATACCAACATCAGGTCAATGAAAATGAACATCGACTGATTGTATTGTCCTGAACTAATTTAAATAGAGCTTGATTTTACAGTTGGTTTACCAGGAAGTTGTTTTAAAATGGAGGTTGAGATTGATTGTAAGTGCTTGATTTTCAAGGCGAAGCTCCATTATTTTTTCGTAGCCTTAGTTACGAGAAAATAATTAGCTGAAGTATTGGAGATCAATGACTTGCAAGGAAATCATCTATCTATTTTAAAACAACTTCCAGATGTAAAGTTAAATGGAATGCTCATATAAAGAATGGTCATTTTTGATGGGATTGATATACTTATATTTGAGTAGAGCCTTTATGATATGGTGTACTAGTGCTCTAGTCTTTTAGAAGTGCAAATATGCCCATTGCAGAATATATTACCTTTGAGAGGTGATCTTATAATTGCTATACCTTCAAAAACAAATTGTTCAAGTGTCCAAATTATTAAAAAAGTTTTGGAATTGGATTCCAGTCTGGATAAAAGCTATCTCACTGGTTGTATTATTATTGATTTCATTGATGACTGTCATTCAGGTAATTATTCAGCTTAATGTATCATTTCATCCTAACTTCCCTTGGGCATTTTTTCTTGTAGTCGGTATGCTGTTTTTCTTTACCCAATTTCTTATTGGGGCGTATAATATTTTTGGTTTACAAGCTGACCTTAAAAGATTTAGTGGGGTCAATGCTGTAAAACCAAGGACAATGAAATGGGTGGCGCTACTTAGTATTTCATTGTTCATATTTGATTTTTCTTCTATTGCTCTCGGCTTTACTTTTTTGGACCAAAAGAATACCGTACAACTAGAGTTTTTACGATTCATTTGTAATGCACCGATTCAGACAGCAATTCCATTGTTATTTGTTTTAGCATTAACAGCAGGAATTATTGAAGAGATCTTATTTAGAGGGTATTTGCAAAAGGTACTAGAATTGAACTATGGTATTTTAATTTCTGTTATTATTGTTACAGCGGTTTTTACAATTATTCATTTTTTACCAATCGGATTATTGCTTCCTTACGTTCTGGTGTCGATAGGATTTTGCCTCTTGGCTTATTATACAGGATCCGTTATACCATGTATCATTGTACATTTCTTATTTGATCTGGCAGCCTTTTTAATGGTGTATTTCAATGATGATTTGAAATTAATTAGAATGATTGAGGCATCACTTCCATTAAATATATCGCTTTTAATTGTTAGTTGTCTGTTGATTTTTATATCAATCAAACGACTCAAACTGTTGAATAATTTATAAACTTGAATACCAGAAGCTAGGAGAGAGGCCTTATTCTTTTTAGTTCCGAAGTATGGAAAAATCGTTAAAAAGAAGGCGGTGGATCAAAAGTAAGGCTATTCACTTGTTTAAATCTGCGCCAATTCTTTTCTTTTGCCACAAAGCCGCTAAGACACAAAGATATATACTGCTTCATACCTTTGTGCCTTAGCGACTTTGTGGCGAAAAACTTACATATGATACATTGTCAAAAAGAAAACCCCTCCCGTTTAAATCCATTATTAAATTTGAAATCTTTAGAGTAAATATCAGCAGACCATAAATCAGTAATGGCTTCTCCTTCCCAATTGGCAGCTCTATATTTTCGATGCGTCATGAGTTTGAGCCCTTCAATATCTTCATATTCAGCAGTCATAAGAAAAGGAGCGGTTACGTCAAAGTCCATTACCGTAAAAAGAAATTGATCTACGAGTTTTGTTTGAGGATTTATATATAGAAGATAAATATCTTGTACGTCACCAACACCTTTATTGTAAGTAATTTTTACTCGATGATAATTTTGCCCCTCCACGATTTGATCTTCCATTTTTTCATAAATAATGCCATCATCCAATAATTTATACATCATCACAAGCCAATAATAATTGGTTTTTCGAGTAAAATCAGCGCGTTCTATTGCTTTGGAATCTTCTACTTTTTTGCCATCTAGGCTTACAAAAGTATTTTGACCATCATAAGCCTGAATGACTATGCCAGTATCTTTGGGCATAAAACGCTCCCTTTGTTCATAACGAGCCCAGGACAATTCCCCCTCAAAAATATATCGCTCTGTCGTGATGTCTTTTAAATCGCTTTTTAGATTATGATAGATATAGGTGAATTCAACGTCTTTCAAATTGAGCAGACGTTCTCGACCACCTACAGCTTCAACCATATCAATGACTAATTGATGTGCCTCATTAACTGGTTTTATTGTATTGCTTTTTGTTTCTGAACGTTGATTTTTGCATGAAATAAAAAATAAAGACATAGTGATAATGAAGAATATCGACGTTTTGAATTTTCCCATGATGTATATATTTTACGTTCTTTGACAAATCCCGTGGACAAGCCGTATGGCTTTGTCTTAAACACGGGATTTGTCAAAGAACCATATTTTATAATTTTCTTTCAGATTCATCAATAGCTAAGTCATTAATACTTGCAAATCGTTTTTTCATTAAACCATTTTCATCGAATGCCCAATTTTCATTTCCATAAGCTCGAAACCATTGTCCTTCACTATTTTGGAATTCATATTCAAATCGAACAGCGATTCGGTTTTCTTGAAAAGCCCAAAGCTCTTTTTTCAATTTATAATTTCGTTCCTCCTTCCATTTCTGTTCTAAAAAAGCGACGACTTCAGCTCGACCATTAATGAAGGTTGATCTATTCCGCCATTCGGTATCTATCGAATAGGCTTTAGATACTTTATCCGCATCTTTGCTATTCCAGGCATCTTCTGCCATCTGGACTTTTTGCTTTGCTGTTTCAAGTGTAAAAGGAGGTAAAGGGTGTTTCTTTTCCATGATTATGGTTTTTTATCATTCTATCAAAGTAAATAATAAATTGAACTCAATATTACTAAATGAAATTGATTTCTTGTCTTCTAGCTCTAAGTTTATATTTGGAAGCCACCTTAAATTAGATTACGAAACCCAAGTTTGGATTTGGTTTGATATCTAATCTAAAGAGATAATGTCCAAATTACATGGATTGCCAGTATTAAAAGCAATAGGAGCAAAACAAAAGCCTGTACTTATTGACTAAGCACAGGCTTTGTTTTCCCAGTGACCCCGGCAGGGTTCGAACCTGCAACCTTCGGAGCCGAAATCCGAAATTCTATCCAGTTGAACTACGGAGCCATAGTAATCCATGAGGTAATAATCTCATGATTCTGCAAAAGTACATATCTCTTTGGTTCCTACAAATTCTTTTTGCAGTAAGTTCTTATTTTTTTTAATTCTATATGTTGAAGTTGTTCAAAAATGGATAGAAGATCTATTTTTAAACAACTTCGTTAGATGTTTAGTCTTGTTTCAATGTTGCTGGAACTTGTATGTCTTCAACAATTGGCTCAATTGCACCTTTAGAATTATGAATAATCAATTCAACTCGGCGGTTGTATTGTCGACCTTCAGGCGTATCCTTCCCATCTGCCATTGCGTTTTTTGCAATTGGAGCATTTTCGCCAAAAGTGCTAATCTTGATCCGATTTTCTGGAATTCCTTTGGCCATTAAGTAAGCTTTTGCTGCATTTGCTCTTCGATTTGATAGTGCTGTATTGTATTCCAAAGAACCTTTTGCATCAGTATGAGCACTTAATTCTACTGTATATTTGACATTTTGCGCTAGGATACTGTACAAATGATCTAATTGCCGTTTAGATTTGGGCCGTAGAAATGATTTATCGAAATCAAAAAAGATAGATTGAAGCTTTTCAGGATCGGCGGGCACTACACCGCAACCTATTCCACATTTGTCTCTTATAGCTTCTAAGTCTACTACATAAGCTTTATAACCTAAGTTTTGAGCTTCTTTGGCTTTGGTTTCTGCGCCTGATTTATCTTTAAAACCTCCGATATAATACTTATGTATATTATTATGATCCTCAATATGGTAAATTCCATTTAGACCATTAAAATAATCTAGTTTTACTTTAGTATCAAAGGCTGCTATTTGTACAACGTATTCTTGAGCGTAGGAAAAAAGATTAACAAATAGGCAAAGTAGAATTAAAATAAATAGTTTTCTCATTATTCTTGAGTTTATTGGTGCAAAAAATGAAGCCTTAAGTATGTGCTAAGGGCTAGAGTATTAATTCTCTGTCTCTAATGTAATAAAAAAGCTATTAGTATAAAAAAACTTTTTATAGAAAGGCTGTGATCTTTTACATTTTAATTAATTTTAAGAATGAAGATTTCTGAAAAACAGCTCAATGCACTACGAGCAGTCTGTGATGTCTTAATTCCTTCTATCAAAGGTTCTGCTTATTGGGAACGTAAAGCGAGCGATTTTAAAGTGGCCGAGCGAATGATTGAACAGGTATCGCTGCTCTCTCTCCGGGAGCAAAAGGAGTTTCAGCAATTATTGAGTTTGTTGTCTAACCCCCTTTTAGGAATGACTTGGCGTGGAACTTTCAAACCAGCGAGTAAATTATCGGCTACTCAGATTGAAAAGATGCTTCATAAATGGTCTCGAAATAGCTTCAACGATATTCGAAAAGGATATAATACACTGAAAAGACTTTGCGGTTCTGTTTATTTTAGTGATACTGAAAATGGAGTGAATCCCAATTGGGAAAGTATTCAATATCAAACATTGCCCAAACCGCCTCCTTCTGAAGATTTACTAAGTAAGGGGCTTTTGATGAATAACAAAAAAGAGACTTTGGACTGTGATGTTTTGATTGTCGGTAGTGGGGCTGGGGGAGGCGTTGTTGCGGATGTCCTGGCTGAAGCAGGTTGTAAAGTGATCATTGTGGAAAAAGGACAATATTATAAAGATTCCGATTTTAATTATCGCGAATTGGAAATGTATAATAAACTTTATGAGGGGAGGGGATTGCTGACTACTGTAGATGGTGGCGTTTCAATATTGGCTGGCAGTTGCTTAGGTGGAGGTACAACCGTCAATTGGGCAGGGGCTTTTAGAACACCAGAATATGTGCTTCAAGAATGGGCTAAGGAACATGGGAATCCTCATTTTTTAAATGCTGAATATAAAAAGGGTTTTGAGTATGTAGAACGAATAAATAATGTGAGCACTGATTTATTAAAACATAATCCTCAAAATGAGACCTTAATATCCGGTGCTAAAGAATTAGGCTGGAAAGCGAAAATTATTCCTCGAAATGTTCGGAAACCTCAAGGACTTTCAGAAGATCTTTTCTGGAAATCTCAAGGGTTTTCGCCTTTTGGTGATGCTTTTGGTTCCAAGCAGAGTTCTACAAAAACATTCTTGAAAAAAGCAGTAGACAATCAAGCTAAAATCTTATTTAATGCGCGGGTCGAGCGGGTTATTTATAATAAGCAAAGGGTAGAAGGAGTAGAGGTGCGAACTGTAGAAAACGGAAATGAGATAAGTAAAATAATTAGAGCTCGACGAGTTGTCATCTCAGCAGGAAGTATTCATACGCCAGCAATTTTGAGAAGAAGTGGACTGAAACATAAAGAAATAGGCAAAAACCTTTATTTACATCCGACTGTTCCGGTTTCTGCTTTTTATGATAATGCTTCCAACCCTTGGTACGGCCCAATGATGTCTGCAGTAGTGGATGAATTTACTCAAATAGATGGCAATTATGGATTTAAAATGGAAACCCCTCCAGTACATCCTGGGCTTTATGCGGCTTTTGTTAATTGGCGAAATGGCCGACAATTCAAACAAGACTTATTGGATGCGCATCGATCTCAAAGTTTTATCATATTGACTCGGGATAAGTATGGCGGAAAAGTAAAACTAGATAAAAAAGGACAAGCTCTGCTCCATTATCGCTTGCATGATTATGATAAAAAACATATGGTACAGGGTATTCAAAAAGCGGTGGAATTGCATCATAAGATGGGAGCTCGAAAAATTCAAGTTTTTCATAATCAAGCACTATTTTTTGAACGAGGTAGAGATGATATTAATTTTATGATTGGTGAAATACCAAGGAGGAAATGGTTGCCTAATTATTTTGGCTTATTCTCTGCACATCAAATGGGGACTTGTAGAATGGGCGGTTCCTCTAAAAAACATCCAGTACAACCTAATGGAGAAACTCGGGAAGTGAAAAACCTCTATATTGCTGATAGCAGTTTATTTCCTTCAGCGAGTGGAGCTAATCCTATGTTGTCTATTCAGGCATTAGCTTATTATATAGCCCAACAAGTAAAATCTTCTTTATAAATGGAACAAGGCGGTATCTGGAAAGAATCTTTTAAAGTGATGGCTTATATGGTTGATCAACAACGAGAATTGACAATCTCTATGTTGTGTAATCTATTGCAGGAAGTTGCGGGAAACCATGCTAATTATCGAAAACTTGGCTTCTTTGATATGCAAGCTAATAATCGCTTTTGGGTATTAAATCGCTTGCGTTTGCATATTCATGAATATCCCATATGGCTGGATAATATTGAAATACATACTTGGGTGAGTATGATGCGTGGGCCCTTCTCTAATCGACATTTCGCTGTTTTTAAGAATGGAAAACAATTGGCTTCTACTTTTACCTTTTGGGTTGCTATTGACTCAAGGACGCATAAACCTGTTCGTATTAATAGTGAAGAAGTAATTGTCCTTGCGGATAAGATCGCAGATTGTGGGCCAGCTGAAAAACTAAACCCTTTTGATCAAGGAAAGATATTAGGAGAATATACTGTTCAAGCAAGTGATATTGATATGCTTGGACACGTCAATAATGTCAAATATACAGAGTGGCTACTCAACAAAGTTCAACTAAACGAACAAATTAAAAAAATGGAAATTAACTACCTTAAAGAAACACACCTAGGAGAAGTGCTTAACATCGTTTCCTACAATAATGAATATGCCATTCGTTCAAAAATCACAAATGAAAACAATTGCCTTTTCAAATTTGAGTGATTAAATATGCTAGCAGAATATCAAAAACGAGCCCCCACAAGTTCCGTAGGAACGATCACAAGACCGCAGGTCAATCACAAAGTCCGCAGGACTGATCATCACACTATCAATAGTCAGATGCCAGCGCCAATTTTTTAGCGATAATCGCTTTACCATTATTTAAAGAAAGGAAGAAAAAAGGGCTTTCATGATTCGAGAGATCAATCTCGAAGACATTTAATCCATGATCTGGAAAGATAGAACGGGTTTCAATAATTCGTCCATTAATATCCGTCAGAGCATAATTGATTTTTCGAATGCTTGAAGGATTGTAAAAGTGTACTTTTATATTTCTTTCAGAAGTATCCCATCCTGTAATTTTAGTGATTTCAAATTTTTCAAAATCTAATTCAAGATCAATAGCAATCACTTCCGAATACGTTTTGGTACCATCAAAATCTATCTGAGCAAGTCGATAATAAGATGTCCCACTTAATGCTCGACTCCGGATACCTGGATCTACAAAATTATAAGTTTGACTGGTTTCGCTATTACCATTTCCTGCGATCATTCCAAGAATTGAAAAACGGTCTCCATCAAAAGATTGCTCAATTTCAAAACCTGCATTGTCTGTTTCTGTTTCTGTGGTCCAGTATAAATGAATATTATCTTTTTTTAATTGCCCGTAGAATGCAGATAAATCCACAGGTAAAGGATCAACATAAATACCATTATCATAAGTACAATCTACTGAAGGACCACTTGTGAAATTTAAGGTGAGATCACCTGTTAAGGTTTCGTTTTCAAATTCATTGGCAGTAGTTTGATAAACAACACCTAAATTCATCACAGAATAATTACCATCAGTTGAAGGAAAATCGACATCAATAGTGGATAAATTGTCAGGATGTTCACCGCTTTGGAAATATAAAGAAAGTGTCCCCGCTCCATTTTCATTATTAAGGCTGGTAGGACATTGCGCGAATACATAAATAGGTAAGGTGAAAAGCACCAGAATAATTGTACATCTAAATTCGACTGTCATGGTATCGGTTTTGGTTCAGAAATTTGGTGTTCTCTGAGAGCCTGTTTAAATTTTGTTCGCTTAGGCGAAAAACAGAATTTTATGGCCAATTAAGGCTTTTTTAAATTGGAATAGTCTAGCTATTGTGATTTAAAAAAGCCGCAGAGTGGACGAAAAAGACATTTTTGCAGCCCAGCTAATAATTTTAAAGAGGCTCTAAATATCCGATATATTACATGGGAAATGCGAAGTAAAACGCTAAATTATTGTTTAATTTGATGATAAGCAAAGTTTTAACAAAATTTAGTACAATTGAAAGTTATTCAATATTATGTGGTAATCGCAAGATTCACTCGGCATTTAAGTAGAATGGTGGTCAGATATTAAAGATTTGTAAGGAAGCTGGAAGCAGTGCCTCACAAAGTCCTTTTAGGGCTAATCACAAGTTCCGTAGGAACGATCACAAGCAAAGCAATCACAAGTTCTAAAGGAACGATTATAAAATATATTACAAGGATTTTACAAAATCGAAAACTCTAGCCCTCTTTTAATCGTTAATTTGCTGTACTTTTGTGGCTTCATTCTAGAACCTGCTTAAATTTCATCCTTTGATTGTAAATGCATCTTTTCGAACCTGAACTGAAGTATGATGTTTAAAATAAAAAAGTAGAATGACAAAGTTTAGCAAAGTCAGCGGGTTGGGAATGTTCAAAATTTTATCTTAGTAAAAAAATACTACAGTAGAACTTAGCCCCCTGTCCAAATACAAGAATTATTCAAAAAACTAAGTATTTTAATCCAGACTTAAAATAATGGCAAGTAAACATCAGGAAAATAGGGAGAAGACGACAGATCAATCATCTTCTGAAGAGGCTAAGAAAAAACTCGATAAGGAAAGCTTGCGACATGCCTTAAGGATTTTCGAATATGTCCGACCCTATGCTCGGTATTTAGTAGCTGGTCTCGTCTTATTATTCTTGAGCAGCTTAGTGTTTATGATTTTTCCTTTTATGATAGGGAAGATGTTGGACATTGCAAAAGGTTCGTCATTTTACGGATTAGATTTAAACGATATATTAATTCTGCTTGTAGTGGTTTTAGCTGTTCAAGGATTCGTTTCCTATTTCCGAGTAGTATTATTTGCTAAAGCTGCTGAAAACGGAATTGCAGATATAAGAAGAGCCTTGTATGAAAAACTCATTTCACTTCCAGTTGTCTTTTATGAAAAAAGTAGAGTAGGAGAGTTGATTAGTAGAGTGACGGGAGATGTAGAAAAACTAGAGAGTGCTTTTTCCATTACTATAGCGGAGTTTATTCGACAGGTGATATTATTACTAACAGGTGTCATCTTTTTAGCTTTTACAACACCTACCTTGGCATTGGTCATGCTGGCTACTATTCCCGTTGTAGTCATTGGAGGTTTTTTCTTTGGGAAGTATATTCGAAGACTCTCTAAAGAACGACAAAATGCTCTAGCGGATACGAACATAGTCCTAAGTGAAACGCTTAGCTCAATTAATGCGGTTAAAGCTTTTACAAATGAAATGTTTGAGTCTAATCGTTATAGCAATTCAATGGCTAATATGGTAAACATTGCATTGAGGTTTGCCAAAGGGCGAGCAATCTTTTCTGTATTTATTGTTGTCATCTTTTTTGGTGCTTTGATCTTCATCATTTGGATGGGGGCTAAATTGATAGAGTCGGGATCTATGGAGGTTGGACAATTAGTCACGTTTGTGGCGTATACTTCAATTATCGGAGCCTCCATTGCTGGACTTGCCAATTTTTATACTCAATTACTAGGTGCACTTGGGGCAACGGAACGTGTTCGAGAGATTTTGGATATGGAGGGAGAAGTAAATATTGAAGACAGTGGTAAGCATCAGAATCAAAGAGTTCATGGAGATATTAAATATGAAAATGTAGAATTTTCCTATCCAACCCGAGAAGATATTCCAGTATTAAAAGGATTGAGTCTGGATATCAAGAAGGGGCAGAAGATCGCATTGGTAGGACCAAGTGGTTCTGGGAAATCTACTATTGTACAATTGTTACTACGATTCTATCCACTTAATGGTGGAAATATTTATGTAGATAATAAAAACATCAAGGATTATAATATTTCTTTGTTTAGAAAAAATATGGCTATTGTACCTCAGGAGGTGATGCTCTTTGGTGGTACGATTCGAGAAAATATTCTTTATGGTAAGCCGAATGCTACAGACGAAGAAATTATTGAAGCAGCGAAAAAATCCAA
Organism: Saprospiraceae bacterium; assembly: GCA_965277415.1. Classification (GTDB taxonomy): domain Bacteria; phylum Bacteroidota; class Bacteroidia; order Chitinophagales; family Saprospiraceae; genus JAHDHW01. The sequence goes on from CBDICS010000081.1 coordinate 50,839, forward strand.
CTCCTGGGAGTTTATCCAAACTTTTCCAGAGCAGTTAGAAACGATTGTCGGAGAACGCGGTGTCAAATTGTCTGGAGGACAAAGGCAGCGTATTGCTATTGCTAGAGCTATCTTGAAAGATCCAGTGATTCTTCTACTTGATGAGGCAACCTCTTCCTTAGATGCAGAAAGTGAAAAGGTTGTTCAAGAAGCTTTGAATACTTTAATGGAAGGACGAACTTCTATTATTATTGCGCATCGCTTAGCAACAATTCGGGAAGTCGATTGTATATTTGTCATTGATAATGGTCGAATTGTTGAAAAAGGAACACATGACGAATTATCTGCAAAGGAGAATGGAGCATATAGTGGCTTAGCTAAGCTGCAGTTTGAAAATATCTAAGTTCAATTATCAATGTACAATTATCAATGTGCGATTAGCGATACATTGTTTATTGATAATTGTTCATTGCTAATTGCTAATTGCTAATTGCTAATTGATAATTGATAATTGATAATTGATAACTGATAATTGATAATTGATAACTGATAATTGATAATTGAAATTTGTCTAGAAACCAAATAAAACCCAACCTTTCCAATTATTTCAAAGCAGCTTTGGCTGCACTGCTCATTATTTTATCGGTCGTATTATATGTCTTTGAATTTGACCACTTTGACAAAACAATTAATATAAAGTACCTTTTATTGCTAGCAGTCATATTGGGTTTGTTAGTTGGAATTTTAATCAGTCGCCGTTTGGCAATCAATGAATTTGAATTGTTTGAACAGATGCGGATTTATATGATCTGTACGATAATATGTATAGTTTTTATGCCGCTGGTGCTTAGTTTAACGAATCGACTTTTGGACTTTAGAACACCAGACCTGAAAACAGCTCAGATCCTTTCTTTTCAAGCCGTTGGGGATCAACCTTTTGGTCATATCAAAGGAGAGAAACTCAAAATCACTAATTATGAATGGGGAATAGAACTAGATCAGCAAGTCTTTAATTTTCGAACGAAGACCCTTCCTTTTGGAGAAAAGAAATTAGGAGATAATGTTCAAATTTCTGTGTATCAGGGTTTACTTGGGATTCGGTATTTAAAGTTTTAAACAAACCAGATTTCTTTCCTCCTATTGATTTTTTACCTTTGCTGATAATGAAAATTCAACACAACCAATCTTTAAAATCTTTTAATACTTTTGGCATTGACAGTAAGGCTAGGTTGTTTACTCGAATTCAGTCTACAAAAGAATTATCTACTTTTTTGAAAAAGAATACAGAACCTCTTTTTGTTCTAGGAGGTGGTTCAAATATCCTTTTGACAAAAGATATAGATGCACTAGTGATTAAGAATGAAATTCTAGGAATTAAAATTATTAAGGAATTTAAAACATGTGTACATATAAGCGTAGGCGGAGGAGAGAATTGGCACCAGTTTGTACTTTGGGCGATTAGAAAAAAATTAGGAGGTATTGAAAACCTATCTTTAATTCCGGGGACTGTCGGCGCAGCTCCTATCCAAAATATCGGAGCATATGGCGTAGAACTCAAAGATGTTTTTGTAAAACTGGAAGCTGTTGATTTAACTAATGGCAAAAAGAAAGTTTATTATAAAAAAGATTGTGAATTCGCATATCGAGATAGCATTTTTAAAAGACATTTAAAAGGAAAAGTTCTAATTACTCAGGTGACTTTTCGCCTTAAATAAAAAACCGAAAATCAATACCGATTATGGAGCTATCCAGTCTGTCTTAAAAGAAAAGAAAATTAATAGGCCAACAATCAAACAGCTTAGTGATGCTGTAATCTCTATTCGTTCTTCAAAATTACCAGACCCAGCTCAACTTGGAAATGCTGGAAGCTTTTTTAAAAATCCAGAAATACCTGAAGCTCAATTTCGAAAACTTCAAAAGAAATTTCCCGAAATAGTTTTTTACGACCTTCCAAATAATAATGTAAAAATTCCTGCTGGATGGCTTATAGAACAATGCGGATGGAAAGGAAAAAGAATTGGAAATACGGGAAGCCATGCACAGCAAGCACTGGTAATTGTAAACTATGGAAATGCAACAGGCGAAGAAGTCAAAAGACATGCGGATCGTGTGATACAATCAGTCAAGGATACCTTCGGGATTTTGCTTACTACAGAAGTCAACGTGATATAGAATAATTTCGCTAATGCTCTGTCCCTTAACAAAACTTTAATGTGATCGCTGTAGAATTTTTTTATTTAAAATTTTACTTTGAATTAATCTTTTGTAATTTAGATTGTCTGTAATTTAAAGCTATGGATGCCTTCCTTAGACCTTAAGCGTCCTATTTTTTTTAATCACTAATAATTGGAAAATGAGAACATCAATTACCCTTGTACTTCTATGTACTTTTCTGAGCACAAGCGTCGCTCAAGTTTTTGTTAATGTTAATGCAACTGGAAATAATAATGGATCTTCCTGGGAGGATGCATTTACTAATTTGCAAGATGCTTTTGATGAATCTCCAAACGGCGCAGCTATTTGGATTGCAGCTGGAACGTATACACCACTTCCCGGCCCTACACCAGATAGTACTAGATTTATCGCTGGTGGCGCTTTCGACATTTATGGAGGATTCAATGGTACAGAGACAATGCTTGATGAACGTGACTGGGAAACAAATGTGACGATATTAAGTGGAGATATAAATGGTGATGATAACCAAGGAGATTATTTTACGAATCGTACCGATAATGCGCGTAATGTTTTAATTACTATTAGTGCGCCTTCGGATGCGATAATAGATGGTATTTCAATTATTGGAGGAAATGGTCGATTAGATGATATTCCTCAAGATGCAATCGATTTCTTTCCTTGGTTTGGAGGCGGTTTATTAATGATAGGAGATACAGAAGTTCGCAATTGTTCTTTCTCTGAAAATGTGGGATCTATTGGAGGAGCCTTATTTGTAGGTTTTGGTTCTACAGAGGACTTTCTCATTGACAATTGTTTTTTTTGGAAGCAATTACAGCAATTTCGGAGGTATAAGGGTTCAGAGTACAGAATCAACTATTATTCAAAAACTCTACATTTGATGGCAATACAGCACTTACTTTTGGCGCGGCAATATGCCTTGGAAATGCTAATGCGACTATTGAAGATTGTTCCTTTCAGAATAATGTTGTTGAACAATCGATTGGAGGGGGACTATTCTTTTTTCAGAATGCTTCTAGTAGTATTTCTTCTCCTTTAATAGAGGTGAAAAGATGTGATTTTGAAAGCAATCAAGCACCAATCGGCGCTGGCTTAGCATTTAATAACTTTTTCCCGGAGAGTCAGATTGTTATTGATAGCTGTTATTTCTCTGAGAATGTATCAATTAATTCAACTGGGAATGGATTCGGAGCTGGACTAGCTATTCGTAATTTAGAAGATGGTTTTGGAGGGACTATGCCAAGCTTATCTGTGGATATCCAAAACTCTGTTATAGAAAATAATGAGGCTGATTTTTCTGGCGGATTATATTTTTCTTCCTTCTCAGACTTTTCAACTTTGAATGTATCTAATAGTTTATTTAATGAGAATGAAGCTAGTCAAGATTTTGGAGCTATAGGCATATTTAATTTTGATGTTTTGGTAGATGTAGAGTTCTCAAATGTTGTTTTTTAAAGACAACGCAACAACTGGGGTAGGCGGTGGATTGGCTTTGTTTAATTCTGCCAGTGAGAATCAAATGGAATACGAAATAGACAATTGCATATTTATTGGAAATCAAGCTGATGAAGAAGGCGGAGCAATTTGGTCTAGTACTAGTGATTTGGGATCAATAGGCATAATTCGAAATTCATTATTTTCAGAGAATGGCGGCGGCGCTTGTTGTGGAGCCATTTCGTCTAGTGGTGAGGATATTTTAATTGACCAAACGGTCTTTGAAGAAAACGAAACCGAAGCCACAAATCCATTTGTCAATGGCGGCGGCGCTATTGGTTTTAATCTTTCAGAAAATGCACGAATTCAAAATAGCATATTTGAAAATAATTCTAGTGAAGAAGACGGTGCTGCCGATTTTGGCAACAGGGGGAACAAGTAAAGTTTACATCGAAAACACTTTGATTAATTCTAATTTTGGTAATGCTGCTGTTACCAATACGGATAGCCTATGGATGACCAATGTGACGATTATTAATAATGAAATAGGTTTATCTCAAAAAGAAGGTTTTACTCAAGTACAAAATACAGTTTTTAGCAGCGAAGTAATGAATTATTTAGATGTTGATAGTACAGGGAGTATCATTAGTATGGGAGGGAATTTAAGCAGCGATGGATCTATGGAAAATGCCCTGACTGGTTTTGGAGGCTATGAAGACTTTAATAATACTAGTCCTAATCTAGGTTTAGATTTTGTTCCCTTAGAAACGAGTGACTGTGTAGATGCAGGAAATCCTACTGGTGTTTCTGCATTGACTGATCTTGCAGGTCTTGATAGAATTCAGGGGACGGGTATAGACATTGGCGCTTTTGAAAGCTCTTTTGTCATAGCAGTCAGAGACTTGAATGTATTACAAATTGAGGTCTACCCAAATCCTTTTGCAGAAAACATACAATTGTCTGATCTAGAAGGTATTGAACAGGTCCGGTTATTGGATGGTGCGGGTAGATTAGTTCAAGTATTGCCTATCGAATCTACGCTCTATATCAATAAAACTTTGGCACAGGGAATCTACTACCTTGAAGTACAGATAGGAAATAGACTTTACTTTAAAAAATTGAAAAAAGGGTAAAACCTTAAAATATTTTACTTAAGACAAATGCTAAGACCTCGTAGGTATCCAAAATCTACGAGGTCTGATTTTTTAGACGAAGTGTAGCGTAAAAGAACTAGCGAAAACCTGACAATTATTGATACCCTTTCATGGCAATCGCAAGATTCTAATCAGGATCGTTTCACATGTGATCGGGCTAGGCCCATGTGATCGGCTACGCCTTGTGAGGTCGCTTCAGGGCGATTTCACAAGACGTAGCCGATCACCATATCACAAGTGTAGCGATCACCAGCCAATAATTCAAGGTTTGAAACCAATCTTGCAATTGCCATGGATACCCTTTCCCTAAATTTTGAAATTACCTGACGTTTACTTACTTTCGTTTTTGGAAAATCCTGTAGAAAAGGCATAACGCTGAGAAAGAATAAAAACAGAACGAAAATTACCAAGATTATGAATAGATTTCTTCCTTTAATTTTATGTGTACTCTTCATGTATGGCGGCTGCCAAATGTTTAAAATCAATGAGGGTAAGACAAGTGAGACACAAAAGAAAACTAATCAAGACTTATGTGAAAAAGGAATTAAAACCACCGCTATTCTTCAGGATGAATATACTGAAATGGAAGTAGGGAGTTCCGTATCTTACATGTATAAATATGATTATAATGTAAATGGAAAAACTTATACCGGTAAGATCACAAAACGCGAAGAATTGACGGTTCCTGTTCTTGAAGTAACGTATAATTCAGAGAATCCAGAAAGTGTTACTACCACCAATCCATGTGAAGTTTATGCAAAAATAAAAGATCTCCCATCACGTTGGCCTCAATGGTTTGAATACGTAGGCGCAGGCTTATTTTTATTAAGTTTAGGCTTTGTCAAAAGTAGTGCCATCCGAGCCTTCACCGGAAAATAACTTAACTTCACCGCAGGTGAACAACTACTTTCACCGCAGGTGAACCATCCCTTTTACCGCAGGTAAACCATCTCTTCCCCCAGGTAATCAATTCTTCCCATCCTTCCTATCATACCTCTTAACCTTACGACGACTTTTCAAAGGAACATAACGATAAGGCGCAGATTCGAGGTCGACGAGAAGTTTCTCCAATTGCTCACTAGCCTTAGAAAGCTTGAAATATAAACCATCATCAGTAAAGAGTTTTCCAATCGTACCTTCACCAGCTTTGACACTCGCAAGAAGTGTAGTCACCTCAGCAAGTGTTTTGTCAGCACCTTCTAAAGTACCTTTGAGTTTGGTAATTGCTTCATTAGCATTTTGAGCAGTACCATCAATAGTTTCCTTGAGGTCAATCTCATTGAGCTTGGCAGTAAGCGATGCTGTATTACTGATAATAGAATCTACAGCGGCCATATTTTTATTGAGTTTGGATGTTAAGGCTTCAACATTCTTTAAGGAATGCTCTATACTACCACTAGATCTTGCTAACATATTATTAAGCTTCGATGTTGTTGCATTTAGATTTGCTAAAGTGGCAGAAAAGTCTTGAAAGCTTTTTCCAATTCCTACAGCATTCGGATCTACCAATCTTTGATTGAGTGTATCATAAACCTCACCGACTGTACCTCCTAATTTGTTGAGGTATAGATCCAATTCATCTTGCGGAATCATAGATTGTAATATTCCTTTGGTCGTCCCTTTCAGGTAATCTCCGCTTTTTGCACAATCATCCCCTGAACAGGGCTTTTTAAAACTTAGATTAATTCCTTTTCCACCTGTAATATCCGTACTGATCAATTCAGCAATAGCAGTTTTAGGAACTTTTACGTTTCTGTTAATATCAAGAACCGTTACAATTGTTTGCATATCCTCTGGTTTGAGGTACATATCGGCGATCACCCCTACTGCAAAACCATTGATGACAACGGGGGAAGAAACAGAAAGCATATCTGCTTGCTCATATTCAACATAAAGTATATTAGATGTAGTCAATAGGTTTTGACCTTTGAGAAACTTATACCCCCAAACGAGAATAGCAATTGATACAATAGCTAAAATTCCAACTTTAGTTTCATTAGACATAAAATACATTTTTGATTAGACAAATAGGGTGTCCTCATTAAGAATGCGCAAAGATAGAAAAACATCTGACGGTCTGGTGAACAAAGCTTCGGTTTTTGTGATCAAGTTATGATCTGATGATCAAGTGCTCAACTTCTGATTTGATGCCTCTTACTTTGTTAGTCACAAAGCCTAATTAATCATTTTACCGAATGTCACGTATTATCTTCCCGTCTTTGACATGGCTTCTTTCATATCAATACGTTTTCCGTTTTGGTAAGCTACCAGAAAAGCTTCCTTAAAACCTGTTTTACGCAATTTGGACTTAGCAGTTACAGCTTCTTCAAAACTATTAAAGCCGACCGCCATATATTTGAAGTTATTGCCATCTTTGATGACCTGGACGGTATATGGAAGGGTGTTCCAAGGTTCCTTATCTGTATTGATCAAATTTACGGAAGAACTAAGAAGTACTCTATATTGAATATCTGATTGATTTGAATGGACTTTATTGGTAGAATGAGTAGGTTCGGTAGCGTTATTTTTGTACTTAGGAATGATCAAAGATTGTTTGGAAAGTGCTTGGCTTCCAGATTTTGCAACTTGAGTTTCAGGTTTTATAGTTTGAACCTTAGCCTTAGGTTTTGGAACAAGCCTTTTGCTTGTATTTGATTTTTTAGGAGGAATGGCAGCAGTACGACTAGACGTATTGACTGTGCTTGCATATACGTCTGGTGATATTGTAGATGACCCTCCTTCTACTTCTTTTTTATATTCTACAAAAGCTTGGGCAATAGCATTTACGATTTGCGCTTGTCCATTGGCCGTAGCAAGAAATTTATTATCTTTTGGATTACTTAAATAACCAGCTTCTACCAAAACACTTGGCATAGTCGTTTTTCGAAGTACAAGAAATCCAGCCTGACGGACCCCACGACTTTTATGTTGAGTATTTTGTTTAATATTCTTTTCAACCTTATTAGCAAATAAAATACTTTGTTCTAAAAAAGCATTTTGAAACATAGAGAGGATAATATGACCTTCTGTAGAGTTTGGATCATAACCATCATAGGCTTGTTGATAATTGTCTTCATAATAAATCGCAGCGTTTTCACGCTTTGCTACCTCAAGATTATCTTTTGCTCGATGTAAACCTAAAACATAGGTTTCGGACCCTTTAGGGTTGCTACTTTTTGGAAAGTTATTACAGTGTATAGAAATAAACAGATCAGCTTTATGATCATTTGCAATTTTAGCCCTTTGATTGAGTGGAACAAATACATCTGTTTGACGAGTAAAAATAAACTGAATACCTGGAAAATATGCTTGTAAAGTCCTGCCCAATTGTAAACTAAGACTCAGTGCAATTTCCTTTTCACGCGTTCCTTTGCCGCTACAACCAGGATCCTTACCGCCATGTCCCGGGTCAATGACTACTTTTTGAATTCGATAATTTGAATCTTTGATCTGAGTGCTTCGTATAAATTGGCCTAATTCAGCACCAAATTTTAATTGATTCTTATCTGTTAAATCAGAAGCTTCAAATGGACAAGCCAAATGATGAGTATGGCCACACTGATCAATGATGCAGTTTGATTCTAATAGTGTTTCATTTTCACCTCCAACATTAAATATGTTAAATGTTGGCATTACTGTAGGCAAAAAAGCAATTAAGAACGTTAAAGAGAGGTATGATGTCTTCATCGTTTTCTCTGCCGGATTTATGTATGTTTAAAATAGGTCTAAAAACTGATAGTTATTTAGTCCATGTCCCTTAGTATTATTTAGAAAAAGATTTTAGATTTGCCATTATACTGAACGAAAACTAAAGCCTTTTATAGTATTTTAATATAAAGCATTGAAAACCAGTGGTTTTAAGCTAATTTACGCTTTGGTCACAAAATAGTGCAAATTCATTTGAAAGCAAAACTGTATATAACATTTTTCTTGTCTTGGGTATCTCTGCTATGCTCTTATGCACAAATTATACCACCCAAAAGCGATTCTATTCCAGAAACTTCGCTTCCAGCCAATAATTTATCAAAAACGAATACGGTCTCAATAGCTGATTCTATACGTAATCATGAAGCGCAAGCTATTCCTTCTACGACCCCGCTTAGTGTAAATTTGGATAGTGTTAAAATTTCTGAAGATGCATTAGAAGATAAAATTGACTATGATGCACAAGATTCTATGCGTTTTGATGTAGCCAATGAAACGGTTTATTTATATGGCGATGCAGTAGTTATTTATAATACACTGACTGTAAAAGCAGACTATATTGTTTTTAATATGAAGGACAATATAGTGTTGGCTGAAGGTATGATAGACAGTACTGGAAATATGAATGGTTTTCCGGTCTTTGAAGAAAAAGATCAAAAATTTGAATCTAAAAAGATCAGGTACAATTTTAAGACAAATAAAGGTATTATCTATGATGCTGTGACGACTCAGCAGGATTTGTATGTTCGTAGTAAAAGAGGAGGATTTGTCGGTGAAGATAAAAAGGCAAATCGCAAAACGGATGTAATCTATAGTGAGCGTGCTATTTTTACGACTTGTAGCCACCCCGAGCCACACTTTGGTATCAGAAGTCATAAGCAGAAAGTCATCCCTAATGATGTCGTCGTCGTTGGTCCTTCTAATATTGAAATCGGCGGAATTCCGACACCGCTTTGGTTGCCTTTTGCATTTTTTCCTTTAAAACAGGGCCCAAGAACAGGATTGATTTTTCCTAGAGACTATGAATATTCTGATGCTTGGGGATTCGGACTTAAAGAGCTTGGTTGGTATTTCCCCATGGGAGAATATATGGATTTAACGTTGACAGGGATGATTTATACAAGAGGAACCTGGGGCTTGACTGCAAATGCCCGATATAGAAAACGGTACAAATATAGCGGAAACTTAACACTTGGATACTCTGATCGAAAAACAGAACAACAAGCTCAACGTTTGAGTCAAAAATCATTTAGTATTCGATGGAGTCACACTCAAGATTCTAAAGCGCATCCTACCCGTCGGATTAATGGTAGTATAAATATCCAAACGAATAATTTTCAAAGTATTAATCAAAATGATGCGCAGAGTGTTTTACAAAATACCTTGTCTTCGAGCTTTAGTTATAGTAAAAGCTTTCCTGGAAAACCCTATTCTTTTTCTGCTTCCTTGAATCATTCTCAAAATACACAGACTAGAAGGATGGATATTACACTTCCTTCCATTAATTTTAATATGAATCGAGTATATCCTTTCAAACGAAAGAATTCACTGGACAATAAGGAAAAGTGGTATGAAAAAATAAGCTTCCAATACAAAGGCGTTGCACAAAATAGATTTACAGCTACAGATACCACATTATTTTCTCAACAAACTTTAGATGATGCTCGATTTGGAATCAAACACACAGCTAATTCTAATGCCTCTTTTAGGATATTCAAGTTTTTTAATATAACTCCAAGTGTCGACTATAGAGAAATTTGGTATTTTCAAAGGACGAGGAAGGTATTGGAAGAGGTGTATACAGTAGATACGATCTTCTCTCAGCCAGAACCAGATGGGCCTTTATTATTTGAAAGACTAGATACGACTCAATATGGTGAAATTGCAGAATTATCGGATTTTGCCTGGAATCCGCTCCGACTTTTTAATACAGGTATTTCTTTAAGTACGCAGATTTTTGGTGTTCGAACTTTTACTAAAGGAAAACTTAGAGGCATACGACACATTATAAAACCATCTGTTTCTTTCAATTATACACCGGATTATACCGATCCTTCTTTTGGATATTTTGAGTATGTAGATTCTGATTTGAGGCCTGAAGAAAATGATCCGATTCGGTATTCTTTATTTGAATCGGGTATTTATGAAGATGCTCCAACGAGTGGGCGGCAAATGGCTTTAAGCTATAGACTCAATAATGTATTTGAGGCCAAATATTGGTCAAGCCGAGATTCCACCAGCAAAAATTTCAAGCTGTTTGATAATGTAGTCGCTGGTGGTAATTATAATTTTGCAGCGGATAGCCTGAATTGGAGTTTGGTTCGAATTACAGGAACCACTCGACTCTTTAATGGTATTACCACCTTAAACATAGGAACAGACTTAGATCCATATGCCATTGATGCGGATGGAAGACGAATCAATACTTTGTATAGAGATACTGGTGAAGGCTTACTTAGATATATTAAAACGGATATTCGGGTTAATACGGGCATTACAATTAAAAAAATATTGGAATTATTCACTGGAGAGAAAAAGCCTTCTGCTCCTACCAGTTCTTCATTTAGTTCAGGAGGACCGCCTCCAGGAGTTGGTGGTGGCAGTAATAGTCAGGGTGCTCGTACTTCAGCTATTGAATCCCTTGCTGATGGCGGAGAAGGTTTTTTGGATTTATTTTCCAATTGGAGAATTAGTCATAACCTTGTAGTACAAAGTACGCCAGATACTTTCCTTATTCGAACGAATAGTATTCAAACAGGAGGAAGCCTTCAATTATCTAAAAAGTGGTCAATGAGATTTGGTAATATCTCTTATGACTTTCAGGCTAAAAGATTAGTCTATCCAACACTTGGTTTTTACCGAGATCTTCATTGTTGGCAAATGGGTATGGATTGGTATCCTGAAAGAAATTCTTTTTCATTCTTCTTGAAAGTCAAACCGGGTTCTCTAGATTTTATAAAAGTTCCCTATGGTCGGAACAATGCAGAGTCATTTGGAGGATTCTGAGGTCAATTATCAATGTTCAATTATCAATTATCAATTATCAATGTTCAATTATCAATGTACATCCTGTCCGTACCTGAAATAGGTTGACCAAAAAAGTTATCAAAGACAAAGTCTAAAAGAACAATTAGAAAAGTAAGAATATTTAGCGAAGCCAACCACTTGGAGTGAAAAATCAAGTCCTTATCTTAATCTTATCGTAGACAAGAAGTTGACAAATGCCAACCAATTATGGGTAAGTGATTTATTTTACTTTAACCTTAATTCAAAACATTATTATATCGTTTTAATCATGGATGTTTACTCTCGAAGAATAATAGGATAACCAGATACGGATAAACATGTGTACAGATGTCTTGGACAATTCTTATATGGAAAGAGTCAATGGAACGATCAAAAATAGTTATTTAAAATTATGGCCGATTGAAAACGAACTACAGCTTACATCGCAGTTTATTCATAAGGCTATTGATGCTTACAATAACCATCAGCATCGTAGCTTGGATAAGAAAACGCCTATTGAGTTTGAAACTTATGTAAAAGAAATTAAGAACAAAGATAGACCAGTTTTGAAGGTTTTTACTGTCTCTAATCAAAATAGTGAAAACCCTAACCAGCTATCTCTTTTTAATGGTTTATAATTTATTCAAAAACGTCAACCTATTTCAGGTACGGACAAATGTTAATTGATAATTGTTAATTGATAATTGATAATTGTTAATTGCACATTGCTTATTGTTTCACTACTTTTTCAAAGCATCGCTTAGTGCCTTCGGTATTAGAAATTACAACAAAATATATACCTGAAGCCATCTGATTAAAATCAATCGTACTTGTTCCATTTTCTAAGCGCAATAGATCTTTTGAAATTAATTTACCATCACTACTAAGGATTTGGATGATGAGCTCTCCCTGATATGCTGTCCTGATAGTCATATAATCTTCAAATGGATTTGGAAACAATTCCATCTGTTCATCAAAAGTGTTGTTTTCCACAGCGACCATAAAATCTCCATCCATACAATCCTCATCAATGCCATTGTTTTCAATCTCGATACCATCAGGATTAATGGTGTTATTGAAATCATCACAATCTAGATTATTAAGCACATAGTCTTCAGGAGGAAATCCCTGACAAGTTTCTATTGAATCTTCCGGACTACCATAACTATCTAAATCTGCATCATAATAATAAGTGAAGATCGGAAGACCATCATCAATAAGCGTATTGCAATCATTGTCAATACCATCACAGGCTTCAGAAGCGCCAGGATTGATATCAGCATTATTGTCATCGCAATCCTGATTATTACTGGCATAGCCATTTGGAGTAATCGTCTCACATGTCTCCAATGGGAATGCATCATCACCATAGGAGTCTCCATCTGTATCTAGAAAATAAGTAAAGACAGGGAGTCCACCATCAATGACACCGCTACAGTTATTATCAAAACCATCACATATTTCTATCGCTTGTGGATGAATATTAGAATTATTATCATCACAATCTTCACCATTCATTACATAACCTACAGGAGCAAAACTTAGGCAAGTATCTATTGGACTATTAGGGTCTCCAAAAGTATCCATATCAGAATCTAAGAAATACGTATATAGGTTAAGCCCTTCATTCAATTCATTATTACAATTATTATCGACATCATCACAAGCTTCAAGTGCATCAGGATTGATAGCCGCATTATTATCATTACAATCCCAGTTATTGTCTACATAAGTAGCAGGTGCAAAGTTTTGGCAAGTATCTAAAGGTGTATTGATATCTCCAAAGCCGTCATTGTCAGCATCTAAATAATAAGTAAAAATTTCAATGTCTTCATCTATTAAATTATTGCAGTTCTCATCCATACCATTACAGAGTTCTACAGCTCCTGGGTTGATGGCCGCATTATTATCATCACAATCTTCAAAGTCGAAATAGCCATCATTATCTTGATCGACGAAGAAGTACGTTTCAGCAAAATTGAAAGCATCAATACCTATTTCCATACCCATCAAACGCCCAGGGATATCATCAGCCGGCGGATGTATACCGCCCCAAATTCTAGAAAGACTACACTGGTCAGAAGCATCTCGATATGTTGCCCATTGTAAGGTTAAATCTTCAGAAGGCCCTTGTTCAAAAACTAAGAAATTATTCTGTGGAGCATTAAACTCACCCATACCTCCAGGGAAGAAAGGATCACCTGTCAGCATGGTCATCACTTCAGCAGCAGCTCTAGAAAAAGTAGAATGTCCGGAAACATAACCCGCAAAAGGAGGTGTTACAAAAGAAGGCCGCTGATATGGCCACCAATCTGCTGCTAAAATCCAGTCTACACCTGCAAAATCTATAGCAGGATTCATAATATAATCAGGGCCTCTCCATGCAAATACTTTTATCTCACCAACATTTTCGTAATCTACGCCTGCTAATACATCCATAGAATCAACTAGTTCTATATATCCATCAACCAAATTGATACCGGCTGGATGATAGGAGGGTAAATCCTCTGAAGTACTTTGTCCATATTCGGCCATCGCTCTTATTGCGCTTACTGGGCGAATATAATCATACCAGCCTTTCACTCCCCAAGCAGCAACAGCCGCATCATGTACTGCACCACCCATCATAAAATAGGCTTTTACATCCCATTCTAATTCATCAAGTATTTCTCCAGTTCCACGATATCGCTTTTCAAAGAGAGGATGATCATTTACATAATTTAAAAGCGTAAACCAATGTCCCGGTGGGGTCTCTGAATCTGGACCATCTGCCCAAAATTCTGCTAATACACGACCATAATCTGCACGAGAAACCATTTGTGGGGCATAAGGTTCATTCGTTATCGGATTCATCGTATGTCCTGGACTAATATCTCCTCCTTCTATAAGATTATAAAAATCCCTTAAACCTTCTATTGTTGTTGGATAGTCTTGAATATTACCAATGGCAGCAGGTGAAATATCCCACATCACATCATTGCCGCTTTCGGGGTCAAGGTGAGAAGACCATATAGAAACCAATGAAAAGCCCCATTTATATTCATCTGAAAGCCCACTTCCATCTATTGTATCAATAGTTGGTGGATTACCAGGATCATGATAAGTCCAATAAACATCTCCGTTTCTTTGATATAGTGTTAAATCTTCATCCGTCATCGCAAACGGAGTCACTTGTCCCCATTCCGGACTTAAAAAATCAGGGGTATTAAAAGGAAACTCATTTCCTGATTGATCAATAAATACATCAAGTGTAAGTGGTTGCCAGCGATTAAGGTCAAAAATATCTGAGTTTCCTGAAAAATTAGTCACTAAAGGCGGATTGACTTCTGAGTAGAACAAATTTTCATAATCATTTTGTTCATTTGCACCATCCTGAAGTCCAAAATTTATAATAGAACTTGCTATATAATTGCCCAGTGCGGCTGCTGAACCAGTTGAATAGTCTATCGAAAAATTGTTTGGATCATAACCCAAATTATTAAATAGAGTACTAAAATTATTTAAAGTAGCTGCACCACCGGGAGAGCCAGCAAATCGATGATTAAGTAACCTAAATATAGCATAGCTCATCGTTTCTTCTCTAGCAGCCTCAATATCTATTGGTTCTGGAATACCATCAAAGGGAATTTCAAAACCTCGGACGGTATTACCTAAAAAATAGGTCTGAGCAATATCATCGTATACAGCCCATGAATCATACATAGCTATTGAAGTATGGAAAAGATTTCTAGCATGGACGGTTGGTCTAGCATAGTCATTTCTTATAGCATCTAATAAAACTTCATTCCACTCTCTTGCAACGGAGTGTTGTGCATTAATAGCAGGGGTAAAGGCAGTTAGAATAAGCCCGATTAGGACTATGCTTAAAGTATAAGTCTTTTTCACGAGTATAGGTTTTAAGATGGTGTAATTAGTAGTACGTTTTTTATTATTAAATAATTGGCCTAAATTATATTAATAATATTTTTTTGAGATAGAGTCAAAAAACGAACGTTATTTCCTTTCAGTCAAACACTTATCATTTTCGACTCATCAAATATTATTAACATAATTCTTTACGGCTACTTAAACTTCAAGGCAATTAATTAGCAAATCTGCGCTCAAGAAATTGAAACCAATTTGCTAAATCTTTAGGATTTAGCAAATTTTTGAGCATAAAAGCCAGTGAATCTGTTTTGATGCGTTTGCCCTAATTAGCAAACAATAAAAAGCTTAAATATTATCATTTTAAATATATATACAATAATTTCGCCATTTCAGTCAATTAGGCGGATTATTTCAATAATAAGCATTTTTAGAAAGGCTGAATAGCCTAAAAAAGCAGCGTGCTAGATAGTTTTGTTTGATTGAAAAAATTAAGAAAGAAAAAATTTACTAAACTTCTGTGTACAATGGAAGGAAATTTAATAAACCTTTGAGTTTTTAAACGACCTCATTATTAAAACGGTTAGGAAGGAAAGACTAATAGGCACTTATTTTGGATTAAATATACAAAGAACTTGTATGAAAGTAAAAACCTGTCCAAATTTTATTGTGGAAGATGGAAAACTCAATTTAAACTTATTGTGTGATTTCGGAGCCCGATACCAAGCACTAAAACAATTGACTTCCAACTGCCGCCCAAAAAGGGAAAACATCCACTGTTAATCGTCCAGCTTGAACCGCAGGGTCAGCATTTGCAAGACTATCTGCAATAGCTAATGTGGGTACAGAAAATACTGCTATTCCCAGAATGTCAGAATCACTTTCAAATGGCCCCGCAATACAGATTTTTTTATCTTCTCCAAGTTTGGAAAGGTGTGCTAAATGTGCCTTTTGAATTTCGGCAGCTTCCTCTTTATCCTGATCTCGATTTGGCCCAGTTTTTAGATGTACCATAAAGTATTTTTTCATCAAATATGTAGTGTCCCCTTCTTCTATTTCGAACGTTTCATAAATAGATGTATCAACTTCAGGAAGCTGACTGATGGGTTTTGTTTCTTGAGGTGTATTCGTTTCTTTTTTTTCATTTGCCTGATGGCAGGACATAAAAAAGAATAAGGATAAAATGATATAGCGTACTATTTTCATAAGTAGTTATTTTTATTTAATGACAGTCCAAAACTAAGTTCAATTCCCCCTCCAGCCATCTGGGCGACCATATGCATGGACAATATCAAGATAAATCGACCGAGACATGCTGCCAGGGTTAAGGCCAGGCATTCCTTCAGGAATAAAAGCACCTAGTTTTTGAAAATATTCTTCCCAAATAGGAAAAGTCTTTTTTGTACTTGGATCTTTATAAGTCATTGCTCTTAGTTGAAATATAGGTGTTCCATTATTGGCTTCTTTGAATGCATAATAGATTAATTCAGAACAATAATACTTATCATTATTAATATCAAATACATCATCATAGGCTTTTCCTTTATGCTTTAATGCAGTTTTGACGGCATTTTGGATTAAGGATTGATATTTTGGTTTTAAGCGACCAACTAAAACTTTAGGTTTATTATGCTCATCATAACTTCGATTTAGAAAAGTATCAATTGATGTTTCAATTACCCCTTGAGTCACGGCTTCCAAAACTGTATATTCACTATTACTTCCTTGTATGACCATGCCAACATGGGAGAAATTAGCACCATTCACCCCATGTGTTACTTTTTCGATAGCAGCACAGAATGGACCACAATCGCTATCTTGAAATAATAGATCTCCTTCTTGTAAAAGAAAATAGTCTTTTTCAGTTTGGGAAAGTTTTGCAGCACTTTCTATCTTTTGATATTCTTTGGTTTCATTACTACAGGCGATGAAATTGACAATCATAATAGAAAACAAAAAAATACTTTTGGTAGACATAAAGAATCATATTTTTAAAACAACTTCTTAGTACACGGTGTACTTAGTCAAGGCAATCGCAAGCTTATCCATTTATTAAAAATAAAATAAGGTTCTAAATGAAATTGTTTGGTGGCGCTTTACTAAACTTGCTGAGCCATTTCATCTTGTTTAGTTTAGTAAACCTTCTCTTGCTTAATTTTTTTCGACCAAATGAAATCATCTAGCTCCCAAAATAAAAATAAGTGATTGAAATGCTATAAGAACATCACAAATTCCGAAGGAACGACCATAAGACCGAAGGTCGATCACAAGCGAAGCGATCACTATGGCACAGGTCTAAAATATCCTTCTTACAATATCTACTAATCTTCTCGCTTCATATTATCTTCTACTTTTTTATTAAATTCTAATACAAGAACATTTTCATCTAAAGCGAGATCATTCATCACCTGACTAGGTTTGATTGTAGTTTTATCATATTTTAATAGCCAAAGATTCCGACTTGGAGTAATTGCTTCTACTACTTGCAAATTCCAAGCATTGTATTTTTGCACCCAGTCTTTGATATCTGTATTTTTATTTAAGCCAACAATTAACTCATCCTTGATATAATAATCGGGAAGGTCAAGATCAGGAACAGAACGCACCGT
Organism: Saprospiraceae bacterium; assembly: GCA_965277415.1. Lineage (GTDB taxonomy): Bacteria > Bacteroidota > Bacteroidia > Chitinophagales > Saprospiraceae > JAHDHW01. The sequence goes on from CBDICS010000081.1 coordinate 68,783, forward strand.
CCATCCCTCAGAGTTTGCAAGATCAACCAATGTTTTTTCCAAATCTTTTACTTGCTGTGGACGATTAATATCACCAGTCACTGTTTTTGATTTATCCTTATGGATATAAGTCAATCTTGTTTTAGGAAGATCGTGGATATTACTAGGATAATTATCATCGAATGACCAAAAATCAGCCTTTTTAAATGCTTTTTTTATAGACTTATATTCAGATTTACTTAATTTTTTAGTGAAAAGCCCATACTTTTTGACAAATTGTTTTCCATCAAAAGATGCAATACCACCTTTATAGATGGTCAGAATATAAGCAGGACATTTTCCAAAGCATGGATTTTTTTTCATTATGATCTCTTCAGAGAGCGTGCTTAGATCATCTGTTTCTTTTGGCGATTTGCAGCTTATTAAAATCAAAAATGAAAAAACCAATAGGAGAGTGGCTTTGAAAGTTGTCATTATTTAAATCTATTTTTTTTGCAGTATAATAAATATTTGAATGAGTGTAAGATAAGGACTAGATTGAGTAATCTTGTCATGAGTCAACAAAACTTAATGAGATCGCTAGAAATAAAGCTTCACAAGTTCCACAGGAACGATCACTAACTCACAAGTAAAACGATCACCATATCACTTATCTATTAAAATCTTTTTAGTAATGGTTTGTTTTGCAGCTCTAAAACTAATATAATAAATCCCATTAGTAAGGTTTGCCGCGTCAATAGCTCTGAAGTTTCGTGAACTTTCTATGTTACGGTAAATGACCTGACCTAAGGAATTGACCATTTCTACATCTATATCCCCAGGGATTTCAGCATCGAAATCAATATGAATACAATTAGTAGCTGGGTTTGGATATAAAGAAATCGCATCATGGCCAAATGGTAAAACCGGATTTAATAAAGCGCAACCTACTGATTCAGTTAAGCCAAATCGCGGCCCGGCTAAAGCAGTGAGCATTCGCTCTTTTTGACCAGAACTAAACATGGCCATACATGCATCATCAGAGTAATTCATGAAATTCATGTACATATCAGAACTCCCACAAGAGGTTTGAGGGTAACTAGGACAACCATAGTAAGGATTTTCTTGAGGTGGTGTATCTGCCACAAAATCTGTATCCATACCACCGCAATCCCCCCAAGGATGACGGAGGTTTAAATAATGTCCGATCTCATGTGTTGCTGTTCTTCCAAGATGATAGGGCGCAGAACCGGATGAAGTACAATTATTACCAAAATAATTATAATCAATGATTACCCCATCTTCAGCTGGATTTAAATCTTGGATTAGAATATTCGTAGAGACACCCAAAAAAGCATCACAAGTGTTGCCTACCCAAATATTAAGATAATGTTCAGTATCCCAAGAATTTGTGCCACCAATAGAGCTATAAAACAAACGAGATCGTTCTTCTTTCTTTACGGTTGCAATGTCAGCAATACAACTATATTCAGTATAGACTCTATTAATACCTGTGGTTGGAATACCATTTGGGTCTAGGGATGCCAAGCAAAACTCTATCTCAGTATCAGCTGCTAATGCTTGAAATTCACCTGGAATGTTTCTAACATTTTCATTCAATAACCTAAAATCCTCATTTAAGACTTCTATCTGTGAGTAAACCTGAAGGTCAGGAATATTCTCTTCTTCATTATTATAAAGAATGTGAACGACGACAGGAATTGTAATGACCCCATTTCGAAAACTAGCATTAGAAATATCAAGGTCTTGATAATTATTTTCAAATTCTAATAATCGTTCTTCCAAATTTGGAAAACGTTGCATATGTTCTTCCAAAAGGGCATCATAGGCACATGGTTCAGATGTAATTTGTGCGATTAGACCTATTGTCAAATTTTGTAAAAAGATAAAGAGGAGTAAAATTTTTCTCATGATATCTAAACGTATGGATAGATGAAAATGATTCTTAGAACTGGTTAAAAAATAACGGAATTAATTGGGTAAGACTCAAATGAATAATCAGGACAGATTCTCAAAAAAGAACGCCCGTTTGTAAGAATTACATACGGGCATTCCTGCTGTTTTTAATTCTACTTCAAGGTATTGATTTTTAGCGACTTATACAAGTGATAGGACACCTCAGCCATAGTAATGGGAAGATTAGTAAAGAGTTTTAGCAAAGTAGTGATAAACTATCAAAATTTTGTGAACATATGTAAAAGCAAATCCACACAAAGCCCATTAGGGCTGATCACAAGACCGAAGGTCGATCACAAGCGAAGCGATCACCAAACCACAAGTTCCAAAGGAACAATCACCTAATCCACAGGATTGATGACTATGGCAATTCTACTGATTTATAATCTCGTAAAGCTGATCCAACTTAGGCCTTAAGATAATTTCAGTTCTTCTGTTTTTTGCTTTATTGGCTGCGGAATTATTAGGAGCGATAGGATCGTAAAATGCTCGACCAGATGCGGTAACGCGTTTTGAATCAATGCCCTGTCCAGTTAATACTTTGACAACGGCGGTTGCTCGTTTGACACTTAAATCCCAATTGCTTGCGGCACTACCATCAGAGTCGGTATGTCCTTCAACATTGATAAGGATATCTTGATTTGAACTGATGACTTCGGCTAATTGAATAATTGCTTTTTTACCTTTCCAATCTATTTTGTCACTTCCAGAGGCAAATAATAAATTTTGACTTAGAGAAACATAAATTTTTCCATTTTTTTCACTAACTGTCAGATCAGAATCAGTAAACCCTAATAGAGCCTGATTGACGCTTTGGCGCAATTTGAGTAAGGTTGCATCCTTTTGTTCTAATAAGGTTTGAAGCTCCTGAACCTGTTGTTCATAATTAGTAAATTGACCATCTACATTGTTGAGTTGATCTTCTCTAGCTTGCAATTGCTCCCTGACGAGTTGGATATTGGCTTGCTGTTTTTGAATATCATCTTCGATTCTGGCTAATTCTCTTTCTTTTTGATCCAGCATGGTTTGTTTGGCAGCCAATGCTTCTGTTAAGGTTTGTATTTCAGAAGATGAAGTATTGAGGATATCACTATTTTGAGCAAGTAATTTATCATAGCTATACAACAATTCTTGATTGTTTTGACTTAATGCTGCAAACCTTGTTTGGCATTCCTCAAGAGCTGCTTTGTCCTTTTTTAATGCTTTTTCCAGGCGATTGATATCAAATTGTAAGTATCGATTTTGATCGACAACAGACCTTAAAGAATCCCGCTCTCTTTGAGAGGAAATACTTTGCTTTTCTAATGCTGCATATTTCTTGGTCGGTACACAGGAAACCACTAAAATAGCTGTCATTAAGGCTAATAAAAATGTCGATAGCAATTTCATAAATTTTGATTTGATAGTTTACAAATACAAGTCAGCTTAAATTTAGTTGAAGAAGTTGTTCAAAGAAATCATTCAAAAATTAAATACTAAACCTCCAATATGTTCTTATACTTCTTTTTGCTTCTCCTTAGCTTTTTCTTGAGTTCTTATCAGATTCCTTTGATACCTGCTTTGCGCAATATCAGTTAAGATTAAAATGACTAGGATAAAGTAAAAAGTAGATTTACTCATTTGTTGAATTGGTGTATCCCAAATATTAATATGAGCCAAATGCCCACCTTCTGTAACAAGCATAATCCCTACCAAAAATAAGATGAACAAACCCAAGACTTCGTACATCCTGTTTTTTGATAAAAAATCAGAAATTTTATCTGCCAAAACAATCATTAATATACCACCAATAATAATGGCTGTAGCCATGACCCACAGTACATCTGTCAAAGCTATAGCACTCAGGATTGAATCAAAAGAGAAAACAAGATTCATGATAACAATCATAAAGATGACCTGACCTGTTGATTTTTGGCGACTTTTTTTACCAGCGCCTTCTTCCTCAAATGCAATCATATGCCAGATTTCTTTGATCGCTGTATATATGATAAAGATACCTCCAGCTAATACAATTAGGCTATGACCATTGAAATCACCATGGAAAAATTTTCCTAAATCAATTATAAATAATGTACCTTGAAAAAGATCAATAAGTTTTAATAAAACAAATAGTAATACAATTCTTAAGACAATAGCTAAACCTATTCCGATTTTTCTTACATAACTCCTTTGATCGGCAGGAGCGTTTTTAGACTCTAGTGAGATGTAGAGTAAATTATCAAAGCCTAAAACTGCTTGTAGTAAAACGAGCATGACAAGGGTGCCAAGATTTTGGATTAGCGTTGGTTCCATTATTAGAATTACATTTTAAAAATTAAAAACTAGCTCAAGTATAAGGAATAGTTTAGTAACGACGAAAAAATAAGTTATTCTTTCGATCTTACTAAGTTCGACTTTAGTCATTTAAAACATTGAAGTTGTTTGAAAATGGAGGTTGAGATTGATTGTGAGTGCTTGATTTTCAAGACGAAGCTCCATTATTTTTTCGTAGCCTTAGCTACGGTGAAAATAATTAGCTGAAGTATTGGAGATCAATGAATGCAAGAAAATCATCTATCTATTTTAAAACAACTTCATTACTAAGCTGAAGTTGGAAAGGGCTAAAGTCGAGCTAAGAGCTTGTCTGAAATGCCATTAATCGACTACAAGCGGTAAATTAATCCTGACTTTTTAGAAAGAATAGAATAAAGCCTTGGGTTTTACGTCCACAAGAATGCCAAAATTAAGGCCTCACAAATTCCAGAGGAACGATCACAAGACCGAAGGTCGATCACTAACGAAGTGATCACAAAATCACAAGTTCCAAAGGAACGAACCTCCATCTCCTAAGTAATTTCTCCTCCACAGCTACTCCCAGCACCAGCCGTACAACCATAGCAATGTTGATTGAGAACAATATTTCTATCTTTTAATTTTTCAATATCAAAAGTGTCCAAATGTTGTGAATCTTTAGCCGCAACTTTCAAATCCAACATTTGATTGAAATCGCAATCATAAATATATCCATCCCAACTTACTGAAATAGTATTTCGGCACATTAATCCCATGATGGTTCCCGGATTATATGCATCCACAAGGAGTTTCATATATTCCTCATAGTTATTCGTTTGGATTAAATAATCGAGAAATCGACTTATAGGAAGATTCGTAATCGCAAAAAGGTTATTAAATTCTATATCGTATTTTCTTTTCAATTGTCGCTTGAATTCGCTTTGCAATTGTTCCTGACTGCTAGGAAGAAAAGCCCCAGAAGGATTATATACAAGATCTAATTGTAAGCCAGTGTCTTTCATTCCATATCCTACTTCATTAAGCATTTTCAAGGCTTTGATAGAATCCTCAAAAACACCATCTCCTCTTTGGCTGTCAGTTCGACTTTTAGAAAAATAAGGAAGGGAAGAAACAACCTGAACTTTGTTTTTTGCTAAGAAGGCTGGGAGGTCATTGTATTTTTTATTAGCAACAATAATCGTCAAATTACAACGATCAATGACTTGTTTTCCAAGTTTATAACAAGATTCAACAAACCATCGAAAATGAGGATTCATTTCAGGTGCACCACCAGTAATATCAACAGTAGTGATTGAGGGAATAGAAGAAATAATTTGGAGACATTTCTCCAAAGTTTCTCTGGACATGTTTTCCGTTTTCTTATCCGGTCCGGCATCCACATGACAATGTGCACAGGTTTGATTACAGAGTTTACCAATGTTTATCTGAAAAATTTCTACGGGGACAGTTTTCAAAGGTTGATGTCCTGCTTCAGCCACTTTTTCGATGAAATTTGGAAACTTCGCATCTACAAGTTCCTTACCATTCAACACTTGAAGCTGATAGAATGTATCTGTTAACTTATTTTCCGTCGCACTGAGCGATTTTGTTTTCTGCTTAATAGCCATGATTGATTTCTTAATTTGAGAAGCTATTTTTTGATTCTAAATAGCTTCAAGTCCACTGAACAAATAATTGAGAGCATATTGGATTTTTGTAATACGCCCGCTCTAATTACATCGACATCTTTTTCACATGTTTCATCATTTGAGTGCCATAAACAAGTGTTGTACCAGAACGAATAGCCGCTGCAACATGAACAGCTTCCATCATTTGTTCTTCATCAGCACCTTTGACCAGACAAGTACTGGAGTAAGCTTCTATGCAATATGGACATTGAAGCGCATGTGATACACCAAGTGCAATCAATGCTTTTTCTCTTTCTGTTAATGCGCCTTCTTTAAAGACAGATCCGTACCATTCAAAGAATTTTTTACCATATTCTTCTTGCCAGTCCGTTATCTTCCCAAAGTTTTTTAAATCTTCTGGTTCGAAATATTTTTTATCACTCATTTTGAATTAATATTGTAAAATTTAAATAAAAGTTTAGATCTTTTCCGAAAAGGTAAAATTAGGTGCTCTTTTTTGAAGGAAATGTAATGCTTAGGACACTAAGATCTCTATATTTTAGAAGCCTACTAAAAATAAACTTCCACAAATTCTAAAGGAAAGATCACTATATCATAAGCGAAACAACCACCAAATCAACTGTACGAATAAAACCCCTAAGGTAGCAACTTTTTATTACCTTTAGAGCTCTAAAATCGTAATTATAAACATGAGATATTTTGTTTTGTTTTTTTTATCTGTATTTATATTTGCTTGTAAAACAGAACCTACAGTCAATCCTGTCCAAATTAAAGCCTTTGGAGAAAAAGGAATTAATGCTATCATTGAAATTCCGGCAGGAACCAATCAGAAGGTCGAGTTTAATTATACTACTAAGAAGTTTGAAGTTGATCAAGTCAATGGAAAAGATCGCGTCATCAATTTTTTACCATATCCGGGTAATTATGGATTTATACCAAGTACATTGATGGATAAAGAAAGAGGCGGAGATGGTGATGCGCTTGATATACTTGTGATTGCTGAAAGCTTACCAACGGGTACTGCCATTGAAGTTATTCCTATTGCGGCATTAGAATTATTAGATGGTGGAGAAGTTGATACTAAATTAATTGCTATTCCGGTCGATTCAACTTTACGAGTCATCCAAGCGACTAATTTTGAAGATTTTATGATTGACTATAATATTGCTCAAACAATCATCAGGGATTGGTTTTTGAATTATAAAGGCTTGGGTAAAGTAGAAATGATTGCATGGAAAGATGAAAAATTTGCGATGTCTGAAATAAAAAAATGGAAGAAAAAATAAATTGATTTTAAAATAGAACTTTTTGATTTATGTATTGAATAGCTTCAACATATTCTTTATACTCTAAATGCTTATGCCTTCCAAATTTATCGAAACTCAAAGATTAACTTTAAGGAAATTAGAAAAAACAGATGTAGATCTAATCGTACAACTGAATTCTGATCCTGAGGTAATGAAATATATTGGAGCGCCGGATTCTTCAAGAATCAATGCTATAAAGTACGTAAACTTACGGGTCGATGGTTATGCTGAGCAGGAGGATCTTGGATTGTTTGTCGGTAAGTTAAAACAAACAGGAGTAGAAATAGGCTGGTTTTGTTTAAAGTATATTGATGGCACTAAAGAAATAGAGATTGGCTTTCGACTGCATAAAGCATTTTGGGGACAAGGCTTTGCAACTGAAGGAGCGACTGCTCTAATGGAAATAGGATTTACAAAATTAGGTTTAAAAGAAATAGTAGGCATCGTATTACCTGAAAATAAAGCATCTCAACAAGTTTTAAAGAAATTGGGATTAAAATATATAGGACCAGGCAACTATAATGGCTTTGATCTTGCTTACTATAAAAAGATGAATAAAGAATAATTTTAATGATAAGTAAACAAATTATTAAATCTATATGTTAGCTTAGATGACCTGTAATGGTGAGCATATGAACCAAAAAATCACATCAATAGATATTTTGAAATCTTCTACGCCTACTGGAAAACTACTTAGTTTAAAAGATTTCAGTGTAGTTCTGTACTTTTCTACTGAAGAAATAGCAGAAAAACATTGGTCTATTGCTGCTCCTAAAGACAATCTCTTTTTGAGTTTGGATTACCTTTCTGTCGTAGAAAGACATCCTCCAAAGGGAATGCAATTTTGTTATTTACTCTATTATAAGCATAATCGCCCATTTGGTGTATCACTCTGTCAAATTCAATATTTTAAAGCAGATCAAAATATTCATCAAAAAACAGAGGATAAGAAACCTCCATGCTTTTTTTCTACTTTCGCAAGATTTATAAGAGGCATGGTAGCGAGTAAAGCTGAATTTAATGTATTGATCAACGGCAATCTTCTTTTGACAGGTGAGCATGGTTCTTACTTTGATCAAAATCAGATTACGAAAGAAGAATCGATTCAAGTGATCAATGAAGGATTAAATTATGCGCATGCTGAACTAGAAAAGAAAGGCAAGAAACTCTCTGGAATTTTGCTCAAAGAATTCTATGAACGCAATAGAACATACTCGACTCAATTTTCGAAAAAACTAACTTTTAATGAATTCACAGTTCAGCCAAATATGGTTATGAAGCGGCGAGCAGAATGGAAAACTTTTGATGATTATAAAGCTTCAATGCTATCAAAATATAGAGTAAGGGTTAAAAGAGCATTGAAAAAAGGGATTGACTTTGAAAAAGTAGAGTTTGACCATGAGATGATAAAAACTAATTTAGATCGACTTTATGAATTGTATGTGGGTATTGCAGAGAATTCTGGATTCAATATGGTCAATCTCAACAAAAACTATTTGCTAACCCTCAAGGAAAAATTTCCAGAAAAATTTAAATTAACAGGATATTATTTAAATGGTGAGCTAGTTGGGTATTTTACAACTATTCTAAATGGAAATGAAATGGAAGCTCATTTTCTTGGCTTTGAGCAAAGACTGAATAGAGAATACCAAATCTACCTCAACATTTTATATGATATTGTAAAAGAAGGAATCAATCAGCAGGTTGATGAACTTATTTTTGCAAGAACAGCGATGGAAATTAAAAGCTCGGTAGGTGCTGTAGCAGAAGAAATGTATTGCTATTTAAGACATCGGAACTCGTTTACCAATAAATTTGTAAAACCTATTCTCGAATACCTACGCCCGGATCAGAAATGGGAACCCCGGCATCCTTTTAAGGCGGAGTAAGGGGATGAGGGAATCAAAATCTAAAAGAAAAATTTCTACCTCTTCAAATTCTACTTGAAGCTCTTATTTCAATTATCAAGTTTTACCTTCTACGATTTTTAGACACCGATAGTTTTTTACCTGATCCTTCTACGATTGGTTTAGAAAGGCGATTCTTGTACGTTTTCTGAAATTCTACAACCTTATAGAATCCCTGTTCCTCGTCAATTGGTGCTTCTAGTTCTTCTACAATAAAGTTAGGAGCGGGCATTTCTGCACTATTTGTTGTAGCCATATGTGGTTCTTTATTTTGTAACATAAAACTAATTACAAAGCCCAAACCAATTAATCCAACTGCTGATGCAGCCATAGAAAATAATCGACGGATAGATGAAGTTCGTTTTCCGGTATGTTGATCCAAACGATTTTCAAGTCGCGCCCAGGCATCCTTTGAAGGCCGTTCCTCCAATTTATGTGCATTTTCTTTAATCAATTCTGTTATATCTTTTTTTGATTTCAAAACTTAATTTTTTTTGGTTAAAATAATAATTCCCTCCAGCCAATTCACAAATTCCAAAGGAATGATCACTAAGTCACAAGCGAAGCGATCAAAAACCTTTCACCCAACCCCCGGCATCCTATTTGCCTCAACCAATGATTGCAAACGTTTTTTGGCCAAGATCAATTGCGATTTTGACGTATTAATACTAATTTCTAAAATTTCTGCAATTTCCCGATGCTTATAACCTTCAACTACATAGAGGTTAAAAACAGTTCGATATCCAGTAGGTAATTTTTCGAGTAAATTTAAAATGTCTTCTGCTGCTAATTCATCTTCAATGGAGAGTTGAGTTTTAATTTCAATATTACTGATCTCAACGGTCATTTTGAAATTATGCGCTTTTCTTAAAAACATCAAAGCTTCATTTACCATCACTCTTCTCATCCATCCTTCAAAACTTCCACCACCGTGGTATTGATTGATTTTAGTCATGACTTTAAACATTCCTTCGATCATAACATCCTCAGCATCTTCTTGGTTTTTGACGTATCGTCTACAAACGCCAAGCATCTTAGCTGAATAGCGATCAAAGAGTAGCTTTTGAGCTTTTCGCTCTTGTCCCTTGCAAGCCTGTATGAGGTCTTTTTCGTTCACGTAGGTAGTTTTCGGTATCATTGATAATACGTAGTAAATTACGAAAAGATGTCAAAGTTTATACCCTATAGATGTGAAACTGAACTTTTTTGGTGTGAACACTGTAAAAAAATAGATTACTTGACATTTTTAGGTATAGATTAGGACACAGGGTACACTGGGAAACACAGAGCACACAAAGTACTTGCAGGTCGTTGAGTTTTTTACGTTTTTGAGATTTTTTTAGTAAAAAGGAAATTTACAGATAATGGATATGTGAATACTGTAAAAAAATAGATTACTTGACATTTTAGGGATAGATTAGGACACTGGGTACACGGAGGAAACACAGGGCACACAGAGTACTTATAAAACGCTGTGTGCTCTGTGCCTTCTCGGTGCCCTCTGTGTCCAATTAACATAATAAAACAGAACAAGACCAAATATCCCAAATTTTCTATCTTTGCAAACATTTTAAAAGCAATAAAACCACAGAAGAATAAAACATTTTAAAAATCACTAAAATTTACTTTTTCAATGGAACTTAATAACGGAGTCTACGAGCTCAGCAATGGTGTAAATCCATTAGCACTTTGCCAAAAATATGATTGCCCATTATATATTTATGATACAGCAATCATGAAACGCCAGTTTGATCGATTAAGCAATGCGTTTAAGGTGAAAAAGCTCAAGATTAATTATGCTTGTAAAGCATTGACTAATATCAATGTACTCCGTTTTTTCAAAAACTTAGGAGCTGGCCTTGATACGGTTTCGATTCAGGAAGTTGACTTGGGATTGAAAGCTGGGTTTTCTCCTGATGAGATTATTTTTACACCGAACTGTGTATCCTTAGCAGAGATAGAAAAAGCATTAGATTATGGAGTGAAGATCAATATTGACAATATTTCTATTTTAGAACAGTTTGGTCATGCTTATAATCATATTCCAGTTTGTATCAGGATAAATCCTCATATTTTAGCAGGTGGTTCTTCCAAAATTTCTGTAGGACATATAGATTCAAAATTTGGAATATCAATCCATCAATTACCCCATGTCGTTAGAGTAGTAGAGGCAACCGGACTAAAAGTAGAAGGCTTGCATATGCATACGGGCTCTGATATTTTAGATGCAGAAGTTTTCCTCCAAGGTGCAGAAATTTTATTTAAAAGTGCGGAACATTTTAAAGACCTCAATTATATTGACTTCGGTTCCGGATTTAAAGTGCCATACAAACCCAATGATATTTCGACTGATATTGAAGATTTAGGAGAGAAACTGACAAAAAGGTTTAATGATTTTTGTGAAAGCTATGGCCGAGATTTGACTTTGATGTTCGAACCAGGGAAATTCTTGGTCAGTGAATCCGGATATTTTATGGTTAATGTCAATGTCGTTAAGCAAACGACTTCAATGGTTATTGCCGGCGTAGATTCAGGACAAAATCACCTGATCAGACCTATGTTCTATAATGCTTACCATAATATTGTAAATATTACTAATCCTGTAGCAAAGCCAAGAATTTACACTGTAGTAGGTTATATTTGTGAAACGGATACTTTCGGAATTAATCGTAAGATTTCAGAAATTCGAGAAGGAGATGTACTGGCTTTCTTTAATGCAGGAGCTTATTGTTTCTCAATGGCTTCAAATTATAACTCTAGGTTTAGACCTGCTGAAATATTGATTCACGAAGGGAAAGATTATTTAATCAGAGAAAGAGAAACAATGGAAGACTTATTGCGAAACCAAGTAGAGGTGAATATATTTAGCCAAATTCCAGTAGATTAATGGAATTTTAAACAAGCTCTAAGTTGAAAAACTTCTATATAATAAGAACATCATGAAGCGACATCTAATATTTTTTATCTTTTTATTACTCTGTATCAATAGTTGTGCACCTAAGCTTAATGGAAAGCTAGTGAGCAATATGTATGAAAAAGGAATTACAACATCCGAAGGGAAAAACATTCCTATACCTGGATATACAAAAGAGGATGCAGCAATATTTTATCTGGTTAGACATGCAGAAAAGGAAAAAGGAAAAGATCCAGGATTGACGACAGAAGGAACAATTCGAGCAAAAAAACTAGGGAAAATGTTAGAGCATGTCGAACTGGATGCTATTTACTCGACTAATCGAAAAAGAACAACAGATACAGCGAGACCGACAGCTGAACTTCAAAAAAAGACGATTGATAATTATGATGCAAAAAAGCAGGAAGATTTTATAAAAGATCTACTTCCAATGAAAGGAAAACGCGCGCTCATAGTTGGCCATTCTAATACAATTCCGAATTTACTGAACCTTTTTCAATCAAATAAAGTATATGATCATATTGATGAAAGCGAATATGATAATTTTTATGTTCTTATGGTTTATGGAAAAGACAATTGTAAAATAATAGAGTTAAAATACTAAAAATAAGATGACATCAAGCAAGCAATATAATCCGAAAGAGATCGAAACTAAGTGGTACGACCACTGGATGAAGCATAATTATTTTCATTCCGAGCCGGATGAAAGAGAGGCATATTCAATAGTTATCCCTCCTCCAAATGTTACGGGGGTCTTACATATGGGGCATATGCTCAATAATACGATTCAGGATATTCTGATTCGAAAAGCGAGATTGGAAGGAAAGAACGCATGTTGGGTACCTGGAACGGATCATGCTTCAATTGCTACAGAAGCGAAAGTCGTTAAAATGCTTAGGGAGCGAGGTATCAAAAAAGGAGATATCCCAAGAGACGAATTTTTGAAGTATGCATTTGAATGGAAAGATAAGTATGGTGGAATTATATTAGAACAACTGAAGAAACTCGGTGCTTCCTGCGATTGGGAAAGGACTCGGTTTACGATGGAAGACAAACTCTCCGATGCAGTCCGTAAAGTTTTCGTTGACTTGTATAAAAAAGGGAAAATATATCGTCGACTACGAATGACGAATTGGGATCCTGAAGCACAGACTGTTCTTTCAGGGGAAGAAGTTATCCACCAGGAAGAAAATGCCCAGTTGACCTATATTCGATATGACTTTGAAAATGCAGAAGGCGAGGGGATCGTTATCGCTACTCAACGACCTGAAACCATCATGGCGGATGCTGCAGTTGCAGTAAATCCAGATGATGAGCGGTTTAATCATTTGATTGGAAAAAAAGTAATAATCCCCTTGATTAATCGAGCGATTCCGATCATAGGTGATAGTTATGTGGATATTGAATTCGGAACAGGTGCATTGAAAATTACACCTGCTCATGATCCTAATGATAATGAAATAGGAGAGCGACATAATCTTGAGGTGATCGATATCCTCAATGCCAATGCAAGGCTTAATGAAAAAGCTCAAATACTCATCGGGCAGGATCGATTTGAAGCAAGGCGAAATATTAAAAAAATGCTAGCGGAGTCTGGACATCTCATCAAGACCGAAGATTACCGGACTAAGATTGGTCGATCTGAACGAACGAATTCAGTAGTAGAACCTCGATTGACTTTGCAATGGTTTTTGGATATGAAAGAATTTGCTGCTACAGCACTTGGAGCAGTTAAGAAGAAAGAAGTTACTTTCTATCCTGAGCATATGTGGAATATGTACTATAACTGGTTGAATGAAGATAATGTAAAGGACTGGTGTATCTCTCGTCAGCTTTGGTGGGGACAAAGAATTCCGGCCTGGTATCTTGGAGATGATTACTTCGTTGCAGAAACTGCTGATGAGGCATTAAATCAAGCTAAAGAAAAAACGGGCAATTCAAATTTAACTATTGATGATCTTCATCAGGATGAGGATGTAGTAGATACTTGGTTCTCTTCTTGGTTGTGGCCAATTACTGTATTTGATGGATTTGAAAATCCGGAAGAATTGAAATATTACTACCCAACCAATGTATTAGTTACTGGTTGGGATATCATGTTTTTTTGGGTAGCGCGGATGATTATGTCTGGTTATGAATGGTCTGGAGATTTATTAGGAGAGGACTTAGCAAAAGAAAAAGGAATCCAGCCTTTTTACGATGTATATTTTACGGGAATGGTTAGGGACAATAAACGTCGAAAGATGAGTAAGTCTTTAGGTAATTCTCCGGATGCTTTGGCATTGATTGATAATTATGGCGCTGATGGTGTCCGCTTCGGTATGTTAAGTAGTGCGGCAGCAGGCAATGATATCGTTTTCGATGCACCATTTGATACAAAGAATAACAAAGTACTAAACAATAGTGCACTTTGTGATCAAGGGGCTAAGTTTTGCAATAAAATGTGGAATGGCCTGAAATTGATTAATAGTTGGGAGGTAGTAGAAGCACCAATAAGTGAAGATAGCGCTATTTCTAATAAATTAGTGATTGAATGGTTTGATCATAAAATGAACCAGACTTTAGCAGAGTTGGAAGAGAAGTTTCAAACCTACCGCTTGTCAGATGCATTGATGACTTTGTACAATTTTATGTGGAATGATTTCTTCTCTTTTTACATGGAAGTAATCAAACCTCCTTATGGTGAACCGATAGATAGAGCTACTTTAGAAAAGACACTTTTTTATTATGAAAAACTGATGACTATATTACATCCTTTTATGCCCTTTATTACAGAGGAGATTTGGCATCAACTAAAAAAACGACCAGAAGGGGAGGATTGTGTAGTAAGCAATTATCCAAAAGCAGAATCGTTTGATCAAGATCTATTATCTCAATTTGAAAAAATCAGAGATGTCATTTCAAAAGTAAATAATGTAAGGGCACAAAATGATATCAGTAAAAACGAAGTACTTACTTTATTTGTAGAGAATAGTGATCGTTCTAAAGCATTATATGCTACAAAAGGTTTAGAAGTAATTGTTCAAAAAATGGCTAAGCTTTCAGCTTTAAACTTTACGAATGAAGAAGTACCTAATAGTGTTTCCTTTTTGAGTGGCACCGAGAATTATTTTGTAGAAGTTAATATTACTGTTGATGTTGAAGCAGAATTGATTCGTTTGAAAGATGAATTAAAATATGCAGAAGGCTTTACTGCCTCCGTTAATAAAAAGCTGAGTAATGAACGGTTCGTAAATAATGCACCAGCGGCTGTTGTTGATAAAGAAAAAGCAAAATTAGCAGACGGAGAGGAAAAGATTAAAATATTATTAGAGCAGATTAAGAAATTGCAGAATTAGTACAAGCTCTAAAAAAGTCAATAAAAAAATCGGTACCGAAGCATTTCGATACCGATTTTTTATTGAGGTCATTTTAAAATCATTAGAATTCAACACAAATGAATAGCAATGATTTTAGAAGATAACCATATGATTATTTCGTTACAATAAACTGAACAGTTTTGCTTCCTCCTTCAGAGATGAAGTGTGCAAAATATGTTCCAGCAGCATAATTACTTACATTGTATTTGAATGTATCATTTTGAACATTTGAATAAACACGTTCTGTGATCACCTTACCAGTAACATCCATGATTCTTACGATTGCATCATTATGAGATTCAACCAAATCAAAGTTTAAATTAATAAAAGTCTCAGCAGGATTAGGTGTAACTGTAATCTTATTATCATCAGAAAGTATGTCATTTGTATTAAGGAAAAGAGGTTCAGTTCCAATACCTAATCTAACTACAGGGACGATATCACGACCAAATCCAGTAGACCCATAAGGTTCTGTAGTTAAATCTCCATTGATTCCTAACATAGAACCATATCTTGGAGTCAATAGTTCTTCTGAACGGAATGCCTGAGCACCATAATCATATGCCTCACTAGCCATCATAGTGAAATCTACATCATCCACTGTAGAATATTCCAACATGACAATATAGTTAGTATTATCTGCTAGAGGAAGCGCACCAATTTCATTAGTTGAAAAATCTAAGAAAGGAAGGGTAAGGATGTCTGTACTTAACTCTGTTCCTTGAATTTCATAAAAATTGAACCCTATAGGAGTTCTTTCATCTGGATCAGCATTTCCATCTTCATTAGCATCTACCCATTGATAAAAGGAAAATAGTAATTAGCCTTCCTGCTACATCTTCTGCATTTCCAACAGTAAACGAACCATATCTTGCAAAATAACCATCTCCATTAGGAAAATAGAAACAATTACCATATGCCCAACTATGAGGCTCTCCATCATCCCAGTTACTTGCTGCAGGGGTGATAAAACGAGTAGAACCCATTTCTTTTGCATAAAGTGTATCCGTAACTGCAAAGTCAAAAACTCTTACATTATTATCCGGCTCAGTATCAATAGAGTCAGCACTAATCGCATATGTACCAGTGTAAGTAGTCCCAGGTGTTCCAGCAGGTGTAAAACCAGCATCATTAAATAAAACGTTCTCAACAAGTGAGTCAGCTTCAACAGTACCATAAATGAGATCCTCACTATAGACAGCAGCACTAGTAGCGTCATCTACAATAGTAAGATTAAGTGTTACGCCAGTTTGATCTTGGAAGCCAATATTCTCGATATCTGCTAAGAATCCAAATTGTTCCACCTGGCTTGCAGGAGTCTGAGCATTAGGTGCAATTGCAAAAAAGTTATTATTAACTCTCAAGTCAAAAGCTGCGATGAATAGAGACGTTGGATCAGCATCATATAATTCCAAATCATCAATCAACCAGTAATATTCATAATTACCAATCCATTGCCATTGAAGATAAACAGTAGAAGAACCAGCTGCAACAGAAGAAATATCTACCAAAGAAATATCAGGATTAAGTGACCATCTAATAGAGCCTGGTTCATTCCCTGTATTTCCAGCCGCGATATCAAATAGATTGAAAGAGGTCCAGTTCATGTTATCTGTACTTACTCTAAGAACAACATTGTCAGTTGTTGCAGTACCAAAAACACCAACAAGATGTTCTGATTTTACCCAAACGTCTGTTTGTCCAGAACAATCAATAGCGGTTGAAGTCAAACGAATATCATGGTCAGCAGCACCTAATCCATCTGAATCCATATAAACAAATCCATTATCTGCTGTAGCAGCTGAAAAATTCATATCATGCTGATTTGAATAAGTTGACCAGTTAAGAATACATGGATTAGTTGCACTTGGGTCATCACACCAGCCCCATACAGCTGCAGTACCATTAGCAGCTTCACTAGTCCAACCAGTAGGTAAATCTGAAACAGAAGAAAAGTCTTCATTCCAAAAAACAGTTTGTGCACTTGCTACATTGATAGCAAAAATGGCTGCACAGGCCATTAGTAATACTTTTGTAAATGTTGCCTTCATCATCTAATTATTTAAGTTAATTAAAAAGGAATTGGACAAAAATAAGGAATTTTTAATGTTCGGCTAATTTCTGCTATTCCCAATTTCATACATTATGGAAAAACCTCCCGAAGATGTCCTCGGGAGGTCTTTTGATTTTTGAATATTAATTCAAAATTATCTTTGAATAATAAAGCGTTTAGTTCTTGCTCCTTCTTCTGTAATGAAGTTAAGAAGGTAAGTACCAGCCGCTAGATTACTAACATTATAGTTGTAAGTCTCTTTTGAAACATTATTATAGATTCTGTCTAAGACTACTTTTCCTGTAGCATCCATAATACGTACTTCAACTTGCTCTTGTGTATTGATTAGATCAACATTAAGGTTGATAAAATCGCTAGCAGGATTTGGAGACACAGCTATTAGATTGCCTGCTGCCAATTCATCAACATTGATCGTTTCTTCTTGAGCGATTTGAAGACGAACTGAAGGAACGACTGTTCCTGTAAAACCAGCAGCACTATATGGCTCAGAACTCAAATCACCAGAAATACCCAACATTTCTGCTGGACGATATGGTTTTTGAAAATCAGGATCAGTAATAACACTTGGATTAGATCTCAAAGTTTGAGCTGCATAATCCCAAGGCTCTGCTCCAAGCATAACAAAATCATCTGTACCACTCGTAATGTATTCCACCATTACTACATAGTCATTTCCAGATAGAATTGGAACCAATACACCATCATCACCACTTGGGAATATCTTAAGTGGAACATTGATCAAATCAGTCGTCGTCTCAAATCCAGTGATTTCATAATTAGCAAATCCAACAGGTGTTCTTTCATCTGGATCCATATTACCATCCAGGTTTAAATCTTCTGTCCATTCGTAAAGGAAAATAGTCAAAATGGTACCGATAAGTTCTTCACCATTACCTACTCCAAAGTCAACAGATTCAGCAAACCACTGATTATCAGGATCTGGAGCATCAGAACCATTTACAATGTGATAGAAATTACCATATGCCCAACTATGAGGCTCTCCTTCATCCCAATTTGCTCCAGCTGGAACAATTGTACGAGTAACACCCATTTCTTTAGCAAATACAGTATCAGTCACCATAAATTGGAAAGAACGTTCATTATTACTTGGGTCAAAGTCTACACTATCAGAAGAGATAGAGTAAGTACCCGTATAGCTAGTAACAGTCCCATCAGGCTCAAAACAATCTAGAAAAGGTTGGTTTTCTACTAGAGAATCAGCAGGAACATTACCATAAGCTAAATCAGATGAATGCACTATTGTGCCGTCAGCATCATCAACAATAGTCATATTCAAAACCGTATTTGGTTGTTCAGTAGCTCCGATATTAGCAATATCAGCTAAGAAACTAAATTCTTCTACTTGACTTGAAGGCCACATCGCATTAGGCGCAATGCCATAGAAGTTCTCCATTACTACCAAATTGTTATTTTCTGGCTCGATCAATTGAACATCATCAATTAACCAGTAATAAAAACCACCACTAAAGGTAAATTTAATTCTGATCTGAGATTCACCTGCTAATTCAGGAAGGAAAAATCTTTGTTCATGTGGAACTGGAGATAAAGCGTTAGCTGCTATTTCTGGTGCGACTTCTTCTTCAGGAGACCAAGTCCCGCCACCATCTATACTATAAGAGAAAGATGCATTACCATTAAGGGGGGCATAAGCATGATAAAATTTGAGAGAAACGGATTCAAAATCAGTTCCATCTATTATAGGTGAAATCAATTCCCCTACTAATTGTGGATATGGAGGACCTGGAGGTGGCCCAAAAACTGTATTCATAGAATCTGCATCAAAAACTGCAGCTCCATTATAAGAAGTTGGAGAAGAAATAGTAGTTGATCTGAATGAACCATTAGAGCAAGAACATGCTTTATATTGCCAAAGAGCAGTATCTCCAGTAATACTCTGGATAGTCCAGTCATTTAGTCCACCGTCAAAGTCACCTTCTCCAGGATTAGCACCCCAGATCACTACATCACTTGATGGAGGTTCCCAATAAGAACAGATTCTGAATGTACCAGAATTGTCTGTAGGTGATCCACCTGACCATACCCGTACATAATAAGTAGAGCTAGGAGCAAGGTTACCGGTGAAAATTTTGATTTCATCAAGTGTAGCATCAGCACTAGAAAAACAGGCAAGCGGAACTTCGTCAATTCCACAGCCAGCATAAAAAGCCATTCCTACAGCTGGTACATCACCTGCTTGATTTCCAAAAAATGTTTTTACGATTAATGCTCCTTCAGGAACAACAGCAGGAGTGGTAACAGAGTACCAAACATCATCGGCAAACCAAGAACCAGAACATACATTTGCTGGAGTAGTAGAAGCTGTTCCTGCAAGGGTTGTACCTTCCGTAGTTGTACAGTCATTTTCATCAAGGCCAATTGTCAGAGCTACAGCAGCGGCACAATCATCATTTGCTGGTTGTGCGAATGCGGGAGCTGAAAACAATAGCGCCAAAATGCTAAATAGAATAGAGATTTTAGGCATTGTCAAATTTGTCTTCATAATTATCTTTTTTAATAAAGTTTAATTGAAATAAGAGGAAGCGTAAAATTAAGAAAAATGGTGATATTTTATGATAATAAACCTTGTTATGTTTGATGTTGGCAAATTAGACAAAAAACTGTCTCCATATTTACATTATATCAAACCTATTTCATTACTTTTTAACGTTAAAAGGGGCTGATATGGCTGTTCCATTGGTTTTAAAAACTACAAAATAAACCCCATTTGTATAGTGGCTTACATCTATTTGAGTATTTTGACCTGAATTGAAATCAATTTTCTTTTCTTGAATTAATCGACCTAATAGGTCATAAACAAGTAATGTCCCTTGTTTTGCTGTATTCATCTTGGGTATTTCAATATTTAAAATGCCACTACTCGGATTAGGGGAAAGAAAGAGTTGATCATCTGATGATACCAATTCATTTGAGAGGTTTGAAAGAGTAGATGTTAGTACTAATCGGGCAACAGGTGCAATATGTCTCCCAAAGCCTACAGAGCTATACGATTCAACACTTAAATCTCCTCCGATTCCAAGCATCTGTGCATATCTTGGAGTACCGACTTCGATTGAGAAAGCAACTTGAGCAGAGTAATCAAATTCATCACTTGTAGAGAAAAAAATAGTGTTTTGTGTATTCGGCGTAACATATTCGAGCATCAAGACATATGCTGTACCACTTTCTAATTCAATAGGTCCCGGTTCGTTTGAAGGAAATTTACTTAAAGGGATATTGATCAGATCGGTTGGTGATTCAGTTCCAATAATCTCATAATTGTTAAATCCTACAATCTCTCTTTCATCTGGATCCATATTGGAATCACTATTCGTATCCACCCATTTATACAAAAAAATACTAAGAAGTGTATTTGAAATAGCTGGATCATCCGCATTGCCAATACTGAAAACAGCTGATTTTGCACTTGCGGCGTCTCCATCCGCTATATAATAATAATTGCCATAAGCCCAGCTATGGGGTTCACCTATGGGCCAATTTCCACCTGCTGGCGATAGAATCTGTGTAGCTCCTGTCTCTTTTGAGAAGATAGAATCAATAGTTGAATAGGTAAAAGATTGTTGATTGTTAGAAAGGTCAGGGTCTGGACAGTCAGATGTTATAGTGTATGTACCGATATAATCGACTTGAGATTCACTAGGCGTATAACAATCTGGAAACAGTATAGTATTGATTACCCCTGTAGAAAGAGTATCCCCTAAGCTTATAGAGTCTGTGAAGCTTATAGATCCATCTAATACATTTTTAATTTCAATACCTAGAACGATATTATTGCCTATGGAACCTCCTTGCGCAAGAAAATCAGTCCCGAAATAAAAACATTCGACTTGGCTTGCTGGCCACATGGCATTCGGTGCAATAGCATAAAAATTCGATGCAATCTCTAAATCTGAATTTCTATTCTGGTTAGCACCTGGCCTGGAAGGATTTGTTTGAATACCTTCTATAGGATAGCTAATATAAGGGACTGTTTGGGCAAATGAATGATTTGTGATAAAGATTAGACTTAGAATAGGGAGTACCTTAAAATATGTTTTTACAGGTTGGAAGGTAAAATTTAGATTGGTTTTGAATATTCGAGTTAATAGATTTGTTTTCATAATAAATTTTGTTTAGTAATTAATTGATTTTCATTGTTTTGAATATAGCCTACTAAAAGCTATAATATTTCATTTGATAGTTATTTATTTGTTTCTAATAGGAAGAATTAACCCAATATTGTGACTCTTAAGAATCAGAACTAGCCTGATGCTTAAACCTCAGAAATTAAGTTTTATAGAGTTGTTTTTTTTAAGTGAGTGAACTTGCTTAAAAATGGCTGCTATTACGAGCAACAGATATTTTGCATCAAGACGAGACTTTAAAATCGCTGCATAGCAGGGCTACATGAGATTTTTAAAACGAAGTATTGAAGCAAAAGATCGTTTCGTAGTTTAAACAACTTCAGTATATAATTGCAGTAACCAAATGAAATAGAAAGGGAATGATTGCCCCAATACCTATTTCTTCATTCTGTAGAAGTGGTCATCCAAATATTATTAATTATCAGACAAAAAAATGTAAACTAGTATGCAATTTATGAGCTAAGGCATACCATAAAGATTGGAAAAGTCAGGTTTTAGAACTGAAAAGTAACTGTTTATACTCTTGAAGTAATTGTGTTTTATTGACAGGGACTACACCTACTTTTTCACATACTTGACCTCCGGCAAGGTTTGCAAGAATGGCAATGTCTTGCAAATTTAATTGCAGAGCAATGCCTAATGCAGCAATACTGATAACGGTATCTCCTGCACCACAAACATCTGCGATATTTCGAGCCTGAGTAGGAAGAATAGACTGATTAATACCATCATCAATAAAAATTCCTTTGTCAGAGAGTGTAACCATTGTATGCAAATGTTGGCATTTAGACCGTAAATATTGTGAAGCCTCACTTAAAGAATTCGTATTTGATTTTACATCCAATGGTAGAGCATCTTGTATTTCTTTTAGGTTGGGTTTGAATAAAGTGGCTTGTTTAAACTCCAGAAAATTATGCAATTTAGGATCAACAACAGTTGGAATACTTCGTTCTTTTGCTTCTCTTAATACTTGTTGGATAACATTTAAACTCAAGACTCCTTTATTATAGTCCTGAAATAGGATAACATGGATAGAGTGCTCTGTTAGGATCCTTTTAATATTGAAAAGCAGTGATTCTTCTTCTTCTGAATGGAGGGCAAAAGTATCTTCCTGATCGATTCTCAATAAATGTTGATTGGCGGCTAAGATACGAGTTTTGACTGTAGTGCATCTTTTTTCAGATAGTATGATACCCTTTTGATCTATTTCTTCGGATGGAAGCAGGTTTATAAAAGTCTGAGCATTATCATCCTTACCTATTACACTGCAAAGGAAGGGCTTGGCGCCCATTGCTTTTATATTCAGGGCTACATTTGCAGCGCCACCTAAACGGTTCTCAGTAGTATTTAAACGAATGATTGGCACGGGAGCTTCTGGTGAAATCCGATCTACCTTACCAGTCAAATAACGGTCTACCATTACATCACCAACAATAAGGATATTCAGATGATTTATCTTGTCGAAAACTTCTTGTGGATTCACAGCGGAAAATTAAGAAAAATCAAATGAAATTGATAAAAGAGGGATAGAAAAAGCGAAATCCTCACCTAGATAATCACATACCTAGTAAAACCACCTCGCCCTTTTCCCTCGCGTATCAAAATGCAAAACATTCGCATCACTTTTATATTTTCCGAGCCCGCCACTATTTTTAATAATTTCTTTATCTAATAAATCAAAAACAAGAATGGCATCTTTAGCATCTGCTGAACCATCCCCATTGATATCATATATTTGAATGTCAATAGCATCTCCAAATTGATGACGACTGCATATTTTTCCGCCTACAATTTCATTATATATTGGTGTTCTAAAGCTTGAATTTATGCTGAATTGATCGCCACGATAACCTTTCTCTTCTAATTTTTTCTTTAGCGATAACATTTTTAAAAGGATGCGTTTGTCAATTAAGAGGTATTGAGTTTTATCTAAATGTGGAAAACCAAAAGAATTAGCTAAAAAAGGACTGCCAGATAAAAAGTCAAGCACCCGAAAATCTGCTACCAAATATTTATAACGATCAAACCAATTTATTTTTAGAAACCTCCTTTTTTTATATAAAGCAGATTTTTGAATAGAATAGCATGTCTTATCCTCTTTAGAAACTAGATCCTGTTTTTTTTGATCCGGGAGTTGATCATAATCAACCATCTCAAAAGAATTGAATTGGGATTCTAATTCTTCCCTAGTTTCTATTGTTTTTTGCTGTGTGAACAAATCATAAATGTAACCTAATTGGGGATCGAACAACCAAAGCATCCAGTATATAGAAACAAAAAAGCAAGTGTAAAAAATAAGTATCTTGAACCGATTAAAAGACATATTATGGATTGAATTTAATAAGATCAAGTGCCACCTTAAATTTCTTATTGGGTTCAACAGGAATAACTAAAGGCGCACTATTGATTGGTTCTCTTGTAAAGATAGCACACATCGTATTCGAAACATGGTATAAGTTTTTATGAAAATGTTTTGGCGTACCATCTAAAATTCCAGCCATCACTTCAGGTCTGATTTTTTCTGGAGAATATGCATAATCATGCCACACAATGATACTTTCATCATGTAAAAGGTGTAGGAAGACCTTTTCTGTATCATTTTTAATATAATCGTAATGGTGATCTCCATCAATGAAAATTAGGTCAAATTTTTTGTTTAAACCCGAAAAATCAAAGGTCTTGGAATCGCCATAAACATAGTGGATATTATCTCGCTCTCCTGAAAAGAAGCCATGTAGCTTTGCGTACAGACGGCTTTGATCCATTGCTTCTAAGGTTTCTTTAGGTAAGTTAAGTGTATAGCAATCCGCACCAGTATCAGCAACATTAACTACACTTTCTCCTCTCCATGTCCCAATTTCAAAATAAGTACAATCTTTTTTCTTTTTACTTAAGCCTTTTAATAAAGCCAAATCAGTAGGAAGAGAACCACCGCCAAGAAAAGCAAAGGTTTCCAGCGTCTCGGTAGTGTTTGGCAATAGATCAGCAAAATCAACAACTGGTAATGTGGAATCAATTTGATAGCGTCTGTTTATCATTTCCATCCAAACCTCATCGTCATTAATAATTCGATTGAGTAACCAAGGGTTTTTGATGATTCTCAAAATTGCTTTAAAAGCTTTTAATAGTTTTATCATTGAAAAACTTCTTTTATAAAATTAATGATTTTTGTAGTAGCGCCTTGATTTTTTTGAATATAAGCAAGTGCTATAGTAGCGCTTTTATTATAAAAAGTATCCTCTTGTAATTGATTGACAATATGTTGAAAGTCTGTACTAGATTTAATTGAAAAACCAGCTCCTTGTTCAATTAGAGAATTGGCTTCTTCAAATTTCTGATATCGTGGACCAAAAATAAGCGGTAATCCAAAGGCTGCCGGTTCGAGTATATTATGCAAACCTTTTCCGAAAGCGCCACCAATATAAGCGAGTTTTCCATATTGATAAATAGCCGAAAGTTTTCCAATATTGTCTATGATCAACAAATCATAATCTCTCAGTTGATTATTGGCCGCTTCGGAATAGCGTATAGAAGTAAGTTGAAATTGGTTTTCTATGGATTTAATTCGAGCTATACTAATATCATGAGAAGCAATTATATAACGATATTTTTGAGGATGGGCATTGATATAAGGACTAATAATGGCCTCATCTTCGGGCCAAGTACTACCAAAAATAAATACTGGTCGATTGTCAATAAATTGTTCGACAATAGTATCTCGTTTTTTCTCCGCAGCAATTTTTATTACCCGATCTATTCGACTATCCCCGGCAATTGAAGTATTTGAAATGCCATGTTGATGTAGGACTTCCTCAGAACTTTTATTTTGTACAAAAATATGATCTATCTTTTTAAGAACTGGTTTGAAAAATCGACCAAAAAATTTGAAATAGAATTGATCTTTTCGAAATAAAGCAGATATTAATAAGATAGGTGTTTTTATTTTTTGAAGCTCATTTAAATAATGATACCAAAGGTCGTACTTTATAAAAATAGCTAATTGAGGATTGACAGTTTTTATAAACTGTTGTGCGTGGCGCTTCGAGTCCATTGGCAGGTAACAAATATGATCTGCCAGGGCATAATTCTTTCGAATTTCATATCCAGAAGGAGAAAAGAAACTCAATAAGATTTTGTACTGAGGAAATACTTTTTTTAATTGCTCAATGATTGGACGACCTTGCTCAAATTCGCCTAAAGAGGCGGTATGTATCCAGATGATTTTGTCAGTATCCTGAAATCCAAGATGCTCTAAGTCTTCAAAAACCGTTTTTCGACCATCTATCCATAGTTTTGCCTTATTAGAAAAGAAAGCAGCAATATGAATAGCAATTACATAAAACTGAAGTGCAAGATTATAAAGCAATAGCATATCGCAAATGTAGGAAAATTATCAAGATGAAATTAAATCCGTCTAATAACTTAGTTATCTAATCGTTCAATTAAAACGAAAATAGATGTCAAGATTTTGTAGGGATATTAAACGCAGCGTTTCCCAAGCGAAGCGATCACTAAGCCACCAGTTTAGAAGGAGCGATAATCTCAATAATATATTTCGTCTCCCTTCTCCCCAAGAAAGAAAGGAAGAATCCAACCTACCTTAAATCCAGCTAATACATCAAAACGATTGCTTTCATCAGCTGACATGGTATCGTAATTATAACTTCTCCGACTTCGAGTAAAAGCTTCAGTAAATTCAAAACCTGCATAACAATTAATCAGGCGATTTCTAGACATATGGTGATATCCTATGAATTGTTTAATCGCAAGTCCATTACTCAATCGGTCAAAACCTTTTTTATATTCTCCAGCCAAAATGGGTACGAAAGATTCGGGATCATCTTGTATCCTGATTTTGTGTTGTAAGAGTCCCACACCCAATTCTACTTTAATTCCAGATCTTTTGTTCTTTTTTAAAATGGGAAAAAGTCGTCCTATAGAACCTCCAAAATAAAAGCCCCTTTCACGTAAGGCAAATTGTGATTGACTTCCATTATTACCAATAATGAGGCTATCTATATCTCTAAGTGCAAAAAGCGGATCTTCCTTAACTACTCTTCCAAATATAAAGAATCCTTCAAGGCTAATGGACCAATTGGATTCAAGAAGATATTCCATTTTTATACCTAATCCAGTACTAGAACCAAAACGATCCTTTAAATCTGCCCCTGTCGTCTGAAATCCATATTCAAAACCCACATTTAATACCGGGACTTCATTACTTCGTTCTATTTGACCAATTGTCAAAATAGGAAGTGACATTAATAAAAAGCACAAAAAAACGTTTTTCATAAGTATATTTTTAAATTTCCTTATCCCATTAACGCAAAGAACGA
Organism: Saprospiraceae bacterium; assembly: GCA_965277415.1. Taxonomy (GTDB): domain Bacteria; phylum Bacteroidota; class Bacteroidia; order Chitinophagales; family Saprospiraceae; genus JAHDHW01. The sequence goes on from CBDICS010000081.1 coordinate 95,698, forward strand.
GATAAACGGCCACTTTGACAAATACTTAAGGTAGTAAAAGTCAGGTTTGTATAGAACTTGTTCGAAGTATAATCTTTACCTTCGTAGCTACATTGGAGGTATTTGCACTTTTGAAACTAAAACCCATATTTATTGCTACTCAACTTGATACTTTTGATATAAATAAGCGTCTTATTGATTGAGGATTATTGAAAAAAAATGGATCATCTCTTAGCTCATCAAAAAATGGTAGTTTTCATTTAGAGCAACTTAATAGAGATTCTAACGTATTAATACCCATAGAAACTTAGCCATGTTACGCACCTTTATGATCAATTTACCTTAAGGTTGCAAGAAATATTATAAACCCTTTGCGAAGTACAAGAATAGCTTCCATTTATATTTATACTGAAAAAATATTAAGATGAAAAGAATTTTAATTACCGGTGCTGCCGGATTTCTAGGATCACACCTTTGTGATCGTTTTATTAAAGAAGGATACCATGTAATCGGAATGGACAACCTGATTACTGGAGATATGAATAACATTGAACATCTTTTCCCATTAAAAGAATTCGAATTTCATCACCATGATGTTTCTAATTTTGTACATGTAGCAGGGGAATTAGATTATATACTACATTTTGCTTCTCCAGCAAGTCCGATTGATTATTTACAGATGCCAATTCAGACGATGAAAGTGGGCGCTCTGGGAACACATAATCTATTAGGTCTGGCAAAAGAGAAAAAAGCAAGAATGTTGATTGCTTCGACTTCAGAAGTATATGGTGATCCACTTATTCACCCTCAGGTAGAAGAATACTGGGGTAATGTGAACCCTATAGGTCCTCGTGGTGTATACGATGAAGCAAAAAGGTTTCAGGAAGCGATAACGATGGCTTACCACAATTATCATGGCCTAGAAACGCGAATTATCAGAATATTTAATACTTATGGCCCTCGAATGCGTGTCAATGATGGTCGGGTATTACCCGCATTCTTTTCACAAGCTATTAGAGGCGAAGGATTGACCGTTTTTGGTGACGGATCACAAACACGTTCTTTTTGCTATGTAGATGATTTGGTTGAAGGTATCTACAAACTATTGCATAGTGATTATCATTTGCCAGTCAATATTGGGAATCCAGCAGAGGTAACGATTAAGGAATTTGGAGAAGAGGTATTAGAACTTGTTGGCAATCCAAAAGCAAAATTAATTTATAAAGAATTGCCTGAAGATGATCCTAAAAAACGTAGACCGAATATAAGTAAAGCCAAAGAAATATTGGGCTGGGAACCGAAAGTCACTAGAGCCGAAGGTCTTAAAAGAACTTTTGAATACTTTAAAGAAGTAGTGAAAGTAGATCAACTCGCATAGAGAATCAGAAGGACAGAGTAGTCAGGTAAGTCAGAGAGGTCAAAGTATTCAAAGGTCTTCTACATTCCTGACCACCTGACCACCTGACCACTCTGACTACCCTGACCACTCTGACTTTCTGACCACCTAAAAAACATATCCCTAATATCATAAATATAAAAATGAAACAGACAATACTAATAACTGGCGGTGCAGGATTTATTGGATCGCATTTGGTTCGATTGTTAGTCAATAAATATCCAGATTATCATATTGTAAATCTAGACTTATTAACTTATGCTGGTAATTTGGAAAACCTAAAAGATATAGAACAAAAACCGAATTATACCTTCATAAAAGGAGATATAGTAGATGGTGATTTTTTAGATCGACTTTTTGAACAGTATAATTTTGATGGCGTCATTCATTTAGCTGCGGAATCTCATGTAGATCGATCTATTGAGGATCCGATTGCATTCATTAAAACCAATATTCTTGGGACGATGAATTTGCTAAATGCAGCGCGTCATAATTGGTCAAGTTTTGAAGGTAAACGCTTCTATCATGTTTCGACTGATGAGGTGTATGGGACACTAGGAGAAACAGGGTTGTTTACAGAAGAGACTTCCTATGACCCTCGATCCCCATACTCTGCTTCCAAAGCAAGCTCAGATCATTTGGTAAGGGCTTTCTACCATACTTATAATATGCCTATTGTCATTTCGAATTGTTCGAATAATTATGGCCCTTATCAATTCCCTGAAAAACTATTACCACTTTTTATTAATAATATAAAAAATAATAAACCATTGCCGGTTTATGGTGATGGTAAATATACCCGAGATTGGTTGTGGGTAGGAGATCATGCTACTGCCATAGATTTAATCTATGAAAAAGGTAGGATAGGAGAGACGTACAATATTGGAGGTAATAATGAATGGAAGAATATTGATCTCATTAACGATCTCTGCGATGTAATGGATGACTTATTAGGTCGAGAAGAAGGATCTTCTAAAGAATTGATCACTTATGTGAAAGATCGTGCTGGGCATGATCGTCGATATGCGATAGACGCTTCAAAACTTATGAATGAACTAGGATGGGAACCAACGGTATTTGCTAAAGAAGGCTTGAGAAAAACAGCCGAATGGTATCTAGCCAATGAAGGATGGATGAATAATGTAACCAGTGGAGATTATCAAAGGTACTATGAATCAATGTACGCTGAAAGATAAGAGTTGAAATTCATGAGGCTTATATAATTTTAGCTTGCTAAACTATATAAGCCTCATAACTATAAATTTTACGGCTTATTTTATCGCAGCAATACCAGGTAGCTCTTTTCCCTCAAGAAATTCCAGCATCGCTCCACCACCTGTCGAAACGTAACTCACTTTATCCGCTAATCCCATTTGATTTACAGCGGCAACAGAATCACCACCACCAACAAGAGAAAAAGCCCCCTTACTAGTCGCTTTGGCAACTGCTTTAGCAATTGTCATAGTTCCTTTGGCAAAGGGTTTCATTTCAAAGACACCCATTGGACCATTCCAAAGTAAGGTTTTTGATTTTAATACAACAGCTGTAAAATCTTTTTGGGCAGCCGTTCCAATATCCAAGCCCATCCAGCCTTTAGGAATTCGTTTACTATATTTATTTGCTTTATTTGCCTTTGCATCAAAATTGTCTGCTGTGGTAGAATCCTTGGGCAGAAATATTTTTACCCCTTTCTTCTCCGCTTTTGCTAATAATCGAAGCGCAAGTTTAAGCCGATCTTCTTCTACTAAAGAATTACCAACCTTGCCCCCCTGTGCTTTAAGAAAAGTGTAAGCCATGCCGCCGCCAATAAGAATATTATCAGCAAAATCGATCAATTTTTCCAATAAAAGGATTTTATCAGAAACCTTAGCACCTCCAATAATTGCAGTCAATGGTCGCTCAGGATTGTTCAATACTTTTTCAGCATTTTCAATTTCTTTTTGCATCAAAAAACCAAAAGACTTGGTACCTGCTTTAAAGAAAGAAGCTACAGTTGTTGTAGAGGCATGTGCCCGATGTGCTGTTCCAAAAGCGTCATTGACATAGAAATGTGCTAAGGCAGCAAGTTTTTTTGCAAAAGCTTCATCTCCTTTAGCCTCTTCTTTTTGAAAGCGTGTATTTTCCAAAATTAATACTTCACCCGATTTCAATGCTTTAGCCATTTTAGTCGCAGTTTTTCCAACGGTCTCCGGACAAAACTGTACTTTTTTTCTAAGCAATTTACCTACATGTTTTACGACATGCTCAAGTGTAAATTTCTTTACATTGATAGTCCCATCTTCATTGAGTTTTTTTTGTGGACGCCCGAGATGAGACATTAGGATAACGGATCCACCTCCTTTTAGAATATATTTAATTGTGGGTAAAGCAGCACGTATACGAGTGTCATCAGTAATTTTGTACTTCTCGTCAAGTGGTACATTAAAGTCAACCCGAACAAGTGCTTTTTTTCCTTTAAAATTAAGATCCATATTACTTTACTGCTTTCTGAAGTTGTTTTAAAATGGAGGTTGAGATTGATTGTAAATCATCTTTTTATTTTAAAACAACCTCTCTTATTATAAAAAGAAGTTGTTTTAAAAATAAAATTCTCTTTCGAATGGTTCTTCAATGACTATTGCCAATTCAGAACAACTATATTTCTAAATATCGGATTTACTTTTTCTTAGCGCTTCCTTTTTTTACTGGTCCAAGGTTAGCTACTTTTCGGCACATATCTGCTAATCGAGCAGAATAACCAGCTTCATTATCATACCAGCTAACAACTTTAATCATTTTGCCTGCAACCTGAGTCAATTGGCTATCAAAGATAGAAGAGTGAGGATTTCCAACAATATCAGAAGAAACGAGAGGCACATCAGCATATTCTAAGACACCTTTTAATTTTCTTCGAGAAGCAACTTCGAATTTTTTGTTTACTTCTTCTACTGTGACCTCTTTATCAACTATTACATTTAATTCTACTAATGAACCTGTAATCACAGGAACTCGGATAGCCATTGCAAACATTTTACCTTTTACACTTGGATATACTTTTCCTACCGCACTAGCAGCACCAGTCGTAGTTGGAACCATATTAAAAGCTGCCGCTCTAGCTCTACGAAGGTCACTATGAGGTGCATCCTGAATTCTTTGATCAGATGTATAAGCATGAGTCGTTGTCATAGATGCTTGCTCAAAACCCCAGTTCTCATCGATTACTTTTACAAGAGGCGCTAGACAGTTTGTTGTACAAGATGCATTAGAAAAAATCTTATTAGAAGCATCTAGTTCACTATCATTAACACCAAGTACGATAGTCTGAATACCATCGTCTTTAGCAGGAGCAGAAATGACTACTTTTTTGGCACCAGCAGTAAGGTGCATCCCTGCTTTGTCCATTGTTCTAAAAAGACCAGTACATTCTAAGACAACATCAATTTTTAATTTCTTCCAAGGGAGTTGCGATGGATCACGTTGAGTCAATGCTACGATTTTCTTATTTCCTATTTGGATATATTTATCTGTTGCTACTACTTTAGCAGGATGTGTTCCTTGAGCAGAGTCATATTTAAATAGATGAGCTAGGGTATTATTATCTGTAAGGTCATTGATCGCAACGACTTCAACATCTTTGCTTTTAAGTAACTTTCGTAAAGTTAGTCTTCCGATTCGACCAAAACCATTAATTGCAATTCTTTTTGCCATGTTAGGTAGAAATTATTGAGTTTTAAAATTTAGTTTAAATCTGTTCTTAATTAATAAAGCACACAAACATATAAATTGTTGTTGAAATATAATACTTCATTAAATTAAGTTTTTATTAATACTTAGTGTAAAAGTAACAATAATTATTTGAATATACCAAATTTTTCACTATCACAAGCTCCAAACAGGATAGCATTCTATTATATTTAGAGCAATACAGAAGTATTTTATTCTAATAATAATTTTTTTTAGAAAAAAGATGGCTCCATATTTCTTATTTACTAGAAAGGATGTATATTTGCCTTGCTTTTGGAAAAAAGGATGCTAAATGAAGCATTTTTAAAGCAAAAAAATAGCTTCGGTTCACCCTGTTAACGAACTCGGGAAACCATTTAAGTGTGAGTTTTGGTTTACTAAGATTCACACCTAAATTGGCCCGTTCGTCTAACGGTTAGGACGCCAGGTTTTCATCCTGGTAATAGGGGTTCGATTCCCCTACGGGCTGCTTAGATAAGCCGTAATAGATTGCTAGTCAATCTGTTGCGGTTTTTTTATGCAATAAGTTCAACCTTCCAAAATGAACGCAGCAATTCCCTAGATTTCTCCTGCCATCAAATCCATGACAATTTTCGATATCCAAGAAATTTATTTTTAATCTTTCAAAAAACTAAAATAGACTTAGAAACTATTTTTACCTTGCTATTATCTTTAAACTTTACAGTCAATGAGTTTTAAAAAAATTGGTATTGGTATCATCGGCACAGGCTCAATTGCTGGACATCATCTTAAAAGTGTTCAAGAATTAAATAATTGTGAAATCATTGCAATGGCCAGCTCGTCAGAAGAGAGGGCAGTAAAAGCCGCTGAAGTATTTGGTGTAAAAGTCTACAGTAGCTACAAAAAGCTATTAAAAAATAAAGCAATTGATGCCGTGATTATTTGTACGCATAGTGGCAATCATTTAGAACCGACTCTGGCTGCTGCTAAAATGGGAAAGCATATACTAGTGGAAAAACCAATAGAAATAAGCGTTAAAAGAGCCAATAAAATGATTGCTGCATGTGAAAAAGCTGGGGTGAAATTAAGCGTGATTTTCCAAAACCGGTTTAGTTCCGATTATATAAAATTAAAAAGAGCGGTACTTGCAGGGCAATTAGGAAAATTGATATTAGGGAATGCATATATCAAATGGTTTCGGCCAACCAGTTATTATAAGTCAAGTAATTGGAAAGGAACGATTAAAGGCGATGGAGGTGCCGCTTTAATCAATCAAGGTATTCACACTATTGATTTATTGCTTGATATCATGGGTGAAGTGGAAAGTGTCTTTGGCAAAGTCCGAACGGTAAAACATAAAATTGAAGGCGAAGATTTAGGCCTGGCTTTATTGACTTTTAAAAATGGAGCTTTAGGAACGATTGAAGGAAGTACGGCCATCACGCCTGGCTATCCTGAACGATTAGAAATTTTTGGTACAAAAGGGAGTATCATTTTGGAGGCAGGAAAAATTATAGTGTGGGACATTATAGGTGAAGATGCTAAGGATGCTATTTCAAAAAAAGAAAATAAGTCTGGTTCATCGGATCCAATGGCGATAAATTATGCTTTGCATAAAGCCCAAATTTCAGATTTTGTAAGGGCCATTAAAAAAGATAAAACACCTTTAGTGGATGGGCTAGAAGGCTTGAAATCTCTATCGCTCATAAAAGGGATTTATAAATCAGATAAGCGAGGAAAAGAAATAAGATTCAATCATTGACAATCTTAAGGATTGTATATCCTTTTTGTCAAAAAACATAAATTGATGTTTGAATTAAACGGAAAAGTTGCAATTATCACTGGAGGTGCAGGAGTTCTAGGTGGGGCAATGGCGGAAGGCTTAGCTAATGCGGGGGCTAAAGTAGGTATTTTAAGTCGAACCAAATCTAAGGTAGAAAAAAAGGTCAGGCAAATAAAAAAGAATGGGGGAGAGGCTATTGCTTTAGTAGCAGATGTATTAGATGAAAAGCAATTAAAGGCAGCAGCTAAGAAAATCCTAAAAAAGTGGGGAAGGATTGATATTTTGTTAAATTCAGCCGGAGGGAATATGAAGGGTGCAACCATTATGCCTGAGCAAAGTATTTTTGATTTGTCTATGGATGATTTTACTAAGGTGACTGATCTGAACTTAAAAGGTACCGTTTTACCCACGATGGTTTTTGGACAAACAATGGCTAAGCAAAAAAAAGGCTGTATTATAAATATTTCATCAATGGCTGCTCAACAAGCGATCACTAGAGTCGTTGGATATTCTGCTTCCAAAGCTGCGATTGATAATTTTACTAAATGGATGGCAGTAGAAATGGCGCATAAATTTGGCGAAGGTATTCGAGTTAATGCGATTGCGCCTGGCTTTTTTATTGCGGATCAAAATAGACGACTACTAACAAATGAAGATGGAAGTTTAACAACTAGAGGTCAAACTATTATCAATGAAACGCCTATAAAACGTTTTGGTGAACCCGAAGAATTAACGAGTACCTTACTTTGGTTGTGTAGTGATGCTTCTAGTTTTATTACAGGGGTTATTGTCCCTGTTGATGGTGGGTTTAGTGCTTTTTCTGGGGTGTAACTTATTTGCCACAAAGACACGAAGGCACAAAGTTTTATAAAAATAGAAGATAAAGACCTTAGCGTCTTCGTGCCTTAGTGGCGAAAAAATAAATAATTGGTTTTAACAAAAAAATACATCAACTATGAGTTACACAACACTTTCAGAAAAAGAAGAGGTAATTGGTAAAGCCATCGTAGATGCTGCATACCAAGTTCATAAAGAACTCGGCCCTGGTCTATTAGAGAAAGTTTACGAAGTATGTATGGCTCATGTATTAAGAAAAGCAGGTCATAAAGTTGATCGACAAGTTGATATTCCAATTGTATTTGATGGATTGGTTTTCGATGAAGGATTGAGGTTGGACTTACTCGTAGATGATATGGTAATTGTAGAACTAAAAGCTGTTGAAAAAGTCAACCCAGTTTGGCAAGCTCAAATTATCAGTCACTTAGAGCCTGTTTAAAAATTATTAGCTGGGCTGCAAAAACGTCTTTTTCGCCCACTCTGCGGCTTTTTCGATTACAATAGCTAAGGCTATTCCAATCGAAAAGAGCCTTGATTGGTCATAAAATCCTGTTTTTTCGCCTAAGCGAACAAAATTTAAACAGGCTCTTAAAATTGACAAACAAAAATTTAGGTTACCTAATTAATTTCAATGTTCCTTTGATAAAGCAGGGAATCAAAAGGATTAGAAAATAATAAGTATAAACCCCCTTAGCGTCTTTGCGCCTTCGTGGCAAAAAACACCACACTCAAAGGGAAAAGAACCGAAAAGATTAATAAATGCCACAAAGACACGAAGGCACAAAGTTTTTTAGAGATAGAAAATAAATCCCTTAGTGGCAAAAAAAATCAAAGAAAGCAAAGCCAAAAAAACAACACCTTAAAAACAAATGAAAAAACTACAACAAACATGGAGATGGTATGGCCCTGACGATCCAGTCAGTTTATCAGATATCAGACAAGCAGGTGCAACAGGCATCGTAAGTGCATTACACCATATTCCCAACGGAGAAATTTGGACGGTTACAGAAATTCAAAAACGTAAAAAAATCATAGAAGATGCGGGTTTGAAATGGTCTGTAGTCGAAAGCGTACCGATCCATGAAGATATTAAACGACAAACAGGGCATTATAAAAAATACATCGAAAACTATAAGCAGAGTATCCAAAATTTAGGCCAATGCGATGTACGAATTATCACCTATAATTTTATGCCCGTAGTGGACTGGACTAGAACGGATTTAGATTTTCCAATGGCGGATGGATCAAGTGCTTTGCGATTTGAAAAAGCGGTATTTGCTGCCTTTGAATTATATATTTTAAAAAGACCAGGAGCAGTAGACAATTATACTGAGGCAGAACAAAAAAATGCAAAGAAACGCCTAGAACAAATGAGTGATGCAGAAATCACCAAAGTCACCCAAAATATAATAGCAGGTCTACCGGGGGGAACGACTGAAGGCCTTACCAATTTAACCAATTTTCAAGCAGTATTAGAAACGTATAAAGATATTGATGCGAAAGGTTTGCAATCGCACTTAATCCATTTTTTAGAAGAGATTATTCCAGTTGCAGATGAATCAAGTGTAAAAATGGCAATTCATCCAGATGATCCACCTTTCTCTTTATTCGGTTTACCTAGAGTTGTGAGTACAGAAGAAGATATCAAAGCAATTTTTAATGCCGTAGATTCGCCCAATAATGGTTTGTGCTTTTGTACTGGTTCTTTTGGCGTTCGGCCAGATAATGATTTACCACAGATGGTTCGAAACTTAGGGCATCGGATTAATTTTATCCATTTACGTGCGACTAAAAGAGATGAGTTTGGTAACTTCCATGAAGCAGACCATTTAGATGGTGATGTAGATATGTTTGCAGTGATGAAAGCATTGGTTGAAGTTCAACAAACCCATAAATCTGCTATTCCAATGCGACCAGATCATGGACATAAAATGTTGGATGATTTGACTAAAAAAACGAATCCCGGTTACTCGGCCATTGGTAGATTAAGGGGATTAGCAGAGTTGCGTGGCTTGGAATTAGGCATTTGCAGAAGTATGCAAGCATAAAGAAAATTAAATACGAATTTATCCGCATATGAAACCTTTTTTAAACGAACACTTTTTACTAGAGAATAAATTTTCGAAAAAATTATACCACGATTTTGCCGCGGGTATGCCTATCATCGACTATCATAATCATTTGCCACCAGATGAAATTGCAGCGAATAAAAAATTTGAAAACATCACTGATGTCTGGCTGAAAGGCGACCACTATAAATGGCGTGCTATGCGTGCAAATGGCATTGATGAAAAGTATATAACTGGTGCCAGCATGGATAAATCGAAATTCTTAAAATGGGCAGAAACAGTGCCCTATACTATGCGGAATCCATTATACCATTGGACGCATTTAGAATTACAGCGCTATTTTAATATTAACGATTTATTGAATGAAAAAACAGGCGAGGCTATTTATAAGAATACAAGCGACCAATTAAAATCAGCTGATTTTTCTACTCAAGGTTTATTGAATAAAATGAATGTCAAAGTAGTTTGTACGACTGATGACCCAACAGATAACTTAGAGCATCATAAGAAATTAAAAGATGAAAAATGGGCTTGCAAAATGCTGCCAGGATTTCGTCCTGATAAATTAATCCTCATTGACAAGCCTGCTTTTGTAGATAAAATCCATGACTTAGAATCAATTACTGGAAGAACGATCAGGGATTTAATGGACTTACTAGCCGCCTTGGAAAATCGAGTGGAATACTTCCATGCTTTAGGAGGTAGGGTTGCGGATCATGGACTAAGTCAATTATATGGGGTCGATTTTACAGAGGAAGAAGTTGATAAAATATTAAAGAAACGATTAGCAGGGCAAAGTATTTTTACTGGAGAAGCGATTCAATTTCAATCTTGTGTTTTATATCATTTAGCCAAAATGTATCATGCTAGAAATTGGATAATGCAATTCCATTTAGGTGCCTTACGAAATAATAATCAGCGCTTGATGAATACTTTAGGAGCAGATGTAGGCTGCGACTCCATTGGTGACTTTCGACAAGCACAGGGACTTTCTCGATTTTTCAATCGCTTGGATACAGAAGGAAAATTGACAAAGACTATTATCTATAACCTCAACCCTGGAGATAATGAAGTCTTTGCTACAATGGTTGGCAATTATAATGATGGAAGTGTCGCAGGAAAAATGCAATGGGGTTCAGCTTGGTGGTTTTTAGATCAAAAAGATGGAATGGAAGACCAAATAAATGTCTTATCTAATATGGGCTTATTGAGTCGGTTTATAGGAATGTTGACGGATAGCCGAAGCTTTTTATCTTTTCCAAGGCATGAATATTTTAGGCGAATTTTATGCAATTTAATTGGAAAGGATATTGAAAAAGGGGAATTGCCAAATGATATAGAGTGGTTGGGGCAGATGGTTCAAGATATTTGTTATAATAATGCAAAAGCGTATTTTGATTTTTAGAGTTTCCTAAAATTAATCATCATGTCAAAACGATTACCCTTTTTACTTTTACTTTTACCATTCCTTTTCCTTTTGCATGGTTGTGCAGAAATTTCTGATACCAAGTTTCTTAAATTAGCGCATGGTTTAGACGTAACACATCCTGTCCATGCAGGTATGGAATTCATGGCCGAGCGGCTCGCTGAAAAATCAAGTGGCAAACTCCAAATTGAAATTTACCCTGCTCAGCAATTAGGGACTCAAAGACAAGCATTAGAATTATTACAAATTGGTAGTCTAGCTATGACTAAAGCTTCGGGAGCGGTAATGGAAAGTTTTGCACCCAAAATTAAAGTCTTAAGCCTTCCTTATATTTTTAAAGGAAGAGAACATGGGTATAGAGTCCAAGATAGCCCTGTTGGGAAAAGTCTATTATTAGCAAGCGAAAAATATTGGTTGAGAGGACTAGGATATTTTGATGCGGGACAGCGTTCTTTTTATACCAAAGATAGACCTATCGAAAGCCCTGAAGATTTAGAAGGATTAAAAATTAGAGTTCAGGAAAGTGTCACGGCAATGGACCTTGTACGTTCTCTAGGTGCTGCACCTACGCCGATATCATTTGGAGAATTATATGCTGCTTTACAACAAGGCGTTGTAGATGGTGCCGAAAACAATCCGCCTAGTTTTTATACTTCCAGACATTATGAAGTTTGTAAGTATTATTCTTTAAATGAGCACACTGCTGTTCCGGATATTTTAGTGATTGGAACAGTAGCATGGAATAGGTTAAGTCCGCAAGAACAAGTTTGGCTACAAGAAGCAGCTGATGAAGCAATTGCCTTTCAAAGAAAACTATGGGTAAAGGCTGAACAAGAAGCATTAGATGCGGTACAGGCAGCAGGAGTGACAATTATTCGCCCAGATAAATCTGCCTTTATGACTAAAACAAAAGGCCTCTTGGGTGAATATAAAGATGATAAAGAAATGTTTGATTTAATTCAAAAAATACAAGCCATTGATTAAGGAATAATGGATTATTTACATATGAAATCCTATAGAATTTCTTCTACAAATCTAAAGGAATCTTCGCGTCAAATTAATCCAAGCGGTTATAAAGGAAAATACTATAAAATAAAAAGACTATGCGAGAAAATATAAATTTTTACCTAGGCCGATTTTTAGTTCTTTTACTGACAATCATGACCATAGACGTTTTATGGGGTATTTTTACTCGATACGCAATGGGAGCACAAGCAAGCTGGTCAGAAGAATTAGCTCGGTTTCTATTAATATGGATAGGTATTTTAGGTGCTGCTTATGCCTCTGGACAAAATATGCATTTAGCCATTGACGTAGTTTCTTCAAAACTGAACGATACTGCAAATAAGCGACTGAATCTATTGATCAAAGGTTTAGTAATATCTTTTGCTCTGTTTGTTTTAGTGATTGGCGGCATTCGATTGATCTATGTTTCGCAAGTATTAGGGCAACTATCCCCTGCTTTGCGAATACCAATGTCCTTCGTCTACGCGGTTGTACCCTTGAGCGGTTTACTAATTATCTATTACAAATTAACAGAAACTTATCAGCCTCGCTAAGAAATAAGAAAATCAAAATTATGGAAGTTTTTATACTTGTTATATCCTTCATCATTTTATTAGGCATTGGCGTTCCAATTGCCTGGAGTATTGGCTTGAGTAGTATTTTTACCATGCTGGTGAGTATTCCTATTATACCTGCTTTGACGACAGTTGCACAAAGAATGGCAACAGGGTTGGACAGCTTTTCGCTTTTAGCCATCCCTTTTTTCATTTTAGCTGGACAAATAATGAATCGCGGCGGGATTGCCAAGCGACTCATCACTTTTGCACGAACTTTAGTAGGATCTTTACCGGGAGGCTTAGCGCATGTGAATATTATCTCTGCTATGATGTTTGGAGCAATTGCTGGATCGGCAGTAGCCGCTGCCTCTGCAATCGGTAGTTTTATGACCGATGAAATGGAAAAGGAAGGATATAGTAAAGAATTTTCCGCAGCGGTGAATATTACTTCGTCTACCATGGGATTGATTATTCCTCCAAGTAATGTTTTGATTGTTTACTCACTGGCAAGTGGTGGGGTGTCTATTGCTGCGCTATTTTTAGCAGGTTATATTCCTGGTATTTTGACAGGCTTATTTTTAATGATCGTTGCTGCGATCTGGTCGAAAAAAAATGGCTATAAAGGCAGTAAGAGAAGTTCCTTAAAGCAAGTTTGGACGAGCTTCTGGAGTGCATTCCCAAGTTTACTATTATTAGTTGTAGTGATTGGTGGTATTGTAGGCGGTATATTTACAGCAACAGAGGCTTCAGCAGCAGCCGTTTTATATTGTTTAATCCTCACTTATTTTTATAAAGAAGTCTCCTTCAAAGAATTGCCGGATATATTTTTAGGAGCAATCGGGACAACGGCTATTGTATTATTATTAATCGGTACATCTATGAGTATGTCTTGGATAATGGCTTATGAAAATATTCCACAAGATATCACGGCAGCGCTATTATCTGTAAGTGATAGTAAGATTGTGATTTTATTAATTATAAATTTGATACTACTCTTTGTAGGGATCTTTATGGATATGACACCAGCCGTTTTGATTTTTACACCTATCTTTTTACCAATCGTTACGGAATTGGGCATGGATCCTACTCACTTTGGAATTATGATGGTATTGAACCTTTGTATTGGTCTATGTACACCACCCGTTGGTGCAGTTTTATTTGTTGGGGTAGGGGTGGCAGGAACAACTATTCAGAAAGTGGTTCGACCTTTAATGCCATTCTTTATTGCGATGTTAATAGCATTAATATTAGTAACGTATATTCCTGAATTGAGCTTATGGTTTCCTGGGATGTTTGGTTTTTAAGACTTTGGGTTTATTGTAATTCCGGGCTAGGGCTAGATGCTCCTATCTATATTGTAAAATCCCTAACAATAGTTTTTCGAAAATAAGAATAAAAATATTATATTTGAAGAATGCAGTATTTAAGCTTGTGTAATAGGCAAATTCAATTCCCTATTGAATAGGTTATTGTAATTGACAGGCTCTAAGTTACAGAAGTCTGAGCTTTCTTTACCTTGCATGCATTAGTACTAAATTTTCCGTTCGAAACCATTATTGTTAGCACTTTTGGCCTTCGTGAATCACTTCCTGAAGCAAAACTCTTTTTTATAAATACTACAACCACTAATTAACTTCAGCAATCATTCAAAAACCATATCGTTCAAGATCACAATTTTTCCAAATGCTAAAAAATAATATACACCATGAAAAATAAAATCAATACGTTTATTTTAATGAGCTTATTTATCTTACTCCATTGTACGGTTAATTCCCAATCGAATGAACAAATAAAGGAAGCAGCAAAGTATACTTTTGAGATATACAAGCAGATTCACCAAGAACCGGAACTTGGGAAAAAGGAATTTAAAACCTCCGCATTAATCAAGAAAGAATTACAAAAAATTGGCTATACTAAATTTTATACTGTCCAAGTTTTGCCGACTTGTATTATTGCAGAATTGGATACTCAAGTACCAGGGCCTATAATCGCTTTACGTGCAGAGTTAGATGCCAGACCGGGAAAAGAAAATACGGGTTTGCCCTATGCCTCAAAAACAGATACGACTAATCATAGTTGCGGACATGATGCACATGCTTCTATTTTACTTGGAACGGCTAAATTGCTTTTTAAAAATAAGGCAGCACTAAAAGGAAAGATTTACTTTATTTTTCAACCAGCAGAAGAAGTAAAAGGGGGCGCAGATGATATCGTTAAATCTGGTATTCTAAAATCTTTAAAAGTAGAAAATATATTTGCATTGCATTCCGTAGGGGGTATGGCCGTCGGGACGGTTTCTATTTCTCCAGGGTATATGCTGGCTGGTAGCAATTACTTTACGATTAGTATCAAAGGTAAAGGTTCACATGCTGCCATTCCATATGAAGGGAGTAATTTACCTGTACTGACTAGTAGAATGATTGAACTCATAACAGCTATTCCAGCGATCAAAATGGATATTTCATTGAGACCTTGTGTGATTAGTCCTACGTATATCGAATTGGGCAACCCAAGGGCATTAAATGTGCTCACAGATACGGCTACGGTCAAAGGAACCATTCGGGCATATGAACCTGTAGATGAGCCCTTTCAAGGCCAACCCTCAATTGAAGAGATCATTACCAGAGAGATTAGTAGACTATGTAAAACTCAAGATGCGAGCTGTACCATAAATATTCGGAAAGGTTCACCGCCTACTTATAATGACAATGATTTATTTAATACGACGATACCGGGACTGAAAGAAAATTTTTCGGGGACGATAGATACGACACCTTATAAAGGTATGTTTTCGGAAGATTTTTCTTATTATACACAAGAATTCCCTTGCTTATATTTTGGGCTTGGCGTAGCGAAAGATAATTTAGGTTTTGCTGGTGTCCATACTAATGAGTTTTCGGTTCATCCAGATGCTTTTTTTTATGGGATTGAACTTTTTTTGAATATCGTAAAAGGTCATAAGTAAGTGCTTATATAAAAAATATTTTTGAGACGAGGTGCGGTGGTGCCTCATATCATATAGGTTGATCGCGAATACATAGAGAATCCTGTATATCCTGTTAATCTTGTCAAAAAAAAATATTTGAGTTCAGCCTGAATAGCTACGAAAGTGAGTTTGTATCGAAGTGTAAAAAACATAATTGATTAAATCATTGATATGAGGTCAAATGTTCTAACGTTTTTATTTTTTTCTCTATTATTACTTGCCGCTTGCAAAAAAGATTCTAAACCAATACCCAATAGCATTTTATTTCTTGGTCATATTTATGAATCTCATACTAAAATAGATAAAAGGATAGAACGACTGAATCTAGACAAATACGAACACATTTGGTTGGGAGGAGATGTTTGCGCTAATTCTGATAAAGAATATTCAATCTTAGAATACATCAATGAAACATTAAAGGTCGATGCACCACAAAATTACTGGACATTGGGCAATCATGATGTCCTATTTAATCATTACGATTGGATTGAAAAAATTACCGGTAAGAAAGAATTTTATACAAAATATCATAAAGGCATGACCGTAATGGTCATGAATACGGTGCTCAAAGATCCAGAATGCAGCCGATTAGAAGCGCAGTATGAAATGTTTCAGCAGCTTTGTGATACGATACAGGAATCCTCTCACCTTATTGTTCTAAGCCATTATGTGATATGGAATCATGTGAAAAATATGCCGAATTTATGGAGAAGGGCCAATGCCAATAATCCAACCTGGGAAAGCCGATGCCAAGCCAAATCAAGGTTCGAGCATGTATTGTACAATCGATTAGTAGAGGTTCAAAAACGAGGCGTTCAAGTCGTTTTTATTTCAGGAGATTATGGCCAAAAAGATAAAAAATTTCAATTCCAATGTGAAGAAGATATTTGGTTTTTAGCTTCTGGACTTGATCGCAGCAATAAGCATATGCCGGATAGTTTACAAGAGACTGCCAAAGATTTTATCTTATTATTAGATCACTCACCTGAAAACCGAACACTGACTTGGAATTTCCTTGATTTAGATTCTTTATTGGATAAACAAACTACGATATTTGGTTTGTAAAGATTAGATAAGTACTTGAACAATTTGAAGATAAACGATATATGATAAACAAGAAAAGTGTTTACATTTTAGGTCTTATTCTATCAGTCGTAGCGATTGTATATAGTTGTGTCGATCCAGTAGAACCCGAGTTCGCGTATCAAGATAATATCATTTTTATAGAAGCATATGCATTGACAGAACCTGGATTGTCTTCTGTAAGTATAAAAAGATCTGTTTTTCAATTAGAGGAGTATAGAGTAGAACCTGTAGAGCATGCCATAGTGCGATTGGAAAATATGGAAACAAATAGCAGCGTAGATTTTTCAGAAGACCTTGAAGGAGTCTATGCTTGCCCTGCCGATTTTGCCGCAATTACAGGAGAACGCTGGAAGCTATCTATCGAATTAGAAGATGGCCGAAAATATGAATCTACTACGGAGACCGTAACGAAAGCAATTCCAATCGATAATATTGAAGCTGAATTTTCTCCAGAAGTAAAATATGAAGCTGGTTTTGGCGGCTATGTTCCAGGGCATAGTATTCGGATAGATTTTAGAGATATTGCCGGAGAGGAAAATTTTTATCTATGGAAATATCGTACTTATGAGCCATTAGTCATTTGTAAAACTTGTGATGATGGCATCTGGAGGAATGATGTTTGTCAGAATACTGCGGGCCCTTCATGGGCGCCACGTTATCATGATTATTTATGCGAGACGGATTGTTGGTTGATCCGACATGGCGAAAACCTGCCCATTTTTGATGACTTATTATCGGACGGTCAAGAGATTACTGGGAAAGAGATTGCTGGCATCCCTTATTATCGAGATCAAAATATTTTGGTTGAGGTTCAACAATTATCATTAGGTAAATCTGCTTATGATTATTTTAAAATCATCAATGATTTAGTTAATGAAAACAGTGGATTGAATGCGCCACCTCCAGCCGCCCTTTTAGGTAATCTGTCTAGTGTTAATGATCCGGATGATTTTGTATTAGGTCAATTTACAGCAACAGCGGTATCTACAAAAAGGATATTTATTGATCGTTCCAATACCTTGGCGACACCTATTGACCCCGATCATATATTGAGATTGGAAGATTGTTTTAATTGCCCCAATTATTTTCCTTGCGAAGAGGGGTTTTTTAGGACTTCGATAAAACCAGTAGGTTGGCCTTGAGCACCTGTTTATCTTATAAAATTGTTTTAGTATAAAGTCCAATGCAGATCCAAAATCACTAATGAATAATAAATTATTTTATCTTCTTCTCTTGTTCAACTATATCGTGATTAGCAATATAGAAGCTCAATCATTTGATCTGGAAATAAATATAGTAGATAAGCAGAATGCAAAGCCTGTTGAATTCGCTAACATATTTATATCGCCTTGCGATTGTGGCGGTTCGACAGATGAAAAGGGTGAATTAAAAATTAATTTAGCAAAGGATAATTATCAGATCATTACTTCGTGTATTGGTTTTCAGCCAGATACTTCAAGTTTTGAATTAAATAAAAACTCAAGCCTTACAATTCAATTAACCTCAAAAGGCTATCAGTTGGATGATATTACCATTAGTAGCAAAAGTACCCGTCAAAATATTGAACGAGCAGTAATGGGGGTACAACAATTATCAGCAGATAAAATTAAAACACTACCTACTGCTATCGGAGAAGTAGATGTATTTAAAAGTCTGACCATGTTAGCAGGAGTAGGCTCGGCAGGGGAGGCGAGTAATGGTTTATCTGTCCGAGGTGGTTCATTAGATCAAAACCTGGTCTTATTAGACCAAGCTCCGGTGTTTAATACGACTCATTTATTTGGTTTGTTTTCTGTTTTTACACCAGAGGCAATTGGTAATGTAGATTTGTATCGAGCAAATATGCCTGCTAAATTTGGAGGGCGTATTTCGGCTGTCATAGATATTAAAGTCAAAAATCCTGAAGCGGAAAAACTCATATTGCAAGGAGGAATTGGTCTCGTATCTAGTCGACTCTCAGTAGAGACACCTATTATTAAAAATAAATTAACGGTTCTGGCGGCGACAAGGGTTGCTTATAATGATTTTCTGTTTCCTCGTATTGAACGACTGAAAAAGACCCGAGCTAATTTCCATGATACGACCATAAAGTTGAAATACCAAGCTAATGAAAGGAACAGTTTTTCTCTGACTTCTTTTTATAGCCATGATTTTTATCAACTGGATATTACTTCCAAAATCAATAATATTACAGCATCAAGTAATCAATACGATTATACTACTTTTAATAATACATTGACTTGGTCGCATACGTTTAAAAATAATTCATTTTTACAAACTAATTTTATTCGTAGTGATTACCAACCTCAAATACTTTTCCCTCAGGAAAATGCTAGCGAAGTCATTAACTTTCAATCGAACATATCCTATTACAGTTTGCAATCCACATTTTTTAAAACAGTGAATGGATTGACTTATTCTTTAGGTATTCAGACAGATAAAACTAGAGTAGGGCCAGGACGTTTGTCTGGAGGAGAGGAAGTGGGAATAGAAAGCGTAGACCTGAATGATGAGAATGGTATTGAACTTTCTGCTTTTGGACATTTAGATTGGAAACCTGCTGAAAGATTAGCTTTGTCATTGGGATTGCGATATACTCAATTTCTCTTAGTTGGGGCATATGAAGAGGCTCAATATGAAGACCATACAAAAGAGAATTTGCTCACCATCATCTCTCATCCCAAAGGAGCAATTGTTAAAACTTATGGTGGTTTAGAACCTCGGCTTGGAATGAGATGGAAATTAGGAGAAAACACTTCTTTGAAGGCAAGCTATGCTTTGACGCGTCAATATTTACAAAATATATACAATAGTACGACTCCTCTACCTACCTCCCGCTGGAAGACATCCGATGTGCATATTGTTCCTCAGACAGGGCATACTTATAGTTTGGGTGTTTATCAAAATATTAAAGACAATAAAATCGCAATCAGTGCAGAAGGATATTATCGAACGATAGACAATGTATTAGATTATAAACCAGGTGCTGACTTCTTTTTGCAAGAATTTATTGAAAAAGATGTGCTACAAGGAAAAGGAAAAACGTACGGGCTTGAATTTAATTTCGAGCAACCAGAAGGAAAGGTTAACGGTTGGATGAATTATACCTGGTCGAGAAGTATACGCAAGTTTGAAGCGCAAAAACTTAGCAATAGGATCAATAATAATGAATGGTTTGCTTCAGATTTTGATCGACCTCATGTTTTTAATGGTACAGTGAATTTTGAAGCCAATGATTTTAATACATTTAGCTTTAATTTTACTTATCAAACTGGTCGACCTTATACGGTTCCCAATGCTACTTTTATTATTGACGGAATTCCTGTGCCCATATTTTTAGAACGAAACAATTCGAGACTACCAGATTATCACCGATTGGATTTCTCTTGGCGGATTCATAATATTTCGACCAATAAAGAAAAACGTTGGAAAGGAGATTGGATTTTTACAATATATAATTTGTACAATCGAAAAAATGCATACAATCGATATTTTGCAGGTAAGCGAAATGGAAGATTAGGTGCCAATATTGGCGATGGTCCTTTAGGTGCCTACCAACTTTCTATATTCAGCTCAACTTTAGTTTCCTTGACTTATAGTTTTAAGTTTAAATAAGAAAATACTCACCTCCCACCTCCCATCTCCCGTCTCCTGTCTTGTATTCAATCACTATAGCTTTACACAAAAACGTAAAAAGTTGTGACAAGACCAAAGAAACGCGAAAAACGAAGAAGTAAGTACTCTGAAGGCTTAAAACGAAAGATTGCGAAGGAATATTTAGAAGGAAAAGCAAGTTATGGTATCTTAGCCCAAGAAAACAATTTAGCGAATAAAGATGTTGTGAAGGAGTTTGTAAAATGGTACAAACGTCGATTAAATCAGGAACCTTCGAATAAAGTAAATGTGAAAGATTCAGGAAAAAGTCAGGATTCAAAATCAGGTGATTTACAATTAAATCAAGAGGTTGAAAAGCTGAGAAAAGAACTAGAATTAGAACGCCTAAGAGTAGAGATGTTGGAAACAATGATAGATGAAGCGGAACGTGTTTTATCAATAGATATTAGAAAAAAGTCTGGTACCAATCAGTAGTATTAATGAAGGCATATTATAGGAGCATAGGACTAGAAACTTTATGCAAACTGGTTGGTAAAACAAGACAAGCCTTTTATGATAAAAAACAGAGGAAAGAACAGGAAAAAATTGATGTATCTATCATTGTAGAATTGGTAATGCGAGAGCGAAGAATAGCAAAGCGACTGGGTGCAAGGAAGTTGTTATTGATACTGAGGTTAGAATTACTGAACCATGGAATATCTATAGGGAATCAGAAGTTTGTGGATATATTAAGAGCCAATGATTTATTAGTCAGGCGCAAAAGCAGGAAGCCTAAGCTAACAGATAGCAGGCATAAATTACCTACTTATCCTAACAAAGCGAGTAACTTACATATAGATAAAAGCGAACTATTATTTGTATCTGATATTACATATATCAAAGTCTTCGACAGTTTTTGTTACCTCTTTTTGATAACAGATGCCTATTCAAGGAAAGTAATGGGCTATAATTTTTCAAGAAGAATGACTGCTCAATGTTGTTTAGTGGCATTAAATCAGGCAATAGAAAATCGAAGTTACCCTGATCGAAAATTGATTCATCATTCAGATCGCGGGTCTCAGTATTGCGCAGCAGATTATGTAAAGATTTTAATAGGTAATTTTATTGTTATAAGTATGACTGAAAATGGAGATCCTCTTGAGAATCCATTAGCGGAAAGAATGAACAGAACATTTAAAGATGTATTTGGATTAGATGAAAATTTTCCAACTTTTGACAAGGCAAAAACACAAGTAGACTTAGCTATCAAATATTATAATGAACGATTACCACATAGCTCTGTTGACTTACTTACACCCAGTCAAGCACATCATAAAACTGGTAAACTGAAAAAGCATTGGAAATGGTATTGGAGGCATAAGCAAATTCCGAAACCGCCGGACAATTTTTATACTCCTCAATAACCACATCCAATGATAAATATTATAAAGTATTACTACATTTGCTGTCAAGTTATACTGAGTCAAGTTTCTTAGCTGTAAAGCTATTTTGATTCAATATCTGTGACTGTAAAGTTATAGTGATCCTATTTTTTAACTGTAAAGTTATTTTGAGACGATACAATACCTCCCACCTCCCACCTCCCATCTCCTGTCTCCTGTCTCCCATCTTCCGTCTCCCATCTTCCATCTCCCGTCTCCCATCTCCCGTCTCCCATCTCCCGTCTCCCATCTCCCGTCTCCCCCCTTCCGTCTCCCGTCTCCCGTCTCCTAATCAATCTTCTTCCCAAGCTTAAGAAAAAAACTCCCCCCATTCTTTGTCATCTTTTCGTATTTCTTCTTATCGAAACTATAGTAGAATGCACCTTTACGCGAAGCTGATTTATCCTTTTCCATCAATTTTTTTAAAATATTCATAGATAGAATTTTTTTTCTGAAATTCCGATCATCAAGCGCTTGTTGGTAAATAGCCTGATATAGTTGTAATAATTGTGGAAGTGTAAATTTTTTAGGTAAAAGCTCAAACCCAATTGGATAAAAGCGCGCTTTAGTTTGTAACTGTTTTAAGGCCAGTCTCACCATCTCATTATGATCGATAACCAGATTGGGGATTTGATCAAAGGCAATCCATTTTGCACCAAAAGCTTCCACCATTTCTTCATCGCTTTCCTCCAATTGAATCAATGCTGCGAATGCTACAGAAATCACTCTAGCTCCCGGATCCCTATCCGCATTTCCAAAGCATTGCAATTGTTCCATAAAGACGTTTTCTAGGCCTGTCGATTCTTTTAAAATTCGCTTGGCTGCAAAATCAAGGTGTTCTCCTGCATTTACAAAACTTCCGATAAGCGACCATTTCCCTTTTAAAGGATCTACTTTTCTTTTTAGTAAGAGAAGTTTTAAAACGCCATTTTGAAAACCAAATATAATGCAGTCTACAGCAACAAGGTGCTTCTCTGTTCCAGAATAAAATTTCTTATTTGTTGGTTTGGACATACTGTGAGTATACAAATTTGAAACAAAAGAAAGAAAAAATTTGGGTAATTCAGAAATATTAGTTTATTTTATGATGGATTAACAAACGTACTTTTTACGGTTGTTGATGAGAAATTCAAACTAACTATCACTTTTTATTTTGCAATTGTACTTTATTTTGTAGCTCGTTTCCTCTTGGGACTCATGCTGCCTTGATATAGAATTGCTTAGGGATAGGGAATTAATAAGTGTCCAGATTAGACGAAGTTATCGTTGTACTAGACGAGTCAAAAAAATAAGGCATAGTCCTTCTACGGTTTATTTTTTTGAGGAAGTATAGTGCAAGGAGAACAAGCCCATATCGGACATTTATTAATGCTCTGTCCCTTAGTCCCATGTAAAGTTTATTTCGTTAACTCTAAAGAAAAGTAATGCCTAAAGATTACTTTTAGAAAGATTGATTAAGAAGCCGTAAAGAAATTTTATTATAATACTTGTAATTAATTTTGAATATTCTTTTTAAACTATTAAAAACAATGAAACGAACCTTACCCCTTTTATTATTTTTTATGGCGACTTTTATTAGTTCCAGTCTTTATAGTCAAATGACCGTCTCCGGAACGGTTATAGATGAGAAGCAGGAATCTTTAATTGGAGTTAATATCCTAGTTGAAGGAACAACTAATGGAGTTGCCACTGATATTAATGGAAAGTATTCGATTGATGTAAAAACTGGCGACGTTTTAGTTTTTACTTATACTGGATTTTCAGAACAGAGAATTACAGTTGGTACCGAAACGAATATTAATGTTACACTAGAGGAAGGAACAATCCTTGATGAAGTGGTAGTCGTCGCTTATGGTGTTCAGAAAAAAGTAACAGTTACTGGAGCGGTATCTTCGCTTAAGGGAGACCGTCTGGTAGAATCACCCTCTGTTAACTTAACTACTTCTTTGGCTGGTAGATTACCTGGTTTAGTTGTTATTCAACCAAGTGGTGAGCCAGGGAATGATGATGCTACAATTAGAATTCGTGGAACGAATACCTTAGGGAATAATAGCCCTTTGATTGTAATTGATGGAATCCCTGACAGGGATGGAGGTATTGGACGTATTAATAGTCAGGATATTGAGTCTGTTTCTGTATTGAAAGATGCTTCTGCTGCGATTTATGGAGCAAGAGCAGCGAATGGTGCAGTGCTCGTAACAACTAAACGTGGTAAAGCTGGGAAACCAACACTAAGTTATGATTTTAATTTAGGATGGTCTCAACCAACTCGTATTCCAGAAATGTCAAATGCATTTGAATATGCGAGTATTATGAACGAATTGCCAATTTATAGGTCTATCCCTGTCGGGGAATGGGGCGATGCATGGAATAGTATTAAAAGCAGTGGAACCTATGACTCTCCTACACCGGGGATTGGTAGCTTAAGTGCTAATTTTAGTCCAGATGCAGTTCAAAAGCATCAAGATGGATCAGATCCTTGGGGATTCCCTGATTCAGATTGGTTTGGCGCTACTTTTAAAGATTGGTCTGCTCAAAAACGCCACCATTTAGGTATTGGCGGAGGAAGCGAGAAAGTTCAATATTATGCTTCTTTAGGTTTTACAGATCAAGATGCTTTTTATAAAAACTCTGCTACCTTCTATAAACAATATAGTGTTCGATTAAATTTGAATGCAGAAATTAACCCATACATTTCTACTAATATAGGTATTAATGCAAGACGTGAAGATCGAAACTATCCAACAGAAACCTCAGGGGCGATCTTCCGGATGTTGATGAGAGGCCGACCTACAGAGCCTGCTGTTTGGCCTAATGGAATGCCTGGTCCGGATATTGAAAATGGACAACAACCAGTTGTAATTACTACCAATGCTACAGGTTATGTTTCTAGTCCTTCTGATATCATACAATTGAATGGAGGTGTTGATATCACGAATCCTTGGGTTGATGGCCTTAAGCTTAGCTTATTAGCTTCAGTAGATAAAAACAATCTTTCTAATAAAATTTGGCAAACACCTTGGGAACTTTATTTCTGGGATAGAGTGACTTTTGAAGCCGATGGTGTAACCCCTTCATTGGAGGCAGCAACTCGATCTAATTTTACAGATCCAAGATTGACTCAGGTTTCCTCTTCTTTATTAAATACTAATGTTACTGCATTATTGAGTTTTGATCGACAATTTGGTTCTGATCACAATTTTAGTGCATTAGCAGGTGTTACTCAAGAGCGGTTTGAAGGAGATAACTTTTTCGCTTTTAGAAGAAACTTTGTTTCTCCTGCACTTGACCAATTATTTGCCGGAGGAGCTGATGCTCAAAATACTGGTGGTAGTGCTTATAATAGAACTCGTTTGGGTTACTATGGTCGTTTCCAGTATAATTATCAAGAAAAATATCTGGCAGAGTTAATCTGGAGATATGATGGATCATACATCTTCCCTGAAGAAGGCCGATTTGGTTTCTTCCCTGGAGTGTTATTAGGATGGAATGTGACCAGTGAAGATTGGTTTAGTCCAGAAGCTTTTGATTACTTAAAAGTGCGTTTCTCTTATGGTCAGATGGGGAACGATCAGGTTTTCTTTAATGGACAACTACAAGAGTATGCTTATTTACCAACCTATGGTTTTGGTTCATTCCCAATCAATGGTTCTGTAGCAACTACCTTGACAGAAACAATTCTGGCTAATCCTGATTTTACTTGGGAAAGAGCGAATAATCTAAACATAGGTATTGATGCGAGTCTTTTTGGAAAGTTTGATTTAATTTTAGAACTCTTTAAAAATACGAGAGATCAAATCCTAATTCAAAAAACGGGTTCTACTCCGGGATCTTCAGGAATCAGCTCTTTACTTCCTCCTGTTAATGCTGGTGAAGTGGAGAATAAAGGTTTCGAGTTTGCTTTGAATTATAATGGTGGTTCTACTACTGGATCTGGTTTAAGATATACTTTTGGAGTCAATGGTGGCTATGCTCAAAATGAAGTCATTTTTATGGATGAGGTACCAGGGGCACCTGATTATCAACTACAAGAAGGCAAACCAATCGGTGCTTATTTAGTTTATGAGTCGGATGGTGCATTTTTAGATCAAGCAGCAATTGATGCAAATTCGCTTGACTACAGCGCGGTGACACCTCAATTGATTCCTGGTGATATGAAATTTAAGGATCAAAATAATGATGGTGTAATAGATGGCGATGATCAAATACGACTTGATGAGAATCTAATCCCTAAATTCAATTTTGGTATTTCATTTAGAGCAGATTATAAAAACTTTGATTTCTCCATGTTATGGCAAGGTGCTACGGGGGCTTCAGTGCCTGTACAAACAGAGTCAGGAGATATTGGAAACTATTTGAAAAACAGTTATGATAATCGTTGGACAATAGATAATCCAAGTAGCGAGCATCCAAGATTAGCAAGTCGTGGAGATACCTACTATACTGGAGGAAATTTTGGAAACAATACTTATTTCCTTTTTGATAAAGATTATATCCGATTGAAAACACTTGAGTTGGGCTATACCCTTGGAAGTGATGGAATTGTAGGAAAAGCAGGGTTTAGTAGCTTGAGAATCTTTGTTAATGGATTCAACTTATTTACTGTTGATAAGCATAAAGTATTTGACCCTGAGTCGAACTCTAGTACTGGAGTATTTTATCCTCAATCAAGGGTACTAAATGTTGGTTTCGGTTTAAGGTTATAAATAACATAAAAAATTACTTATTAATAATTTAACCAATTACTTAAATTATTTTAGAATGAAAAAAAATAAATTATTCAGACTCGTCCTACCCTTGTTTTTATTGACGGTATTTGTACAAGTTTCATGTGATAAAGGCATTTTGGAGACTGATCCGCTAGACAGAATTTCGTCTGATGCGACCTGGTCCGATGGTGCTTTGTCTGAAGCTTTTATCTTTAATGTTTATTCTTTCTTGGGATATGGAGGTTTTGAAGAGCAAGCATTGGCGGCATACACGGATGAAGCCATGTTTACGCATGCAGGTAGACCAATCCCACCTTTAAATGAAGGAACTGAAAGCCCAACAAATTTGGCTTTTATGAGTCCTACTTATGAGTGGAACAATATGTACCTGGCGATCAGGTCCGCTAATATTGCTCTGACAGAATTGCCTGCTGCTACGATTGATGAAACTTTAAAAGAGCGCCTTACGGGTGAAGCACGATTCCTTCGAGCATATTACTATCAACAGTTGGTTAGATATTTTGGTGGTGTACCTATTATTGACAGACCTTATGGTTTGGATGAAGATTATAGTGTTGCTAGAAATACCTATAGCGAATGTGTGGATTTTATGATCGCAGATTTGGATGAAGCGATTAGATTATTGGAAGGAAAAGGTGCGACTGGAGGAAGGGCTTCCAAACTAAGTGCCCTCGCACTTAAATCCAGAATACTATTATATGCTGCAAGTGATCTGCACGATGGCCCGACGGCTTCTTCTAACTCTTCGGTATTAGGATCATATTCTAATTTAGAATTGTTAGCGTATACTTCAGGAGATCAAAACACTAGATGGCAAACTGCTCAAGCTGCTGCTCAGGCTGCTTTGGCTGAAGGAGCTGGATATAAATTAGATTTGTCAGGACCTGTTTCCGCAAGTGAAGGTCAGGCTAATTACACCGCTATGGCAATGGGCGGCGGTAGTTCTGCAGCTGATGCGGCGGCGGCAGTAGAATTAGTATTCCACCGCTCTGCTACATCTGATTATACAGTTGAATCAAACTGGCCTTTAGGAGGGTTGCATTATGGAATCAATAATGGACCAAATGGCTATCACAATTGGGCTGGAAATACACCTATTCAGCAATTGGTAGATGATTATGAAATGATGGATGGTTCTCAATTTGATTGGAATGATCCTGCTAATGCAGCTGATCCTTATACAGATAGAGATCCTCGTTTTTATGCGACAATACTTTATGATGGAGCCGATTGGAAACCAAGACCTTCTGACGTAGCAGGTATTGATCCGGTTGACCAAATCCAAACTGGATATTATGATGATGGGGCAGGTGGAGTAATCAATGGTGTTGATACAAGAGAATCTACTATTGAAAACTGGAATGGTAGCCGTACTCATTATTATACACGTAAATTTATTGATCCAAACCCTGCATTAGCAGATAATCAATCTAGCACGCAAGAAGTACCTTGGCCTTTTATTCGATATACTGAAATCGTTCTTAATTATGTTGAGGCAAGTTTAGAGTTAGGACAAGAAGATGAAGCTAGAGATTGGCTTAATAAAATTAGATTTAGAGCGGGAATGCCAGCAATCAATGATGCTGGACAAGACCTTATTGATCGCTATAGAAATGAACGAAGAATCGAACTCGTTTATGAGGAACATCGCTACCATGATGCAAGGAGGTGGATGATTGCGGCAGAAACATTAGGTAGAGGAATCCAAGCTATTAATGTACAAGCAACACTTATAGCGGGACAATCTCCTCATGTACCATATCGATTTGATAAATCAGTATATGATTATGAATATACGGTATTCGATAATACAGAAGTAGAAACCAGAACGTGGGTAGACCGAATGTACTACCGACCAATTACAAGAGATGAAATAAACAGGAATGCACTGTTGGTTCAGAATCCTGATTATTAGATCATATTGGGAATTTGGGCTTTGAGCTGAAGTATAAGCGGAAGATTGGCGTTTGTAGGCCAAATGCTAAATCTCCAATATGATCTTAATAAAGAACAGACTTGTCATTGGGCATTTAGAAGTTTTATTTTAAATACTAGTGACAAATGACTTTGATGTGGAATTAAATTAAATCTATCCTCTATTAATTGGGGATAGATTTATTATTTTTAGGACTTATTATAGAACAACAGCCTTTGAATTCGAAAATAATTTATACTTGCTTGCTCTACTCGATATTATCTTTTCTTAATTGTAAAAACGATAATTCAAAAACACCTGATGCTGAAGTAGGAAAAGCAAATACTTCCTCTTTGTTTAATTTACTTCCACCTTCCCAAACCAATGTCGATTTTATAAACAAATTGGAAGAAGGTTTGAATACGAATGTTTTGATGTATGAATATTTCTATAATGGAGGAGGTCTTGCTACAGGTGACTTCAATGGAGATGATTTGCCGGATATTTATTTTACTTCCAATATGGGAACGAATACATTTTATTTGAACAAAGGCAATTTACAGTTTGAAGATATCACCAAGCTATCAGGCGCAGGAGGCCGCCGTGGTCCTTGGAAGACGGGAGTATCTGTTGTCGATATTAATGGAGATAATCGCCTCGATATATATTTATGTTATTCTGGAGCGCTTCCGGAATTAAAGCGCGCCAATCAGTTATTTATCAACCAGGGGAATAATGCCAATGGCATTCCGGTATTCGAAGAGAAAGCTGCTGAATATGGATTGGCGAGCAAAGGATTTAGCAATCAAAGTTACTTTTTTGATTATGATAGAGATGGAGATTTAGACATGCTCTTATTAAATCATAATCCTAAATCTTTACCTGTTCTTAATGAAAAAACGACTGCCGAAAAGATGGCAGAAGATGACCCTTACAGAGGAGTAAGACTCTTTCGGCAAGAAGATAATGGACGATTTAAAGACTTTACACTGAAGTCAGGAATCAATGGCTCTTCATTGAGCTATGGATTGGGAATTGGCATCGCAGATTTAAATCAAGATGGCTGGCCAGATTTTTATGTGTCTAATGATTATACCATTCCGGATTATCTATATATCAATAATCAAGATGGCACGTTTGATAATCAGTTACAAAATAGTCTTAGATATAATAGTCATTTCTCAATGGGTAATGATATCGCAGATTTAAATAATGATACCTGGTCCGATATCATCACACTTGACATGTTGCCAGAAGATAATGAACGGCAGAAACTTTTGATGGCGCCCGATAATTATTCCAAGTTTGATTTGAATGTTAGAAGTGGTTTCTATTATCAATACATGCGCAACATGTTGCAGCTCAATAATGGAAATGGCACCTTTAGTGAAATTGGACAATTAGCAGGTATCTCTAATACGGACTGGAGTTGGGCCGTTTTAGCAGCCGATTATGATAATGATGGCTGGAAAGATTTGTATATCACCAATGGCTATCACAGAGATTATACGAATCTGGATTTTATCAATTTTATGAATGACTTTGTAGCAAAGAAGGGTAGACTTCAGCGAGAGGATGTGCTTGAAATTATTAGTAATATGCCAGCTTCAGATGTAGTGAATTACATGTTTGAAAATAACCATTTATCCTTTACAAACAAAACGAAAGATTGGGGCTTAGACTATACTTCAAATAGTAATGGTGCTGCATATGCGGATCTGGATAATGATGGCGATCTTGATTTGATTGTCAATAATATTAATAAACCAGCTTTTATTTTTCAAAATGAATCTCAAAAATCCAGCAATAATCATTTTTTAAAAATTAAGTTGAATGGCCTCGGTAAAAACACGCAAGGAATCGGTGCCCAAATTAGAATATACCATAAAGGCAATATCCAACAATTAGAGCAATATACTTCACGGGGCTATCTATCTGCTGTAGATCCAGTCTTACATTTTGGATTAGGCGAAAGTGAAAAAATAGATTCTTTGATTGTTCTTTGGCCAAATGGTAAGCGCCAGAAAGTGGAAAATATAGAAGGTAATCAAACGATTGCATTAGCTGAAAAAAATGCAATCGCTCTGTCAGATAGAGTGAATCAAACGCCGACCATCTTTACAAAAATAGATAGCAAGATTAATTTTAAAAATAAGGAAGAACCTTTTAGAGATTTTGACCGCCAGCTATTATTGCTTAGTGAGTTATCACACCAAGGGCCTTGTTTAACTAAGGGAGATTTGAATGGTGATGGTTTAGAAGATGTTTTTATTGGTGGGAGTAAAGGACAAGCTGGAGCGATTTATTTTCAACAAAAGAATAAACAATTCCGTTTACAAAACACGACTGTCTTTAATGAAGATCAAAATAGGGAAGATACAGATGCAGCGATCTTTGATGCCAATAATGATGGACATCTAGATATCTATGTTGCTAGTGGAGGTTATCATAACTTTTCTCCTTCAAGCGAAGTTTTACAGGATCGCATATATTATAATGATGGTAAAGGACGATTTTCGAAAAACAATAATGCGCTACCAGCATTTTTTGAAAGTACATCCTGTATTGCTGTTAATGACTTTAATAAAGATGGGTATCCCGATATCTTTGTAGGTGCGAGACTGGTTCCTGGACGGTATCCTGAAATTCCTTCGAGTGCTTTGTTGATTAACGATGGACAAGGACATTTTTCCAATCAGATTGAAACGCTGGCGCCTGGGCTAAAAAATCACGGTATGATCACAGATGCAGAATGGATAGACCTCAATGGAGATGATCAAAAAGATTTAGTGGTGATAGGAGAGTGGTTGCCCTTATCTGTTTTTATTGTTAGTGATGGAAAACTAGAAAATAAGACGGCTGATTATTTCGACAAAGAGTATAGTGGCTGGTGGAACACCATAGAAGTAGCTGATTTTAATAATGATCAAAGACCAGATTTATTAGTTGGCAATATGGGACTTAATACACAATTCAAAGTTTCAAAAAGCGAACCTGCTGAGCTATATTATAAAGATTTTGATAAAAATGGTTCTGTCGATCCCTTGTTCTGTTTTTATGTGCAAGGTAAAAGTTACCCTTATGTAACCAGAGATGAATTAGTCAAACAACTTTCTTATTTGAGGCCTAAGTTTAATAACTATAAGAGTTATGCGAATGTTGGAATTATGGACATTTTTAAACAAAATGAGATGAGCGATGCCATGCATTTGATTGCCGACCATGCGGAGACTAGTTTGTTTTTAAATACAAATGACAAATTCAAATTTCAGCCATTACCCAAGGAAGCACAGTATGCACCAGTAACAGCTACCAAGTCTTTTGATTTTGATAATGATGGAAATTTAGATATACTGCTTTGTGGAAATAATAGCCATATCAAATTGCGCTTGGGGAGTATTGAGGCCAATTATGGCACCTTACTCCTTGGTCAGGGTAATGGTACTTTTGAATATAAAACACAAGCCCAATCAGGTCTGAATATTAAAGGTGATGTAAAAGATATTTTGCAAATTGATGACCTATTATTTTTTGGAATTAATCAAGGACAAATAACTAACTATAAAATAAATTGAACGTTTCATTTAATCGTATACTAATCTTTCTCTTTTTCAATTGTTGTTTTCTTTTTTTACAATGTTCAAAAAAAGAAAACCCTGTTTTTACAGAAGAAGAAGTAGCTATTCATTGGGCAGAACTATCTCTGGATATTACTAAAAATACAAAAGCAAATTCTCCTACTTTTGCCTCCCGATGCTTTGCTTATATTGGATTGACAATGTATGAATCTATCGTTCACGGATTCGATGAATACAATTCTTTGACTGGGCAATTAAGTGAATTAAATAGTTTGCCCTTACCCGAAAAGAATACTAATTACGAATGGATACTTTCATTGAATGCAGGCCAGGCTGAAATACTTAGAAATATTTATGTGCAAACAGCAGATAGTAATAAAGTGAAAATAGATTCACTTGAACAATTGGTATATGAAAGTTTTTCTTCTAAAATAAAAGATAAGAAAATAGCACAACGTTCTGCTGCATATGGAAAAAGCATAGCAAAAAGTATTTTCGAATGGTCAAAGACCGACGGCGGACATCGAGGCTATCTAAAAAACTTTGATAAATCATTGGTGCATCCAGATCATCCCGGTGCATGGAAGCCACCGCTCTTTGCTCAATCTTTCAGTCATCACCCTCTGCATCCACATTGGGGAAAAAATAGAACTTTTCTTCCTATTAATGCAAGGATACCCCATCCAGAAATGATTCTTTATGATACCAGTGCTACATCGGCTTATTATCAACAGTTCTTAGCGGTGTATGAAAAAGATAAAGTATTGACCCAAGAAGAAAAGGAAGCAGCAATTTGGTGGGGGGATGATCCCGATGAGACGTTTACACCGCCAGGACATTCTTATTATATCGCTACGATAGCACTCAAAGCAAAACGATCAGAACTAATAATTTGCGCACAGACTTATGCTCGAATTGGCCTCGCCGTAGCAGATGCTTTTATTAATTGTTGGAAGTGGAAATATCATTTCTTTTCAGAAAGACCGAATACTTTTATTCCTCAATTCATAGATGAAGAATGGGAATCTTTTTGGCCTGATCCCCCATTTCCATCCTTCCCATCAGGGCATGCGATTCAGGCTGCCGCTGCCACAACCGTGATGATTGATTTGTTTGGCGATGAGTTTAGTTTTGTTGATAGAGCACATGAGGGAAGAGAAAGAGATGAAGTAAAAGAAACTGATTTTGTTATTCGATCTTTTGATCGATTTTCGGACGTAGCCAAAGAGACCGCAGACTCTAGGTTTTATGGAGGCATCCACACTGCACAGGATAATGATGTAG
The DNA here is from genome assembly GCA_965277415.1 of Saprospiraceae bacterium. GTDB lineage: Bacteria > Bacteroidota > Bacteroidia > Chitinophagales > Saprospiraceae > JAHDHW01. Next base: position 129,049 of record CBDICS010000081.1, read on the forward strand.
GACTGGAAGAAGGAACTAAAATTGCAAAACATGTAAACCAATTAAATTGGAAAAAAAATTAAACCTTATTTTTTTTAGAACTGATCCATACTTTGCGATTCGTAGAATAAATTTCGGATGGGTTTTTAATACTGGGCAGGTTTTAAGCTTACTCCTTTTTTGTTGCAATATTTCACATGGACAAACAACCTTTACAGATGTGACCAAAGCTGCTGGAATTGATCATCAGTTTGGAGTATTTGAAGGTTTTTTAGGTGGAGGTATTTGTGTATTGGATTTTAATAATGATACTTATGAAGACTTTTACCTGACAGGAGGTACTAATCGAGATATGCTATTTCTCAATAATGGAGATGGGACATTTAAAAATATTATAGAAGATGCTGGTTTGGGAATGACCAAAGGGTTTATGACACAAGGTGTCGCAGGAGCAGATGTAAACCGAGATGGTTGGATTGACTTATTTATTACAACCATTAATACCGCAGATACCAGTAAAACGATACCAAGAGCAAAAAACTTATTTTTTCTAAACAATGGCGATCAAACTTTCCGGGATGCCACGGCTGATTATGGGCTTGATCAGATGAATTCTTTTAGTACTGGTGTCAGCTTTGGAGATTTTAATGCAGATGGTTATCCAGACGCTTATATTGGCAATTATTTTCACGATTATACAGGAGAATTGAATGAGATAAATGATGCGACCATTGTCAATGCAAATAACACGGCTAAGGGCTACCTGTTACTCAATCAAAAAGGAAAAAGGTTCAAGGATGTTTATACTGAATATGGGCTAAAGCATAAAGGTTTTGGTTTTGGAGGACTTTTCACAGATTTTGATAATGATGGCGATCAGGATTTATTGGTCAATCATGATTTTGGATATAAAGCCAAACCAAATTATTTGCTAAGAAATGATTATCCAGAAAAGCAATTTACCTATGTAGAAAAAGAATTAGACATGGATTTAAGAATCAATGCAATGGCCGCTGCGGTAGGAGATTATGATAATAATGGCTGGCTTGATTATTTTATCACTAATATTCGATACAATAACTTTATGGTGAATGGAGGTGCTGACAAACCATTTGTGAATAAATCTGAAGCACTGGGCACTAAGCTTTTTAAAATTACCTGGGGAGCTAATTTTGGTGATTTTGACCATGATGGAGATTTAGATCTTTTTGCAGCGAATGGAGATTTAAACCCGAATTGTACGCCGATGAACAATTTCTATTTCGAAAACGATCAAAATAAGTTTACCGAAAGAGCAAGCTTTGTTGGCGTAAATGATTACGGTATCAGTAGAGGTTCTGTAACTTTTGATTTTGATAATGATGGCGACCTGGATATTTTAGTGGTTAATCAAAAACCAGTATTAGCATATCCTATTCCATCAAAAACCATCCTTTATCGAAACGATACACCCCTTACTGGCAATTGGCTAAAGCTTGCTTTACAAGGTGTAAATGCGGAGGCGAATGGAATTGGTTCAAGGGTGAGGCTTGTGATAGGAGATCAGCAAATGATCAGAGAGGTCGATGGTGGTGGTTCTAGTCATTTATCTCAAAACTCTACCATAGTTCACTTTGGATTAGGAGAATTGGAACTAGTTGATTCTATTATCGTAAAATGGACTGGAGGTAAAGAACAAATATTAATCAATCAAACAGTCAATCAATTAATAAGAATTAAAGAAGTAGGAGAGAAGAGAAAAGATGGCTTTTCATTTTTAGTTAAAGGCATATTAATCGTGCTTGGCTTGGCTTTAGTATTTTATTTTATAAAGAGGGTAAAAGTGTCTAATAATAATATTTTATGATCGAAGAAATAAAACAAAAATATAAAAATGAATATGGAGAAGTACCTCTTTTAATAAAGGCACCTGGACGAATAAATCTTATAGGTGAACATACTGATTATAATAATGGTTTTGTAATGCCAGCTTCTATAGATAAGGCTATGTATTTTGCTATTGGAAAAACAGCCGGACAAAAGAGCATTCAGGTTCAGGCTGCAAATTATAATGAAGTGATTACACTTGGAAATGGAAGAAGCGATAAAGATCCTTCCTGGTCAAATTATCTAAAAGCCATTGTGCAAATATTGAAAGAAAGAGGACTGGAACTCGAAGGAATTAATTGCATCTTCGGTGGAGATATTCCAATTGGTGCTGGCCTTTCTTCCTCCGCAGCTTTATGTTGTGGTTTTATTTTTGGAATTTCGACTCTATTGAAAATAAAGATTTCAAAAGAAGAAATTGCTATTATCGCACAAGAAGCAGAACATCGTATTGGACTCAATTGTGGCTTAATGGATCAGTATGCAGTCCTATTTGGAAAAAAAGATCATGTCTTTCGATTAGATTGTAAAAATTTGGAATACCAGTATTTTCCAATGCAATTAAAGTCCCATTCTCTGATCTTGATTGATTCTAAAATTGAACATCAATTGGAAGGGACACCTTATAATGATCGACGAGAATCTTGTGAACGAGTGGTGAAAATAATCGCTTCTAAATATCCTGAAATAAAATCATTGCGGGATGTCACTATAGAAAAATTAAACGAGTTTGAAAATGAAATAAATGCATTGGATTTTATTCGTGCTAAATATGTGTTGGATGAAAATAATAGAGTCCGACAAATGATGGTTGCCCTGAAAGAAGAGAAGCTTTCTGAAGCTGGAGTGATTTTGTTTCGTGGACATCAAGCCCTGAGTGAAGAATATAATGTGAGTTTACCTGAAATGGATTTATTAGTTAGCCTCGCTAAAAAGGAAAAGTCAATCCTAGGTGCAAGAATGATGGGGGGCGGTTTTGGAGGCTGCACGATCAACCTCATTGAAAATAAAGATAAAGAGCTTGTGCTGAAAAGAATTCAAGCTGAATACCTTAGAGCAACAGGAAATCAATCAGAATACTATATTGTTCAAATTGAAAATGGTTTGGAATTAGTTGAGTGATTCTCTATCTCCAAGACGTACATGCCTTTTAAAATAAGGTCTTTGTCAAAGAACGAAAATAAAAAAGCAAATCAATGAATCGGTACATTCTAAGTCTCCTTTTAAGTTTTTTAGTACTAAGTTTAATAGCTCAAGGTATCATCACGATTCCAATTGAAAGCAAAGACTATTCATTGGTGATGCAGACTGATGCTTCTAATCGTTTGCATAATATTTATTTTGGTAAAAAACTAAAGGACTCCTTAGACTACACCTTAATTGCTCAACAACTACGGTATAATGGTACTAATGAAGATGACTTTAATATGGCTTATACGCCGAGTGGTACATGGAATATTGCAGAACCAGCACTTCAGGTTTTACACCATGATGGTAATACATCTACCGAATTAGAATACTTACATCATGCGACTCAAATATTAGAAGACAATGTTTTATTGACAAATATTGATTTAATCGATCCTTTATATAAAACTGCGGTTCGGTTGATGTTTAAAGTTTATCAAAATGAAAATGTCTTTGAACAATGGGCGATTATCAAAAATGGAGAAAGACAAGCGATTGAATTAAAAAAATACGCTTCTGCAAATTTATACTTTAGGAATAAAGATTTCTTTCTTACCCAATATCATGGCTCTTGGGCAACCGAGATGCAAGTAGAAACCCATAAATTAACTGCCGGAATAAAAGTGCTGGATTCTAAACTTGGAGCACGAGCTAACCTGTATGCACCGCCTACATTTATGCTGTCATTTGATGAAGTAGCTAAGGAAGAATCTGGAAAAGTATTGCTGGCAAATTTAGCCTGGTCTGGCAATTATCGATTTGATTTTGAAAGAGACCGATATAAAAACTTAAGGTTAATTGCAGGTGCAAATGCGCATGCTGGAGCATATCAATTGGCAATAAATGAATCTTTCGAAACTCCACATTTTATATATGCCTATTCTGAAAATGGAGTAGGGGAGGCGAGTAGAAATATGCAGCGTTGGGCAAGGAAATTTCGGATATGGAATGGTCAGGGAGAACGCTTAACCTTACTTAATAATTGGGAAGCTACTTACTTTGATTTTGATGAAGATAAATTAGTAGACTTATTTGATGGCGCCAAAAATCTTGGTGTTGATCTATTCCTTTTAGACGATGGTTGGTTTGCCAATAAGTATCCTCGAAATGATGATAAAGCAGGCTTAGGAGATTGGCAGGAGAATCGAAAAAAACTACCAAATGGATTGGGCCACCTGGTGAAAGAAGCGACGAATAAAGGAATAAAATTTGGCATTTGGATTGAACCCGAAATGGTAAACCCCAAAAGTGAATTGTATGAAAATCATAAAGATTGGGTAATTCGACAAGCCAATAGAAAAGAATATTACTATCGAAATCAATTGGTATTGGATATGTCAAACCCAGAGGTACAACTACACGTCTATAGTGTTTTTAATAATATACTCTCTGAAAACCCTGATATCGCTTATGTCAAATGGGATTGTAATTCAATCATTTATAATGCGCATTCGGAATATTTATCTACAAGAGGTCTGCCGCAGTCTCATCTTTATATCGAATATGTAAGGGGCTTGTATAAAGTATTGGAAAGAGTAAGAGTTAAATATCCTAAAGTACCGATCATGCTTTGTTCGGGCGGTGGTGGCCGAATTGATTATGGTGCTTTGCAATACTTTACTGAATTTTGGCCAAGTGATAATACAGCACCAGTTGATCGAGTATTTATGCATTGGGAATATTCACATTTTTATCCGGCGATTGCGATGTGTGCACATGTGACGGAATGGGATCGAAATGCTAGCATTAAATACCGTACGGATGTAGCGTCCATGGGTAAACTGGGTTTTGATATTGATGTTGAGGACTTGAGTGCTGATGATCTGAAATTTTGCCAAACGGCAGTGGTGAATTATAATGCTTTCAAATCTGTCATTTGGCATGGAGAACAATATCGCTTGCAAAGTCCTTATGATCATCCTTTTGCTAGTTTTCAATATGTTGATGAAAAACAGAAAAAATCTATTGTCTTTTCTTATCTGGTTACAAATAAATACGATACCAATTATTCTTTTGAGCCCGTTTTACTTAAAGGACTTGATCCCAATAAGCAATACAAAATCAAGGAAATAAATTTATATCCAGGGACAAGATCTCCAGTCGATGAATCACTGGTATATTCAGGAGACTTTTTGATGAAAGTAGGATTTAATCCAGATGTATCAGCTCAAAGAAAAAGTGTTATTCTTGAGATTAATGAAATAGAAGCTGATCAAAAATAAAACCAATGCATAGGAATGTATCCCAAAGAAATAAGGTCGAGCCTTATGACTTAAATTGGTTAGAAAACCCTAGAGCCTTTAACATTGGTCAGGTAAAACCCCATTCGAGCTTTACACCTTTTTCGAGTATTGAGGATTTGTTTATAAAAAAGAGAGCCGACTCTGAATGGGTGAAAAGTTTAAATGGAAGATGGAAATTCAATTGGGTAAGGAATCCAGCAGATCGACCTCTGGATTTTTATAAAAATGATTTTGATGTATCAGAATGGAAGGATATTGAAGTACCTTCCAATTGGGAATTAAAAGGCTATGGAATACCTATCTATGTCAATGACCGTTATCCATTTCCAAAAAATCCACCCTATGTCCCGAAAGACTATAATCCGGTGGGATCTTATAAAAGAACATTTACGATTGATGATAAGTGGAAAGACCGAGAAATATTTATTCAATTTGGCGCAGTAAAATCTGCAGCCTATTTTTGGTTGAATGGCGTTTTTATTGGGTATAACCAAGATTCGAAAACACCGATAGAATTTAATATTACTCCTTATTTGGTGACAGGAGAAAACAACATCTCCGTAGAAGTCTTTCGGTGGTCCGATGGTGCGTATTTAGAATGCCAGGATTTTTGGAGATTGAGTGGGATGGAGCGGGAAGTCTTTTTATTTTCTAGGCCAAAAATTCATATCCGCGATTTTTTTGTAAAAGCAGAATTGGAAAATGATTATCAAGATGCCTGCCTAAGTATTGATGTCGAATTGGCGAATCACCCTCCTGAGAAAGATGCAGCAATTTATACGATTGAGTTTCAGCTATTTGATGAAAATCAGGAAATAGTACAACAGGGTAGTCAAAAGATAAGCCTACTAAAAAGTGAACCGATTACTTGTTCATTTTCAGAAAAAATAAAAAAACCAGAACCGTGGACTGCTGAGACGCCCAACCTTTATCAATTAGCTCTAATTTTAAAAAATGAAAATAATGATACGCAGGAAGTTATTGGATGTAAAGTTGGGTTTCGAAAAATAGAAATAAAAAATGGCCAACTACTAGTCAATGGTATCGCAGTCACGATGAAAGGAGTCAATAGACATGAACACGATGAAGTCAATGGGCATGTGATAGATGAAGCAAGTATGCTTAAGGATATTGAGCTGATGAAACTTAATAATATTAATGCCGTTCGTTCGAGCCATTATCCCAATCATTATCGCTGGTATGAATACTGTGATGAATATGGGCTATATGTTATTGATGAAGCAAATATTGAAGCACATGGAATGGGGGCTTGTTTTCAAAAACCATTTGATGCAACAGTACATACGTCTGCGCTACCCGCCTTTGAAGGAGCGCATTTAGACCGAGTCGAAAGAATGTTGGAACGATCTAAGAATCATGCCTGCATCATCATCTGGTCCTTAGGCAATGAAGCTGGAAATGGACGAAATATGCGAAAAGCTTATGATTGGGTAAAAGCTAGGGATACCTCTAGACCTAGTCAATATGAGCAAGCTGGAGAAGCAGATAATACCGATATCGTTTGTCCAATGTATCCGAAAATAGAAACGATCAAGGACTATGCGGAACGAACTACAGATCGACCATTGATCATGTGTGAATATGCGCATGCGATGGGCAATAGTGTTGGGAATTTACAAGATTATTGGGATGTCATTGATCAATACCCTAACCTGCAAGGTGGCTTTATTTGGGATTGGGTAGATCAGGGATTATTAGCTAAAACAGAAACTGGAGAAAGCTATTGGAAATATGGAGGAGACTTTGGAGATTCCAGTGTGCCTAGTGATAATAATTTTTGTATAAATGGATTGCTGCTCCCGGATCGGACTCCACATCCTGCACTATATGAAGTAAAAAAGGTTTATCAAAATATCAAAGTAGAAGTACTCGATATAGAGCAAGGACATTTTTTAATCAAGAACCAATTTGATTTTATTGACTTAGCCAATATTAATTTGATTTGGGAGATTCAAGAAGAAGGAATAACTATTGTACAAGGAGTCGAAAAACAATTAGATATTCGCCCCAAAGCCAGCCAGCTAGTCATTATTCCATTTGACTTTAAAAAGAAAAAAGGGGCTTCCTATTTTATAAACTTTTATTTCAGAACAAAGCAGGATCAGAACTTGATTCCTGGAGATTATGAAATCGCAAAAGAACAATTCTCTATTTTTATAGAAGAGGCGATTAACAGGAGTGACTATAAAGCAACAAATCTTTCTGAAGCATTAGACTTGAATATTTCCGAAGACAATTATACGATAGAAGGTACAAATTTTACGATTGCTATTTCGAAAAAAACAGGTACAATTAAAAGCTATCGTTCTAATGGAATCGAATTGATACATAATGGGCCAAGGCCGAATTTTTGGCGCGCACCTACAGACAATGACTTAGGGAATTTAATGTTTTTGCGATTGAAAGATTGGAAAACAGCCAGCGAGAATCAAGAACTTATTTCAGTAAGCTATCGGAAAGTAGACCGCAATGAAATTCATTTTCTAACACTGTTTCACTTGGATGGTGTTGATCTTGATTATGAGATGATTCATAAGGTTTATTCGGATGGGCGAATTCAAGTATCTGGTCGTTTTTTGGAAACACAAGCAGAAGAACTACCAGAATTGCCACGATTTGGAATGACATTAGAACTACCCCCTTCATTTGAACATATAAAATGGTATGGTCGTGGACCACATGAAAACTATTGCGACAGAAAAACAAGCGCCTTTATTGGAGCATACGAAAGTACAGTAGCGGAGCAATACCATCCTTATATTCGACCACAAGAAAATGGCAATAAAACAGAAACCCGGTGCCTTAGTTTAAGCAATGAAAAAGGGCAAGGCTTGACTTTTATCGGTGTGCCTATGTTTGATTTTTGCGCTCAAAAATATTCCCTTGCCGATTTTGATTTGGGTGATGAAGCAAGCCCATTTAAACATACTTACGATTTAATCCCAAAAGACTTTATTACTTTACATATCGACTTAGGGCAAATGGGCATAGGCGGAGATGATAGTTGGGGCGCACACACCCATGATCAATATAAATTGTTTTATAAAGCTTATAGATTTCAGTTAATCCTTTTTTGCCACTGACAAATGCTTCCAATTATTAGAAAAGAAACTCCAGCCAGATTGCAATGTAAAAACTACTGAAGCAGTCAACATAGCATATAGAACAAAGTCTGCCCAAGGAGCAAATTGCATATTTCCGTAATACCGAAACATAAAAATAAAATAAGCGACCGGTAAAGTTATAAATTGAATGGTAGTCTTTACCTTGCCTGAATAAGTAGCAGCTGAAACTATGGGTTGTGCTTTTACTAAGAAAATAAGCCGAATAACCGTGATCAATACTTCTCTTAAGAAAATAGGAACCACCCACCAAAATGAATACACATTCAAATGAGTAAGCGAAGAAAGAACAATAAAAGAACCTAATACAATAATCTTATCAGCAATTGGGTCAAGTATTTTCCCAAATTCGGTAACTAAATTGTACTTACGTGCATACCAACCGTCTAGAAAATCTGTCGCCCCAGCAATAATAAAAAGGACTGCGGCTAATACTCGACCATTGAAATCTTCATTTAACATCAATATCGGGATAATAATGCCTAAAATGACTCTTAATATTGTCAGTATAATTGGAATGTTCATGCTCAATAGTTATTTCAACCATAAATGTAAAGAACTATAGTTAAATAATAGAATTAATCAAATTGTTAAAAGGAATGATAAGGTTTTAGGACAATTTCAGTATTAGAACGGGTTTAAATTTTATTCATTTGGCTGCAAAAGCTCACTTTAAGAACCTTCAGTAGTAAACCTTAAACCCGTTCAAAAGCTGCTAATAGATTAGGTCCGGTCTATAAAACCAAGGAAATCTTTGAAATAATCACTAAATTTAGGGACAAGGAGTGTATATCATTGATAAACTGTCCCTTGACCATACAGCCATTTTTAAACAACTTCTATACTGACCTTGATTGGTTTTGGACTCCCCAAACCGCTTCGCGTCAGGTATATTTATAAAAGATAAAATATCAAAAAATGAAGATTAAAAACATAGTAGCATACCTGTTGTTTCTAGTAATAATAGCTGTTCAAAGCTGTGAAAGCACCCCCAGGAATAATAATGAACCAGATCAAGCAGTAAAAGAAAGCCCCAAAAAGCCGGTTGAAAAAAACGAGCCAGCTCCAAAGCCGGTTGAAAAAGATCTAGCAGAGCGTAAAGAAGCAGAAATTGGAAAAGCGGCAAAGAACAACTTTGAAAAAGTGATAAGAGATGTAGAAAAGATTGATTATGTTCTGAAAAAGTATGAAGAACTAGAAGCAAAAGATAACTTTTTGGAGGATAGAATAGAAGCAGCTAATGAACGAAGAACTATAAGAGGGAAGGAACTAATTCCTCAATTAAAGATATCAAAAATAGAGAAGATTAGGCGAGCATCTATAAAAGGAACAAAAGATTTGGGGAATAGACTATATGAAAGAGCAGAGGTTGAATCATGGGAGATGAAGAATGAATCAGAAGCAAAAAGTACTTTTAAAGAAATAGATAAACTGTCTCAGTCAACTAGTTGGGAAGATATCAGTAAATCTCCAATTACATGTTTTAGAGTCAGAAATGAAATAATTTTTATTACACCTGGAGGCTTCTATATGTTGGATAAAGTATCAAAAATTAAGAACTTTTTTGAAGAGAATTTATGAGGTTTCTAAATTTGGCACAATTCAAAAAAGTAAAAAGTAAATTAAAACCAAATCCTTAAATGAAAAAATATTTAATTGTTATCATCGTTTTTACGAACTATCAAAGTTCAATGTGTCAAAAGATATTATCAGATATAGAATTATTCTATCTTTCAGACTTGTTTAAAAATGCACATGAATTGAATATCTATGAATTAATTGAAAAAGATAAAAATTTAGACATTACAAGAAAATGGGAATTCAATTCTGATGGAAATATTTTGAATGAAATAGATTTTAGAGAAATGGGTTTTTTAACACTAATTGAAGAAAATATAGTTAGTGAATCCAAAACAAGTCGACGCGAATTATTCTATGAATATGACGAAAACGGAATTTTAACCAAGCTATTAGAAAAGAAAATATTTAACAATGAATTAATATTAACCGAACATAAGTTTAACTATGAAATAGAAAATACTATCATTGAAAATTGGAAAAGTGACTTTAATGAAATTAGTAAAATGGAATCTAAGATTGTCACAAAATTTCTAAATGAAAAGATCGATACTATCTATATTAAATCTTGTAATTTCATTGGAGAAAGATTTGTAGAATCTATTCAAACAAATGTCCATAATTATAATCTAAAAGGACAACTAGAAACCAAAATATCTTTCACCCAAATGAATGCTATGCCTAAACAAATAAAAATAAAAGAAACCCGAAATTCTAAAATAGTATACAAATATGATCAATTAGATAATATTCAAGAATTAATTGAATATGAATTCGACGATAACAATAAACCAAAGATAAGAAGAACAATAAATTTCAAATATAATACAGATTTGAGTATACTTGAAGAGATACAAGTTCATTCTGATGAATCTTATTTGCAGCAGGATTTAAATTATAAATTGAACTTCAACTCTAATGGGATAATAAAAGAGGTAATTGTTGGCGATAAAAAATACATATATGAAGTAATGCAAAGAAAATAAAATACACCAAGCGAATAAAGTTCAAAGCCGTCCCCAATCGCCGCCAATCGCTCCACCAATTATACAGCCTTCAAATCTTTCGAAATTTGTCATTGATTTTTGAATTATTTAGAGAGTGTTTAAGTTCGACGATAAATAATGACAACACCTGAAGAAAATTCAATCCAAGAGAAATCATGAAGATAGTTAACATGTTTGTTTCTGCTATTTAAGGTATATCCAGTCATGTATTTATATTGGAATTTCTTTTTGTCCAGAACCGATCTATCTATTTTAATTTGTGTTTTATTCTTACCCATTATTTCAAGTAATATTGACCGATTTCGATGTAGTATTTTATCAATATTCCGAGTAGCCTTATCCGTTACCCTTCTTAATTTCATATGATACTCACTTTTGCAAGCAGTAGAGCAAAATATTTTATCAATCCTGCCTTTCATAATATTTTTGCGAAGTTTGCAATTCATCTTATAGGCTTATTTTAATAGGGACTTAGATTAAAATAATACAATTAAAAAGTTATTTCAAAAATCAATTTGACCCTTAGTCGTTTTTAACCGTTAATATCCATTAATAACGGTTAAGTGTATAAAGCTATGGAAATGAATGGATTATTTGTTATAATTTTAGGGTAAAGTTTAATGAAATGACAAAAATAAATAACAAAGTCCTAATATATATAAGCGAGAAGCCTGGATATCGATTAAAATTCTATATTCCTTTTGCTATGAAAGATATTAGGAGAAAAGTCCAAGCATTAAATACAAGTTGGTATCATCCTGATCAAAAAATGTGGAGCATAGTCAATGAAGATAAGATCAAAAAGCAGTTAAAGGAAATTATAAAGGGAAAATATATCGTACAGAATAAAGGCGTTTCAAAGAAAGTACCCTCCGTTCAATTGCCTCCTCCCATGCAAAAAGCTATTGAAAAATTAGAAGAGAAAATAATATTAAAAGGATATAGTCGAAATACATTAAAAAACTATAAAACCTTATTTATTACCTACATATCTCATTTTAAAGAAAGGGATTTAAAAGATGTATCAAAATCAGAAATCGAGTCTTTTATACTCCATTTAATAAAAGAGTATAATATATCCGAGAGTATGCAAAACAGCTTAATTAATGCTATTAAGTTTTATTATGAAAAAGTATTGGGATTACCTAGGACTTATTATGATATTCAAAGACCAAAAAAATCCACGACCTTACCCAATGTGTTAAGTAAAGAGGAAGTTTTAAAATTGATAGATGCGCCTTCAAATATAAAACACAAAGTAATATTATATTTAATGTACAGTGCGGGCTTAAGAATAAGTGAAGTTCCAAAACTAAGGATTGAAGATATTCATTCAAAAGAAGGTTATATATTTATAAAAGGAGCTAAGGGAAAAAAAGATAGAAAAACAGTATTATCACCAATACTATTAGAATTATTGCGGTCGTATTACAAAAAGTATAAACCAGCATACTGGCTTATAGAAGGACAACAAGGAGGACAGTATAGTGTAAGAAGTATACAACAGATATATAGAAAAGCAGTCAAAGATAGTAAAGTAAATAAATGGTCGACGCCACATACGCTAAGGCATTCATTTGCTACACATCTTTTACAACAAGGTGTCAACTTAAGGTATATTCAATCGGTATTGGGTCATAGTTCTTCAAAGACGACAGAAATATATACTCACGTAATGAATGTAAGTAATAAAAACATAACAAGTCCTTTGGATGCAATAATGAAAAGTGGTAATTTTAGGTAAATACATAGTAGAAATAAACGAAGTTTTGTGTGGAGTAGCGTTTATTCGGATGTTAGTGGCAATAAAACGAAATTCAATTTGACAGTTCCTAAAAAAATATTATTTTCATCTTATGAAATCGACTTTCAATCTAAAAAATAATAAACCACAATAATATTATATGATATTCAAAATATTAAAAGGGCTTATAATTCCAGGACTTATAATTCCGATATTAATTGGTTTGTTATTCCATAAATCCAGTAAATTTCCTGATACAGAAAAATACTGGAATAGATGGTTATTAAAAAATATATGGGCTTACATACTTATAATTACAACAGGGTATCAAATTTATACTGAATATAAATTCTTAAACCGTCATGAAACAGAAGCTCAAAAACTCGTTCTTTTTAATTATCGCGATTTTGAAAAAGAATTAGAAACGGACTTAGACACTTCGAAAATTGAGAACAAAAATTTGATCAAAGACCTTTTATATAAATTTCAAATGGCTGAATATGCATTCGAAAAAGCTGATTATAAAAAACATAACGAAATTTTAAAAGAAATTATATCAGGGGAAGATGAGTTTCAGAAATTTAAAAAGACAGAATCCCATGCATTACTTAACAATTTAGCAGTTGTTACTTTCTATGATTCTAGGAACAAAGGGTTCAAATGTTCTAATTACTTGTTTAGAGCATCTCAAAATAAGAATATATCAAACTCAGCGAAAGATGACATTAATAAAAATTTACAAATCTTAGATAAAATATTAAACGAAAATGATTAGTTCAGTACTTGACAACATAATATTTAGTTATAAAAATATTCTAAGAAAAAGGCCAAAAGTCATTTTTATAATGCTAATCTATGTTATTTTTATTTTTACTTTTAGCATTTATAAATCTCAATTAAAATCAAGCGACATAAAAAAGAAGGAACTAGAAGTACTTAGAAATGATATTAAAATAAAAGACAAAATAATAAATAACTTAAATTTTGAAAATAATAGTTTATTGTACCCTGATTTAAAATATAAAGAAAAACTAGATACTATTGATAAAATTAGATTGCTTCGCATGATGGAATATGCAAATTTAGCTATAAAAAATGAAGATTTTGATTATGCTTTGGAAATATATAATGATGCAGAAAAAGAGTTAACAACATCCATAATACCATATAAAAAATCAAAAATATTATATCAAAAAGGAGATATGGATAAATGCATAAAGGAATTAAGGAAATCAATCGATAGTGATCCAGAAGTTAAATATCCAGAATTAAGATTAATATTAAGTACCTTATTACAAACTAACAAAGACGATTCTAAAGAAATAATAAAACTAATAAAAGAATACATAAATAATATTGAAACCGCCACTAATAATTAAGGTCCAAAGTCGCCTACAGGGCAAGACTTTGACTTTAATGTTGAACGAAACCGGTCACCAAGGATTAATCCGTCTGCTATGGGGATTGAATAAAAAGCGTAAACATATACAAGCAGCTATACAGCCTGATTAATTTTTTTTATTAAAAATAATAAATGATTTTTTCCATATTATTCATGTTATTATTAAAGTTTAAAGGCATAAGAATAAAAAAGTAGAAGCTTTTCAGGGTACAAGACATTAATGTTTCAGGTGTCCAAAGAACACGAGTTAGTTTATTTTACAGAATTTAAGTATTGAAGAGTCTTCTTAAAAGGCGAACCTCTAACAGGAGGCAAAACCTCTAAAATAAGATGAGGAGTAATTTTCTCACAACAGCTACACCAAGCAGGTCGATGTAAATCAGATAAAGGTTTATTAATAGTTTTAGCTAGAGGAGTAGGAGCTAAGACTTTCAAAGACTTCCGTGCAACCTCCAATTGTATTTTCTTATTCCGATTAGCGAGGAAGCCATAATGCCGAATACGAATAAAGCGATGAGGAATGATATGCATGGCAAATCGTCGGATAAATTCCTTGACCTCTAGAGTCATGACTTTTTGCTTGGCTTGATTGCGATAATCTTTATATCTGAAGGCAATCTGCTGAGGGCTTACAGCAGTAATTCTATAATTAGTAATGGCAACTTTATGAGAATATCGACCTAGGTATTCAATAACATTTTGAGGTTTTAAAAAAGGTCTTTTGGCATAAGTAATCCATTGTTTTTTAAATAGCTGTTTGAATAAATCGGAAGGGATGTCACTAGAAGGAATATTTTTTGATCTAATGAGGTGCCTCAATTGTTTGACAAATCGAGCTCTAAAGATAAGCCCCATGACTTGTCGATTGAAAAGATACTTCCCTTTGGATTTGCTTGCTTTCCAAACTCCTTTTTTATTCAAACCCCCGCCTGGAACGATGCAATGGAGATGAGGGTGTAAAGCTAAGTTCGATCCCCAAGTGTGGAGTACAGCAGTCATTCCCGTTTGCGCACCCAACCATTTTGGATCATGCCCCAGTTTATTAATAGTATACCAAGCACTGGTAAATAAACAATTATACAAGGCTTTGGGATACTTCCTACAAAGTTGATTAAGAGCATTAGGCAAAGTAAAGACGACATGAAAATAAGGGACAGGCAGCAAATCTGCTTCTCTGTGCCTGATCCATTTTTCTCGATCACTAGCTTGACACTTAGGGCAATTTCGATTACGACAGGAGTTGTGTTGAAACTGAATTGAGCCACAATCTGTACAAACTATTTTATGAGTACCCAGTGCCTTAGTACGACAATTGGCAATGGCTTGTAAGACTTTTTTTTGATGTACAGTAAAAGCATGACTGTTCCAAACCCAATTCAAGTGTTGTCGAATGATAGTACCAATATCATACTTTGGTCTGCTCATGAGCTTCGGGATATAAAGTATCAAAAGGACTATAAGCTCGGTCTCTGGATCGGCCAGCGACATGCAAATAAACCATAGTGGTGACAATATCTTCGTGTCCGAGTAAATCCCTGATCGTGAGTATGTCAAGTCCTTCTTCACACAGATGCGTAGCAAAACTATGTCGAAGAGTATGAACAGAAACCTTCTTTTGAATGGAAGTCTTTTTTACAGTAGCCCGAAAGATATGTTGAATGGCTCGTTTACTGAGGGAGGAATGTCCGTCCTGTCCATTAAAGACAAAAGTGCGAGGTTTACAGGTTTGATAATATTTTATTAATCCGAGTTTAATTTTTTTAGAAAGGGGCACGATTCGATCTTTATTATACTTAGCTTGTCTGATATGGATAGTCATCCGATCGAAATCAATATCAGCCTGTTTCAAATTATGAACTTCACTAATGCGAAGTCCAGCGGAATAGATGAGGCAAAATAACACACGGTGTTTAAGGTACTTAGGCGCAGCAAATAATTCCCTGCACTCCTGTCTATTCAAGACAGTAGGCAAAGTCTTCAAACGTTTAATGGAAGGCAAGCGAATAGCTCGATCTTCGCGTCCAATTAATCGAAAGGCTAACCGAAGTCCATAGACAGTATGTTTAAAATAAGAGTAAGAAGGGTTTTGAGTATCTCTAATTAAGAGGAGGTACTCATTAATTTTATCATCCTCTAAGAGCGTAGGGCAGACCTTGAAATAGAGCGCAGCTTTAGCAAGCGAACGGCCATAGTTTTTAAGAGTAGATTCACTCCCACCATTGAGTCGAATATTGGTGAGTAATTGTTGAAAAGTTTTAGCAAAGGAAGGAACCTGCTGGCAGGCGTTTTCAATAATCGTTTTTTTTCATTATTTTGGATTTAATATTTAATAATGAAATAAAGGTACGAGGATTTATTTTGAGGTGGTGGTTACCTTTAGGTTTTGTTCAACAAAGTGTTTTTCATGTTCTAAGCAAATAAAACGTACTATTTTTTTTGATATATAGTGTTATTTTTAACACAAGCTAAAAGAATATGAATAAGTTTGTTTCGAACCGCATTTAAAACGCTCATTTTGTTTTTTCCTTCAGCGACTTTTCGATTAAAATACTCATGCATAATATTACCTTTCCTAATAGTTACCATAGCAGCGAGGTGGAGCATTTTTTTAATTTCTTTGTTTGCAAGATGAGAGATTCTGGTTTTGCCTTTAAGACTAGTACCTGAAGCATGTTCGAAAGGAGCGACCCCAGCAAAACAAGCTAATTGTCGAGGATCTGTTAGTCGAGTAAAACCATGTGTTATTTGAATTAATTTAGAACTAATAATTTGGCCAAAACCAGGTGTTGACATGACGATTTTAGTTTTTTGAGCGAGCTCAATATCTTCCTCCAACAATGTCTTGATCCGATCATCATATTGTTGGATGGCCGCTTTCATCGCACTCATAGGAACTTGTGTGATTTCGTCCATTTCAAGATGCAAGTCATCTTCGACAAAACCTATTTCTTCTTTTAAAGAATTACGCAAACTCATTAAATACTTTACCATTCGATCACGGTGAGAAATTAGTAGACCTAATCGTTGAATAGTCTTAGAAGTAGGCTTCCAAAGTCTTGCTTTACGCTGAAAATCAATTGCATAAGTAGCAATTCTTTGCGCATCTATTTTATCATTTTTTCCTCTTTGAACTCCAATGCTTCGTTTAATTTGTAAAGCACTTTCCAACCATATGTCTGTATCGACGTGCTGATCTAAAGACTTTAAAAGCGGCGCTGAATAAAACCCTGAATGTTCTAAACAAACCAAACAAGTGGAGAATAAATCAGTGTGAGATTGGAATTCCTGAAGCTCCTCCATCCATGAAAGGATAGCGTTTTGTTTATTAGTAACGACTCCTTCTTTAAGGAGGATATTCTCTTCATTTCTAAGTGCATAATTAAAAGTCGATTTGCTTATATCGATACCTAGATAAAATTGATAAGTTGTCATTTTTTATTAATTTTAAAATAAGAAGAAATGTGGTAATTTTTCGCATTGCGCCATTACCTTACTAATAGGCTCTATGGCCTGAATTTTCATCTGGACTAAAGCGAAAAAAAAGACCGATAGCACTGAAACACATTATAGGATCGGTGTCCTTCAAAACGTCTTAGGTAGCTAGCCGGTCTTACCATTTTTTACAACTTTAATTTAGAGAATTTAAATTAGATATTTCTAATGTCTACTTGAGGTAATTGATTTTTTATATATTTATATTGCTGTCAAGTGTTGTTGAAATTGTATATTGTAAAACTAAAGGCAGAACGTACATAGTCGCTAAACGCGCCTACGTCGTCTGCACCGAGCGTCAGAGTGTAAAAAAACTAAAAAACTTATGCTGAGGATTGGCTATACTTCTTTTTTTACGTACTCCCCTGCGATAGAGGGGTGAGTATTTTTACAGACTGGCGTCAGAGTGTAAAAAAACTAAAAAACTTATGCTGAGGATTGGCTATACTTCTTTTTTTACGTACTCCCCTGCGATAGAGGGGTGAGTATTTTTACAGACTGGCGTCAGAGTGTAAAAAAACTAAAAAACTTATGCTGAGGATTGGCTATACTTCTTTTTTTACGTACTCCCCTACGATAGAGGGGTGAGTATTTTTACGGACTGGCGTTCGCTGCAAGCAAAAGAAAAAAAACAGCGACTACGCAAATAGAATGCGTACATGGGGAATAAATTTGCAGAATATTGATTAACTAATTTTAAAATCGAAGATTATGAAAAAAGAACATTTAATAATTGGAGGTGGAGCAATATTATTCCTTGCAATTCTTGCTTACTTTTTAATTGAAAAACGAAAAAGAGAAGACGAACTATTTGAAAGTCGGGAAAGAGAAAGAAGGCTTGGTCATGAAAATAAGGCTTTAAGAAATATTGTATCAGATTTAAAAGATGAAGTAAACGAAATTATTGACAGAAAAGATGAATTAAGCGAAGGTGTCAAAACTCAATTAAAATCGCTTATTGAGGAATATAAAGATATTGACGAAAAAGTAACGAATGAATTGTT